>NZ_JAQQDU010000138.1:0-17520 GCF_046027825.1 Paraburkholderia sediminicola
ACGACCAGTGTCTTGTAGTAGCCCACGCGCGCCTGTAACTGAACGATCCAGCGCGAGAGCCGGTCGTCATGTCGGTGCGCTGTCAGGACTGCGGAGCGCGCGCCCTGGAACAGCAAGGTGCGCAGATAGTCGTCGCCTTGTTTGGTGATGCGCCCGAGCCGCTGCTTGCCGCCGCTGCTCTTCTGCCTGGGCACAATACCCAGCCAGGCGGCCATCTGCCGGCCGTTTTTGAACTGGCGGGCATCCACCACCGTCGCCACTGCGGCTGATGCCGTCAGCCGGCCTACGCCGCATACGTCCATGCAACGCTGCGCCTGCGGGTCGTGGTTGGCGTGCTCGGCAATCTGCCTGTCAAACCAGGCAATCTCCTCATCCAGCGCCTGCCATTGCGCCCAGCCGCGCATCAGGGCCTGGCGCGCCGGCCCTGTCAGCTCATTGTTGCCATCCTCAATGCGGTCGAGGAACTGCTTGTGCAACTGACCGATACCTTGCGGCACAAACACGCCGAACTCGGCCAGCAACCCACGCAACCGGTTGACCAGCGCGGTACGCTCCTCGACAAATCCCGTGCGCCGGGGGGTTCAAGTGGTTGCTAGACACTTCCACTTTGGCACATCCATGCCGTGACGGGTGGGGGCGTCCATCCCATTGGGTATTGCGCACTCACCTTCACGCTTACGCCTGTCGGATATACGCCGCAGCCTTCCGTGCAAGTATTGGGCTTTGATGACTTTGGACATCTCGCCCGGCTACGTCGCCTCGTATCCGCTTCCTGTTCGTCAGGCCAGCGCTTTGCCTTCGGCTTCCTCCAGATTCGCAGTCGCCCGCGACACCCTTGCCGTTCAGCTAACTCTTCCCCTTGTCGGGCGAGTAGAGGACTTTCACCTCCAAGTAGGTGCGCCCTACCGGGCGCACCAATGAAAAACGCCGGCTGCATGCCGGCGTCTCGAACGCACACAAAAGCGCACCACAAAAGGTGGAACACAAAAGCGAAACCCGAAAGCGCTAACTCGCGCTTATTCGTCTTTAGGACACTGCAGATTACAACCGTTCGGATCGCCGTTGTCGCCGCGCTTGCGCATGGCTGACTTTTTGTCGGACTGGTATTTGTCCGAGGGCGCCGACGCTGCAAACGGAAGCTGCGGATGTTCAGCAAGACGGAACTGATCTTGCAAGATACCGCCCGGCACACCTGGCGAATTCTGCGCGAAGGCAACCGAACCGGTGGCGAACAGCAAACCGGCCGTTGCTGCCGCAGCACATGCGTGAAGAAGAACTTTCATATCGATCCAGCGCGGCATAGCGCGCGGTTAAGGCGTAAGCGGAAGGTTAGAGATTATCCCAAACAAACGCCCCACGCAGCGGCGACGGCATCATTTTGTTTACAGTTGCTTACAGCGCAGTTGGACCAAGCCCCACATCGAGATCGAGCAGCCTGCCGCAGTCGCGCGGATCGTAACCCTCGAGCTGGTCGACGCTATGCCGAAACGCCGTACCGCGCAGCAAGCCGATCACTGTGGCGAGCGGCGTGCGCTCCAGCCGGGCGCGGTCGCAGGCGAAGTAATAGTCTTCGTCGACGATCGGAATGAAGTCGAGCCCGAAGTGATGCGCCGCCGGCTCGACGCCGAAACCCACATCGGCCATGCCGCTCGCCACGAACGCCGCAATCGCCGAATGCGTGAGTTCCGTCGACGCATAACCGTTGACCCGGTCCGGATCGACCCCGATTTTTCGTAGCGCGAGATCGAGCAACATGCGCGTGCCGGAACCGGGTTGGCGATTGACGAAGCGAATATCGTCGCGCGCCAGGTCGCTCAAACCGTTGATTCCCTTTGGATTGCCCTTGCCGAGAAAGAGGCCCTGCTTGCGCCTCGTCAGATGCACGAGCACATGACGCTGCGGATCGAGCCAGCGTCGATACGTATCGGCGCATACCGCGCGGAACTCGCCCAGCGGCAGGTGGAAGCCAGCCAGATCGCATTCGCCGCGGGCAAGCGCGCTCACCGCGTCCGCGCTGTCGCGGTATTTGATATCGACCGGCAGATCGTTCGCGACCAGCGCCGTGACCAGCGCCGCCACGGCGTAACCGTGCGACGCGTGGATCCGCACGTCGTCGGCGGGTGGCGCGAGCCAGCGGTTCAGCTCACTGGCGACTTCGCTCGCGAGTGCCTGCATATTGCCGTCGAGCCGCTCGCCGCACAGACGCTGCGCGCGCAACACGGCCTGCCCGAGTTCGGACAGCACCGAGCCACGCCCACGCTCCTTCGCGATCAGCGGACCACCCAAACGCTCCTCAATGCTGCGCAGCAAACCCCACGCGTGACGGTAGGACAAACCCTTAAGCGTCGCCGCCTGCGCGATGGTGCCGGACTCGTCCACCAGCGCGAGCAGCGGCACGACGTCCGACAGGCTGGCCTCGCGGCCATCCGGGCCCTTCACAACCAGCTGCGCTTGGCACTCGATCCTGATCATATATGCTCAACTCTTTCCTATTGCACGAGGCGTATCACCCGCCTATTGTTCGGCTATCCCATATCGAATATATGAAGCATAAGTGCACGCATTATGAATAACAAGTGCATATATGACTTTGGAGGAGCCCCCACTTGGACGATTCGATCGCCATCGCACCGGACCAGCTCGTGCAGCGTCACGCGCAGCCGGGCATGTCGTTGCTAGCGGTACTGCACGCCATTCAGGACGAACTCGGCTTCGTGCCGCCCGACACGGTTGCGCCTCTCGCGCGTGCCATGAGCCTGTCGCGCGCGGAAGTGCACGGCGTCATCACCTACTACCACCACTTCCGCACGCAGCCCGCGGCGCCCGTCACAGTGCAACTGTGCCGCGCCGAAGCATGCCGCAGTATGGGCACCGAGGCGCTCGCGCAGCATATCGAGACGCACACCGGCTGCCGCTTTGATGCGGAGCATCGGCATGGCGCGACGGTCGAGCTGGAATCGGTGTATTGCCTCGGCCAGTGCGCACTATCCCCGGCGATGATGCTCAACGGTACCTTGCACGCCAAGGTGACACCGCAAAAGTTCGACGTGCTGTTCGCAGCCGCCAGCAAATGCGTGGAGGTCGCAGCATGACGCGCGTCTACGTTCCTCGTGATTCATCAGCATTGGCGCTTGGCGCCGATGCACTGGCTCAAGCGATCGAAGCTGAAGCCGCACGCCGCGGCATTGCAATCGAACTGGTTCGCAACGGTTCGCGCGGCCTGCTATGGCTCGAGCCGCTCGTCGAAGTGGCGACGGCCGAAGGCCGCGTCGGCTATGCGAACGTCGAAGAAACCGACATTGCAGCGCTGTTCGACGCCGGCTTTATTGAAGGCGGCGAGCACGCACGCCGCGTCGATGTGGTCGATGACATACCGTATCTGAAGAAGCAGCAGCGCCTGACCTTCGCGCGCATCGGCATCACCGATCCGCTTTCCGTCGACGACTACGTCGCCCACGGCGGCCTCGAAGGCTTGCGCAACGCGTTGCAAACAGACGGCAACGCCGCCTGTGAAGCACTGATCGAATCCGGCCTGCGTGGCCGCGGCGGCGCAGCCTTTCCCGCCGGCATCAAATGGCGCACGGTACGCGGCGCCAAAGCGGCGCAGAAATACATCGTCTGCAATGCGGACGAAGGCGACTCCGGCACGTTCTCCGACCGACTGGTGATGGAAAGCGACCCCTACGTGCTGATCGAAGGGATGATCATCGCGGGCGTCGTGACCGGCGCGACGGTCGGCTACATCTACGTGCGCAGCGAATATCCGCACTCGATTGCGACGCTCGAAGCCGCCATCGCCAAGGCGCGCGCCGCCGGTTGGCTCGGCGACAGCGTGCTCGGCTCGGCAGCGCATCGCTTCGACCTGTTCGTGGCGAAGGGTGCAGGCGCTTATGTGTGCGGCGAAGAAACCGCGCTTCTCGAATCGCTCGAAGGCAAACGCGGCATCGTACGCGCGAAGCCGCCGGTACCGGCATTGGTCGGCCTCTACGGCCAGCCGACGGTGATCAACAACGTCATCACGCTCGCGACGGTGCCGATCATCTTCGCGCGCGGTGCAGCGTTCTACAAAGACTTCGGTATGGGCCGTTCGCGCGGCACGCTGCCGTTCCAGCTCGCCGGTAATGTGAAGCAAGGCGGTCTGGTCGAGCTGGCATTCGGCGTCACGCTGCGCGAACTGCTATTCGACTACGGTGGCGGCACGGCAAGCGGCAGGCCCGCGCGCGCGGTGCAGGTCGGTGGCCCGCTCGGCACCTATCTGCCGGAAAGCCAGTGGGACATCCCCATGGACTACGAGGCGTACGCGGCAGTCGGCGCGGTGGTCGGCCACGGCGGCATCGTCGTGCACGACGACACGTCGAATCTCGCCGAACTCGCGCAATACGCGATGCACTTCTGCGCGCTCGAATCGTGCGGCAAATGCACGCCCTGCCGGATCGGCTCGACGCGCGGCGTTGAAGTGATCGGACGGATCCGCAACGGCGATAGGTCCACCAGGCAAGTGCAGTTGCTGCGCGATCTGTGCGACACGATGGTGTCCGGTTCGCTGTGCGCGATGGGCGGCATGACGCCGTTCCCGGTGCTGTCCGCACTCGACCATTTCCCCGAAGACTTCGGTCTCGACAACGTGCACGATCACGCGCCCAAAGCGGCTGCGGCCTGACCCAGGAGCCTCAGATGTCCGACATGCTCAACTCCCCCGCCGGCGCCCCGCAGGGCGGCTCCGGCAACTGCGCGTGCAAATCGCAAGCCCAGGCGCAACAACGTTCGCCCCGTTCATTTTTCGACGACACCGACTACGGCACGCCGCTGAGCCATGCCGATGTCGACGTCACACTCGAAATCGATGGCCAGGCGGTGACGGTTCCCGCCGGCACCTCAGTGATGCGCGCCGCCGTCGAAGCCGGCGTCAACGTGCCGAAGCTCTGCGCGACCGATTCGCTTGAGCCGTTCGGCTCATGCCGCTTGTGTCTGGTCGAGATCGAAGGCAAGCGCGGCTACCCCGCTTCGTGCACGACGCCCGTCGAAGCCGGTATGAAAGTGCGCACGCAAACCGATCGCCTGCAGTCGCTGCGCCGTAACGTGATGGAATTGTACATCTCCGATCACCCGCTCGACTGCCTGACCTGCCCCGCCAACGGCGACTGTGAATTGCAGGACATGGCAGGCGTCACGGGCCTGCGCGAAGTGCGCTACGGCTTCGATGGCGCGAACCATCTGAAAGACAAGAAAGACGAATCGAATCCGTACTTCACGTACGACCCGTCGAAGTGCATCGTCTGCAATCGCTGCGTGCGCGCGTGCGAGGAAACGCAAGGCACGTTTGCACTGACGATCGCCGGACGCGGTTTCGAATCGCGCGTGGCGGCCAGCGAAAACCAGCCGTTCATGGAGTCGGAATGCGTGTCGTGCGGCGCATGCGTCGCCGCGTGCCCGACCGCGACCTTGCAGGAGAAGACTGTCATCATGCTCGGCCAGGCTGAGCATTCGGTCGTCACCACGTGCGCGTATTGCGGCGTCGGTTGCTCGTTCAAGGCAGAGATGAAGGGCAACCAGGTCGTGCGGATGGTGCCGCACAAGAACGGCCAGGCGAACGAAGGTCACGCGTGCGTGAAGGGCCGCTTCGCATGGGGCTACGCGACGCACAAGGACCGCATCACCAAGCCAATGATTCGCGCGAAGATCACCGATCCGTGGCGCGAAGTCAGCTGGGAAGAAGCACTCAGTTATGCGGCGTCGGAATTCCGCCGCATTCAGGCGAAGTATGGCCGCGATTCGATCGGCGGCATTACGTCGTCGCGCTGCACGAACGAAGAAACGTATCTCGTACAGAAGCTCGTGCGCGCCGCGTTCGGCAACAACAACGTCGACACCTGCGCGCGCGTGTGCCACTCGCCGACCGGCTATGGCCTGAAGACCACGCTGGGCGAATCGGCCGGCACGCAAACCTTCGCATCGGTCGACAAGGCCGACGTGATCATGGTGATCGGCGCGAATCCGACCGACGGCCACCCGGTGTTCGGTTCGCGTATGAAGCGTCGCATCCGTGAGGGCGCGAAGCTGATCGTCGTCGATCCGCGGCGTATCGATATCGTCGATACGCCGCACGTGAAGGCGTCGCATCATCTGCAATTGCGTCCGGGCACCAATGTGGCGGTGGTCAATGCGCTCGCGCATGTGATCGTGACCGAAGGGCTGCTGAACGAAGCATTTATCGCCGAACGCTGCGAAACCCGCGCGTTCGAGCAATGGCGTGCGTTCGTCGCCCTGCCCGAGAATGCGCCGGAAGCGACGGAGGCACTCACCGGCGTGCCTGCCGCATCCATCCGCGAAGCTGCTCGCGTCTATGCCACCGGCGGCAACGCCGCGATCTACTACGGCCTCGGCGTCACCGAACACGCGCAAGGCTCGACGATGGTGATGGGTATCGCGAATCTGGCAATGGCCACCGGCAACATCGGCCGCGAAGGCGTCGGCGTGAATCCGCTGCGCGGCCAAAACAACGTGCAGGGATCGTGCGACATGGGCTCGTTCCCGCACGAACTGCCGGGCTATCGTCATATCAGCGATTCGATCACGCGCGCGCTGTTCGAAGAAGCATGGAACGTGACGCTGCAGCCCGAACCGGGCCTGCGCATCCCGAACATGTTCGACGCCGCCGTGCACGGCACGTTCAAGGGCCTGTACTGCCAGGGCGAAGACATCGTGCAGTCCGATCCGAACACGCATCACGTGTCGGCGGCTCTGTCGTCGATGGAATGCATCGTCGTGCAGGACATTTTTCTCAACGAGACCGCGAAGTACGCGCATGTGCTGCTGCCCGGTTCGTCGTTCCTTGAAAAGGATGGCACCTTCACCAACGCGGAGCGCCGCATCTCGCGCGTGCGCAAGGTGATGCCGCCTGTGCCGGGTTACGCCGACTGGGAAGTCACGGTGATGCTCGCGCGCGCACTCGGCTATGAGATGGACTACGCGCATCCGTCGCAGATCATGGACGAGATCGCGCGTCTCACGCCGACGTTCCACGGTGTGTCGTACAGGAAGCTCGAGGAGCTCGGCAGCATCCAGTGGCCATGCAATGAGAACGCGCCCGACGGTACGCCGACCATGCACATCGACGCCTTCGTGCGCGGCAAGGGTAAGTTCGTGATTACGAAGTTCATCGCCACGCCTGAGAAGGTCACGCGCAAATTCCCGCTGCTGCTGACGACGGGCCGCATCCTGTCGCAGTACAACGTCGGCGCGCAAACGCGCCGCACCGAGAATTCGCGCTGGCATGACGAAGACAGGCTGGAACTGCATCCGCACGACGCAGAAGAACGCGGCATCAAGACCGACGATTGGGTCGGCATCGAATCGCGCGCGGGACAAACCGTGTTGCGCGCGAAAGTGACCGAGCGGATGCAGCCGGGCGTCGTCTACACGACGTTCCACTTCCCCGAATCGGGCGCGAACGTGATCACCACCGATAGCTCGGACTGGGCGACGAACTGTCCCGAGTACAAGGTGACCGCGGTGCAGGTGATGCCGGTCGAACAGCCGTCGCAATGGCAGCAGGACTATTCGCGCTTCAACACGGAGCAGCTCGATCTGCTGAAGCAGCGTGAGCTGGCCAACGCAACGTCAGGTAAGTGAGGCGAGCCATGGACAATCAGAATCTGATCGACATGGCGAACCGGATCGGCGATTTTTTCGATTCAATGCCGGACCGCGAAGAAGCGCTCGCCGGCATCGCCGATCATATCCGCCGCTTCTGGGAGCCGCGCATGCGACGCGCTTTGTTGACGGCGCTCGATGAGCCGGATGCGAGCGGCATCGAGATGTCAGGTATCGTCAGGGAAGCGCTTGTCAAGCATCGTGACGGGCTGACGCCGGCCGCAGCCTTGACGGTTTAGACTGCGCAGTTCACCCGACACTTGCCGTGTACAAGGAGGCCCATGTTACGGGGGCCGCCTTGCCCGGTCACCGCATAGGCCCACCAGACGGTCCAGTGCAGTTGCCAACCTGACAGGCAGGCAATCGGACAGCAGCCCCACAGGCCCATCTCACAGCGCCGCCTGCTCCGGTATCACTCCACCCTCGGTGAACCACGCTTCGCAATGCCGCAGCAAGCCGTGCAGATCGGAGCCCGTGCGCCCGCGCGCGCTGATGTAGCCGTCCGGCCGCACCAGGTAGAACGATGGCCTGGTGCGTCCATATGATTCGGACAGCGCCGGGGCGCCCTCGCCGCTCGTATCGGTCACGCGCCAGATGCGTACTGCGCCCGGCAACAATCTTTCGACTTCCGCGGCCAGTCGCTCCAATTCCGGATCCGGCGGCGGCGCATGTTTGGCGGCCGGATCGAGCGGCGTTTCGTCGACGGGCAGCGGCGGGACCAGCAGGAACAATGAGAAAAACGCGGGATCGTGCAGATCGAAAATGCAACCGACACCCGGCGCGCGGCCAAGCGGCCCATCCACCACATGCACCAGCGCATCCGGCGCCCGCTCGCCGGCACGCGGGCCGCCGTCGAGCAGGCGTTCGAGCGTCAGCGGACTGCGCCGATACTGCACCGACAACTCGCTGATGGTCATGCGCGCCGCATCGCGCAGCGGACCGAGAGCGGCCAGCACCGGCATCACGCGCTCGCGCAGGAGCTTCAGCGGTCCATGATCGGCCTCGGCCATATGCGTGATGAAACCGGTTTGCCGAAGCACGTCACGCTCGATCGGATGCCGTTCATTGTGGTACGTATCGAGCAGGCGGTCAGGCGCCGCGCCTTTCAACACGCGCGCGAGCTTCCAGCCGAGGTTGAACGCTTCCTGAATGCCCGTATTCATCCCTTGCGCGCCGGCCGGGCTGTGTACGTGAGCCGCATCCCCCGCGAGGAAGATGCGGCCGACGCGCAGCCTCTCCACCATCCTGCTATTCAGGTGGAAATACGACGACCATGCAAGCTCCGACACGTCGACGCGTTCCCGCACGCGCCGGGTAATCAGCGCCTTGCATTCAGCAAGCGACGGCGGTGAGACCCGGTTGAGCGACGGTTCACCGAGCACGGCAGGCGTGGCCTGCTCCGGGACGGTGGTCGGTTCGAGCGGATGATCCGCAATCAGACGATGACGGCCATGGCCCATCGGAAACAGCGCGACAAGACCCTCGCCTGACGCGAAGATATGGAATTCGTCTTCAGGCCAATCGGTTTCGGCATGCACGTCGGCAAGCAGGAACGTCTGCTCGAAGGTCTTGCCCGCAAAGCTCAAGCCGAGCCGGTGGCGGATCGTGCTATGCGCACCGTCAGCAGCGATCACGTACGACGGGCGCAGGGTCTCGGTATGGCCGTCCGCGCGACGCAACGTCACCTGAATGCTGGCGGAACCCTGCGCGAACATCATCAGTTCAACGCCGCGTTCGATCTTCACGCCGAGCGTGGCGAGGTGCTCCGTCAGCACACGTTCGGTCACGGATTGATCGAGAAACAGCAGATACGGATAGCGCGTGCGTAGCGGGTCGAAGTCGAGACGCGCGAGACGCATGCCATTGGAAAAAAGATTGGCGATGCGCGCGCGATGACCGAGGTCGAGAAACGGCTCGATCAGCCGGTGCTGTTCAAACAGTTCGAGCGTGCGCGCCTGAATGCCGATGGCCCGCGAATGCGGGTTCGGTTGCAGCGCTTTGTCGATCAGACGCACGGGAATGTGGGCGCGCGCCAGACTCATCGCCGCGGCGAGCCCGGTCGGCCCCGCCCCGACGATCAGCACCGGCGAAGCATCGTGAGCGGCGACGTCCATGCGGAACTCCGGAGGCGACAGGTCGTTCTAGTGTACGCCGCCGACAATCCGCCCAACGGTGCGCTGCATCAATCGTGAGGATGATCCATTGCGCATCGATGCTCAGTGGTGCCGAGGTCGACTTGCAGCGTGGCGTGGTGCATCGAAAAGCGTTCGCGCAGCGTGACGACGATGCCGTCGATCGACTCGTCGCCAGGATGGCCTGCCGGCATTACCAGATGCGCGCTGAGCGCGTTGCCGGTGGTCGACAGGGCCCACACATGCAGGTCGTGCACATCGGTGACGCCGGGCTGTCCGGCGAGATAGTCGCGGATACGCTGCAGGTCGACGCCGGGCGGCACGGCATCGAGCGCCATGCGCACCGAATCGCGCAGCAGGCCCCATGTGCCAACCACCACCACCGCGACCACGAGCAGGCTCATCACCGGGTCGAGCCACGTCCAGTTGGTATAGAGAATCACGAGGCCGCTGATCGCGACCGCGGCCGAGATGGCGGCGTCCGCGGCCATATGCAGGAAAGCGCCGCGTATGTTCAGGTCATCCTTCTGGCCGCGCATGAAGAGCCACGCCGAGAAGCCGTTCACAACCACGCCAACCGTCGCGACGACGAACACCACGAGTCCCGCGACCGGTGCCGGGTTTATCAGGCGTCCGATTGCCTCGGCGACGATCACACCGCACGCGAAGAGCAACAGCGCCGCGTTGGCGAGCGACGCCAGGATCGACGAACTGCCGTAGCCGAATGTATAGCGTGCTGACGGACGACGCGCGACGAGCCAGGTTGCGCCCCAGGCGAGCAGCAAGCCGAGTACGTCGGAGAGATTGTGGCCGGCGTCGGCGAGCAGCGCAGTGGAATGCGCGATCACGCCGTAGACGGCTTGAATCACCACGATCGCGACGTTCAGTGCGACGGCGAGTGCAAAGGCGCGGCCGTGGCCCGCGACGGGTGCGTGGGCGTGGCTGTGGCCCTGGCCGCCGTGGCTGTGGCCGGCATGGCTGTGGGCGCCTTGGCTATGGTCGTGTCCGGCGTGGCTACCGTGGCTATGGTCGCTGTGGCTGTCGGCGCCGCGGCTGTGGGCGTGATCGGGGTCGTGGCCATGGGCGTGGTCGGCGTCGTGGCTATGGGTGTGGTCGGTGCCGTGGCTGTGAGCATGGTCAGTGCCGTGGCTATGAGCGCCGTCGGTGCCGTGGTTGTGAGCATGGTCGGCGTCGTGTGAACCGCGCTCGAGTGCACCCTGCGCGTCTGCCCCACGCTCATGCGCTCCGTGGTCACGCGCTCCGCTCTCTTGCCCTTCGACCTGCGCATCCGCGCCATCGATTCCGTCGAATTCCCCATCGAGCCACACCGGCGCGTGGTCGTCCTCGCGTTCTTCGGCGCCCCGGTTCGGGGTGGTGGTTTTATTCATGGCGGGTCCAGAGGAAATTCGCCGGCCGGCTCGGCCACATGCTCGAGCATGCCGGCCAGCATCGCGCTGATGTGACGGTCGGCGGCAAGATAGAACACCTGCTTGCCCTGCCGCTCCGCGCGCACAATCCGCGCCGCGCGCAACAGTCGCAGATGGTGGCTCACCAGCGACGACGACAGGCCCAACCCTTGCGCAATCGCGCCGACCGCGCGCCGCTCGTCAACGCACGCCAGCACGATGCGCAAGCGCGTTGGGTCGCCGAGCAGGCGAAACAGGTCGGCCAGCGGCACGATCGTCTCCACCGGACGGTCTTCGACACTAACAAACAATGGAGTGGAAGCCATGACAAGCGGCATCTTCAGCATACATATGAACAGGTATTCATATGTTATAGATATCGAGACAACCGGTCAAATCGGAGAGCGGCCCGGCGAGTGTGGGAAAATGCGGCCTCTGCCTCACCCGAATGCCATCCATCCGTCATGCAACAAGTATTTGACCGCGCTTTCGCGGCGCATCGTGACGGCCGCCTCGACGACGCCGAACGCGGCTACCGCGCGACGCTCGACGGCAATCCCGCGCACGTCGATGCGTTGCACCTGCTGGGCGTCCTGCGCCACCAGCAGGGCCAGCACGCCGAAGCCGCCGAACTCGTGCGGCGCGCGGTGAACCTGCGCCCGGAAGACGCCGCGCTGCAACTGAACCTCGGCAACGCGCTGAAGGCGCTGGGCCAGATTGACAACGCCATCGAACAGTTCCGCAATGCGCTCACGCTAGCGCCGTCTTTCCCGATGGCGCACTACAACCTGGGCAATGCCTACGCGTCGGTGGGCCGCCACGAAGACGCCGCCGACGCCTTCGAGAAATCGTTGCGCCTCCAGCCGAACGACCCCTCGTCGCATAACAATCTCGGCAACGCATTGCATGCGCTCGGCCGTCATACGGAAGCGATTGCGTCGTTCCAGCGCGCGCTCGAACTGCGCCCGGGGCATGCGGGCGCGCTCAACAATCTGGGCATGTCGCTGAACGCGCTTGAACGCGCGGACGAAGCGATTCCGCGCTTCCAGGCGGCGCTGGCAGCCGAACCGCGTTTCGTCGCCGCGCACTTCAACCTCGCCAATACGCTCGACGCCCTCGGCCGCCATGAAGAAGCGGTCGCCTCTTTCCAGGCCGCGCTGGCTTTGCAGCCGAACCTGCCGCCTACCATCTTCGGGCTCGGCAACGCGCTTGCAGCGCTGGGGCGCCATGCGCAGGCGCTGCCCTATCTCGAGCGCGCGGTCGGCCTCGATCCGCAATTCGCGCTCGCCTGGCTGAGTCTCGGCACAGCACATCAAGCGCTCGGCGCGCACGCGGCGGCTGTGCGGGCGTTCGATCAGGCGCTGCGCTTGCGCCCCGACCTTGCGTCCGCGCATATGAACCGCGCGCTGGCATGGCTCGCGCTGCGCGATTTCGCGCGCGGGCTGCCGGAATACGAATGGCGGTTGCAGACCACCGCGCAGCCGGTCATCCATACTTTGCCGCGCTGGCACGGCGAGCCGATCGAACAACGCACGCTCCTCGTCCATGCCGAGCAGGGTTTCGGCGATACGTTGCAATTCGTGCGCTTCGTGCCGCTGGCCGCGCAGCGTGCCGCGCGCGTCGTGCTCGAAGTGCAGCCGCAACTGCTGCCGCTGCTTGCACCGGCCGCGCAAGCCTGGCGCGTGACGTTGATCGCCCAGGGCGCACCGCGTCCAGCGGCAGATCTGCAATGCCCGCTGCTGAGCTTGCCGCTCGCGCTCGGCACGACCTACGACACGATTCCCGGCCGCACGCCCTACCTCAGCGCGCCGCCGGCTTACGGCCGCAAATGGCGCGGTTCGCTCGGCGGTCACGCCAAGCGCAAGATCGGCATTGCGTGGTCAGGACGTATCCAGCAGAACGAAACCCGTTCGATGCCGCTCGCCGCGCTCGCACCGCTGTTCGCGCTCGAAGGGATCGACTGGATCGTGCTGCAACCTGAATTGAGCACCGAAGAACGCGCGGCGCTCGACGCGCATTCGCGCGCGACGTCGATTCATCGACTGGATAGGCGGATTGGCGATTTTGCGGATACCGCGGCGATCATCGAGCGGCTCGACGCGGTTGTGTCGATCGATACCTCGATCGCCCACCTCGCCGGCGCCCTGAAAAAACCGTTGTGGCTGATGCTGCCGTTCGCTGCGGATTGGCGCTGGTTCGTCGGCGAGACGCGCAGCCCTTGGTATCCGGGCGCAACGCTGCTGCGCCAGCAGCAACCCGGCGCGTGGGGCGATGTGGTGGAGGCGGTGGCGAACGAATTGCGCCGCGGCTAACTGGGCCAGGCTCAGCGAAATCCGTCGCCATGCGGCGCCCAACAAAAAGCCCCGCGCTCTCGTGAGAACGCGGGGCTTTTGTTTGTCCGGATAAACGGCCAGTCTTAAGCCGACCCTTACGCCGTTCGATACTGATTGCGTGACTCCGGCGTGCGATACAGCACCAGCGTCGCGATCAACCCGCAGATCGCCGCAACGCCCAGGAACAGCCCCGGCGCGGCCTTGTTGCCGGTGGTGTGAATCAGCAGCGTCGAGATGGCCGGCGTGAAGCCGCCGATCGTCGTAGCCAGGCTGTAGGCCAGCGAGAAACCGGCGGTCCGCACTTCGACCGGCATCACTTCGGTCAGCGCCACGACCATCGCACCGTTGTAGCTGCCGTACAGGAATGACAACCACAGCTCAACCGCCAGCAGGCGAACGAACGACGGCTCGGCCACCAGCCATTGCAGCGCGGGGTATGCGGTGACGATCGTCAGGATCGTGAAGGCGAGCAGCACCGGACGGCGCCCGATGCGGTCCGACAACGCGCCCGCGAGCGGCAGCCAGATCAGGTTCGACAAACCGATGCAGACGGTGACGACGAGCGTATCGATCGACGACAGCTTCAGCACTTCCTTGCCGAAGGTCGGCGTGTAGGCCGTGATCATGTAGAACGACACGGTGGTCATGATGACCATGCCCATCCCGCCCAGCACGATGCCCCAGTTCGCGACCATCGTCTTCATGATCTCGCCCATGCTCGGATGATGCTTGCGCGCCTTGAATTCCTCGGTTTCCTGCAACGAACGGCGGATCAGGAACAGGAACGGCACGATCAGGCAGCCGATCAGGAACGGCACGCGCCAGCCCCAGGCCGTCATCTGGTCAGCCGGCAACCACTTGTTCAGGAACACGCCGATCAGCGCGGCGAACACCACGGCAACCTGCTGGCTGCCCGACTGCCACGCGCAATAGAAGCCCTTGTTACCCTTGGTAGCAATCTCCGACAGATAGACCGATACGCCGCCCAGTTCGACCCCGGCGGAGAAGCCTTGCAGCAACCGGCCGAACAGCACGAGCGCCGGAGCAAGCACACCAATGGTCGCGTAACCTGGAATCGCGGCGACCGTGAGGGTGCCGAGCGCCATCAGGCCGAGCGTGAGGATCAGGCCTTTGCGCCGGCCGTGATGGTCGATATAGGCACCCAGCACGATGGCGCCGAGCGGGCGCATCAGGAAGCCCGCGCCGAATACCGACAGCGACAGCATCAGCGAGGCGAATTCACTGCCACTCGGGAAATAGGTCTTGGCAATCGCTGACGCGTAATAGCCGTAGACCATGAAGTCGTACATCTCAAGAAAGTTGCCGCTGACCACGCGGAAAACTGTCTTGACCTTGGATTCTCTGGATGAGGACGTGGCGTGTGACGCAGTAGACATGACATTCTCTTATTAACCCGTTGCCACGCAGACGGGTGGCGCTCGGGCAGTTGAATCGATCCACTGCGCTCGGCAAGCGGATGCCACAGGCAATTTCTTGGAACGCGCCGGGGGCGCTGAATTTTCATGCTGAACACATTCGCGCGGTATCAGGGTAAACGTTGTGAAATACCCAGAGTTCGCAACACGTAATGTTACCGTTGATGGCACTGTCGCGCATTCCATACAGTTTCATTACAGACAACGTCCGCTCACCCTTGCGATACACTTTTTGCAGACAGGCAATTCCCGTTGAGCACCGTTCCGATGCAACCCTCCCACGCACTTTCACTGCGTCCTGCAACCCTCGCGGATGCAGCGCTGATCGCCTCAATCCATAGCACCAGTTGGCAGGCTACGTATCGCGGCCTGTTGCCGGACGCGTTCCTCGACGGCGAGGTCACGCGGGAGCGCGCCGCCTATTGGGAAGCGCGCCTGCGTGCACCGGGCGGCGAGCGCCGCATCGTCCTGATCGCCGAGCTCGCGGGCGAGCCGGTCGGTTTCGTTTGTGTCGAACAGCAACCGGAGTCCGCTTGGGGTGTCCTGCTCGACAATCTGCACGCGTTGCCGGCGCACCAGGGCATCGGCGCAGGCAAGCTGTTGATACGCGCTGCCGAAGACTGGGCTCGCGCGCAAGGCGAGACGCAGTTGTACCTTTACGTGCTTGAAGGCAACACGCCGGCGATCGGCTTTTATGAGAAGCACGGCTGGCAGTTCGTCGGCGCGGAACCGGACCAGATCGGTGGCGTGGATATCACCGCGTTGCGCTACGTGTACCGGCTGGATCGATGAGATAAGCGCGCCCTGGTTTGATCGTCGTCCAGCGCGGGGCCGACTCAGGACAGAACAGCGCGTTTTTCGGAACAATCCGATCGTTAGTTCGGCCGCTTCCAGGCATCATCTTCCATACCCCGATGGCTTCACAGTGACACGTCATGCGGCGGCGTGCTCGATCTGAGTATGGCGTTTCCCTATGGCGTTGTGTACCGCGCGTTCATACGCATCGCTCAGAAGCCAGAGCCCCCTGAGCCGCAAGCCCGCGGCTCCTTTACGAGGCGCTGCGAAGAAACCGATGTCGACCACCATCCCCCTTACCCTGATCGAAGGCTCCATGGCGCTGCCGAGCCTGTCGCCGCTCTGCCGCCTGTTGCCCGCGCCATTTGGCCGCGATTGGGCGCTGCTGCCGCCTGGGCAAAGTTTGCGGGCGGAACTCAAGGCGCTTTATGCGGCCGTGTTACGTACCTTTTGTCTGAATGCGGAGGCGATTCGCGCACTCTGCCAGTGGGAATCGTCACGCACGCCACCGGCTGCGTCATCAGGTTTCACCTCACCTGCTACCTCGACAACTGTGTTCGACGAGCCGGTCGACGAATCTTTGCGAGTGTCCACCGAGGCCGCAGCTTTCTCGCCGGTTAGCGCACCGGCGCTTCCGGCCTCGCCGCGCGGCACACAGGTGCATTGGGGTGCGCTAGCGGGCGGCGCCTGCGCACTCGGCGGCGCCGCGATGCTTGCCTGGGTTGCGTTCGGTCATCTGCCGCAGCGTCAGACGATTAGCGATGTCAAACCAGCGGGCAAGGTCGCGGTTCGCCAGGAGGCGCAGTTGGCGCCTCGTCATTCGTTTGACGCCGCTGTCATTCCCAGTGCCATCGGCGACAACCGTGCGGCGGTGCTTGCACCGAGCACCGCGTCGTCGCCAGTGCTCGTGGCGGGCGCGGGTGCGGCTGTACCTGTACCTGTACCTGTACCTGTACCTGTACCTGCGTCTGCGTCTGCGTCTGCGTCTGCGTCTGCGTCTGCGTCTGCGTCTGCGTCTGCGTCTGCGTCTGCGTCTGCATCTGCATCGCCTGAAATTTTGCCGAACGCACTTATGGCGGCTCCGCTACGCGATTTCACGGCAAGTCCCGCCACGGAAGTCGTCACGCCAGTCAAGGCAACGCCGGTACGCGCTACAGCCGGCAAGAACGTGTCGCGCCCCGCGGATAAGCAACGCAAGGCCGCCGCGAACCTGTACGAAGGAAGCGTCCGCAATTCGCCGGCCACCATCGCGACGCGGTTGGCACCGCGGTTGTCAAACATCTCGCCGATGGAAGACGAAGTGCCGCAGGTCGCGGTGCCGGCGATCGTACATCGAACCTCACCGGCGCCATCGTCGGCGGGTCCTTACTCGCCGCCCGCGCCATCGCAACTCGGCACCGACGAGTACGCGTCGATGACCACGTCAGCCGGCACACACCTGCGCAATATTGCGCCGCCGTCGCGCCCTGCTGCGCCGATCAATCCGCCTGGAACAGGCGGGACCGAATGGATCAATCGCATGTCGCAACGTCGCGTGACCGAGGTTCCCGATCAGTTCACGAAGTAAGCGAGTCGTTATCGCAAAATCGAGTTGCAAAAAAAGCCCGATCAATGAAATGCGAGCCGCTCACTTAGCGTGTTGTTGGGGGGCTTGCCGGGCGGGGCTGATTTAAGGACAGGGACCCAAATCCCTGTCCTTTTTTATACAAAGCAGCCTGTTTGTTTAAAAAGACTACAGGATTTCCTGCGGGTCGACCGGATGCGA
>NZ_JAQQDU010000139.1:0-17335 GCF_046027825.1 Paraburkholderia sediminicola
GCCGAGATTGCCGCCACGGTTGACGCCGGAAAGAATCAGCGTGGGCGGCGCGGCGCGCATCAGATGCCGCACACCCATTACGACGCAATCGCCCGGTGTGCCCACAACGCCAAAACGCCGTTCGCCCTGGCGGCTGACACGCAGCGGCGAGTGCAGGCTGATCGAATGCGACGTGCCGCTCTGATCGTGCTCCGGCGCGACTACCCAGACTTCATGCGCGAGCTCGGCGGCAACTGCCTCGAGTACGGCGAGGCCGGGTGCGTCGATACCGTCGTCGTTCGTCAACAGTACCCGCGGCACCTTGGATTCATAGGCAGACATTGCGGCATGCTCCTCTCAATGAGTAAGGGAAGGGAAGTCTCATTATCCGGCTATTGAGAAGGGTATGTCGCGAGGGGAGCGGTGGACGCAGCATGATGAAACCGAACAACAGCAGCATGCCGATCACCGGACCTGGCACCGGCAAATGGAACACGTACGACACACCTTCGCGAAGGCATTGAAATGTGAGTAGAGCCGCAAGCGCTGCAAGCATGGAGGTCTGCGGGACACAAAACGAGAAATGCGCTCATTGTGTACCATGCAGATTGCTTCGTGCCCGCTCCGTGCCTGCGCCTCGTGCCTTCGCTTCGCTAAAAGGCCGCGAAGCGTGACCGGGTCAGACGCGCCCGTTAATCCCCACACCCCTGTGCCGGATGAACTGACATGCAGATCGAGCCGTTTCAGATTGCTGTGCCGGACGCTGACATAGACGATCTTCGCCGGCGTATTCGTGCGACACGTTGGGCACCGGCAACGCCGTCGCCAGCCTGGCAGCAAGGTGCCGATTCCGCCTGGCTGCGCGAACTCGCCCAGTACTGGGCCGAGCGCTTCGATTGGCGCGAGGCAGAGCGCCGGCTGAATCTGCAACCGCAGTTTCTCGCCGAGGTCGAGGGACAGCGCGTGCACTTCGTGCATCGGCGCGGTGTCGGCCCGGCGTGTTATCCGCTCGTGGTCACGCATGGCTGGCCGGGTTCGTTTTTCGAGTTCCACGCATTGCTCGACCGCTTATGCGATCCGGCCGCATTCGGCTGCGATCCGGCCGATGCATTCGACGTCGTCGTTCCATCGCTGCCGGGTTTCGCGTTCTCGCAGGCTCCCGCTGAGGCCGGTACATCCGCATTTCAGGTGGCGGACTTGTGGGCGTCCCTGATGCGTGGCCTCGGTTATGAGCGCTTTGGTGCGCAAGGCGGCGATCTGGGCGCCGGCGTCTCGATCGCGCTTGCGGCACGGCATCACGAGCGTGTCGACGGCATTCATCTCAACTTCTTGCCAAGTTCATACGAACCCGCCAACGGCGCTGCGCAGACACCGCTCACGCTCGCAGAGGAAACCTATCTGCGGGAGAAGAACGAATGGGCCGCGCTCGAAGGTGGCTATGCCCATATGCACGCCACGAAACCGCAGACCCTGGCTGCTTCGTTGAACGATTCGCCGGTGGGACTCGCTGCATGGATCGGCGAGAAGTTTCGCGCGTGGAGTGATTGCGACGGTGATATCGAGCGGGTGTTTTCGAAAGACGAGTTGCTCACCAACATGTCGCTCTACTGGTACACGCAGAGTATCGGCACATCGACGCAAATGTATTGGGAAAACCGGTTGCAGCCGATGCGCTTCGCCGCGGGCCAACGCGTCGTGCCGCCGGTGGGATTCGCCCATTTTCCTCACGAGATCAATCATCCGCCGCGCACGTGGCTCGAGCGGACCTTCAACGTCGTGCAATGGACCGACATGCCGAGCGGAGGCCACTTCGCTGCGATGGAGAAGCCTGATTTGCTCGCTGCCGAGATTCGCAAACTGTTCAGGAAGTTGAGGCCTTAGGCACGTCGCCTCAACTACGCCAACGCACGTGGCGCCGGCTCGATATCGACGCCAATGCGGGGTACGCGGCGCATTTATGTCCTCCGCATCATCGAATATGCCCGTTGCATGACTTATCCAGCCGACGCGGCCGCCCGATCAGCTTGTCCCTTGATTTGTTCAGACAAAGCACCGCACGGCATGCGTCCGAACGTAATCGATAAATATGGTCAGAACCCTTGCAGCGGTCCTGTAGCCGCGTATGATCAGCGGTCGTTATCGCATCCGCTTTCTCGCCAGCGTACGTTCCCGGCCCCGTCGATTTGCCGGAATCCGATGCGCGAAGAAATGGCAGCACCCAGTAGGCGCCTGATTCACGAGGACAGGCATCCGCGTTAGCGCGGCAGCAGGAAACAACGCAGCGGCGAGGGACCTGAACGCACCATGTGTCAGGGCAGACTCTGCGGGAAAACAAAAAACAATGCAGAAAATGAAGGCCACAACGCGGCATGTCATCTACTTCACGCGCGATCCATTGCCGGATCTATTGGCGAGCTTCGAGGCGCGCGATTGGGAGGTTCAGATCATCGATTCGGTTCGGAACGTTCGGCGAGCCATGGATGACGGCTCGCTGGCCGGCGGGCTGGTCGACCTGTCGAGCGTGTTCGACTCCCGCGACATTGCCGCGCTGGAAGCCTGCCTTGCGATGCCGAACATAGGCTGGGTGGCGATGACCGCCGCGCCGGAACTCGATGACGCCGACGTACGCCGGCTGGTTCGCGACTACTGCTTCGACTACGTCACGCTCCCCGCTGCGAACGCCAGGATTGTCGATACGGTAGGCCATGCATGCGGCATGATCTTGCTCGGCGAACCCATATTCGTCGATACGTCCACGGTTGAAGGCGAGATGATTGGCACTTGCGATGCCATGCTCGCGTTGTTCCGCTCCATCCGCAAAGTCGCGACAAACGACGCACCCGTCTTCGTCTCCGGTGAATCGGGAACCGGCAAGGAACTGACGGCGGCGGCGATTCACGCGCGCTCGCCGCGCCGTAACGCGCCGTTCGTCGCCATCAACTGTGGTGCAATTCCGCCGCACCTGTTGCAATCCGAGCTGTTCGGCTACGAGCGTGGCGCTTTCACGGGCGCGAATCAACGCAGAATAGGGCGCGTCGAAGCCGCTCACGGCGGCACTGTGTTTCTCGATGAAATCGGCGATCTGTCGTTCGAGAGTCAGGCTAGCCTGCTGCGTTTCCTGCAGGAAAGCACCATCGACCGTCTG
Organism: Paraburkholderia sediminicola; assembly: GCF_046027825.1. Classification (GTDB taxonomy): domain Bacteria; phylum Pseudomonadota; class Gammaproteobacteria; order Burkholderiales; family Burkholderiaceae; genus Paraburkholderia; species Paraburkholderia sediminicola_D. The sequence goes on from NZ_JAQQDU010000139.1 coordinate 3,125, forward strand.
GGTGGCAACGGTTCGATCGATGTCGATGTGCGCATCATCTCGGCTACCCACGTCGATATGGAAGCCGCCATCGAAGACGGACGCTTTCGCGCGGACCTGTACCACCGTTTGTGCGTATTGAGGATCGACGAGCCGCCGCTTCGTGCACGCGGCAAGGACATCGAGCTGCTCGCGCTGTACACGCTGGATCGCTACAGGAAGGATGCGAGCCGTCGGCTGTACGGTTTTTCTCCGGACGCGATCGCGGCGCTGCATCTATATGACTGGCCCGGCAACGTACGGGAACTGATCAACCGGGTTCGCCGCGCCATGGTGATGTCGGAGGGGCGCACAATCACCGCGGACGATCTCGAACTGTCGGGCTACGTCGCGACCGCGCCACTGACACTGGCGCAGGCACGTGAGACAGCGGAGCGGCAGGCCATTGAACTCGCGCTGCTGAGGCATCGCGGGCGGCTCGGCGACGCTGCGCGCGAGCTCAGTATTTCACGCGCAACGCTGTACCGTTTGCTCAGCGCGCATGGCATGCGATACGGGGAAGACAGCGCCGCCGAAGGTTGAGGCGAAGTTCCTGCGCGGCAGCCAGGTAACTTGTTCACTCAAGTGTTAAAGCGACCAGCCATGTCGCGTACTTTCGACCTGCCGAAAGCCGATTGACGGCACTCGCGTTGCGTCGCGCTGGCTTTTGGCGGAAAGGCAATGCACGGACGTGAAACGATAGCTCATACCTGATATCTGCGCCCCGGTTCATCCGACTCCATCTCCGCAGATCAGCTCACCCGGCTCAAGCGTGGCGCCATGAAGGCGCGAGCCGCGGCACAACGGCTGCGCATCTCGCGCGGGCTTCTGGCCTGGCCCCTGAAAGAACCTGTGGATCAATCCGCGAACCATAACGGCAGCGCTGGAAAAAGCGAACCGTTTCTCACGTCTGGTGAGGAGCACCGTGAATCTTTTTCCTTGCACACTGGTTTATGTGGATGTCGATGCGAGTCCGGGGCCTAACTCGAGGAATCGCAATCCGTTGTCCTATGTGAGTCAGGCGATCTGCCTGAACAACAGCTTGCGGCAGGTCGGCATGCCGACGCTGACGATCATGACCAACGCGCCGGCGCTGGTCGCGCAACGGCTCGAAAGCATGGCACCCGCGCACCGGCCCGCGCTGAAGACGTTAAATGCGACGATCGAGTTGCCGAAAAACACGCCGTTTTACGCCGCGCATTTCAAACTGGATTTGATGGACCAGATGGCCGATTCGCTGCCGGCCGACACGATGCTGTTGCTGCTCGATGCCGACATGGTTGCGTTGCTGCCGCTCGCCCACAATCTGATCGAGCGCTGCGCTGAAGCGGGGCTCGGCGCATTCGATATTTCGGATCAGGTATTTCCGCCGTACGGTAGCGAACGTGTCGTGGCGGACCTGGAAATTGTTGCAGACAGGCGGCTCAGGAATCCGCGCTGGTACGGCGGTGAATTTCTTCTTGCGACGCCCGCTGCATTACGCCGGCTCGTGCCGTGCGCGCGGGCCTGTTACGCGCGCTATCTCATCGAAATCGAGCGCCTGAGACATCATGGCGACGAAGCGTTTATTTCCGCGGCGCTGAATGCGTTGGTCGACGAAGGACAGGGTCTGATCGAGGTCGGCGCCTATCAGGCAGTCGGCCGCCATTGGCCCGGCAATAATTATCGCGACGTGCGCTGGTTTCGCTGCTGTTCGTTTGTCCATTTGCCAGGCGGCAAGGCGTTGCTGGAAAGCGAGGCGCGTTTCGCCGATTTTGTGCCGGACCGTTTCTGGCGGCGTATGCGCGTGGCGCATCTACGTGGCCGCGTGCGTCATGCGTTGAAACGCATCGCCCGGTTGCTGAGTGTGGAGCGTCTCGTCACGCTGTCTGCTTGCGCCGGGCGCGGCGTGAAGAGCTAGGCCACCGTCCCCGCGGTGCAATGCCGCGCCGCCCATCAGATCGTCCCGAACAATGCCCGGGGACGATCTTTCAATGTGCCCGTCAACAGTCTCAACGCGCTCACAAGTTGATCGCGGCTCGTCGCGCACGCGAGGTTGATCCGCACACCGTGCTCGATCTCCGAGCGGTCCACGGCAAACGCCGACGACGGCATCACGACCACGCCACGCGCCTTCGCGTTCGCCGCGAAGTCGTCGGCACGCCACGGCGGCGGCAGTTTGAGCCACACGAACATGCACGCCGGATCGGTCTGCAGCAATTCCTGCGGCAACAACTCGCGCGCCAGATCCTGCCGTGCGCGAATTTCGGCAAGCTGCGCGTCCATGATGTGGCGCGCGGTGCCATCCTCGATCCAGATTGACGCGATCAGCATCGACATCGGCGCGGGCATCCATGCGGTGGTGCGCACCGCCTCCGCACAAAGCGCCGAACTGTCCGGCGGACTCAGCAGGTAGCCGAGCCGCAGGCCGGGCGCGAGAATCTTCGAGGTCGCTGCGAGGTGAAACGTCAGTTCCGGACACAGGCTCGCGATGGTCGGCAGCCGCTGCGAAACCAACGGCCCATAGACGTCGTCTTCAATGATCGCCACGCCGTGCCGGCGCGCAATGTCGACGAGCGCCATGCGGCGCTCGAGACTCATTGTCGTCACGGTCGGGTTCTGCAGGTTCGGCACCGTGAAAATCGCCTTCACCGGCATGCGCCGGCAGGCCCGTTCCACCTCGTCGGTCAGCAGGCCGTCGCGGTCGCTCGGAATGCCGACGATTTCGAACTGGAATACCGGCGCCAGGGCTTTCAGCCCGTAGTAGGTGAGCTGATCGGCGAGGATCACGCCGTCTGTGCCGATCAGGCTGTTCAGCACGGCATACAAACCGTGCTGGGCGCCGCTTGTGACCACCACGTGATCGGGCGTCGGTGTGAAGCCCGGCGCGGCCATCCAGCGGGCGCCGGCGGCGCGTGCCCAGGCGGGACCTTGCGGCGGCTGGTACTCCTGCAATTGCGGAAACCGCGGATCACGGGGCAATTCCGCCAGCGTGCGCGCGAGGCAGTTCAGGAATTCGCCCGTGGCCGGCCGGTTGACGGTCAGGTCGATCGCCGCGTTGCTGGCCGCCTGGGCAGGTTCGACGCTCGGCATCGCCCCGCCGGTCACGAGCGACCCGCGCCGCTTGCTGCCGATCACCAGCCCGCGCAATTGCAATTCCTTGTACGCACGGGACACCGTCGACACATTGATGCCCAGTTCGGTGGCCAGTTGCCGCTGCGGCGGCAGGCGGCTGCCCGGCGGATAGATGCCGCTGCGGATCTCGCTTTCGATCGAGCTGGACACCTCGACATACGTGGAACGCTTCGTCTGCGCCGGCGCCCCGTTGGCCCCACGCGTCGTGTCTTTGCCAGAAGCCATAAGAACCAATGTCTCCATGCAAAACAGCTTTGTCCGCGATTGTGCGGAATTTTGCCGATTCTATACCAGACATGCGCCCGCGCAACGCCTAAAAATGGCTCTCGGGAACGGCTGGCTTCCCGTGTGCCGTTGTTTGCAAGGACTGCGCCACGGACCATCCAGGGAAAATTCCAGAGCCACACAATGTGGGTATTAATTGCACACAAAAAAATATTGTGTGATTCTGATTGCCAGAGTTTGTCTGGTGGCGTGCGTGCCAAGGTGTCGCCGGGCAGTGTCCTGATTCCGTCTCCAGGAGTGTCCCCATGCGTTTTCCGCAGTCCTCTCCAGCCGCGTCCGCGTCGAAGCCTGGCGCTGCACTTCGCCAGTGGCCGGTCGCGATGACCGCGTCCGGCGGCGGCGCGTTGGAAGGGCGCAAGTGATGTCGGAGATTGCCATCATCGGTGCGGGATTCATCGGCCTTGCGAGCGCGGCGGCGTTGATGCGCGACGGCCATCGGGTCACGCTATTCGATCCGGCCGGCGTGGGGCAGGGGGCGTCGTTCGGCAACGCCGGGACCTTCGCGCACTATGCGTGCATTCCGGTCAACAACCCCTCCGTGTTCCGCGATCTGCCACGCTTTCTTTTGTCGAACGATAGTCCGTTCAGATTGCGCTGGGGGTATCTGCCTCATCTCGCCCCGTGGCTGGCGCGCTTCATGATGAGCTCGCTGCCGCGGTGTTACGAAGCGAGCGCCGCTGCACTCGCCGCGTTGCTCGATCGCGCTGGCGATGGCTATGCGCTACTGCTTGCGGACCCGGAGCTGGCGCGTTTTGTCCGGCCGCGCGAGTGCCTTTATCTGTACTCGAACACGGCTTCGTTCGATGCGGCTCGTCCCGCACTCGATTTGCGTCAACAGCTGGGCGTCGCCTTCGATGTGCTTGACGGTGGCGACATCCGGGCGCTTGAACCGTCGCTCGCGCCGATCTTCGAGCGTGGCGTTCTGTTCAGCAACAGTTGGCACTTTTCCGATCCTCACGGCTTTCTTCAAGCGCTCTATCAGCAGCTCGCCGCACAAGGTTTGAAGCTGGAGCGTTCGGCCGTCGACGCCGTACAGCCTTCCGCGGAAGGCGCGGCCGTGACCGTTGACGGTGCCGCGCGCCACTTTAGTCACGTGGTGATCGCTACGGGCGCGCGGTCCGCCCAGTTCGCCAGACAATGCGGGGACCCGGTCCCGCTCGATACGGAGCGCGGCTATCACGTCCGCTTTCCGGGCGCGCAACAACTGGTGTCGCGCCCGGTCGGCTGGGCCGAGCGCGGTTTCTACATGACGCCGATGAGCGATGGCCTGCGGGTCGCGGGCACGGTCGAACTTGCGGGGTCCGGCGACACGCGCAACCGCTCGCTGATCGACCTGCTGACGTTTTCGTCGAAGCGCGCCTTACCCGCGCTCGATGCGCCGGATAGCAGTTGGCTCGGGTTTCGTCCGACCTTGCCGGACGGCGTGCCGGTACTTGGACGATCGAGCGCGAGCGATCGGGTGATCTACGCATTCGGCCACCAGCATCTTGGGCTGACGCTAGCCGGGGTAAGCGGACGCATCGTTGCCGATCTGATCGCGCAGCGTGCGCCGCCGCTCGATCTCGCGCCTTATGCCGCCACGCGCTTTTGATTTTTTTGAGGTTCTGAGCAGACAGGTTTTCTCACGTCACGACAAGCATCGCAGGACGGTTTCGACGCGTCGCGCATCGGATCGGCCAACCTACACATCGCGCGCGACGTCACATCACGCAAGGAGTGGATCATGAATCGTCGCTATTGGTTGTTGAGTGCCACCGTCTGCGCACTCGTCACGACTATGTCGTCTTCGTGGGCGGCCGATTCTGAAGTCGTCAAGATCGGTTTTGTTGGACCGTTGACCGGCCCGGTTGCTCGTGTCGGCAAAGACCTGCAGTACGGCGCGCAATTGGCGCTCGATGAAGAGAGCGCGCGGCATCCGGTGATCGGTGGCAAGCCGGTCAAATTCGAACTCGATGTGCAGGACGATCAGGCGGACCCCCGCGTGGCGATTCAGGTCGCGCAGAAACTGGTCGACGACGGTGTGGTCGGCGTGATCGGGCACTACAACTCGGGGTGCAGCATTCCGGCGTCGACGGTCTATCACCAGGCCGATGTCGCGATGATTACGCCGGGCTCGACCAATCCGCAACGCACCAAGCAAGGCTACAAGAACGTGTTCCGCACCATGGGGCATGACGGCATCGGCGGTGTCGTGGCAGGGCACTTCGTGGTGGAGCAAATGAAGGCGAAACGCATCGGCATCATCGACGACCGCACGGCGTTCGGGCAAGGGCTCGCCGATGCATTCGAAAAAGGCGCCAAGGAAGCGAACGGCAACATCGTCGATCGCGAGTTCACGAACGACAAAGCGGTGGATTTTCGCGCCATCCTGACGACGCTCAAGAGCAAGAACGTCGATCTGATTTTCTTCGGCGGTCTGGATGAACAGGGTGCCATGCTGCTCAAACAGATGCGCTCGCTGGGCATGCAGGCGCAACTGTTCGGCGCTGGCGCGCTGAAGAGCAATGCGTTCCTGCAGATCGCCGGCACGGCGGGTGACGGTACGCAGGATCTCGAACCCGGTCCGGCGCTCGACAAGCTGCCTGCCGCACTGGAGTTCGGCAAGCGCTATAAAGCGCGCTTCAATCAGGATGTCGAGCTGTACGCACCGTTTGCCTATGATGCCGCGCTTGCCATGATCAAAGCGATACACAGCGCCGACTCGCTCGATCGGGCAAGGATCGTCGATGCCCTGGCGAAGGTGAAAGTCACCGGCGTGACCGGCAATATCACCTTTGACCCTTATGGCGATCTGATCAAGCCGCCGTACACGCTGTTTCAGGTCCAGCAGGGACAGTGGAAGAGCATCAAGACAGTGGGCGGCAACGGCGTCTAGTTGATCGCGCGAAGACAGATGGGTGTTTCAGCCCGGCGAGGACGGGAAAAATCCGTGATACCGAAACGTGTCGGCAGGCGTGGGCGCAACGAGATGACCCGTTGCGCCAACCGATAGCAGTGTGTCCACGGTCTCGGTGCGATTCGACACGAACACCCACTCAACCGTTGCGTCCTGCGATGCCGGCGCCGCGTGGATCCGCCGAAGCGCGGCGAGCAGGGCGTCACTTTCCGGTGCATAGATGACGAAACCCTCGTTCGCGAGGGCCGCACTGTTCAGTCCCAGTTCGAGGCAGATCTGCGCGCGCAGCGGCGCCTCAAGCTGGTTCGCGCGACGCGACTGCTGCACCAGTTGGTAGGTCGTCTCGTCGACAAGTACACCCTGCCTTTGCAACGGCGTTTTCTGCCACGCTTCAGGAGGACAGCCCTTGTTTTCCGGCACCAGCGTAACGAACGGATTGATTTCTGCAGGATAGATCCGGCACACCATCGGCCTTTGTTCATAGATGCCGCAGCGCATGTCGGCTTGCAGATTCGGACAGGCACCGGCGAACGCGGCGGCGAGCGTGATCGAGATGCGCACCGGCAATGTTCCGCTCATCGCAGGCGTTGAACGTGCCCGTTTGTACCCGGCTTGCGCGTTTCCAGACTCAGGCTCGACCGGCCACGGAATGGCTTCGCACAACAACTCCATTTGCCCGCCCCGCTGAAGCCAATCGATCGCCTCGGTTGTCGTCAGCGCGAGGCGCAAATCGTGGCAGCAGTTGCCGCACGCGGTGCATTCGAAATTGATGTCATCCACCCTGATTCTCTCTTCAAAAAGTCGGCGTTGTGCTTGGTCGGAACAGAGGCGAAATTCTGACAGCGACCCTGCAAATAAATGCCGGTCGGCTGGCCTCAATGCGCCGTATTCGAATGCTGGCGTAATTCGCCAGGAATGAAAGCGCGTTCAAGGCCACCGCCATCGAGCCACGCGCGTGTGGTCCCGGCGGCACGGTCGATCAGGCGATTGCATTGCGTATAGTCGTAAGGTGAAATGTCGAGCGGACAAAGCGGGGGTACCACGAAAATCTCGGCGCGGGTAGTGTAGAACTCCAGATCGCGAACGAGCTGGCGCGCGATGACCAGCGTGAGCGCGTGCATAGCCTGAGCAATCGCGCTGGCAGGCGGCGCACGGAGCGCGCAAGCGAAACCCGCTGGCAGCACGATTATTCGGGTCGCGCCAAGCGCAATGGCAACCGATATCGGCGTGTTATTTGCGACGCCGCCATCGATCAGATCCACACCGTCGATTCGTACGGGTGGAAACACACCGGGAATCGCCGCGCTTGCCAACACCGCTTCCACCACCGGACCGGACGATATCACGAACTCGTTACCCGAAAGCACATCGGTAGCGACAATGTGCAAGGGCAGCGTCGCTTGCTCCACGCGCATAAATGAAAGGTTCTTTTCGAGCAGCATACGCAGCGCCGTCGCCTCCACGAGATGCGGACGGCGCCGCAGCACCATGTCGAGCAGCCCAAGCATCGAGAACGGCATGATGTCCTGCCGGCGGATCCGGCACCACAGCGACTCGAGCATTGCCACACCGTCACAATTCGGACTTCCCGCGAAATAGGCGGCGTTAATCGCGCCCGCGGACGCGCCGACTACGAAACCCGGATGCTCGCCCCGATTGAGCAGCTCCCGCAACATGCCGACTTCAATGGCACCCAGACTGCCGCCGCCGGAAAACACGAAGGCGGTTAGTGGAGTGCGAGGCACGTTGGCCCGCGGGTCGGACAGCGTGGAATCAATCGATGACATATCGGCCTCCCCTGCATACTGTACGCCGTACCCACGTAGCAGGTGCGGCGCGAGCACGGTGACGGTTCCGGATCGGATGCAGCGAGCGATTCGAAGGCGTCGTCGAGCTAGTCGTTCAGTGCATCATGCCGCGATTGCGCCTGAAGGCAATCTGTTAGCTTGTAACGAGCGTTCGCGTGCATCCGTGCGCTCAGCGGCCGCTCGGGTTGCACTAAGATTAAATTTATTTTGCGCGTATTCCACGCCGTCGCTGGATCGCTGGACAAGACTGTGCTTAACCCCGGCTCCTTGTTTCGTGGAGCTTTCAACGCGAGGGCAACAGCATGACTGCACCCATCACGCTAGTCCTGTTCGACATGGAGGGCGTTCTGTCCCACTACGACCGTTCTGCGCGGGTCGATCGTCTGGCGGCAATTTCCGGGCAGAAGCCAGAAGCCGTGCGTCACGCGATCTGGGGATCAGGGCTAGAAGCCCGTGCCGACGCGGGGCAGATCAGCGACGACGACTATCTGGGCGCGCTCGGCGAACTGCTGAACTGTCCCGTGAGCCGGGATGACTGGCTGAGCGCGCGCTACGCGTCGATTACGCCGAACAAGGACGTGCTCGCGCTTGCCGAAAGAGTCGCAAAACATCACCGGATCGCGGTGCTCACCAACAACTGCCGCCTGCTCACCGAGCATATCGGCTTTCTGAATCCACCCGTCGCGCAACTGTTCGGTCCACACGTCTATGCGTCCGCCGCGTTCGGTGCAGCGAAACCGGCCGCTCAAACCTATCTCCGCTGCGTGGAGCAACTGGGTGTTCCCGCCGCCGAAACGCTTTTCGTCGACGATACGGACGCTAACGTGGCGGGCGCAGTCGACGCCGGCCTGCTGGGATATCGGTTTGTCAGTGCTGAAGCGTTGTCGGCGGAACTGGAACGTTACGGCCTGATCGAGCAGACGTAAGACGTGCGGCACGGGCGCATAAACGAACGAGGCGCTAGAGCGTAGCGTGTCCCTCGGGCAACGCCTGGCCGCTGAGGTCCGGATTATTCTGCGCGAGTTCGTGAACCCATTCGCTAAAAACGCGCACGCACATGCTCGGCCGACGGTGCGGATGCAGCAGGGACAGTGGCACGGAGGGACATGGGTAGTCACCGAGGATTTCGCGCAACGCGCCGGCCTCGATCGCCTTCGCAGCCATGAAACGCGGCACCTGAATCAGCCCCAATCCTTCGATCGCGGACATGACGTACACCAGGCCCTCGTTGACCGCGAATATGCCGTTCACCGGTTTTCGGACGAGCGCTCCGTCCACTTCAACCTCGAATGGATAAATGCGTCCCGTGCGTGCGGAAAAATAGTTCACCGGCCGATGGCGGTCGAGGTCGTCGGGCGTGACGGGCTCGCCCATCTGCTCGAGATACGCCGGCGCGGCGCAGATGCACATGCGAACGCTGCCGATCGGTCGCACGATGAGATTTGAATCGTCGAGCGTGCCGATCCGTATCACGCAATCAACGCCTTCCTGCACAAGATCGACGTTGCGGTCGGCCAATCCCAGCTTCACGGTGATGTCGGGATAGCGCGCATTGAAATCGCGCATGGCGGGGACCAGCACGTTGGCGGCGAACGTGGCGGATGTATCGACGCGAATCGTGCCGCGCGGGTTTTGCCGCTTGTTCGATAACGCGGATTCGGCATCGGAGACCTCGGCCAGAATGCGTGCGCAGTATTCGTAGTAGAGCGCGCCGTCGTCGGTCACCTGGACGCTGCGCGTCGTGCGATTCAGCAGGCGTACCCCCAGATGGTTCTCCAGATTCTGCACGAGCGTCGACACCGACGCACGCGGTATCTCCAGCGAGTCGGCCGCCTTCGAGAAGCTCGACGCGTCAACGACGCGCTTGAACACCGCCATCGCCTGAAGCAAATCCATACCCGGTTGTCCTCTCGAATGTGACCGCTTCGCAGTCTAGAACGGACTGCCGATCGGCCGCAAACAGAAGTCCACGCAATGCGAGCTACCTACGAGAAATCTTGACACCGTTTACGCATCGCCATATAGTTCACCATATGGCAAAGTCTCCAGTCAGTCAACTCGATCGCACGTTTTCCGCCCTCGTGGACCCGACACGCCGGGCCATCCTTGCTCGCCTCGAGCGGGAGCCCGGGCTGTCGGTCACGGAAATCGCGCGGCCGCTGCCGCTCAAGCTTCCCGCGGTCATGAAGCATCTCGACGTGCTGAGCGACGCGGGTCTGGTGTCGCGTACGAAGAACGGACGGACCGTCTCGGTCGATCTGGTCGCGGCGCCGATGGCGGAGGCAATGGCATGGTTGAAGCGCTACGAGCGCTTCTGGTCCGCGAGCCTCGACCGGCTTGCCGATTTTGTGGAGGGAGATGAGGAATGATCCAGGAACCGCCGAGCCTGACTATCGTGCGGCGCATCAAGGCGCCGCCAGCCCGAGTTTATGCAGCGTGGACGAAGCCCGAACTGATGGTGCGCTGGTGGGGGCCCGACGCCGGGCCGGTGCTAAGCGCCGAAGCCGATCCGCGCGTGGGTGGCCGCTTTCGCGTGGTGTTCCAGACACTGGACGGCGAGACGCACGACTGCCGCGGCGAATACCTGGAAGTCGAAGTGGACCGCAAGCTCGTTTTCACGTGGGAGTGGGTCACGATGCCCGAGCGCCGCTCGCAGGTCTCCCTCAGGCTGCGCGCAATCGAAGAGGGAACCGAACTCATGCTCACTCATGCACAGTTCTTCGACGAGGCTGCGCGCGATGCTCATCAGGCCGGCTGGAGCACGGCATTGGACAAGCTCGGCGCATTCATGACTCAACCGGAAGGCGAAGGCAACTGACTCGCGTCGGAAACGAATTCAACTCATGCCGAGGTCGAATATGAAGCTCTACTATGCTGAAACTCTGGCTCCACGGAAAGCTTGCGCAGTGGCAAGATATTTAGGCTTGCAAATCGAATACGTCTTTGTCGATTTGACGAAGGGCGAGCAGAGCAGGCCGGACTATCTGGCGATCAATCCAAACGGCAAGGTGCCTTGTCTCGTCGACGGCGAGAGAAGCATCTGGGAAGCCGACGCCATCGTCAGCCATTTCGCGCGGCGCGCGGAGTCCGACCTCTGGCCGACGGATGACCGGCAGATCGATGTCTTGCGCTGGTTCAGCTGGAACAACCATCATTTTTACCCGCATGCCGGCGCGCTTTACTTCGAATCGATCATCAAGCCGGTGTTTGGACTCGGCGGCCCCGACCCGTCTAAAGTCGCTGAAGAGCAGGGCTTGTTTCGCAAGTCTGCCCGCGTGCTCGACCAGCACCTCAAAGGCCGTGAATGGCTACTCGGCGACGCTCTGACAGTCGCGGATTTTTCCGTTGCCATCGCGCTGCCGTATGCGAAAAACGCAGCAATGCCGCTCGATGAGTTTCCGGAAATACGGCGCTGGCACGATCAGCTGAACACCATCGAGGCATGGCGCAATCCGTTTCCGGTGCGCCGGGCCACTTCCGTTGCCAACGCTGCGCTCAACGCCTGATGACACGGCCATGTGCTGCGCGATCGTTGCACTCGCCGTCACCTTGCTCGCCGGTTGGCGCAGCGTGTCGGGCACGCTGATCGGCTGTGCCGGGCGGCGCCGCCGGATCGCGATCGTCTTGATTGCGGTCGGTGCCGCCGCCGGCTCCGCGTTCGCGGCCGATCAATTCGCCGATGTTCGCGGTGGCCAGTCGTCGTTCCTTGCGCGCCTGAGCGCAATGCCGATTTGTGGTCATTTCATCCATTAGCGGTTCAGCCGGCGCCCGCAACTCGCGCCGGAAGTCGCCTTCAAAAGCTACTTTCCTGCTTGTAGCCGTCTGAGGCTACATTGAATATGTCTGTGAGGCATGGGGTGTCATGCCGAACGCGGTCGGCGCTCCAGCCAATTCCGCAACAAGCCCGCCAGAAGCGCGCTAACGAGCACGGCAAGGTAAAGCGTGACGAGGCTGTGACGCCATGTATCGAGCGCGAGCTGGTGCGTCAGCAGTTTCGAATCGGTAGCGGGGAGGACAGCATGCATTGCGACGACCGCTTGCTTCATCCGCAGAAAACCCGCGGCGGATAACAATGGCAAAACAACGAGCAGGGCAAGCAGTGCGGGTCTCGCGCGTTGTGCCGCCGGATAGGGACTCAATCTGAACCACACGCCGAGGCAGCCATGGATCCAGCCCGGCGCGAGCAGTGCAAGCTGCAGACCCTGCGTGCCGCTCGTGATCAGCGATATTACGATCCGCTCGTAGTTCGGCTCAAAGCCATACAGCGACGTTGCGAGGCGCGTCGCAACCGCATGCCGGATGAGCAGCAGTGGCAGGCTGAGTCCGGCCCACAACCGGATCCATTCGGCCGGCGGGAGCGTCCAGTGACGGCGCCCGTAAATCGTGCGCACGGCGAGCGCGAAATGGAGAAGGGCCGCACCGTACAGCAGGATCGTGCCGGGTACGCTATGCCAGATCCACAGCGCAAGCATGAGTCCGCGTCCGGCAAGATCGAGCGACCAGATTCCGAGCGCATGATTGACCAGGTGCAAAAATAGATAGATGAGCAGCACAACGCCCGATCCGAGTTGCAGGCGGCGCAGAACGGGTCGTAATTCCGGTCGCACATTACCCTCCCTTCAAGTCGTATGCTCCGGAGAACGGCTTGGGAGTTCGCGGCCGAACCAAGTCGAGCATGCCACCGCGCCTCCCATGCCTCACGTTCCTCACGCTCTGCGAGCAGGCGTGATGGTGCGCTTCTGAGATCGGCTCTGTTGTACCGTACCCTGGCGCACCGCTTCGGCAAATCGCTGCAACGCGGAAAGCGAGCCGCACACGCTCTGATATTCCTCGCGGCCAATCCTGCCGTCGAGGATGACGGCCATGCCCGAGGCACGGGCCATGTCGATGATGTCCATGTTGGTTACTCCTTTCAGGTTCCCTCATCTGCATGACCGCCGCCGCGGCGCGGCTATTCCCATTTATTCTGGCGCCGGACATGTAAGCCTGAGCGGGTGGCTTTATCAGCCAGCGCCGATTTTCTTTTTCCGGGAATAAAACCGGCGGCGCGGCAGTCATGCCTGACGAACCGAGTCGTGTGGCCCGCCGGATGATCCCGCGGTTTGCCTGCGAATCCTTATCGTGAGGTCAACATGTCGTCACATCATTCATCCGATTCTGCGCTTAACCCCGCATTTAGCCCATCCCGCCGCGGCGCCCTGAAGTGTCTCGCCTTCGGTGGAGTAGGCACGGTGTTCGTCCTTGCCGGCGGCATTCTCACGCCCGTGGAACTGGCCCTTGCGGCCGACGCGAAATCATCCTCGACGTCCATGGGTGTGCCGCTTTTCCTGCAGATCAGCGATTCGCATATCGGCTTCAATAAAGAAGCCAACCCGGACGTCGCGGGTACGCTCAAACAGACGATCGACTACGTCAACGCCATGCCGGTCAAGCCCGCGCTGACCATTCACACCGGCGACATCACGCATCTCTCCAAACCGGCTGAGTTCGATCTCGCGGCGCAGTTGATGTCGGGTCTGAATATCACCGAACTCCACACCGTGCCAGGCGAACACGACGTGACGGACGGCCCCGGAACCGAATACTTCAGCCGTTTCGGGAAGGCCTCAGACAACAAAGGCTATTACAGCTTCGATCACAGTGGCGTGCACTTCGTCGCGCTCGTCAACGTGATGCATTTCAAGCCGAACGGCTTGGGCGGTCTCGGCGACGATCAACTCGCCTGGCTTGAAAATGACCTGAAGGGGCGCTCGTCCAGCACGCCGATTGTCGTCTTTGCACACATGCCGATGTGGACGATCTACGAGCCATGGGGGTGGGGCACGGGCGACGCCGGTCAGGCAATGAGCTATCTGAAGCGCTTTGGCTCGGTGACCGTGCTGAACGGGCATATCCACCAGATCGTGTCGAAGGTCGAAGGCAATATCACTTTCCATACTGCGCGCTCGACAGCCTATCCGCAGCCGAGCGCCGGCAACGGCCCCGGCCCTGGACCACTCACGGTGGCGAGCGATCAACTCCCCAGGATGCTCGGCGTGACGAGCATCAAGATCGCGCGTCATCCGCTCAAGGCGACGCTTGCCGACACGA
>NZ_JAQQDU010000014.1:0-133279 GCF_046027825.1 Paraburkholderia sediminicola
TGCGAAGAATCTCTCGAAGGAAGCGGGCAACACGAAGCTCTTCAGCATCGCCGAACGTCTGGAGTCGGTGATGGCGGACGCGAAGAAAATGTTCCCGAATCTGGACTGGTTCAGCGCGGTCTCGTATCACATGATGGGCGTGCCGACGGCGATGTTCACGCCGCTGTTCGTGATCGCCCGTACGGCAGGCTGGAGCGCGCACATTATCGAGCAACGGATCGACAACAAGATCATTCGTCCGAGCGCGAATTACACCGGTCCCGACGATCTGCCGTTCGTGCCGCTCGCCAAGCGCGTTTAAGAGCAAAGCCGCAAGTGTTTCTCCTCCATTGCGTCTCGTGAGAGCGGCGTGATGAAGTTAGGCCTTGGCTCGCTGGAACCCCGAGCCAAGGCTGTTTTTTTGAAGCGTACGTTGCGTTGCATTGTGCGGCGCATCAACAAAAATACACTGCAAGCCAGCGCGCCACCGCGAGCGCCACTGCAAGCTAAACTACACAAACTGTGCGATTGACACGCGAGCGTTGCACCGCCTGAAAGAGGGGCAGCGGATTGTGAAGCACGGCTGCCGCCATCGTCCCCGGATCATTATTGTTTTGTCCCCTAAGCCATGAATACTGCCAACCGCAAACGCCTTCCCGGCACCCAACTGGATTTCTTCGACACGCGTGCCGCCGTCGATGCGATCCAGCCCGGCGCCTATGACACGCTGCCGTACACCTCGCGCGTGCTGGCCGAAAACCTCGTGCGCCGCTGCGATCCGGTGACGCTCGTCGCGTCGCTCAAGCAGATCATTGAACGCAAACGCGAGCTGGATTTTCCGTGGTTCCCGGCGCGCGTGGTCTGTCATGACATTCTCGGCCAGACCGCTCTGGTCGATCTCGCCGGCCTGCGCGATGCGATTGCCGCGCAAGGCGGCGATCCCGCGATGGTGAATCCCGTCGTGCCGACGCAGTTGGTGGTGGACCATTCGCTCGCCGTCGAGTGCGGCGGTTTCGATCCGGACGCGTTCGCGAAGAACCGCGCGATCGAAGATCGCCGCAACGAAGACCGCTTCGACTTCATCAACTGGACCAAGCGCGCGTTCAAGAACGTCGACGTCATTCCGCCGGGCAACGGCATCCTGCATCAGATCAACCTGGAGCGCATGAGCCCGGTGGTGCAGGTGAAAGACGGCGTGGCCTTCCCCGATACGCTGGTCGGTACCGACTCGCACACGCCGATGGTGGATGCGCTCGGTGTGATCGCGATCGGCGTGGGCGGTCTTGAAGCTGAGAGCGTGATGCTGGGCCGCGCGTCTTATATGCGCCTGCCGGACATCATCGGTGTGGAGCTCACGGGCAAGCCCGCTGAAGGCATCACGGCGACCGACGTCGTGCTCTCGCTGACCGAATTCCTGCGTAAAGAAAAAGTGGTCGGCGCGTACCTCGAGTTTTACGGAGAGGGCACGGCCAACCTGACGCTCGGCGATCGCGCGACCATCGCCAACATGGCGCCCGAATTCGGCGCGACGGCCGCGATGTTCTACATCGACGAGCAGACCATCAAGTACCTCAAACTCACCGGTCGCGACGATGAACTCGTCAAGCTGGTCGAGACCTACGCGAAAGAAACGGGTCTGTGGGCCGATACGCTGAAGCACGCGGAGTATGAGCGCGTGCTGACGTTCGACCTGTCTACCGTGGTGCGTACGCTGGCGGGTCCGTCGAACCCCCATCGCCGCTTGCCGGTGTCGGAACTGGCGGCGCGCGGCATCAGCGGCAAGGTGGAGAACGAGCCTGGTTTGATGCCGGACGGCGCGGTGATCATCGCCGCGATCACGAGCTGCACGAACACCAACAACCCGCGCAACATGATCGCCGCCGGTTTGCTGGCGCGTAACGCCAATCAACGCGGACTGACCCGCAAGCCCTGGGCAAAGACCTCGCTCGCGCCGGGATCGAAGGCGGTCACGCTGTATCTGGAAGAAGCGGGCTTGCTGCCGGAACTGGAGCAACTGGGATTCGGCGTGGTCGCGTATGCGTGCACGTCGTGCAACGGCATGTCGGGTGCGCTGGATCCGGTGCTCCAGAAGGAAATCGTCGATCGCGATCTGTATGCGACAGCGGTGCTGTCCGGCAACCGTAACTTCGACGGCCGTATCCATCCGTACGCGAAGCAGGCTTTCCTGGCCTCGCCGCCGCTGGTGGTGGCTTACGCGATTGCGGGCACGATTCGCTTCGATATCGAGAAGGATGTGCTGGGCGTCGACGCTGACGGCAATGCCATCAGGCTGAAGGACATCTGGCCGTCCGATGCAGAGATCGACGCGATCGTCGCTTCGAGCGTGAAGCCGGCGCAGTTCCGCAAAGTGTATGAGCCGATGTTCGCCGTTTCCGTCGACACGGGTGAGAAGGCCGATCCGTTGTACGACTGGCGTCCGATGAGCACGTATATCCGCCGTCCGCCGTATTGGGAAGGCGCGCTGGCCGGTGAGCGCACGCTGAAGGGTATGCGTCCGCTGGCTGTGCTGGGCGACAACATTACGACTGACCACCTGTCGCCGTCCAACGCGATCATGGCGGACAGTGCGTCGGGTGAATATCTCGCCAAGATGGGCTTGCCGGAAGAGGACTTCAATTCGTACGCAACTCACCGTGGCGATCACCTGACCGCGCAGCGTGCCACCTTCGCGAATCCCACGCTCAAGAACGAGATGGTGCTGGAAGACGGCAAGGTGAAGGCAGGTTCGCTGGCCCGCATCGAGCCTGAGGGCAAGGTGACGCGCATGTGGGAAGCGATCGAAACCTACATGGAGCGCAAGCAGCCGCTGATCGTGATTGCCGGGGCCGACTACGGTCAGGGTTCGTCGCGTGACTGGGCGGCGAAGGGCGTGCGTCTTGCCGGCGCGGAGGCGATTGTTGCTGAAGGGTTCGAGCGGATTCACCGCACGAATCTGGTGGGCATGGGCGTGTTGCCGCTGGAATTCAAACCGGGCGTGAATCGTCTGACGCTGGCTATCGACGGCACCGAGACCTTCGACGTGATCGGCGAACGCAAACCACGCGCTGACCTCACGCTCGTGATTCATCGCAAGAGCGGTGATCGCGTGGAAGTGCCGGTAACGTGCCGGTTGGACACCGCGGAAGAGGTGTCGATCTACGAAGCCGGCGGTGTGCTGCAACGCTTTGCACAGGACTTTCTTGAATCGACAAAGGCTGCGGCCTAAGGCTTTCAGGCTTCTTAAGTTGATTCAGCCGTTTGAACTGGCTTGGTCGAATGAGTCGACTGAGTTGGCTTAGTCGGTTCAGCGGCGAACGTAACGCAGGTTTGGGCGGTGTGGCGCAACGCGCTATGCCATTCCGCCCGCCCTCATCAGGACACTATTTTCATGGCCCACAAACCTCAGATCAAGATTCCGGCGACGTACATACGCGGCGGTACCAGCAAAGGCGTGTTCTTCCGGCTGCAGGATTTGCCGGAGGCGGCCCAGGTGCCAGGCGCCGCGCGAGATGCGCTACTGATGCGTGTGATCGGCAGCCCGGACCCTTATGGCAAGCAGATCGATGGCATGGGCGGTGCGACGTCGAGCACGAGCAAGACGGTCATCATCGCGAAGAGCAGCAAGCCGGATCATGATGTGGACTATCTGTTCGGGCAGGTTTCGATCGATAAGGCGTTTGTCGATTGGAGTGGTAACTGCGGAAATCTTTCTGCTGCGGTCGGGCCGTTTGCAATTAGCGCGGGCCTCGTCGATGCGAGCCGGATTCCGCAAAACGGTGTGGCTGTTGTGCGTATCTGGCAGGCGAATATCGGTAAGACGATCATCGGGCATGTGCCTATTACCGACGGCGCCGTGCAGGAAACCGGGGACTTTGAACTCGATGGCGTGACGTTTCCGGCTGCTGAGGTTCAACTCGAATTCATGGACCCTGCTGCCGAAGAAGAGGGCGCAGGCGGCGCGATGTTCCCGACTGGGAATCTTGTCGATGACCTCGAGGTGCCGGGTGTCGGCACGCTGAAGGCGACGATGATCAATGCCGGCATTCCGACCATCTTCGTGGATGCGGAATCGATCGGTTATAAGGGCACCGAACTACAGGACGCGATCAATAGCGACGAGAAGGCGCTGGCGATGTTCGAAACCATTCGCGCGTATGGTGCGGTGCGTATGGGTCTTATCAAGCATATCGATGAGATCGCGACGCGGCAGCACACGCCGAAGATCGCCTTTGTCGCGAAACCTGCCGACTACGTGGCTTCCAGCGGCAAGCGCGTTGCCGCAGGTGACGTCGATCTGCTGGTGCGGGCGATGTCGATGGGTAAGCTGCATCACGCGATGATGGGAACCGCTGCGGTTGCGATTGGCACGGCGGCTGCCATTTCGGGGACCTTGGTGAATCTCGCAGCGGGCGGTGGCGCGCGGGATGCGGTGCGCTTTGGGCATCCGTCCGGCACGCTGCGGGTGGGGGCCGAGGCTCGCGAGGAAGGCGGGGCATGGACCGTCACCAAAGCGATCATGAGCCGGAGTGCGCGGGTGTTGATGGAAGGGTGGGTGAGGGTGCCGGGCGAATGAGTTGACGGTTGCCAGCCCGGCATCGCTGCAGCAATGCATCTGTGACGCTGATAGACCTGGCCGGACGATCCGGTCCAGGTTATCGCGTTTACGGTGCGGTATGTTTATCAGACCAGCACGCCACCGCCGTCCACGATGACGGTCTGTCCCGTGGCATAGCGATTGGTCATCAAATAGAGGTAAGTTTGCGCGAGGTCCTCCGCCTCGCCGACACGCCCCACCGGCAGGGTCGCTCCACTCGCGGCGTATAGCGCCTCGCGATCAGGTTCCGGCAAGTTGGCCCACAGGGGGGTGCGCACCAAACCTGGACTCACCAGATTGACGCGAATCGGCGCCAACTCCACCGCGAGTGCCCGCGTGAGGCCTTCCATCGCGCTGCAGACACTGGCCAGCGCCACCCATCCTTTGTGCGGTCGCCGGCTGGCGACACCGCTGGTTAGTACCACGGAGCCGCCGGGACGCAGATACGGCACCGCATGCTTGACGGCGGCAATGGCGCCGAAAACTCGCACATCGAAAAGCTGATGGACCGTATCGAGGTCCATGTCGACAAGCGCGCCGGTTTGCAGTGAATCGCCGGCTGTGTAGACCAGATGGTCGAAAGCTGCGACTTGCTCAAACAGCCCGCGCACAGCGGTTTCGTCAGTCAGATCGACCGTGTATCCCTTGGCCCGATCACCGAGCTGGGCGAGCGCCTCATCGACACGCTGACTGCGCGATGAAACCACCGTCACCGAGGCACCGGCGGTCAGCGCGGCATGGGCCGTGGCAAGGCCGATTCCCGACGTGCCGCCCAGCAGGACGACGTGTTGATGCTGAAGGTTCGTGCTTGCACTAGTCATAGCGAGTCCTTGATGCGGGTTGTGAGTGAAGCGAGGACCCGAGTATTATTCTTTAGCCAAACTTGATAAACCCATCATCTCTTCGAACACTCCTTAATAGGACTTGCGAATGGATCGATTCAGCAGCATGGCGATATTTGCGCGCGTGGTCGAACGCGGCAGCTTCACCGCTGCGGCCGAAGGCATCGACATGACGCCGACGATGGTCGGTAACCACATTCGTGAGTTGGAGCGACGCCTTAACGGCCGGCTGCTGAATCGCACCACGCGACGCCAGAGCCTGACCGAACTCGGCCAGCGTTATCACGCACGATGCCTTGAAATTCTGACGCTGGTGGACGCCGCCGAACTGGATGCGCGCGAGATGCAGAGCAGCCCGCGTGGCCGATTGCGGGTAAGTTGCCCGGTCATCTATGGCACGCGGGTCATCGTGCCCGCGCTTGCCAGCTACCTCGACCGGTATCCCGAGGTCCAGGTTGAGTTGTCCCTCGGCGACCGCTTCGTCGATCTGGCGGAAGAAGGCTTTGACGCCGCCATCCGCGTTGGCGTGCTACCGGACTCGGGCTTGATTGCGCGGCCATTGGCCCATTCGCCGCGTATCGCCTGCGCGTCTCCGGCTTATCTGGCGCGCCATGGGCATCCGCAGGTGCCCGCCGATCTGGCGCAGCACAACTGCCTGGCGTTTATGTTTACGAACGGCCCTGAACGCGAATGGCGCTTTCCCCGCCCTGACGGCAATGGCGTGGAGCACATCTCGGTGCGCGGCCGCCTCGACGTCAATGGCGGCCTGGCGCTTCGCGAGGCCGCGCTCGCGGGACTGGGGGTCATTCTTCAACCTCAGGTGATGTTGCAGGAAGATCTGGACGCGGGCCGGCTCGTTCGTCTTTTCCCCGACTGGCCGGCGCCGACCTGGCCCGTCCATGTGGTGCATCTGCCCGATACGCACATGCCACCGAAGCTGGTGAGTTTTATTGCGTTTCTTCAGGAGACGTTGGGGCAGGATAGTGAACTGTAGAGCCCTCTTGTTAGGGCTTGGCCGCTTGTTGTGACAGACGGTTGATTGGCCGGAGCCGCCGTTGGAAAGGACTGGGTTCTACGTCCACAATGCGGAGAACTACGGACGGTGACAGCGTCAAGCAGGCGGACGGCAGCTTGCTGCATCGGTGAACTCACACTCCCGACCCACAACTGACGGTCGTGTCGGCACGCCGTCAACGGCCGCTTGCGGAGCCGACCCCGGAATGTCCGACCGACGACGCCTGTGAGCCGCAGTTTATGGCGGCAGATCCAGTCATATGCTCGCTCGCCCGCCTCGATCAGGCCGCTCGACCCGATGTCTTGTTTCGAACTACGATCTTTTTTGCACGGATTTCGTTCTGCGCGTTTGCATTGCCGAGTCCGCGAACAGGTCGATCACCACCCCGCGCAGCCAGCGATTGCCTTCGTCCTGCTGGACTCGCTCGTGCCAGAGCAAATGGATCGGCGCGGCAGGCAACGTCGAGGGCAATGTGCGAAGGCTCAGTGAGAACGGCGCTGCCAGTTGCAAGGCCAGTCGCTCCGGCACCGTGGCAATCAGATCGGTGCGTTGCAGGATGTAGCCGACGCTCATGAAGTGCGGCACCGTCAATCGCACCCGGCGCTGTACGCCTCGCCGTTTTAGCCAATCGTCCACCTGACCGTGTCCGGTGCCGGCGGACACCACTACCAGATGCTCGGCTTCACGCCAGGCAGCGAGCGTGAGCGGCGCATCTTCGAGCGCATGGCCGCGCCTGAACAGGCAGACATACCGCTGATCGAACAGGCGGCGCTGATAGAAACCGCCCTTGAGCTGCGGCAGCAGGCCGATGGCGAGATCGACCCGGCCCTCGGCCATCTCGTTGCTCAGATTGACGCTCGTGTCGCGAACGGTATTGAGCGCGATGCCCGGCGCCTCGCGCGACAGTCGTTCGACAAGCGCGGGCAGAAAGACGACCTCGCCGATATCGGTCATGCCGATCGTTATCGTGCGCGTGACACGCAGCGGATCGAAACCGGTCTCGGGATTGAGTGCGGCGTGCAGGATCGCGAGCGCCTGAGAAACCGGCTCTGCCAGGCGCAACGCAAACGGCGTGGGCACTACTCCGCCCGGCCCACGCACGAACAGCGGGTCACCGAGCCGTCGACGCAGTTTGGCGAGGGCGTTGCTGACGCCGGGCTGACTCATGTTCATCTGCTCGGCCACGGTCGATACGCGCCGCTCCTGCATCAACCGTTGGAAAAGTAGCAGCAGATTGAGATCAACTTCACTCAGCTTCATGACGCGGGTATCCCGGGCTCATTGATTTCAGTGATGATGCGGATTCACCCCATTTTATTGTGAAATGAACGACCAGTGCCGAGAATTCGGATACGGCGCACGCATCCGACTTCAGCACAGTACGCGTGCCGTGCCGACTCAATCACACAGTCTGAATATTGGAGACACCCCATGGAACAGCTGGATCTGAAGATCGCAATAATCGGTGCTGGCATCGGCGGCCTCACGCTCGCGCTCGCACTGCGAGAACATGGCATCGACGCGCAGCTCTACGAGCAGACCGACGAGCTTCGCGAGGTCGGAGCGGCAGTCGCGCTGTCGGCGAATGCGACGCGGTTTTACGAGCGCATGGGACTGCGTGCAGCCTTCGACGCGGTGTGCGCTGAAATACCCGCGCTGATCTATCGGGACGGGCGCAGCGGCGAAGTGATTGGACAGCATCGTGGCGAACCGAGCTATCGCCAGCAGTTCGGGGGGGCCTATTGGGGCGTACACCGCGCGGATCTGCAGGCCGTGCTGTCGAACGCGGTCGGCCTCGAGCGCATCAATCTCAGCCATCGGCTGACCGATCTCGTGCAGCACCCCGATCGTGTGAGTCTGAGTTTCGCCAACGGCCGGCACATCGACGCTGATCTGGTGATCGGCGCGGACGGGGCGCGCTCGATCACGCGGCGCTGGATGCTCGGCTATGACGACGCCCTGTATTCGGGCTGCTCAGGTTTTCGTGGCGTGGTGTCGGCTGGGCATATGGATCTGCTGCCCGATCCCGAGGCCATTCAGTTCTGGGTCGGACCACAGGGCCATCTGCTTCACTATCCGATCGGCGACAAAGGCGACCAGAACTTTCTGCTCGTCGAGCGCCATCCCTCGCCGTGGCCGTCGCGCGACTGGGTCACGACGGCGAGCGAGGGTGAGCAGTTGCGCCTGTTCAAGGACTGGCATCCGGCGGCGGTGCAGATGATCACGGCGGTGCCGATCAGCCAGCGCTGGGGCCTGTTCCATCGTCCCCCGCTCGGGCGCTGGAGCAAGGGCCGCGTGACGCTCATCGGCGATGCCGCGCATGCGCTCGTGCCGCACCATGGCCAGGGCGCCAATCAGTCGATCGAAGATGCCGTGGTGCTGGCCGCGCAACTGGCCAAGGCAGGCCCGGGTCGCTGGCGCGAGGCGCAGGAGGCTTACGAGCGGTTGCGGCGGGGCCGCACGCGCAAGGTGCAATACGCCTCGATATCGACGGCTGACGTGTTGCATCTGCCGGACGGACCCGAGGCGCAGGCGCGCAACGCCCGCCTTCGCGCACGCGACAGTCTGCTGCATCATCTGGACTGGATTCACGATTTCGACGCCCTTGCACAAGAGCCGACCGAACGCCAGGGCGGCACCTGGCTTTGAACTGCGCTCCCCCTCGTTGACGCCTGTTCGATTTTTCCTGGACCGGTTCACGATCGGCCAATTATCGGCAGGCTCGGCTGACCGGAGTGGTGCTCTACAAAGCTACCTTCATTCGCGACCGCCGACCTCCGAATGTCAGGAAAGCGATCGGTAGCCGTCTGACCAGCACCGATATTCGAATGACGGCTTTGGCCGATCAAGAGCCTGTCACCGATGCGCAACTCGCCGGCGCGTCCTCAGCGGGACGTTCATCCGGCAGCCGTCGTGGCCGGTGCGCCCTGAATGGCGGGTGATGAGCAAGGATGCGGATCGTAGGCGCCACCGCCATGGACGTCGCGTACTCTATGCCCGATCATGCGGTGCCACGACTGCGTGGCACCGCATGGATTGCATCCAGCCGAGCCAGCAGTGCGCGGGTCTGAGTCTCAAGGCCAGGCGGGAGGTCCGGCACCGCCAGTCGAGTGCCTCAGCGACGCACTGACTTGATGCTGCAGGAAGATCTGGATGCGGGCCAGCTCCGACCTGGCCCGTCCATGTGGTACACCTGCCCGATGCGCACATGCCACCGAGGCTGGTGAGCTCCATCGCCTTTCTTCAGGAAACTTTGGGGCACGGCAGTGAGCCGCCTTCCAGAAACGACGCAGCCCCGAGACATCCCAGGACTGCGTCGGCAATCAACGGGCCTGACTGCGCAAGAAGTCCTCTATGATCATCGCAAAGTATGGCGGGCACTCCTGCATGGGATAGTGTCCACAGTTAGGAATTTTTAATAAATTTGCATTGGGGTGCCATGCAAGAAATGTGTTCTTCATTGCATGCTCATCGAGCCCCGGATCCTTTTCGCCAATGATCACCAGATAAGGGGTTTCCAGCCCGCGAACATCCTCGACGAAGTGGGTCGTGGATAGCATTTGAAGGTAACCCGAACGGCATTCAGGTGCGACCCTTTCGCGGTTCTGGCGCAGCTTGACTTCGGCCCACCGATCTGAAAGGCCACCCGTCGCAAACTTCACTAGCCGGCGGAACGCGTCGTCGTTTTCGCACGTGCTTGAAAAGAAACGCAACGCGTCCTCGTTCAACTGATTACCAGCGGCGGAGATAGGACATACGGCGATCGCACTCTTGATACGATCAGGTGCGTCGGCCGCGATGCGTTGTGTCGCCATTCCGGTCATCGAATGACCGATCAGATGAAAACGATGCCAGCCAAGCTGATCAGCGAGATTCAGACAATCAGCGGCAATCTCCTGGACGTTATAGTCGCCGCGCATATGGATGGATTTTCCATACCCGCGCAGGTCCGCAAAGACGTACGTAAAGGCTGCCCCGTCGAGGTAGGGCATCACGGATTGGTAGTTTGTGTGGTCACCAAGCCAGTCATGCATGACCAGCACGCGTTCGGGTCCTGCTCCATGTTGCACGTAGCCTAAGCCTGAAGTCGAAGCTTGGGTCAGAGAGTCATGTGGGTTCATTTCAACGTGTTCCTTTCTGGGGTTGGAAACCAAAAAGAAACGCCCTCGCGGCGAACCGCGAGGGCGTTTTGAAAGTGTCTCGATCGTATCACGCGTGCCGCTCATACGCCAAATTGGGCTTGAGCTCAGCATTCGCAGATTGTCTACCGAGCGCGACCCTCCACCAGCTTCTCAAGCAGAAAATCCACGAAACACCGCATCCGTAGCGACAGGTGCCGTCCATGTGGATACAGCAGCACGAAAGGCCTCGACGCACCGCTGAACACCGGCAGCACTTCAACCAGCGTCCCTTCGCGCAGGTCACGCTCGACCACAAAACGATACGTCTGAAACAATCCAGCGCCGTTGCGTGCCAGCGTCACACCACCTAGCACGTCGCCGCCGCTCGAGTAGCCGCCATCGGTCATCAGTTCGACGATTTCGCCTTCCTGCCTGAACGTCCACGGGTTTTTCCGGCCTGTGCTCGGCCGC
Source organism: Paraburkholderia sediminicola (assembly GCF_046027825.1). Taxonomy (GTDB): domain Bacteria; phylum Pseudomonadota; class Gammaproteobacteria; order Burkholderiales; family Burkholderiaceae; genus Paraburkholderia; species Paraburkholderia sediminicola_D. The sequence continues at coordinate 11,023 of NZ_JAQQDU010000014.1, forward strand.
TCAAACTGAATGCACTCGTGCTGCTTCAAATCGTCCAGCGACGTGGGTGTTCCGTTGCGCGACAGGTAAGCGGGTGTGGCTACAACGACCAGTTCCGCATCCTCGAGCGTGCGGGCGATCAGATTGGAATCCGCCGGCGCGCGTCCGCGGATCGCGAGATCGTAGCTCTCCTCAGCGAAGTCGACGTTCCGGTTGCTGATGTGCGCGTCGACCTGCACCCGTGGGTACCGATCGCGAAACTCCGGCAGCAGCGGCAGCACCCGATAGTGCGCATAAGGCGTCGGCATGCTGATTCGCAGCAGTCCAGCCGGGACAGATTGCTGCCCGGTTGCCTGACGCTCCGCGTCCACCAGGTGTGACAGCCCTTCCCGGCATCGCTCGAAATATGCGCGGCCCGCGTCGGTCAAGCGGATCTGCCGCGTGGTCCGGACAAACAGGCGCACGCCCATTCTTTCTTCAAGGCGTGACACCGAACGGCTAACCGCTGCCGGCGTGACACCGGCAGCCGCCGCTGCGGCCGTAAAGCTCGCCAGTTCGGCCGCAAGGCAGAACAGTTCAATGCTGCCGAGTAGAAGGTCGTTGAATTGCCGTTTGGTATTCATTACATGGTGTATCAAGTGATTTGTAAAAAACCTGATTTATCGGCACAAACAGCATCAGTATAGTCGGCCACAGGGAGTCGACGAGGTACGGCCGGTTTCCTGCAGCGACGCGTTGCGACGCGCGTCTGCCTGCTCTTTCCCGTACTTCTTTGGCAGGAGTTCAAACGTGAATACTGAAGCGCGAACCGTGATCATTACAGGCGCATCCAGCGGCATCGGCTATGCATTGGCGCAGGCGTATCTCGCCCGTGGCTTCAACGTGGTCGGCAACGCCCGCACGATCGACCGTCTGCAACTGGCCGCGCAGAAGCTGGATAAGCCGCACAATTTTCTGACGGTGCCTGGCGATATCGCCGATCCGGCGACGTCGCGCACGCTGTTCGAGCGCGCGATCGAGGCCTTCGGCAAGGTCGACATTCTTGTCAACAACGCGGGGATATTCATTGCGAAGCCGGTCAGCAGCTACACGACCGAGGATCTCGACGCGTTGATCAATACCAACCTGAAGGGCTTCTTCTATCCCACTCAGCAGGCGGCCGAGCATATGTCCCGCAACCGGCAGGGCCACATCGTCAGCATCACGGCGAGCATCGCGATGCAACCGAACGTGAAGGTGCCCGCGTTGCTGCCCGTGCTGATCAAAGGCGGTTTGAATCAGGCCACCAAGGCGCTCGCGCTTGAACTTGCATCGAGCAACGTCAAGGTGTCGGCGGTAGCGCCGGGTGCGATCGATACGCCGCTGCATGATCCTTCCCGGCACGCGTTCATGAAGACGCTGCAACCTGTGGGACGGATCGGTTCAACGAAGGACGTGGTGGATGCGGTGCTCTATCTGACCGATGCTGAATTTACAACGGGTGTCGTCTTGCCTGTCAATGGCGGCGCGACGGCGGGCACGTGGTGAGTTGCTCGAGACCGGTATCGATGAATGGCCGCGTGTGCCGCGGGTGACTGAGCGTTGTGGGTCGGCGCGCAGTGCGGTCATCATCGCTACCGGGGGCTGACTACGCAGGTTCGCGCGAGATTCCCTTGCGATGATGACCATTGCGCGCTGCGTGGAGGAGGGTGAAGCAAAGCGCTGAGACGAACAAGGCTGCAATCATGAAAAGAAAGCCGCCGGTGAACGATCCGGTCGCAGAGACCGCGTAGCCAACGACAATGGGTGCGAAAAATCCCCCCACTTGTCCCCCAAGATTGACGAATCCGGAAAATGCCCCACGCAGATTCTCAGGCGTCAGGTCCAGCACGATCGACCACACCGGGCCGAACCCGCCGTACAGAAAAAACGCCGATGCCGACAGACCGGCAATGCTTTGCGCGCTCGTGGCAACGTTGTACGTGACGTAGAGCGATATCGCCGTGCAAACGTAGATCGCGGCAATGAGAAGGCAACGGTATCGATAAAGCGAACGACTGCCGATCCAGCCGAACACGATCATACCGGCCGCGCCAAAGAGATAAGGAATGGACGCCGCGACGCCCAGGGCTTTCAGATCGATATGGCGCGCGATTGACAGATAACTCGGCATCCAACCGAGGTAAGCCCAAAACGCGACGTTGAAGGCGAGATAGGCGACAAATATCAGCCACGATGTCGGTTGACGAACGATCTCTCGCAGGCCGCTCGCAGGGGCATCCGTGGACAGGTTGGTGTGGTGGGTCGCAGCGGTCGGGACTCGCTTCGGAATCACCCACCAGATCAATACCGCCATTGCGAGGCCCGGCAGCGAAAGCCAGCGAAACATGCCCTGCCAGCCCGTGTGCGTCAGGAACCATACCGCAACCGGTGCGATGAATGCGGGCCCAAGCGCCAGTGCGGAGAGATACGCAGCATTCGCGGCAGAGCGTTCATGCGGCGCAAAATTGTCGCCGATCAGTTTGAAGCTTGCGCCGTTCGACAAGCCTTCCGATGCACCGAACAGGACGCGCACAGCCACCAGCGCGACAAGCGTCGACGCGAACCCGGTCATGCCGGTGAAGATACTCCACAGGATCGGGCTTGCGATGAGCATGCACCGGGCGCCGAAACGGTCAGCCAGATAGCCACCGGGGATCTGCGCAATTGCGTAGCCAAACGTGAATGCGGCGAGGACGAAACCGAACGCGTTGGGGTTCAGTTTCATATCGCGCATCATGGTAGGCGCTGCGATCGACAGGTTGATACGGTCGAGATAGTTGACGAACTGGAGTAGCCAGATCATCAGGAGTACCTTGTACTTGCCGGCCGTTTTCATCATTCGATCACCGTTTGAATTTCAGGTTGGGGGCTGCGCACATGCGTCTCCGGCATCTTGAGATAGACGAGCAGGGAGATGGCGGACCATGCGGTGACGTACCAGTAAAAATATGGCTCGTGTCCAATCGATTTGAACTTCAGCGCGACGAACTCGGTTGTGCCGCCGAGGATAGCCGTGGTCAGGGCATAGGGCAGGCCGACTGCGAGCGCGCGAATGCGCACGGGGAACAGTTCGGTTTTCGCCAGCATGTGGACCGACGTGAAGCCGCTCAGCATAAAGAGTCCGCAAAACGACAACGCGAACGCGACCAGCGGGTCATGCGTGTGGGCGAGCGCGCTGAAGAGCGGCACGGAAAACAGCGTACAACTCAGCCCGAAAAAAATCAGGACGGGGCGCCGGCCCAGGATGTCGGAAGCGAGGCCAAAAAGCGGTTGCAACGGCATATACAGCAGCAGCGCTAAAGCCGAGACAAGGGTGGCGGTTTCCTTGCCGAGTCCCACGGTATTGACGAGGAACTTCTGCATATAGACGGTGTACGTATAGAAACCGACCGTCCCGCCCACGGTAATGCCGACAGCCAGCAACAGTTGTCGCCAGTGGCGCAGCATTTCACGGCTGATGGTTGGGCCGCGCCGGGTCCCACTGTGCTGGAATGCCTCGCTTTCCACAACATTGCGCCGCATGTAGAGCGCGAACAGTGCGAGCACGCCGCCGATGACGAACGGTATTCTCCACGCCCATCGGTCGATCTGACCGGACGTAAACAGCATGTGCTGCATAACCAGCAGCAGACCCAGCGCCAGCAATTGACCCGCCACCACGCTGACCTGCAGAAAGCCCAGGTAGAAGCCGCGACGATTTGCCGGCGCGATCTCACTGAGATACGTCGCGCTCGTGCCGTATTCGCCGCCCATGCTCAAACCTTGCAGCAGTCGCGCGAAGATCAGAATCGCGGGGGCGAAGGCGCCGATAGTCGCATATCCCGGCGTAACGGCGATGATCAGCGAACCGATGCACATCACCGACACTGAACCGGTCAGCGCTGATTTACGGCCACGGCGATCCGCATACAAGCCGATCAACCAGCTGCCGAGTGGCCGAGCCACATAACCTACCGCGGCGATTGCCGCCGCGTTCATCAACTGGACCGTCGCGTTGTCGCTGGGAAAGAACGCCTTGGCGAAGTAGATGGAAAAGATGCTGTACGCGAGAAAGTCGTACCACTCGATCAGGTTGCCCGCCAGGCCGCCTGCGATGGATCGCAATGGCGGGGGGCGATCCGAAGGTCGATCTAATCGTGGGGCAGTCATGTGCAGTCTCCTTTATTTGTTATGCGGCGGCGCGGGCGATCCGCTGTTTTTGCGGCACGTAGCGGCATTCGATCGACACAGTTCGCTTTAGTCATCACGTGCAGCCTGTTTGTCATCGATGCGGTCGCAGAGCGGCTTGCTGCCCCGACGTTCAGCGCTCGCTGAACGGCACTGCAAGGTCCGGATCGTCGCCCGGTCGAGCGGCTTATTCGAATCGATAAAGCGTGCGTGCCGAGTTCGTCAGAATAGACTCGCGCTGCGCCACGTCCGGAACCCACTGATCGAGGGCCCGCCGGGTGGCGTCGTAATCGACGATGTGCTGATGCTGTGTATGCGGCCAGTCGCTGCCCCAGACCAGTCGATCGGGCGTGTAAGCGTCGAGAATCTGGCTCGTCAGGGCGATGCCCAACGCCGTACCGTCATCGGCCGTAGCACTCCGGTAAGCCGCCGACAGCTTTACCCAGACATGTCCTCTGGCAGCAAGCGAGAGCAGGTATTTAAAGCCCGGATCGTCAGCCGCGGTGCGTGGATCGGGGCGGCCGAAGTGATCGACGACCACGGTGCAGCCTTGCTCGAGCAGCGGCTCGACAACGGCGTGCAAGTCTCTCGCCTCACGGTGGACTTCGACGTGCCAGCCGAGCGCCTTGACACGCGCGAACAGCCGCTGCCAGTGGGGCGCAGTCAGTTGAGGAAGCTTCAAGCCGACGAGATTCAAGCGGATTCCCACCACGCCCGCGCTATCGAGCCGTGCGAGCTCGCTATCGGTGACCGCGCAATCCACGACCGCCACCCCGCGAAAGCGTCGCGGATAGCGCTTCGCCACATCGAGCAAAAAGGTGTTGTCCGTGCCGAGAAAGCTGGGTTGCACGAGTACCGCGTGCGAGACACCGTTCGACAGCAGGTGAGCGGCGTAGGCGTCGACCGTTGCGTCGTAATCCGGCGCGTGGCGACGCTGCGCCGCAAGCGGCAAGCCGCGCACGAACACATGGGCGTGCGCGTCGATTGCGATAATCCGGCTATCTTTGGCGTGGTACCACTGATCCGCTACCGTAGTGGCTTGCATCTGCATCGTTTGAATCTGTTCGTCGATCATGGGTTTCCCCCTTAGGCACGCGTCGCGGCGTTGGCCGCTACCGTCGCGATCCGGCGGTTCTTCGTTTCCGGCAGCATGAGCGCGGCCACGACCACGAGTCCGTAGGCAATACCGGCATCGATGCCGAGCGCTGAGCCGAGCGGCATCGAATTACCCATGTGTCCGACCAGCACCGGAAAACCTGCCGAGACGATCCGCCCGAAGTTGTAGCAAAAGCCCACACCGGTGCCGCGAATGCCTTGCGGATAGAGTTCGTTGAAAAGTGCGCCGAGCGTGGCGGGGATGCCCGCTGCAAAGAGGCCCAGCGGAAAGCTGAGGAACAGCATGGCGGTGTCTCCCATCGGCAGGAAGACGTAGAGGTTGACCGTCGCGATGCAGCACACGGCGAAGAGGATCACGTTGAGCCGGCGGCCGATCCGGTCCTGGAGCCACGCGCTCACGAAGCAGCCGCAGATGAACGCCGTGATGACGACGGCAAGATAACCGCCCGTGCCGAGCACGGACAGATGCCGCTCGGTCTTGAGGTAAGTCGGCAGCCATGTGGTGATGGCGTGATAGCCGCCGTGCGCGCCCACGCCGATCAGTGCGCCCACGATCGTCGTGCGGATCACCGAGCGGTCGAAGATGTTGGTTGCCGCGGGGAGGGCGTGCCTCGGCGACCCGGCAGGCGTGAGGGCTCTCGGTGGTTCGGCCACGTTACGGCGCAGATAAAGCACGAGCCCGGCAGGAATCACGCCGATGCCGAACAGCAGCCGCCACGCCCAATCTGGCGGCACGAACGAGAAAACCAGCGTGTACAGAAGCACCGCGCCCGCCCAGCCGAAACCCCACGCGCTCTGCACGATGCCCATCGCCTTGCCGCGATGCTCCGCGCGGATGGTCTCGCTCAGCAGCACCGCTCCCGCGGTCCATTCGCCGCCAAAACCCACGCCCTGCAACGCCTTGAGGACAAGCAACTGTTCGAAGTTCTGTGCAAAAGCGCTGAGGAAGGTGAAGAGCGAGAACCAGACCACGGTGATCTGCAGCGCACGCACGCGGCCGTAGCGGTCCGATAGCATGCCCGCGAGCAGTCCGCCCAACGCACCGGCGACGAGCGTTGCGCCCCCGATCAAGCCCGCCTGGCCCTTGCCGATGCCCCAGGTCACGAGCAAGGTCGGGATCACGAGGCTGAACAACTGCGTGTCCACGCCGTCGAGCGCCCATCCGGCAAAGCAGCTCCACAGGGTGCGCTTTTCCGGCGCGGATATGTCGCGATACCAAGTCATCGTTGTCTCCTGTCGACCAGAGTTGGCGCTTTAGTGCCTTACTCTGGTCCCATGCAACATGGTTGCTGAGTCTATTTTTCCGTGACGACGGTCACTCGCTGCATCGTCCGTGGAGGCATTCTAGCGAGCGATTGGATAAACATATATGATGAAAATGATCAATTTTCATATCGTTTTAATATGGACACGCGCAACCTGAAGTACTTCCTCGCCGTCGTCGATGCAGGCAGCGTCACGCGCGCCGCTGAGCGTCTGAACATCGCGCAACCCGCGCTGAGTCAGTCGCTCACGCGTATGGAGAAGGAACTGGGCGTCAAGCTCTTTAGCCGGACGCGGCGTGGTGCGGACCTGACCGCTGCCGGACTGGCGATCGTCGAGGATGTGCGGATGAGCGTCGCGAGAATCGACGCTGCCTCGCACCGTGCCCGGGAAATCGGTGCCCAACGAGCTGGGCGTCTGACCGTGGGTTTCGCGTCGGCGGCGCTGTTCGAAGTGCTGCCGCACGCAATCGCGGCCTTGCGCGCATCGGTGCCGGATGTCGAGTTGGTGCTGCGCGAGATGAGCAATGCCGAGCAGGCAAGCGCGCTCGAGAAAGGGGAAATCGACATTGGCTTGCTGCATACGCCGGTGGCGGTCGCGGGCAAGATGCGGGAGAAGTTGATCGCGCGGGAGCAATTGATCGCAGTGTTGCCGCAGACGTTTCCATTGGAGGCCGGCGCGAGTGTGTCTTTACGCGAACTCGCTGCGCACGGGCTCGTATGGTTTCCGCAAGGCCAGTTGCCTGGCGTTCGCGCGGGCATCCTGAGCGCATTCCGGCAAGCGGGTTGCGAGGTGGAGATCGTGCAGGACGCGAACCGGTCGCTGACCGTGCTCGCGTGCGTCGCCGCGGGGTGCGGTGTGTCGCTGCTGCCGCGTTCAGTGCGCGCGTTGCAATTTAGCGGAGTCAGGTTGTGCGAGATCGTCGACGGCGCCGCGTTGCCGCGTTTCGAACTCAGCGCAATCTGGCCAGCACGTGCGAGACAGACGCTCGCAGACCGTTTCGCGGAATTGATTGAGCCTTACCCTGCAACTTGAATGGCGTGGACGTATGGCTCGTGGATTCATGCGACGGTCACTTCCTGGTTCTTTTCGGGATCAGTATTTGCGCTAATTCCTGCAGGAACTGTACGGGCCCCTCTGCATGCAGTGCGCTCCCGCTGCTTAGTGCGCCGTCGATCATCGTTCCTAGCCGTAACGCAACAGTCTCGGGCTTATCGACGCGCAGGGCTCGCGCCAGATCCGCAAGTCGCCGCCGCAGTTCTCGCTTATGCGCCACCGCGACCTTGCGGGCGGGGTGTTTATCGTCCGCATATTCGGCGGCGATGTTGATCTGCGGGCAGCCGCGATAACCCGGTCGCGCAATGCGTTCACCAATCCATTGAAGTTGCGCGTCCAGTTCCTCACGCGGGGCACCCTTATGCTGTGCCGCAACCGCATCCCAATGTCGCCAGAAGTCTTCGTCCTCAAGGAGGAGGAAGGCTTCGATGAGGTCATCTTTTGTTCCGAAATGACGATAAAGGCTCGTCTTGGCGACACCCGCCTGCTCCACGATAAGGTCGACGCCAACCGCACGCGTGCCCTCTCGATAGAAAAGTTCGCTAGCGGTCCGCAGAATGCGCTCGCGCGTATTGGGTGCGAGTCCGCGTGCTTGTTCTCCCTTCTTCATTCAGGCTCAACCTCAAAGATTTCTTGTGCCGATAACACAGGTTTCAATCATAGCACTCGAAGATTGACGGCGCTACAGATCTGTATTATAAAACAAACCGTTCTGTATCGGATGGGGCCATGAACGATCGAATGACTGTTGCGGTTTACGGGGCCACAGGCCACACAGGAAGCTTTGTTGTCGCGGAATTAAAGCGGCGTGGCCTCGGCGTCGTCCGGATAGGGCGCGATGCCGCACGCTTGCGGGAAAGCAGTGCCGGTGACACGACGCCATGGCGCGTCGCTGCCATCGACGACCCCGAGCAACTCGACGCAGCGATCCGCGGCACGGACGCCGTCATTAACTGCGCCGGACCTTTTCTCGATACCGCGTTGCCGGTCGTCGATGCTGCGTTGCGCGCCGGTATTCCTTATCTCGACGTCACGGCGGAACAGCCCGCGCTCCAGGCGCTGATCGAGCAACGTGATACGAGCGCACGCGCTGCGGGGGTGAAGCTCATCCCGGCGGCGGCGTTCTATGGCGGACTTGCCGATTTGCTCGTCACGGCAACCGCTGACGCGGATAGGCCGCTCGACAGGGTCGATATCGCCATTGGCCTCGACAGCTGGCATCCGACGCGTGGAACGCGCCTGACTGGCGAACGCAATCGCGCAATACGGCTCATCCAGGAGGCGGGGCGACTGGCGCCTGTCCCGCAGCCCGCGCCCGAAGGTGTGTGGTCTTTCCGGCCGCCGTTCGGCAACATGGACGTGGTGATGCTCCCCTTTACGGAAGTACTCACCGTCTCGCGTCATTTGCGCATCGACACGGTCGAGTCCTGGTTCGCTCTTTCGGCCCTGCGCGACATTCGCGATCCCAATACGCCAGCGCCCCAGCCTCACGATGAGCAGGGACGATCGGCCCAACAATTCGTTGTGGACGTCGTCATCGTACAGAGCGGAACGACGCGCCGTGTCACGGCAACGGGACGCGACATCTATGCCGTCAGTGCACCGATCGTCGTAGAGGCGACTGAGCGGCTGCTGAGTGGCAAGGTCGCGCCGGGAGGGGGTGTCGTAAGTCTGGGAGAAATTTTTGATGCCCGGGATTTTCTCGCCGCGCTCGATACGGTGACGGTTTCCTATGGCGCAGTGTCCAGCCCGATATTTACAAGGAGCGACGAGCATGAGCAGCAATGACAAGGGTGCCTATTTTCGATCGCTTCATCGAGCAGGAAATCCGTTGATCCTGTTCAATGTGTGGGACGCCGGAAGCGCCGCCACCGTGGCCAAGGCAGGCGCCGTTGCGCTGGCTACAGGAAGCTGGTCAGTGGCCATGGCCAATGGTTTTTCCGATGGAGAGAAGATGCCGCGGGCGCTCGTCTTGGAGGTGCTCGCAAAGATCGCACGCGCGACGGATCTTCCGGTCACCGTGGACCTGGAAAGTGGCTATGGAGAAAGACTCGAGGACGTCGCCGACACGATAACGCTCAGCATCGAAGCAGGGGCAACCGGTTGCAACATCGAGGATAGCTTTCCTGTGACGGGTGCCTTGCGCGCTGTTGAGGACGCGGCCGCCCGTATCGCCGCGGCGCGAAGTGCTGCTGATCGCGCGGGGGTTGAGTATTTCATCAATGCGCGCACCGACGTATTCTTCACGCGCCCACCTGAAGAGCACGATAATCGCATGGTCGAGGAAGCGCTGGCGCGAGGACGGGCTTATGCAAAAGCGGGGGCCGACGGTCTCTTCGTGCCAGGCCTTCAGTCACCCGCCCTCATTCGCGAGTTGACGGCTGCTTCACCGCTCCCGGTCAACATCATGCGTCTGGCGGAAACGCCGTCCATCGCGGAACTCGCGAAAAACGGCGTTGCCCGAATCAGCCATGGTCCGTACCCGTACATGCTGGCGATGAAAGCGCTCGCGGCGGCCGCTCAGAGCGTCAGCTAGCGGATTCATCTACCAGTGTTCAAATCCGACTGACATCAGATAACGTCCCCGACCCTTGTGCGCTGTTTAGCGATTCGATCGGTTAAGAATGCCGATCGAATTGTGATGTACTGCGATGGCCCACGCCTGTCGGGGACGAATGACGAAATGGCCGCTTTGGAGCGCCGTATCGACACTCGTACAAACTAACTCACGGGCAGGAACGGGGCGACCTGAGACGGTCACCCATTCCGCACAGTCGCCAGTTTTCGCGCGGCAGGTGCGCCGACCCCGATTAGGGTTATCACTTTGTTGCTCGCATCAACTATTGCGTGCAGAATCTGTTGCATACCAACTGAGTGTCGGATGCGCCCATGTCAACGTCAGACCATCCCATCCTTGAATACCTGACGTTCCGGCTTGATCGGCTAAGCGAATTGAGCAAGGAAGCGGCTACGCAGTTTTACGAAAGCGAATTCGGCGTGTCGGTGCGCGACCTGCGTATCTTGCGTTTCGTTGCGCTTGAGCCGGGATTGACGCTGAGCCGGCTGATCGAATTGGCCATGCTGGAGAAGACGCTAGTTTCGAAAATCGTGAGTTCGCTGGTGCGGAGGGCGCTACTGCGCCGCGAGATCGGCGAATCCGACGCGCGCCAGATCAATCTCTTCCTGTGTGCCGAAGGCGAAACGCTAGTGCAGCGGACCTACGAGCGCGGCAATACGCTCGAAAGGCTGTTTCTCGCGACGCTGGGCGACGAGGAGTTGCGGGTCCTCAATGGCAGTATTGACAAGCTGACGACGCAGTTGCTTGAACATCTTGCAGCGCAGAAAGCCAAGGCGAACCAACTGAAAGACGTAGCCTGATCGGCCGTATTCGCGGCGCGTGCACGCTGTCTTCGATGGATTGATTCTTCCGGAGGTACCGCACCCCCGTCGAGAAAGCCGCGAATCCGGTCATTTCTCATATTCAGTAGTCCAAATCAGATGTATTGGATCAGCGATCTGGACGGCGGAAATCGAAAACCTGCTGTGTCTCCATCCGCATTTCCGGGAGGCCGGCGTGGCTGAGACGCTTGACGCATAGTGCGGCCGCAGCCCGCGACATGACGGGCTCAGCGCCTCGATGGGCGAGCCGCATACACTTGGGGGCACAAATGTCGATGCAATCGGGAAGCGCGAGAGGATGGATCGTGGTCGCGCTGCTGTTTTTTTTCATGATGGTCAACTACGCTGACAAGGCGGTGCTGGGGCTGATCGCCGTGCCGATGATGCGCGACATGAAGCTGACTGCTACGCAGTTCGGCTTGATCGGCAGTGCGTTTTATCTGCTGTACTCGCTCTCGGGTATCGGCTTTGGCGCGATCACGCGTTACGTGAAGACCCGGTGGCTGCTCACGCTGCTTGCGCTGATCTGGGCCGCGGTGCAGTTCCCAATGGCCGCGCCGGTGAGTTTCGGTACGGTGATCGTCTGCCGCGTGCTGCTCGGCCTGGGCGAAGGTCCGGCCTATCCAGTCGCGCTGCACGCTGCGTACAAATGGTTTGACGACCACAAGCGCAATGTGCCGACTACGCTGATTCAGATCGGCGCGGCGGCCGGCGTGGTGGTGGCCGCTCCTGCGCTGACCTATATCACCGATGCGTACTCGTGGCGGGCAGCCTTTTTCGCGCTGGGTGTGGTGGGGTTGATCTGGGTTGCGCTGTGGCTGGCGCTTGGCGCCGAAGGCGGCCAGACCAAGGCGCACCATTCGAGCGCGACAGCCGTAGAGTTGGACGGAGCGGCCGGGGAGGTGCGCTTTGTCAGCCTCCTGCTGGATCCCACGGTCGTCGGCGTGATGCTGCAATGGTTCCTCGCCTCGCTCGTCACCGTTATCGCGCTCGCATGGGGGCCAGTTTATATGCGCATGGGGCTCGCATATGGCGCCAGGGCAGCGGGGTGGATTTTCGGGTTGCAGGTCGCCGTGCAGATTCCCGTGGGCCTCGCCCTGTCCGTGGTGTCCCAACACCTGATCGGGCGCGGTGTGTCGACGCGCGTGGCCCGCGGCATGTTCTGCAGCGTGTGTTGCCTGATCGGCGGCCTCAGTTACGTCGCGCTGCTCACGGAGTTGCCGCATGGCGCGAAGGTCGCGCTGATGACGCTCGGTGGTTCGCTGATCATGCAGATCAATTCGTTCGGCCCGCAACTGATTGCGGAGATCACGCCCGAGAGGCAGCGCGGCACGCTGCTTGCGGTGGTGGTTTCGGTTGCCGGCATGGCCGGGCTCATTGCGCCCGTCTTGATGGGCTGGGTGCTCGACGCGATGGGCGGCGTGCACTCGAACGGCTATTCGATCGCGTTCGCTTCCATCGGTGCATTACTGATCGTTGCCGCAGCGCTCGGCATGGTGCTACTCGACCCGGGCCGCTCGAAGCGTCGCCTGAGTGCGTTGGTGCCACGCGACGACGCCGGCACTGGCACTGAATCGAAAGCGCTCATGGATTCCGAATCTGAAATCGCTGGCCTGTCGTGAGCTGAAAGGCGCATGCGGCCCATCTGCATCGCCCGCAGCTGATTCCAACCGGAGCTGCTACCCCCTAGGCTTGCTCCACTCGATGATCATTCAAGATGACAAACGCACTGTATGACCTGAGCGCCACCGCGCTACTCGAGCAATACCGCCGCAAGACACTTTCGCCGGTTGAAGTCACGCAGGCCGTGATGAAACGCATCGACGCGTGGGAGCCGCATATCCACGCGACCTACGCGCTCGACGCCGACGGCGCACTGGCGATGGCCCGCGAGTCCGAGGCCCGCTGGCAACGAGGCGAGCCCCAGGGGCTGCTGGACGGCGTACCCGTTACGATCAAGGAAAACATCGCCACGCGCGGCGTGCCAGTGCCGCTCGGCAGCGCGGCCACCGAACTGGTTCCCGCGGAAGCGGACGCGCCGCCCGCAGCGCGCCTGCGAGAAGCCGGGGCGGTCTTCGTCAGCAAGACCACGATGCCTGATTTCGGCATGCTTGCCGCGGCGCCTTCGAGCTTCCATCCGCTCACGCGCAACCCGTGGGATCTGACTCGCAATACCGGTGGTTCGAGCTCGGGCGCGGGCGCGGCGGCCGCGGCCGGCTACGGGCCGCTGCATGTGGGGACCGATATTGGAGGCTCCGTTCGGATTCCGGCGAGTTTTTGCGGCATCTTCGCACTCAAGCCGAGCCTTGGACGCGTACCAATCGACCCGCCCTACACCGGGCGGGTGGCTGGCCCGATGACGCGCACGGTGACGGATGCGGCACTGCTCATGAGCGTGCTTTCGCTGCCGGACGCTCGCGATCATATGAGCCTGCCCTATCAGGCGATCGACTGGATGCGTCTCGAGCGCGATGTGAATGGCCTGCGCATTGGGCTCTGGCTCGAACTCGACAGCGGCGTGCAGGTCGATCCCGAAGTGCGCGACGCGGTGCTCGCGGCTGCACGAGCCTTCGAGGCAGCCGGCGCGCGCGTCGAGCCGGTCAAGCCCTGGATCAGGCCAGGTATGCTCGAAAGCGTGGGCAGCTTCTTTTCGATGCGACTCCGCATGGACCTGGCCGCCTTCCCACCGGCGCGGCGCGACAGGGTAGCGCCCATCGTCACACGGGCGGTGGAGCACACTGTCGGTACGTCGGCCGAGCAGTTGTACCAGGCGCATGCCCAGATTTTCGCGTTGCGCGCGGCGACCGTGGCGGCCACGCGTGATTTCGATTATGTCCTGTCGCCAGTATTCCCGCAGCCCGCATTCGGCGCCGAGCAGACTCACCTGGAACTGGATTTGCAGGGTATCCATCCGGCCCAGCAGGTCGCTTTCACTACCGTCTTCAACTATTCCGAGCAGCCGGCAGCCTCCGTGAACTGCGGCTACACGGCGAGCGGCCTGCCAATCGGCCTGCAGATCGTCGGACGCCGTTTCGATGACCTCGGCGTGCTGCAGATCGCTCACGCCTGGGAGGCGATGCGGGGACCACAGCGGGCGTGGCCGCAACCGGCTATGGTCGAGGCGCTGGCGGATGGAGCGAGATCGTCGTCGTGACCGTATCGAGGCCGCCAGCGAGCGGCTGCGGGACCGCCGGCAAAACGGGGGCACGGGCAGGCGCGATAGACGTGTAGCCAGCGGCTGGTCTTCCTGTCTGCCAGTCGTGTCATTGGCTCGTGCACCCGATGTACGCTGGTCGTAAATGCAGTGACAACAATGTTCCAAATAAAATTAGGAGTATTGAATGAACGGCAGAGGAAGATTCGCATCACGGGCAGCGATGGTTTGTGTGGCCTCCGCGCTGCAGTTGACGTGCAGTCTCGCGCGAGCGCAGAGCAGCGTAACCCTGTACGGAAATCTGGACGTCGGGTTGCTGTACACGAGCAAGACGTACAGCGCGTCGACCAGGAAGGCGGGGCCTGACCAGTTTTCCATGGTCAATGGCGGCATGACGCCATCGATCTTCGGGATAACCGGCTACGAGGACCTCGGCGGCGGGACAAAGGCAATCTTCAAGCTTGAAAGTGGCGTCAACCTCGCCAATGGCGGCTTCCAGGATTCGAACGGTGGCCTGTTTGGGCGCGAGGCGTGGGTCGGATTGGCCAACCAGTACGGGCAGGTCAGAGCGGGGCTGCAGGAGTCTCCATTCTTCAAGGTGATGGAAGACTCCGACGTGCTGTCGTTCGGGTTGTTCGGCGGCCCCCAGGTGAACTACTCCGATAACGCATTCGCGACGGGTACTTTCGTCGCGAATGCGGTGACCTATATGAGTCCGAACCTGGCATGGTTCAAGGGCAGCGCCATGCTGGCGCTCGGAGGCGTGGCCGGCAACTTCCAGGCGGGGCGGCAGTATTCGGCCAGCCTCGAGTACAACACTGGCAGCTTCATGATCAACGCGGGTTTTTTCGACGGCAATGGCCTCACTAACGGGCTAAGTCTTACGAACACGTCGCTCGAGCCCTTCCTGGGCCGCACGCTTGGCATCGGCTTTTACCTGGGCGGCCTGACCGCGAAAGGCTCATTCACCAGCTACAAGGTGGCCCAATTCGTGAACTACGATGTCTATAACGGTGGTCTTCTTTATGCGGTTACGCCAGCCCTGTACGTCAATGGCGAGGTGACGGTGACGAGCGACCGCAACCATACCCAGAACCATTCGGTCATGGGCGAACTGGGCACGGAATACTACTTGTCTAAACGGACCTCCATCTATGGCGAGTTCGGCGTGGTGAACAACCGCGGACTGATTTATACGGGGCTCCAGGTGAACAACGCGCTCTACGCGCCGGCCAATGGCACGACGCTCGGTGCGGAGATCGGTATGCGCCACACCTTTTGACACATGATCTCGCGTAATGCAGGCCGTGCCGCCTCCCGCCATATCTTGACGACGTCCCGCCTCTGATAACATCTGGCGCGTTTCTGCCGGCATGGCTCGGCTGACGATACGCGTCGGCGCGTCGATGAATCAATGGAGATGGCATGTCTCAGATCGTGGTTGAGGGCCTCGCGAAAACCTATCGCATCGGGGAACGACAGCCCGGCATACTCGGCATGTTTCGCCGCCGCTGGCGCGAGATCGAAGCCCTCAAGGATGTCAGTTTCAGCCTGCAGCACGGCGAACTGCTCGGATTTATCGGCCCCAACGGAGCGGGCAAATCGACAACCATCAAGATTCTCTCCGGCATCCTGCGCCCCACTGCCGGTAAGGTCCTGATCGAGGGTCGTGTGCCGTTCGACAATCGTATTGCTCACGTTGCCCGTATCGGTGCGGTATTTGGTCAACGCAGTCAACTATGGTGGGACCTGCCCGTTATCGACGGCTTCGATCTGCTTCGCGATATCTATCGCGTGGAACCGGCAGCCTACCTGCGTACTCGCGATGAGCTGGTCGCCATGCTGCGACTCGAGCGCGTGCTCGATCAGCCCGTGCGTCAACTGTCGCTGGGACAGAGGATGCGGGCCGAGATCGCGGCCGCGCTGCTGCATGCCCCGCCGATCCTTTTCCTGGACGAGCCGACCATTGGGCTCGATGCGCCGTCGAAGCTTGCCGTGCGCGAGTTCGTCAAGACGCTGAACCGCGAGCGCGGCGTCACCGTGCTCCTGACCACCCACGACATGCACGACATCGAGGCGCTGGCTGAGCGGGTGATCGTCATCGGTCACGGTCGGGTGCTGGCCGATCAGTCGTTTGATGCGTTGCGCTCCGACGTGCTGGTCGATCGCCGCCTGCTGGTGGATTTCGCCGGTGAAGCGCCCGCAATCGCCATCGATGGCGCGCAGTTGCTGCGACGTGAAGGTCGTTCAGTAGAACTCGCCTTCGATCCTCGTGTCATCGGTGCGCCGGCGCTCATCGCGCGCATTGCGGCCGAACATGCAGTCGAGGACATCCGCGTCGAGCAGCCCGCGATCGAAGAGGTCATCGCCCGGTTCTACCACTTGCACGGCGCAGTCGAAGCCTGACCCGATGAACGTCCTTCGCCCCTACGTCGCGGCGTTTGTCGCTCGCTTCAAGACCATGCTGCAATACCGGGCCGC
Source organism: Paraburkholderia sediminicola (assembly GCF_046027825.1). GTDB lineage: Bacteria > Pseudomonadota > Gammaproteobacteria > Burkholderiales > Burkholderiaceae > Paraburkholderia > Paraburkholderia sediminicola_D. The sequence goes on from NZ_JAQQDU010000014.1 coordinate 27,659, forward strand.
CGCGCTCGCCGGCTTCACCACGCAGTGCTGGTGGGGCGGGCTCAAAGTCATGGTGTACGCGGCCTTCTATCGCCACTCAGCGCATGCTCACGCGTCAATGACGCTGGCGCAGGTGATTACCTACACATGGCTGGGCCAGGCGTTGTTCACGCTGCAGCCGTGGAGCGGCGACCCCGAGGTTGCTGCTGCCGTGCGGACCGGCGCTGTGGGCTACGACCGTCTGCGGCCGGTCGATACCTATGCGTGGTGGTTCATTCGTGCAACGGCATGGATGAGCTCGCGCGCATTACCCCGAGCCGCGCTGATGTTCGTCGCCGCTGCCGTCCTGCTACCGCTCGCCGGCCTCGGCGAGTGGTCCTGGCGCGCACCGTCCGACGCTCTTCAGGGCGGGCTCTTTGCGATCTCGCTCGTGCTGATGATCCTGCTGGGCGCGGCTTTCATGATGTTGATCAATCTCTGTATCACCGCGACGCTAACCGACCGCGGGATCAACACGCTCGCGCCTGCGTTCGTGATCCTGTTTTCGGGCAATCTGATCCCACTGGGCCTGTTTCCCGACTGGCTACAACCTGTTCTTATCGCGCAGCCGTTTGCGGGGATGCTCGACATTCCCACCCGGATCTACATCGGTGCGCTCACTGGCGGGGCGGCATGGGGTGGCTTGGCTCTTCAGGCTTTCTGGACGCTGGTATTTGTCATCCTCGGCCGTAAAGGGATCGGCAGTGTGATGACCCGGCTCGAAGTGCAAGGGGGGTGACGCGATGAACGCCCTTTACCTGCTGCGCCGTTACTTCGTCACCTCAATCCGTGCGCAGTTGCAGTATCCGGCCTCAAGCCTGATGTTGGGCTTCGGTGCGTTCCTGACCAATGTGATCGAACTCGCCGGAATCTGGGCGCTATTTAACCGGTTCGGCGACGTCGAGAGCTGGCGGTTTGGCGATATCTGCATGTTCTTCGGCACGATCAGCATCAGCTTTTCGATTGCCGATTTTATGAGCCGGGGCTTCGATGTGTTTGGCCACGAATTCGTGCGCACGGGCGACTTCGACAGAATACTGCTGCGCCCCCGCACCGCCACGCTGCAGCTAATCGGACACGATTTCCGGCTGCGAGTAGTGGGGCGCCTGGTCCAGGGCCTTGCCGTTATAGCGGTTGCCACCAGCGCGCTGGATTTTCACTGGACTGTGGGTGCGGTTGCGTTGATGCTCTGGACGATCGCGGGCGGTGTAGCGTTGTTCTTCGGCTTGCTGGTCCTGCAGGCAACGCTTGCGTTCTGGACGGTCGAAAGCCTGGAGGTGGTCAACGTCGTGACCTATGGCGGTGTGCAAGCGGCGCAATACCCCCTCAACTTCTACGCGAGCTGGTTTCGCAATTTTCTGATTTTCGTGGTGCCGATTGCCTGCGTCGCATACTTTCCGGTGCTAGCCATCCTGGGCAAGGCGGACCCGCTGGGTGCGCCCCGCTGGTTATTGCCTCTCTCGCCGGCTGCCGGATTCGCGTTCCTGGCGCTTAGCTTTGCAGCGTGGCGCTTTGGGGTGAGCAAGTACACCTCGACGGGTACTTGAAGATGGAATGCGATCCGGTGGTCTCGTCGAGGTCTGGCAACGGACGATCGGACAGCATCGACGAACGCTGGCCTGGATGCCAGTATTGACCATACCAGTATCGGCCGTTGCCTTGTTCGCCGTGGTAAGCGTTGCGACAATCCTGATTCAATCCAGATGTCAATGTCGCTCGTTACCCTTATTCTGAAAGGCATCCACGATGAAAACTGGTCAATTCATCTTCACGTTTTTTGCCGGACTGGTTGCCATGAGCAACGCGATAGCAGGCGGTTTTGCAATCCAGAGCAATGACCTGGCAGACGGACACTTTAATAGTGCTCAGATATCCAATGCCTTCGGGTGCCACGGCGGGAATATTTCGCCGGCGATCAGCTGGTCTGGTGAGCCAGCAGGAACCAAAAGCTTTCTTGTTACGATGTACGACCGCGATGCGCCTACCGGCTCGGGATTCTGGCACTGGGTCGTAGCAAATCTGCCGGCGAGCGTTCACACGCTCAGCCTTGGCGCAGGGAACGAGATCAGCAGACTTCCCGAAGGCGCGATGGCCGTCAGAAACGATACCGGCAACGCAGGGTACCTGGGCCCCTGTCCGCCTGAAGGCGAGCGTCATCGCTACGTCATCACGGTCGCTGCGCTCAAGGTCCCCGATTTGTCCGTCGATAAAACTGCAACGCCAGCAGTGGTCGGGTTTGTCGCTCACTACCAGGAACTGGCAAAAGCGACGATCACGGTCCAATACGCTCGCTAGCTCTCCGTCTCCGGAGTGGCCGCTTCCGGGAGAAGCGAGGGACTGGTTGGGGTCGCATGATCACCTGCATACGATCGACGTATTGGGTTCTACGCGCGTCCTGCACGTCGAACCGCTAGAATCTCAGGCGTCAGCGCGCTTCAAGTGCGCCCCCACAACCCCGATTTTCACGCCATGGCCCGCATTCAACTACAGTTTCCCGAGGACCAGTTTTACTACTCGACGCATCTCACGGTGCGCGTCACCGACATCAACGGTGCGAACCACCTCGCGAACGATTCGATGATCTCGATGATTTCCGAGGCCCGCGCACGCTTCCTGTTCGATGCCGGCATCGAAGGCATGAAAGACGCGCACACGAGCATCATCGTGACGGATCTCGCCACGACTTATCGTGCCGAAGCCTACGCACGCGACCAGTTGTGCTTCGAAGTCGGCATCATGGATTTCAACAAGTATGGCGGGGACATCATCTTCCGCATCACGCGGCCGGCAGATGGCGCGCTTGTCGCGATGGCGAAGTCGGGTTTCGTGTTCTTCAACTACGAGATGAAGAAGGTCGTGCCGATGCCGCAGGCGTTCCGCGGCAAGTTTCCGAACGTCAACGCCGTCGACTGAAGTTTCCGGGGCGCCACGAATCAACATCACCTTGATGGCCGAGTTCTGGCCAGAGCCATACGACGGTCCGTTTGATCGTGCCTGCGGGACGCTATGGCAGTCAGAATGACCGGAAGTTGCGCCGGTTTTACAAAATGGTGATCGAAGCCGGCCTTGAGCGATTCGACCCGTTCGGAGGGCGCGCCCAGTGCGGTCACCGCCACCAGCAATGGGCAGGGGATGACGCTCATGCGCCGGATTTCTCTTGCCACCGCCCGACCGTCCATGCCGGGCATCTGGACATCGAGCATCACCACGTCAGGACGCCAGGCGCAGTACGCGGCGAGCGCGCCTACACCGTCTGCGGCCGTTTGGATGGTGTAACCGCAAGCCTCGAAGAACAGCACGTAGGCGTCGATCAGATTCGGGTCGTCGTCTGCGATGAGTAAGCGCTCTGCTTTCTCAGTGGACATTGGGTTCCTATAGGTTGCCCCCTATGTCACGCAATTTAGGGACCCGATAGAATCAAAGCAGCTATTTGCGGGTAATATCAATTCAGCGAATACTCCACACGAACTTTCCCACTTCTTCGAGCGCGAACATGAGATTGGCTGACTTCATTCTGCGCGACATGGAAACGATTTTGCTTCAATGGGAAGCGTTTGCCGGCACCCTGCTGCCGGCAGCCGCCAACATGAAATCTCTCGCTCTGCGAGACCATGCGCAACAGATTCTGCAAGCGGTAGCGAAGGATCTGGCGACGGCTCAGACCAGGGAAGCGCAAGCCGAAAAATCAATGGGACGAGCCCCCGTACTGATCGGGGCGCCAGAGACGGCTGCGCAGTCGCACGCCCTTTTGCGGGCGCGAGGCGGGTTCGACATCAACCAGTTGGCTGCCGAGTACCGTGCCCTGCGAGCGAGCGTCCTGCGCCTCTGGATGGACGAATGTCAGCCCGAGGCCTCACATCCAGACGATGTCATCCGGTTCAACGAGGCCATCGACCAGGCACTTGCCGAATCGGTCGGGTATTTCAGCGCGCAAGTAGACCAGGCTCGTAACCTTTTGCTGGGCATGCTCGGGCACGATATGCGCAGCCCACTCCAGACCATCCTGATGACCGCCCAATATCTGGCGGCGCTGAACGCTGGGGAGCAAGTATCCGTAGCCGCATCCCGTTTGATCAGAAGCGGCGCTCGCATGCAGGCCCTTCTGAACGATATGCTTGATTTCAACCGAACCCGGCTCGGTTTGGGCATCAACATCGCGCCGACTGATGCCGACCTGGAGAAACTGCTTGCCGACGAACTCGACCAGTTGCGGGCGGCGCATCCAGACCGTCAGGTCGATCTCAATGTGGAAGGTGACTGCCGGGGTGTTTGGGACGGGCGCCGTCTGCAGCAGTTGCTCGGCAACCTGGTTTTGAATGCGATCAAGTACGGCGCGTCAGACGCGCCGGTGCGGGTGGTGATGACCGGCGACGCGCGGGACGTTCGTTTTGCGGTCGTGAACCACGGGCCCGCCATCGAGCGAATAGCGCTGGATCGGATCTTTGAACCACTCCAGCGTGGTCTGAATCAGGAAGGCTCATCTGGCGCCGAGGGCAACCTGGGGCTCGGACTGTATATCGCGCGCGAGATTGCCAAGGCCCATGGTGGTGAGATCGAGGTGCGGTCCGACGAGACAGAAACCGTGTTCGCAGTGCGCCTGCCGCGCCGTCAGTAGCGCTTATGCGCGGTGCGCGAGATGCGGTGTCAAGGACAACGAAGTCTCGCATGCGATGCTGGTGCATCGCAACGCGCGGCGCGCGCAGTGATTCTGTCCGGGGGCCGTCGCTCGAATCGGGCGATCATTCGTTCAAGGACGCGTCGACAGTCAAGCGCAAGCAGGCATTGCCAAAATGTAATGACATAACAAACGGAAACATTCGCCCCATTGCTCTATCGACGCAGATCCGTTGTAATCGGCCACACTTCATGTAGTGCGAAATGGGCGGGGACAAACGTGATTGACGACGAACAAGCCACCGGACTGGTTCGGGCGGCCCTGCATACGCATCCGCTCGCCGCAGAGCGGCAATTACTCACGCAAAGTGGCAACTGCATCTTTCGAGTTGATCTTCCCGAAGGAGAATCGACGGTGCTTCGCGTCAGCCCGCACCGCAACGGCTTCGCACACACCGGGCACAATCTGCGCATCCTGCGCGAAATGGAGCTGCCGGTCCAGAGCGTGCTCGCAAGCGGTGATACGGAAACGGGCGGCTCGTTCATCATCCTGAACTGGATACCGGGTCGCGATCTCGAGTATGAACTGTCGCAGATGCGCCCGGAACGGATGACACGTGTCGCTGAAACCGTGACCGATTATCAGAAACGCGTCGGCTGCTTGCCCCGCAGCAATGGTTTCGGCTGGGCGCCGATCGGCGGACACCCGACGTTTGGGCAATGGACGAATATCTTTGGCGAGCCAGCAAATGGTGAGATCTCCGTCGATGCAACGCCGCTGGCGCAACTGCGTGCCCGTCTGCGCGCTGTACGGAGATCGGTCGAGCCCCACTTTGCCTCGATGACGCCCACGTGCTTTCTTGACGATCTGACGACGAGGAATGTTCTGGTCGAGCGCGGCGAGTTGCAAGGCATCATCGATTTCGACTCGGTCTGCTATGGCGACCCATTGATGTCGGTCGGCACGACACTCGCTCACCTCGCCGCTGACGTTGGAGAGGCCGGCCGCTTCTACGGGGAAGAACTGATTCGCTGCTGGAGCCCGGGAGCCGACGCTTTGCGGGCGATCTACTTCTACGCGGCCTTGTGGGTCGTCGGCTTTGTGGCAGCCGCCGAAGGCGCGGGGGACATTGCGCGCGCCACAAAACTGGTCGACATCGCAGACGCTATGCTGCGTCTGGGTGAAACGTAAGCAGCGACGCAAGTTATTTGAGGGCATGCGGGAGGAGCGAATGGCGGCCTCGGTTCAGTGACTGCTTTGGCGAAACGCGACAGGCCGAATCGGGCCGGGAACGCACTCCGGTAGACTGATGCCTTGCCAAACTCGCCGCGATAGCATGGACACTCAGCTTTGGATCATATGCGGGCTTACGTTTGTAATTCATGTGATCGCGACACTGGCCTATGCCGTGCGGATCGCTGGCGTTCGCACACGCCGTATCGCCGTGTCATTTTCTCTATTCGGGATCATCGCTTTAGTCTCCCGAACGGCGAATTCCTTTCAGGGGCCATTCATCGCGAAGCGGGTTGAGCTGGATATTGCGCGTCACGCGGAACATGGTTTGCTCGGCGACTTTCGGCTTTTCCTGTTGACCGCCACGGTGGCAAGCATCGTCGGTACATTTCTCATCCCCACCTTCCAGCGTTATTTCAGCCGCGCCGTCGATCACTTTCAGGCGAATCGCTCGGTTCCTCGTTTGCTGCTCCATATCTTCAGTCGCGGGGGCGTCAGCTACATCCGGGATGGAGCGCGACTCCCTTCGCGACAGAACGTTACCCAACTGACAACTGGTGCAGGTGTTTCCTGGAAAGTCATCGCACTGAATGTTGTAGCGATGGCAATCTGGACGGTCGGCGTTTTCGCGTCACTTTATGCGGGATACCTGAAGCCCGATTTGCGAGTGACATGCGCGAATCTATCGTCGGTGATCAATGGCTTCGCAACCGTGGTACTGGCGGTCGTCATCGACCCGCAAGTTTCGGTGATGACGGACGACGTAATCGAAGGCCGGGTGTCGGAGAACAGCTTCCGACGAGCCATTACAACGCTTGCGGGCGCGCGCGTTCTCGGAACACTATGTGCGCAGGCGGTGCTCGTTCCGGCGGCATTCATCATTGTTCGCATCGCTGAACTTATCTAGCGGGGCGGGCAATACCGGGAGTCGCGATAGGTACCGCGTTTCCGGGCAGTGCGGCCGCGCGTGCCGATAGGCATCCAACTGGAGGTGCGTATGCTCTGGATTGCTGAGTTCGTCGCTATGCTGACTTGTGCGGTTTTTGCTGGCGCCGCGATCTACATCAGTCTTGTCGAGCATCCAGCCCGGATGCAATGCGACACCAGGACAGCTGCGACGGTTTGGGCACCAAGCTACACTCGCGCGACGATGATGCAGGCGCCGTTGGCCGTTCTGAGTTGCGTCTTTGGCATTGTGGCGTGGTCGCTGGGCGCCGGCGTAACCTGGCTGATCGGCGCGCTGCTAATAGGCAGTGTCGTGCCATTCACGTTGATCGTCATCAAGCCCACCAATGCACAGCTATTGATGCAAGGGCGCGATCTCACGTCGGCTGAAACGCGGGCGTTACTTGAGAAATGGGGCCGACTCCACGCAGTTCGCAGCGTGTTGAGTCTTGCGGCATCGCTACTCTTTCTGGCGGCAATCCTGAATTCGTCTAAATGACCGCGCCGGGTTGGTGGCATTCCTGGGCAGTGAGAGCGAGTGGTCAGGAATGCGGCCGTATGAAGGTCTCGCTAATTGCTTCGTAAAGTTGACGGAAACGGTCCGCCTTCGGTATCGCGTCAATGGCGGTAGAATTTCGGCCATGCGCAATACTCTGCTCGATCCCTACGAGGATATTCCCCGCAGCGTTGTCGTTACCGTGAACGACTATCCGGCCGGCTCGACTTTCCCTTCGCACTCGCATCGGCGCGGGCAATTTGCGTTTGCCTCTCGTGGCGCAATCAGCCTGGCGACGCCCGAGGGTAACTGGCTCGTGCCACCGCAGCGAGCGTGCTGGGTACCGGCGGGTGTCGCGCACGAAATGAAGATGAGTGGCGCGGTAACGATGCTGAACACATTCGTCTCGGACGAGACCGTACGAACGGCAGGGCTGGCCGCCCAGTGCGGTGTGTATGGTGTCTCGCCGCTACTGAGGCAACTGTTCGACGAGGCAGTTGATCTGCCGGCGCTGTACGACGACGATGGACGTGCCGGCAAGTTGATGGCATTGCTAGTCGCGGAGATAGCGATCATGCCGCAGCTTTCGTTGAACGCCCCGTTGCCTGCAGATCCGCGTCTTGCGAGAGTGTGCCGGCGTATATTCCTGGAGCCCTTGATCACAATTAGTCTGGACACCGTCGCGGCCGAAGCGGGAATGAGCCGGCGGACCTTCACGCGCTTGTTTCGCGCGCAGTCCGGCGTAAGTTTCGGTGAATGGCGGCAGCAGGTCTGTCTACTGGCGGCGATCGAACGCCTGAGCTTGGGGCAGCCAGTGACCCAGGTCGCGCTGGACCTCGGCTATGCAAACCCTAGCGCATTTGCGGTCGCATTCCGTCGTGTGCTGGGTGAAACACCGAGTCAATACGTGGAAGCCAATTTTTGCGCGGCGGAACAGTAAGGCAAAGATGGCCGACAATCGGACCGCTTAACCCACGCAACATTAACGAGGCATCGAAGGTGAAACTGGCGTTCGCAAGTACAACGCACAACGACGCTGAAACACTGGTTCAAATGCGCATCGAAGCGATGAGAGAGAGCCTGGAACGTATCGGACGTTTCGACCCGCAACGGGCGCGCGACCGTTTCCTGTCATCGTTTGATCCGGCCTTGTGCTAGTTCATCGTGGTTGACGGCGTAACTGTAGGCTTCGTCCTAACGAGGCCCGCGGACGATCATCTGATGCTCGAGCATTTTTATGTCCTGCCTGAACATCAAGGGAAGGGCATCGGCTCGACGGTACTCGCGGCGATCCTCTCAGACGCTGACGCGCGATCGATTGCAGTCAGGCTAGGCGCGCTCCGCGATAGTGACTCAAACCGCTTTTATCAACGACACGGGTTTGTGAAACAGACAGAAGGCGAATGGGATATCTACTACGCGCGCAAGCCTCAGTGATACCGGTAGAGGAGATGCATCGTCGGCCGCATCTCCTCGGGTAATTCTCCGCCTGCGGCTCGGGCGACGATGCAGACATGACGCATGCCGCTAGCGGCTCACGTCCAGTTCGTCGAAACGCTTCGCCCGATAGATCAGGACCGACGCAATCCAGCTAAGCACGAAGATGCCGATAATGATGTATCCGAGGGTTCCAAAATTATCGTTCAGCGTGCCGATGGCATCCCACACCGGACCTTGCAGCTTCAACTGGTCGGCGATCAGCCCCAGCGCTTCGATACCGCCGATCACCACGGCCACAATGACCGACACCAACGTGATGGTCATGTTGTAGTAAATCTTACGGATCGGCTTCAGGTAGGCCCAACCATAGGCGCCCAGCATCAGGTGTCCGTCAAGCGTATCGATCAGCGACATACCCGCGCTGAACAGTGCGGGAAACACCATGATTGCCCATGGCGAGAGACCCTTTGACGCCTGGGTTGCGGCGATCCCGAGCAAGCCGATTTCGGTCGCTGTATCGAATCCCAGGCCAAACAGGAAACCCAGCGGGTACATGTGCCAGCTGCGGGTGATCAGGCGGAACAGTGGGCGAAAGAGCCGGGCCAGAAATCCGCGATCCGCCAGCAGCATGTCGAAATCGTCTTCAACATACTTGCCGCCGTTTCTGACGTGGCGCCACGCATGATAGATCGACTTAAGAATGATCAGATTCATCAGCGCGATCGCGAACAGAAACAGCGCCGACACCAGTGTTCCGATGATCCCGCCAATTTCCTTGTAGTGATCAAAACGCGTCTGAATGGCGGACGCGGTAATGGCAACCGCGACTGACGCGAGAACGACGACCGTTGAATGGCCGAGCGAGAAGAAGAAGCCAACTGCTACGGGCCGCTTCTTTTCCTGCATCAATTTGCGGGTGACATTGTCGATTGCCGCGATGTGGTCGGCATCGACGGCATGACGCAAGCCGAAACCATAGGCCAGCAAGGCGGTTCCAAGCAGCAGGGGATGGTTGCGGAATGCCACGACGGCCCAGATCCACGCGAGCATATTGATCGCGATTAGCACACCGTAGATACCGAAGAGCTTGCTTCGCACCCCAGTACTCGAGTCACTGAAAACTTTAATAAATTGAGAAATCATCGGTTAGATCCGTGGGATTTGCGCGTCCAGTTTGAAGTGATGTCAGGTATCTTCGCGCGCGCCGTAGCGCTCGCGTGCAGTCTGTATCATGTAAAGCGTGATGCGTTTAACCTCGGCCTGGCTTTCCGCGATGTGGGCGCGGATCATCTGCTGTGCCTCGGGAACGTCGCCGGCAAAGATAGCCTTGAGAATCGCCGCATGCTCTTTGTACGTTGCCGCGACGCGCGGCTTCTTGGTGAAGTCGAGCCTGCGGATGATCCGGATCCGCTCGGTGACGTCCTCGTGAATCCGGGACATTTCGTTGTTGCCGATCGCGGCTACAAGGCGCCCGTGGAAAGCTTCGTCAAGCGAGGCGACCGTGACGGGGTCGTCAAGCTGCTTCTTCACGGGCACACACCAGATCTCGCGCTGTGCCTCCAGCCGGGAGGTGACATCCAGTTCGACGATCTTCGCGATTGCCGAGGTTTCCATCATCACGCGTACTTCGTAGAGATCCTCGAAATACTTGAAGTCGAACGCGCGAACCTGCCAGCCACTTTTGAAATTGACATCCACGTAGCCCTCGCGCTGCAGCCAGAACAGCGCTTGTCGCACCGGCGTGCGGCTGACCTGCATCCGCGCCGCGATATCGCCTTCACTGAATTTGTCTCCGGGCAGCAGGCGAAAGTCGAAGATGTCGGCTTTGAGTTGGGTGTAGATCTGCGCAGCAAGGTTGCTAGCGTTTTTCGCCGACCCAGTCGGCACGCTGTTGTCCGCCATCTGCGTTTCCCGGTTTGTAAGGGGGTAGGTAAGAAGCCTACCCCAGATCATGAATGGGATGACGTAGAGGCTGCTTGCTGGCTGGCGAGCCAGGCTGCCCAGCCGCCGAACCCGGTGATGTCGCGCGCGTCCTGCAAGGCGTAGGGTTCGCAGATGAAGCCCTTGACCTGCCTGCCGTCGACGAGTGTCACGGTCCCGATCCCAAGCGGCGCCGGCACACCCGCGACGAAAGAGCCAAATGCAGCGAGCGGCACGTCCCAGAGTTCGAGTTGAATGGGCGACCCGTTGCTGGAACGGAGCAGGCCCGGCTTCGCCGGCGTGGTGTTCGCGAGCGAGAAGAGCCGATAGTCACTGGACGTGGTGGTGCTCTCTACAAAGAGCGCACCACGACTCGTCAATTCGTGATTGAGCGGCATCCCGCGCAAATGCGCGCCGACCACGGCGACACGGATCGTGCCGCGAGGCTCGCTGATGCCAGCCGCGGGCGTTTGCTCTGCAGAACGCGACGGCAGTGGCAGCCCCGTTGCCCCGCGAGGCAACCCGGTGGCTTGATGCCACTGCGCGGCGAAGGCCGCGAGCGCGCGCTCCTGCCACGCATCACCGATGAAGGTAATCCCGAACGGCAGGCCATCCGCGCGCAGGTTCGCCGGTACGGCCACAGCGCTCCAGTCGAGCAGGTTGACGAAGTTGGTGTACTTGCCGAGATTGCTGTTCAGACGCGCGGGGTCTGCCAGCAGCTCGGCAATCTTGTAGTGCGTTGGCGCGGTCGGCACGAGCAGCGCGTCGAACTGCGATAGCACTGCGTCGGCATGGCGCTTCAAGTCGGCCAGCTTGTAGATCGACTCGAACGTGTCGGCGGCGGAGAATTCCTTCGCCTTGAAGATGATGTTGCGCACCACCGGGTGAATATCTGCCTCATGCTTGCCGGCAAAGTCGCGAATCGCCGCATAGCGCTCGGCCACCCATGCGCCGTCATACAGTAACGCGGTGACGTCATCGAAGATGGAAAAGTCGATGGGTACGCAGGTCGCCCCGCGTGCTTCAATGTGTGCAATCGCCGCCTTGAAAGCCGCTGCGGCGAGTTCGTCGCCGAAGAACTCCGGTTTCACAGGCACGGCAAAACGGGGCGCGGCGGGCACGCGCCAGTTGCGGGCAGCGGCGGGTGCTTCGCGGGAGAGGCCATCAGCCAGATCGAGTGCGGCAGCAACGTCATACACGAGCGCCGCGTCGTCAACGGTTGTCGCGAACACCGAGACGCAGTCGAGCGTGCGGCATGCAGGGACGACACCCGTATTGCTGAAGGCGCCGCGGGTGGGCTTGAGTCCAACAATATTGTTGAGGCCCGCAGGGACGCGTCCCGAGCCGGCCGTGTCGGTGCCGAGCGAGAACGGCACGATGCCACGCGCTACCACGGAAGCCGAGCCGGAACTCGAGCCGCCGGAGATGTACTCGGGATCGAACGAGTTGGTCGGTATGCCGTAAGGGGAGCGCACGCCCACAAGGCCGGTTGCGAACTGATCGAGGTTCGTCTTGCCGATGACAATGGCGCCGGCATCCGTCAGCCGCTGGATAATAGTCGCGCTACGAGCGGGCGGGTAGGCGAATGCAGTACATCCGGCCGTGGTTTCGAAGCCGGAAACGTCGATGTTGTCCTTCGCGGCGAAGGGAACGCCATAGAGCGGTAGTTTCGTCAGATCGCCACCGGCCGCTGTGAGCTTTGAGTCAAGCCGTGCGAGCTGCGCGTTGAGCGCGGCCTGTGTCGCGGTCGATATCCAGGCGGGATCGTCGGGCGTCAGCCCGCTAACCAGTTCATTGAGTAATTTGGCGGGCGTTGCACCCCTTCGATAGGCGTCCTGCCACTCCGAAATCGTCCATCCACGCATCTCGTATTCCCTCTTGTGTACAAGTTATCGAGTACATGTATTCAAGAATCGTACCAACTACGATGAATCTCGCCGGGGCCTTTTCAGGAGGGGGAGGCCCACACCAGACGCCATGATCTCGTTGCCGTCAGATGCACTTGTCTGGCGCGACATGCCCGATCATAGGGCGAGAGACCTTCGGCGGTGCGAAGACCTGGATGCGCCCTATGTCTTTGGCAGCGAAGATTTTCCACCGCGTCGGCGTGGCTTCGGCTCGACGCCTACTCGCCAATCGCGCGCGAGCACGAGCGACGTCATCCTTTCCGCGATGTCTTCAAACGCCGGGTCGGCTTGCGGGACATACAGCCATTTTCCAAGCACAGGATGCGGCCGCAAAGCGGGCATTTCTTCAGTCAGAGCGGCATGGCGCTCTTGTGATGTGCACACCAGCAAGCCATTCCACGGCGCGTCGCGATCAGCCGCAACCAGACATAACAGGCCGTCGACATAGGCGGCATCGCAGCCGAACATCGGCTTGCGAACGTAAGTAGCATCCCGCTCCAATGCTTCAAAGATCCAGACGAGCGAGTTGCGGATGGTAGATGGCATCGGCGTGACGTCCTTGGGGACTAAAGCGAAGATATGCGTCAACGACTGAGTTGATTCGTCTTCGATCTGAACACCGCGCGCGATCCGGTCGCTGATGTCGCGGTAACTTAAGCGGTAGCTCGATTATTATAGGTATTCGTCCATCGCAGGAGTGAGCGACATGCTTGTCTATATCTTTCGGGGACCCGGTCGGGTGTTCGGCTTTACGGCAGACCCGGCAGGGGCGAATCTGCCGGCAAGATTTGCTCCCTGGGTTTCATTCAGGTCAGTCGAACTGAGCCGGGACAACCCGACTCCGGGCGTTGACTCGGGAGAGTGTCTGGACGACATCGAGACGCGTGGATTCCACATCACGGATGCTCACGTTCGCATTACTGATCAGGTAGTTTGATGCCGTCTTGTGAACGGATCATGCCCGGCTAACCAGCAGCGTTGCGCCGCTTCCTCGGCGACGAAGCGCGCCCGCCAAAACGCTCGACGATGAAGTCCACGAACGTGCGAATCTTCGGCGGCGGGTGACGGTCCGCGACCGTCAGCACATGCATCGACCGTGCGTGCGGCACATAGTCGGGCAACAGCGTCACCAGCCGGCCGGCGCGAAGATCGTCGTCGAGCAGGATCTCGGGCTGCATGATGATGCCGAGTCCACTGAGCGCAGCCATTCGCAGTGCTTCGCCATTGTTCGCGGTCAGGGTCAACGACACCGGCACGACGATGTCACCTTCGGGCCCCTGCAGCCGCCAGTTGCGCCCCGCGACCGGATGCGCGAATCCGAGACAACTGTGCTGCGCGAGATCGTTGGGCGCCACGGGCACGCCATGCCGTTCGAGATAGCCAGGCGTTGCGCAGACCACCGATCGGTACGGACGCAACGCACGCGCGACCAGAGATGAGTTCGCGAGCTCGCCGATACGTACCGCCACGTCAAACCCTTCATCAACGAAGTCGATGGCCCGATCGCTAACGACGAGGTCGATCGCGACATCGGGGTGCGCCGCACGATAGTCGATGCAGGCCGGCGCAAGCGCATGGACGCCGAACGAAACGGGTGTGAGCACGCGCAGCCGGCCGCGTGCCTCGCCATGCAGTTCGGCGCCGATCGCCTCGGCGTCGGCCACGTCGGCGAGAATGCGCCTGCATCGCTCGTAGTAGTGCTGCCCGAGTTCGGTGAGACTCTGCCGGCGCGTGGTGCGATTCAGCAGCCGGCCGCCCAGCAGTGTTTCGAGCGCCCGGATGTGATGCCCGACCATGGTCCCCGTCAGCCGGAACTCCTCCGCAGCGGCCGCGAAACTGCCGCGCTCCACGACCCGCACGAAGATCGTCATGCTTTCCAGTCTGTCCAATTGCGAAGTGTCCTTTGGTTATGTTCGAAGCGACGCGGTCTTTTTCTGCCAGCTCTGCGCGGCAACAATCTCGACAGGGACGTGGAGTTCTCCACGTACGACATCGCAGACCATTGAGGGAGAGGCATGCGTGCTATCGCAACCGACACTTCGTGAACGCGGCGCAGCGCTGCTCGAGCAACTGCACGGTGCCGGATCCGCCCAGGCGCTGAAGGCCGATATGGAAGGGCTGTGCCCGGACTTCGTCGAGATGTCCATCGAGTGGGCCCTGGGTGGCGTCATGGCCCGCCCGGGGCTCGACCTGATCACACGCGAGCTTGTCGTCATCGCGTCGTGCGTGGCGCTCGGCCATCCCGTCACGCAGTTGCGCGCGCACGTTCATGCCGCACTTGCGGCGGGCGCGACCCGCGAGCAGGTCATTGAGTCGATCCTGCAGTTGATGTTCTACGCCGGGGGCGCGTCGGTGCGCAATGCGCTCGTGCATTGCCGCGATCTGCTGGTTGTGCCGACTGATTCAGTTACGGCTGCTGCATGAATGGAAGCTGGGCCGCGCGGTTTGGCTGCCGTTCACAGATCGCATCGGCCTGCCTGGCGGCTTTTCTCGAACCGGGCCCCTCGCAAATTCAACCGGACGGCATGTATGTCACGCAGTTGAATCCGCAATGGATGGCATGGCCGAATCGCTTTCCAGTCTCTCCACAAGCGCGTCGCGCATCAACGCGACGGGCCGCACCAGACGACCGGGCAGCACGCCATGCAGGAGCCAGGCGTTCAGTACGTTGTGGAAATCCGTCACATCGACCTGCTGCAGTGACTCGCGGTGTGCGCTGCGCGCCAGCATTTCCGGCACCGCGAGCCCGATGCCCATGCCCCGCGCCACCAGCGAAAGCTGTAACTCCGACCCAAAGGCTTCGACCGCGACGTTGAACGGCAACCCGCCCGCCGACATCGCGCGGCTCAGCGTCGAACGCATTCCGCAGCCGTCCTGATTCAACACCCACGGGTAACGCGAGAGCTCGGCGAGCGTCGTCGGTTCTTCAGGCAAGCCAAACGAACGCGGCGCCACCACGATGACCCGCTTGTCGCCGAGCAACGTCGCCGTCATCGTCTCGGGCAGCGGAATCCCAGGGGGCATCAGCACGACGGCGGCATCCACCGCGCCGTGCTCGACTTTCTGCAACAGGCCCGGCGACCAGCCTGCCGTCACGCGTAGCGTCAGCTTAGGAAAGGTGCTGCGCAAACGGTCGATGGGCCGCTCGAGCGCGAGCTCGGATAGAAACGGCGGGACGCCGATTCTCATCTCGCCCGTCGATTCGCTCTCGGGCGACGCCACGGCCATCAGGTCGTCGACGGCGCGCAACACCGTGCGCGCAAGACCGTACACCTCGTTGCCCGCCGCTGTCGGCTTGAGCGGTTTGCTCTGCCGGTCCAGCAACTCGGTGCCAAGCATCGTCTCCAGGTTCTGTACGCGGCGTGTGAGTCCAGGCTGTGTGAGAAACAGCTTCTCCGCCGCCCGTACCATCGATCCGCTTTCGACTACCGCCACGAACGCCTGCAGGTCACGCGTATTCATAACAAACTCGCATAAACATTATCGAGATATTTCAATTGTCGCATAACATCGGCGTCCGTACGATAACCCGGAATGAAATCAACCGGAGTGGAGCGATGACTCGACCCGCCGAGACGGCTGCGCGGCCTCTGTCTCCCCTGTCTTCTACGCCCGCAGTTTCAGCGGCGCCTGGTGCCGTCCTGACCGCGCCGCTTACCTTGTTTTTCGCCGCGGCGGTCGGCGTGATCATCGTGAACCTGACGGCGGCGCAGCCATTGACGGGGCCTGTCAGCCGCGCGCTGAACCTGCCGCCCGAACTTGCCGGACTGATCGCCATGCTGCCGCAATTGGGCTATGCGGCCGGCTTGCTTTTGCTCGTGCCCCTGTGCGATCTGGTTGAGAGCAGGAAGCTCATTTTTCGGACACTGATGTCCTGTGCCGTGTTTCTTGGCGTTGCGGCGTTTGCGCGGTCGGGCTGGCTGTTTCTTGCAGCGGTGTCGCTCGCGGGTGCGACGTCGAGCGTGATCCAGATGCTCGTGCCGATGGCGGCGTCGATGGCGCCGGAACACCGGCGTGGGCGGGCGGTCGGCAACGTGATGAGCGGGCTGATGATCGGGATTCTGTTGTCGCGTCCGCTCGCGAGCGTGATTGCCGGATCGTTCGGCTGGCGCGCATTCTTTGGCATCGAGGCGTGCGCTGACGCATTGCTGGCGGTCGTCCTGTACACCCAGTTGCCCACCCACAAGCCGCTCGCGACGGCGCGTTATCCAGCGTTGCTGCGCTCCCTGTGGACACTGCTGCGCACGGAACCTGTCCTGCAACGTCGCGCCACGCTGGCAGCGCTCGGGCTCGGCGCGTTCAGCGCGTTCTGGACCGCCATCGCCTTGCTGCTGGCGGAGCCGCCGTTCTCGCTAGGCATGCACGGCATCGCCGCGTTTGCGCTGGCTGGCGCGAGCGGGGCGATCGTCACGCCGCTCGCGGGTTATCTCGGCGATCGCGGGGCGCAACGCATCACACAACGGATCGCGCATCTGTTGATGATTGCGGCCGTGCTCGTAGTGGGCGCGGCAGGTGCAGGCTGGGGCGGATTCCCGGTAACGGCACACCCCGGTCTCGCGCTCGCGCTGCTGGTTGTCGGCGCGGCAGCGCTCGACGCGGGGCTGATCACCGATCAAACGCTCGGACGGCGCGCGATTAATCTCATCAATCCGGCGGCGCGCGGCCGATTGAATGCGCTCTTCGTGGGAATCTTCTTTATCGGCGGCGCGGTGGGTGCCTTGCTGTCGGGGGCGGCGTGGGCATGGGCCGGATGGAGCGGTGTTTGCTCGGTGGTACTGGCATTCACGATTGCCGCGCTTCTGTTCGGATTCTTCGACCGTGGTACGCGTTCTGACAGTTCGCATTGAGGCGGGGTTGCGTAGAAGCCGCGCGATCATTGCAACATGTCTATACATATCGTTCATCTTATTTCAATCCGACTGAAGTACTTGGGGCAAGCTCGGCCCTGGATGGCCTGCCGCACAATTTGGCTAAAAGTCAGCTAACTCTCGCCAAGTAGCCGCCTTTCTTCAGGAAATATCGTTTCTGACAAAAGCGAAAGCTGAGATCTTATATATGCGAACCGGGTAACACCCTATTTGCACGGAGTTGTCTATACAAGTAAATTACTACCCGGCGTGATCAAGTTCGACATGACCGGGTACCAAAAGCGCCCGCCGCCAAGCGAGTAAACCGCTGCTCGCCTCCGATTCGCCAGATAGATAAAGGGGCGGCCTGCGCCGCCACACCCGTAACTCCAATAGTCCGTTCGCCCGACTCAGCGTCGAGCACGCGGCATCTGAAGCGTTCTGGAGACAGTTCCGTGGCAATTCCCACCGAAAACCCTGCTAAGTGTTCACGAAAAATTGACTTGGAATTTTGTGCCGTATCCGTTCAGCAGTTCGGCGAGTTCAGCGTCGATGGTTTCTTTTGTCCAGGTGACGAAGCGTCGCCAGTGATATTTGAAATGTTTCCAGACGATCTCAATCAGATTGAGCTCGGGACTGTATGGCGGCAGATGGAAGAGGAGCGTTTTGTGTTCAATGAACCAGCGATCCAGCGTAGCCTGGTCGACGCTGT
This sequence comes from Paraburkholderia sediminicola, assembly GCF_046027825.1. GTDB lineage: Bacteria > Pseudomonadota > Gammaproteobacteria > Burkholderiales > Burkholderiaceae > Paraburkholderia > Paraburkholderia sediminicola_D. The sequence goes on from NZ_JAQQDU010000014.1 coordinate 45,792, forward strand.
GATGGATGCTCGCGTTATCGAGCACGATCACGGTGGGTTTGCCGTCGCCCTGCTGGAGCAGCGCTTCGATGAATTCGACGACATGGAGTCGCTTGACAGTGCGCGTGTGCGCGGCATGGATCAGCGCATTCTTGCCGAAGTCGAGCGCACCGATGATCGAGCGCCTGCAGTGGCTGTTGGGTTCAATGGCATGGGGCAAGCCGCGTGGTGACCAGCTGCGCTGAACCGGTGGTGCTGCGCAAATGCCCGCTTCGTCCAGGTAGAACAGGCGGCATTGCCCGTCGCGGGCGGCGACCTGAAGTTTGTCGAGCGTGGCCTGCTTCATGGCGAACGCCTCTTCGTCACGCTTTTTTTCAGGGTGTAGCGGTTGCGCTTGAACGAGAAGCCTTCGCGCTTGAGAGCCTCTCCGAGCGTTTCGATGCGGCACGGCAGCGCCTCGCCACGCATCTCCTGCACGCGTTGCGCAATCTGGCCAAGGGTCAACGACTCGGTTCGCGCCACCTCAAGGGCCGTGGTGATCATTGCGTCAGACAACGCAGGCGGACGGCCACCGTTATGGCCACCCATCAGGCCGCACACCCCGCTGTCGCGCCATGCGTGCGACCAGTTGTAGACGCTCTGTGCGCTCACACCAAGCTGCTCGGCAATAACCTTGGGCTTGATCCTGCGCCCGAGCATCAGCAGACCCGCCGCTCGCGTGCGCGTGTCCCGATGTTTGTGATTGATCGACAGCTGCTGCAACGTCGTTTCCTCGGCTTCGCTCTGTTCTACAACACACTTCATCCGCTACCCCGGCATCAGAAGGCGCCAGGATAGCCAAATTCAAATCGATTGACCAGGAACACTTAGCGGCGCGTTGATCGAATCCCGCTCGATTGACTACATTCCCGATGCAGAAAGGCATGGCAGCCTGTTTAGCCAGTTCACGCTCTGGCTATCGGCCAACCTGCAGATCACGGCCATCGTGACGGGCGCGCTCGCTGTCGTACTTGGCGGGGACGTGTTCTGGTCGCTCGTCGCCTTGGTGATCGGGCAGATCATTGGTGGAACCGTCATGGCACTGCACGGCGCTCAGGGGCCACAACTCGGGCTCCCGCAGATGATCTCGAGCCGGGTGCAGTTCGGCGTGTACGGCGCGATGATTCCCATTGTGCTCGTGTGCCTGATGTATATCGGTTTTTCGGCAAGCGGTTCGGTGCTGGCCGGCCAGGCGGTCGCGCAGTTGTTCAACGTTGACGACTCGCTCGGCATCGTGATGTTCGCCGCCGTGATCGTGCTCCTGACGATCTTTGGCTACCGCTCGATTCACTTCGTCGGGCGCATTGCCAGCGTGGTGGGCGTCGCGGCTTTTGTCTTCATGTTTGCACAGCTCTTCGCGCGTCACGACGTCGCCGCGCTGCTCGCGAACCGGCACTTCACGCTCGCCAGTTTCCTGCTTTCGATGTCGCTGTCCGCCTCGTGGCAGATCGCGTTCGGACCGTACGTCGCGGATTACTCGCGCTACCTGCCGCGCTCGACCTCGTCCGTTCGCACGTTTCTCGCCGTTGGGCTCGGCTCGGTAATCGGGGCACAGGCTGCGATGACTTTCGGCGTGTTCGCTGCGGCACTCGCAGGAAGCCAGTTCTCGCACCACGAGGTGTCGTACATCGTCGGACTGGGCGCGACCGGCGCGGTTGCCGCGCTGCTTTACTTCAGCATCGCCCTCGGCAAAGTCACCGTCACGACGCTCAATGCTTATGGCAGCTTCATGTCGATGGCCACGATTGTCAGCGGCTTTCGCGGTCAGCGCGCCATATCAACCCGTCACCGCCTGCTTTACATCCTCGGCATGGTAGGGGTATCGACGTTGGTCGCGCTGGCAGGCCGCCATTCGTTCCTGAAGGAATTCTCAGCGTTCATCCTGTTCCTGCTCGCCTTCTTCACGCCGTGGAGCGCGATCAACCTCGTGGACTACTACTGCTTTACGAAATCGCGCTACGACGTCCCGGCGCTCTCGAATCCGGACGGCCGGTACGGCCGCTGGAACGGCATGGCCATCGCGATCTATGTCGCCGGGGTGCTGGTTCAGATGCCATTCATTTCGACCAGCTTCTATACGGGGCCGCTTGTCGATGCACTCGGTGGAACGGACATCTCGTGGATTCTCGGTCTTATCGTACCCGCGGTGCTCTATTACGCGTGTGCTCGCAACGCCTCGCGCACTATCCCCGAGCGTCTGATTCTCCCGGTCGAGCAAGGCAAGGCACGTAGTTGAAGTACGTGTAAGCACTTCCTTTTAAGGTCTTCCGCGGACACGCACGGCCCGTTGCCATACGTGTCCGCGGCATCCGCACCGTGTGCGACCTGCACGGAAGACCGCCGCTCCCCGTTTTTCCAGACTGAACACCACGGCGCACGCCGGCCACCTCGGCAACGAGTGGCACATTGATACCTTTCATTTATTTGAATAGTAATACTAATTATGAAAAAAAATAGCTTGTGCCACGCCTTCTCCTACGTTGGCTACGGCATGCAGTTCGCGTGCGCGACCACGATTCTGCTTGTACCTCACTACGCGTTTGCGCAGGATAACGTGACGCTGTACGGGTTGGTTGACGAATTCGCCCAATACGTCAACACCGGCAACGGTTATACAGCTGCGCTCGGATCGAGCGGCCAGTGGGGCAGCCGGTTCGGTTTGAAAGGCTCGGAAGATATCGGCGGGGGCCAGAAGGTCATCTTCAACCTTGAAAACGGCTTCAATCCGAATGACGGCACGCTGGCCGAGAGTAACTCGATGTTCAACCGGCAAGCGTGGGTGGGCTTGTCGGGTTCGTGGGGGCAGGTGCGAGCGGGGCGGCAGAATTCTCCGCTGTTTTACGACCAGAGCGGGCAGGACGCGTTCGGCGGCGTGACTCAGGCATCCGGCATGGATAACCTGACGACGTTTGCCTACCGCACGAGCAACACGGTGTCCTACATGAGTCCCGAAGTCGGCGGATTCCAGGCGGGGGTCTATATCGGACTAGGCGATGCCGGCGGCTTCCAGTCCGCAGGTTCCAGCAAGCAGTTCGACGCGACGTACGAACACGGACCGTTTGCCGCTTTCGTAGCAGGCCAGTGGCTGAAGAACGTGAATGCGACGACGACGGACCACACGATCATGGCGGGCGTGTCGTATGCGATCGGCAAAGCAACCGTCTATGGCGGCTATTCCGCCGTGAAGTGGGATGATATCGACATCGATGCACGGGTATATGGCCTGTCCGCCAAGTACCAGTTCAATGCGGACAATAGTCTCGCACTGGGCTATGCCTACCTGCATGACAGCACTTCGCAGGGCAATAACGCCGATCAGGTGGGACTGATGTACGAGTACGACCTGTCGAAACGCACCAACTTCTATGGAGCCCTGTCCTTCCTGCGTAATCGAAACGAGGCGAGTTATACACTCGCCGGCGCGGCGAATCCCGGCTTGCCCCTCGCTTACCCAGGAGCGGATGCACGCGGTGTACAGGTCGGGATTGTGCACCGGTTCTAATTCCTTTCTGGCATCAGTCTGAGGCGCTGGCACGTGCGCTTTCTTAAGCGGGTGTGCCTGTCGGTTCTACCCATCATTCCATGCCGACGGCGCCGGCTGCGAGTCAGGCATGAGGGCGGCCTATTCGCTCCTTAACTCTCTCTCGCACGAAGTCCACGAAAGCGCACGTGAGACGCGACGGCGGCTGCCGGTCGGATGTGACGACACCGTATTCAAACGGAATCGCAGGCATAAAATCATGGACGGAAACCGCTTCCGTCATATAGTCGGTGGATACCGGATCAATGACCGACACACCGGCGCCACGTGCCACAAACGTTGCAATTGCGGCTGACAACTGACACTCCGCGCTCATCACGCGTTCAATCTGCCGCGCAGCGAAGATATCGTCGACGATGCGACGCGTATCGTACTCCCGCGGAAACGAAATGAACTTCTCGCCGGCCAGGTCCTCGGGAGTAATGACCCGCTTGCGCGAAAGTCGGTGTCCCTTAGGCAAGATGCATTTCATATCGGCACTGAACAGCGTCTCGAGTTGCACGCCAGGCTGCCATGTCGTGTACGTCACGAATCCGATGTCGCATTGCTCGCTCGCCACAAGTTCCCCGACCAGTCTCGTACCGTGAACGAGTAGCGACACTGTCACCCCTTCGTGTATCCGTGTGAAATCGCTAATCCACTCCGGCAGCAGGTTCAACGCCAATGCAGGTGCCGCTGCGATGTTCAGCGATCCCCTCGTGAGCGAGCGAATTTGCTGCGCCGCGTGGGCGATGCGCTCGACGCCGATAAATGAACGCTCCACTTCCTGATAGAGCAGCAACGCGTCCGGAGTAGGGAAAAGTCTGCCTTTCTCGCGGGTAAACAGGCTGAAGCCGATTTCCGTCTCCAGATCGAGGATCAGGCGTGTCACGGCTGGCTGCGTAACGTGCAGCATTTCGGCTGCCCGCGTAATTGACTGCCGCAGGATCACCGCCCGGAACGCTTCAAGCTGCCGGCTCTTCATCTCCTACCTCATAACATTTAGGCATCGATTGCCAAGAATATCTGATTTGACGGTCCCTATTTGGCGCACAAAACTGTATGAATGCCGGGATAAAGCCGGATAAACAGCAGCATAACATTCCGATATCGATGGAGACTTCAATGCGCAAACGTATCGTCCCGATCATGCTCGCCGGCGTTTTTGCTGCCGCGCAGGCCCACGCTGAAACGACGCTCTACGTCGGCGCTTTCGGCGGATCCTTCGAACAACTCCTGCGGGAAAAGATCATCCCGCCGTTCGAAAAGGCCAACAATGTCAAGGTGGTCGTCGTTCCGGGCGATTCCACGACGACGATGGCGCGGCTTCAGGCGCAAAAAGGCAAGGAAAACCTCGATGTCGTGTTTCTCGACGACGGTCCGATGTATCAGGCGATCCAGCTCGGTTTTTGTGACACCCTCACCGATGCGCCGGTCTACAAGAACCTGTACGACGTAGCCCGCTTCAAGAGCAACAAGGCGGTGACCATCGGGCTGGACGCCACGGGCCTCGTCTACAACGAGCGTCTGTTTGCCGCGAAGGGGTGGGCGCCGCCGACCTCGTGGCACGACCTCGCCGATCCACGCTACAAGGGCAAGGTCGAATTCCCCACCATCAGCAATGGCTATGGCCTGCAGGCGCTCATCGTGCTGGCCCATCTGAACGGGGGCAGCGAGCAAAACATCCAGCCTGGTTTCGACACGGTGAAAGCATCGATCGCACCGAACGTGCTGTCATTCGATCCGTCGCCGGGGAAGATCTCCGAACTCTTCCAGAGCGACAGCATCGCGCTTGCCGCATGGGGCGATGGCCGCTCGCAGGCATTGCGCAACCAGGGCGTGCCGGTCAAGTTCGTCGCGCCAAAGGAAGGGGCGGTCGTACTCGGGCTGAGTATGTGCCCGCTCAAACATGACGCGCCGAACGATCTCGCCCAAAAGTTCGTGCAGTACTCGTTGTCGCCAGAAGTCCAGGCGCTGTACGCAGACGAAGAAGGCGTCGCGCCGGTCAACAAACAAACTCAGTTGCCGGCGGCCGTTGCCGCGCGTGTACCGGGTCCGAGTGCGGTTGCGAACATGCTCAAGGTCGACTGGGACGTGGTCAACGACAAGCGCGCGACGTGGACCCAACAATGGAATCGTGACGTAGAACGCTGACTGTTTGATGGCACCTGTGCGCGGTGGGCGACGCTGCCGGGTGCCTTTCTGTGGTCGCCAGAGGAATCGCAAGGTCTACCAAACTCATGACTTATTTATGCATCGAACGCCTGAACAAGCAGTACGGCGAGACTTTCGTGGTTGACAGCCTAAGCATCGACGTCGCGCGCGGGGAATTCGTCTCCCTGCTGGGACCGTCGGGCTGCGGCAAAACGACGACCCTGCAGATGATCGCTGGCTTCGTCGAACCTACGTCGGGCGATATCAGCCTGGAAGGCCGATCGCTGGTCGGCACGCCGCCTGCAAAGCGCGGCCTCGGCATTGTGTTCCAGAGCTACGCACTGTTTGCTCACATGACGGTTGCGGAGAACGTTGAGTTCGGGCTGCAGATGCGGCGCGTCGACGGGGCGGCCCGTGAGCGCCGGTGTATGACCGCGCTCGACCTGGTTCAACTCGGCCGCCATGCATCGAAGTACCCGCGCGAACTGTCGGGAGGGCAGCGTCAGCGAGTCGCGCTCGCGCGTGCTCTCGTCATCGAGCCGCCCTTGCTGCTGCTTGACGAGCCGCTGTCCAACCTGGACGCGAAACTGCGTCACGATATGCAGGCCGAGTTGCGTGCAATCCAGCAGAAGGTCGGTACCACGACCATCATGGTCACGCATGATCAGGCGGAAGCATTGGCAATCAGCGACCGCGTCGCGCTCCTGAATCAGGGTGCGGTGGTCCGTTTCGATACCCCGACCGGCATCTATGACGATCCCGGCAGTCTCTTCGCCGCAGATTTTATGGGTCGCGCCAATGTGTTGCATGGACACGTGTCGCACGACGGCGTGGAGCGGGTGCTCAAAGTGGGGCCCACGAGTCTGCCGCTTGACGCGCCGCACGCATGCGGCGAATACGCATTCTCGCTACGTCCCGAACGCATCGAACTGGTCGCAAGCGGTGCCGGACACGTGGACGGGCTCGTCAAGGCGTGCGCGTTTCACGGCAACTGCTGGTCGGTCAACGTGAGTACTGATATCGGCGAACTGCAGGTGCAGCTTGCGAACGGTGGCGGCGATGTCGCGAACGTCGGCGACGCGGTTGGCCTCAACTGGCCCGGCGGCGCGCTGCGTCCGCTCGCGCCGCACGCTGAAGGTGGCCCACGATGAGCGCCGCCCGCCCCATGATCCGGCCACTGCCACCACGCGCCCCTCGCCGCAAGCGGCCGGACGGTCCGCTCCTCGTCGCGCCCGTGACGCTGCTGTTCGCGTTGCTGCTCATCATTCCGATGGCGCTCGTCAGCGTGCTGAGCCTGCAAGGCTTCGACGCGGCTTCGGGCGGTGTGCTCGACGTCTACTCCTGGCATAACTATGCGCAGATCGTCGTCGATCCGTACTATCACGAGATCTTTCTGCGCACGTTCGGACTCGCGCTCAGCGTGACCTTTGGAACGGTCGTGCTGGGTGTGCCCGAGGCCTACATCATCTTCCGCATGTCGGCTCGCTGGCGCGCGTTCTTCCTGATTCTGACGCTCGGGCCATTGTTTATCTCGGCCGTCGTGCGCACGCTCGGCTGGTCGATCCTGCTGGACGGTCAGGGCGTCGTCGCGCAATTGCTCATGCGCCTTCATCTGGTCGACGCACCGCCGCAGACGCTGTTCTCGTTTTGGGCCGTGGTGGTGGTGCTGGTGCATGCACTGGTGCCGCTGATGGTGTTGTCCGTCTGGACCTCGTTGCAAAGCGTCGATACACAGATCGCCAACGCGGCCATCTCGCTCGGAGCCGGCCCACTCACGGTATGGCGCCGCATCGTCCTGCCGCAGGCCACACCGGGCATTCTGTCCGGCAGCCTGATCGTGTTCGCCTTGAGCGCGAGCGCATTCGCGACACCTGCGCTGATCGGCGGCCGACGCATCAAGGTAGTCGCAACGGCAGCCTACGACGAATTCCTGCACAGCATGAACTGGCCGATGGGCGCCGCGATTGCGGTTTGCCTGCTGGTGCTGAATATCGGCGCCATTGGGCTCTATGGCCGCTTTGTCGAGCGACGTCTCAAACGCCGTTTTGGGGAGGCTACATCATGAATCGAAACGGTCCCGTTGCGCTCGGCTTTCACGCCGCGTTCACCGTGTTTCTGATCGCGCCGCTTGCGATCGTCTGTCTCGTCGCCTTCACGCCGAGCAATCTGCTCAGCGTGCCGACCATTCATTTTTCGATGCGCTGGTTCAAGGCGATCGTTGACGATCCGGATTTCACTCAGGCGTTTGCGAACAGTCTGTGGCTCGCGACGCTCTCCGCCACGCTCGCGGCGATCCTGGCCGTGCCGGCCGCGCTGGGTCTCATACGCTACCGCTTTGCCGGTCGCGACGCGATCAATTCGCTGCTGCTCTCGCCACTGATGATTCCACCCGTCGTGCTGGGCGTCGCGCTGCTGCAGCTGTTCACGCGCATTGGCGTGTCCGGGTCGTTTGTCTCGCTCGTGATGGCGCACGTGATGCTGGTGTTCCCGTATTGCCTGCGGCTCATCATGGCTTCGCTGGTCACGACGACGCGCGATGCCGAGCACGCCGCCGTCTCGCTCGGGGCAAACGCATGGACCACCTTTCGGCGTATCACGTTGCCCGCGTTAGTGCCGGGTATTGCCGCCGGCTGGGTGCTGGGTTTCGCAAGCAGCTTCGACGAGCTGACCGCAACGATCTTCATCGCGGCGCCGACCACGATCACGCTGCCGGTGCGTATCTACATGAGCATGACTGAAACCGTCGATCCGATGGTCGCGGCAGTCGCAACGGTGATCATGGCGGTCACGCTTGGCCTGATGTTCGTACTCGACAGGCTCGTGGGGCTCGACAAGGTTCTGATGGGGAAGCATTGATGAAACAGGAATACGACTTTGCGATCGTTGGCGGCGGTCTGGTTGGGATGGCGATCGCTTACGGGCTCACCAAGCGCGGCCAGAAGACGATCGTGCTCGATGGAGAGGATTCCAGCGTACGTGCCGCACGCGGAAACTTCGGCCTGATCTGGGTCTCGGGGAAAGGCAGGAGGCAGGTCGATTACGGTCGCTGGTCGCTCGAATCGGCGCTGCTGTGGCCAGCGTTCGCGGCTGAGCTTGAAGAAGCGTCGGCGCTTAGTATCGGCTACTCGCGCCCGGGTGGTATCAGCATCGCGATGACCGATGACGCGCTGGCGGGCAGTGTGGATGCGCTGTGCCACTTACACGCCCAGGATGCACGCCTCACGTACGACATTCTCGACCGTCAGCAACTGGCTGAACGCATCCCGGAGGTCGGCCAGAACGTGGCCGGTGCGGTCTACTCGGAAAACGACGGTCATGTGAGCCCGCTCTATACGCTGCGAGCGCTGTTCCTTGCCTTTGAGCGAGCAGGCGGCAACTACGTGCCGGAGGCGCCTGTGCAGTCGATTGAACGCGCGAACGGCGGCTTTCGTATCGACACCGGCAAGCGCACCCTCGAAGCTGGGCGCGTCGTGCTGTGTGCGGGTCTCGGCAACCGCGAACTCGCGCCGATGGTCGGACTCACCGCGCCCGTCGTTCCTCTGCGTGGTCAGATCCTCGTGACGGAACGCGTGCGTCCGTTCCTCAAGTACCCGACGATGTCCGTGAGACAGACGGCAGAGGGGTCGGTATTACTCGGTGAATCCGCGGAGGACGTGGGCATGGACGACGGCGTGACGCCTGAGATCGTCGCGCACATCGCCCGCAAAGCCGTGTCGCAGTTTCCTCTTCTGAAAAACGTGCGGGTCGTGCGCGCATGGGGCGCACTACGCGTGATGACATCGGACAGCATGCCTGTCTACGAAGAATCCGTGACGCATCCCGGTGCGTTTGTCGCAACCTGCCACAGCGGCGTGACGCTTGCTGCCGCGCATTGCGAATTGCTCGTCGCCTGGTTGCTCGGCGGCCAACGTCCTTCTCTTCTCGACTACTTCTATGCAAAACGTTTCTCTGTTTAGTCAGATCGACGGCGCGTCGCCCCGCACCGTGCGGATTGTCGTCGATGGGCGCAGTGTGGACGTGCCGGAATACGCCAGCGTGGCGGCCGCACTCCTGTACGCCGACGTCACTGTCTTCCGTCATACCCCTGTGGGTGCTGCGCCGCGCGCGCCGTATTGCATGATGGGTGTGTGCTTCGATTGTCTGGTTGAAATCGACGGCTTGCCGAACCAGCAGGCCTGTATGGTGCGCGTGCGCGACGGGATGGAAGTGAAAGCCATGGTTGGCGCGAGGGCACTCGTATGACAATCGAGACGGTGGACCTCGTGATCGTCGGTGCCGGCCCAGCCGGCATGGCATGCGCGCTTGATGCGGCGCGTGCCGGCCTCGATGTGCTGGTTCTGGACGAGAACCCGATGCCGGGCGGGCAAATCTATCGCAATGTCGGGCGCTCGCCGTTGCCGAATGCGGCGCTGCTCGGTGACGACTATACCCGGGGCGCGGATCTCGTCGCGCGCTTCGCGCAATCTGGCATACGCTACTGGCCCGAAACCCTCGTGTGGCAGATCACGCGCTCGCTGGAGATCAGCTTCACACGCCGCAGCGGTACCGCGGCGAGCGGACAGATTCAGGCGAAAGCCGTGATGGTCGCCAACGGCGCCTACGAGCGGCCGTGTCCGGTTCCGGGCTGGACCCTGCCTGGGGTCATGGGGGTTGGCGCGGCGCAGACGCTGTTCAAGTCGTCCGCGCTGCTACCCGATGGGCCGGTCGTGCTCGCAGGCAGCGGACCGCTCATGTATCTGTTTGCATGGCAGCTCATTCAGGCGGGCAGGGCACCGGCGGCCATCCTTGATACGACGCCTTCGCGCAACTATTGGCGTGCGCTTGCGGACTTGCCTCGCGCATTGCGTACGCCGGCGTATCTGCTCAAGGGCAGGCGTCTGCTGACTGCGATCCGGCGTAGTGGCATTCCACACATCCGGCATGTGACACGACTCTCGGTGGAAGGCGACGGTCGCGCAGACGCGGTGCAATACATCGCGAAAGGGCGTACGACGAGGCTCGCCGCGAGCGTCGTTCTGCTGCATCAGGGGGTCGTGCCGAATGTGCAACTCACACGCTCGATCGGCTGCGAGCATCGCTGGGACGAGGCACAACTTTGCTGGCATCCGTGCGCCGACGCATGGGGGGAGACCACGGTGTCGGGTCTCTTCATCTCGGGTGACGGCGGCGGCATCCACGGTGCAATCGCAGCTCAGACGGCGGGTGCGCTGACCGCGCTGGCCCTGTCTCATCGGCTTGGCGCGGTGAGTCGTGAGGCGCGTGATGAGCACGCCGCACCGCTGCGGCGCGAACTTGAGCGGCACCGTGCGGTGCGCCCTTTCCTCGATACGCTTTACCGTCCAGCAGACGCATTTCGCCGTCCCGCGGATGAAACCATCGTCTGCCGTTGCGAGGAAGTGCGCGCAGGCGAGATTCGTGCGATGGCGCGTCTCGGCTGCACCGGACCCAACCAGACCAAGTCGTTCTCCCGCTGCGGCATGGGGCCGTGCCAGGGACGCCTATGCGGCCTGACAGTCGCCAAACTGCTCGCCGAGGAACATGCGAAGCCCGTGGCGGAGGTTGGTTACTACCGTATCCGCCCACCCATCAAACCGGTGAGCCTCGGTGATCTCGCCGTGTCTCACATCCCTGACCTCAACGCAGCACAGCCGACGGAATTCGCACCCAAATGAATGCTTCCTCAATCGTAAGAACCGCTGGTAATGCACGCATGAGCAAGATGGTGCGTGCAGGTAACCTTCTCTTTCTCGCGGGCCAAACCTCGTCTGGCGCACCCGAGGCGCGCACCATCGAGGAGCAGGCCACCGAAGCGCTCGGGCGCATTGATGCATTGCTGGAGCAGGCGGGCAGCAGCAAGCATCAACTCCTGGCGGTAACGATCTATCTGAAGGATATGGCGCTGTTCGATCGCATGAACGCCGTCTGGCAAAACTGGGTCGATCCTCAGCATTTGCCTGCGCGCTGCACTGTTCAGGCGACGCTTGGATTGCCGGAGTTGCTGGTTGAGTTCAGTGTGACGGCTGCAGCTTAAGTCGTCATCACTTCTGCCCCTCCGACCGCCCCCCACCCAGCGCCTCGAGCAGTGGCCGCAAGGCATCCAGTTCCGCGCCGAAACCACTCCAGTCTCCCGCCTTCAATCGCTCGATCGCACGGTCATAATGTGCCAGCGCCTCGCGGGCACGCGCGTCCGCCGTGCCCTGCGGCGGCGAGGCGAGCGGGGCGCTTTCCTTGAAGAGCGCCGCGAGTGCGCCGCCCAAGGTTTCTTCCATCACCACCCGGTCCCCGTATGCGGCGATGACCCGCTTCAACTCGGGTAGTTGACCCGACTCCGCACGCAGGTAGAGCGGTGAGACGTAGAGGATGGAGTTCTCAATCGGCACGACGAGAAGATGGCCGCGAATGACGCGCGAACCCATCTGGTTCCACAGCGAAATCTGCTGCGAAATCTCGGTGTTCTGCTGGATGCGCGCCTCGATCTGGAAGGGCCCATAAACGAGCTTGTCCTTCGGGAACGCGTAGACGATAAGCTTGCCGTAGTTGGGTGGATCGCAACGCGCCGCGAGCCACGCGATCATATTGTCGCGCTGGCTGGGCACCATCGGCAGCATCAGGACGAACTCCTCGCTTGGTTCGTCAGGCAGTCGCATGATCATGTAGTAGGGCGTCATCGGCGTGCCGGGACTATTGCCACCATCAATGCCGATCAGTTCCCGCGGGAACTGCCAGAGATCCTCGCGGTTGTAGAACACCTCCGCCGCATCCATGTGGTAAGCCCGGTAAAGCTGCGCCTGAATCTGGAACAGATCTTCGGGGTAACGGATATGTTGCTGCAGGTCTGGGGGCATCGCCGCGAGCGACTTGAACAGGCCTGGGAAGATGTGCTGGTAAGTCCGTATGATTGGATCGTTAGGATCGCTGACATAGAAATCGACCGTGCCGTTATACGCATCGATCACTACCTTGACTGCGTTACGGATATAGTTGGCGCCGTCGCCGAAACCCGGCTGGGCGTAGGGGAACCAGCTGCTTGTCGTATAGGCGTCCTGCATCCAGAAAAGGCGCCCGTTGCTGATGACGAGATACGGATCATGGTCGAGGGTGAGGAACGGCGCGATCGTGCGCACCCGGTCCTGAATGTTACGGTGCAGCAGGATGCGGCTAGTGCTCGTGACGTAGTCGGTTAGCAGGATGTTCGGATCGTCGAACTGCCAGGCGAAGAGGCTGCGGCGCGCGGTGCTGCCGATGGCAATGCCATCGCTCCCGCTGTACTTGGTGTAAACGTTGTCCTTGCCCTTGGGGTAGTCGAATTCGGAGACGCTGCCCTTTACGATGACGTAGCCTTCACCGCCTTCACCGAAATACAGCCGCGGCTCGCGAATGGCAGGCCCGCCGTGGGCAACCGGCGGAATATCCTGCAGATAGAAGGAGGGCAAACCTTCCGTCGATTTTTCGGTGACGGGCGACATCACGACGCCGTTGCCGTGTGTGAACAGAAGGTGCAGGTTCACCCAGGTCTGGGCGTTCGGCGGAAGCATCGACGGCTCCAGTTCGCGGGCCGACAGCATCACTTGCCGGTAACCGGCGTCGAGCCGGTAGCGGTCGATGTCGACGGAGAGGAATTTGTAGTAAGTCCTGATCTCCTGCAACTGCGCGTAGGTGTCCAATAGCGGCTGTACATCCCACAGCCGAATGTTGTCGACGGTCGCGCGATTGACCTCGAGCGAGGTGAGGTTCAAATCCTGCTCGGCTGGAAACGGCTTGACCGCGATCTGGGTGAGACCGTAGGCCATTCGCGTGAGCGCGATATTGTGCTGGATATAGGGCGTCTCCAGTTGCAGCTCGCTCGGCTTGACATAGAGGCGCTGGAACAGTGCAGGGTAGATCAGAGCGAACACGAACGAGGTGCCGAACACCAGCAACAGCGAAGCGGCAGGGATTCGATAGTCCCGCCAGCGCATATTGACCCACGAAGCGACGGCCGCGGCGCTGGCAAGGCCGATGAGCACCCACAGGACCGGGAGTTCGACGTGAATGTCGGTATACCCGGCGCCGACCACGACGCCGTTATCGTCGTAGAGCAGCAAAAAGCGGTCGAGTGCGTAGGACCCGGCCTTCAGGACGAAGAACGCACCGAGCAGCGCGGAACCATGAGCGGTGGCAGCGGCAGAAAGTCCGAGCGGCGGCCGCTCGAACGTGATGTCGCCGCGTACGCCATAGACCACGGCTGCAACGATCGCACTGCAAACGAGCAACTGCAGCAGCCAGTTCTTGAACGCCAGATAGGCCGGCAGCGAGAACAGATAGAAGCCGATGTCCTGACCGAAGACAGGATCGCGCTCGCCGTAGGGCACCTGATGAAGGAAGCGCAGCACCAGGTCCCAGTTGGAGATCTGGCCGGCGGCGATGAGCAGTCCGAGGACGATAGCGCTGCCGGCAATGCTGGCGCGCCAGGGAATGCGCGGTGCGAGCTGGTCTGCCAGTTCACTGATGAACTCCGGCGTACCTGACAGACGGGCCGTTTCCACTTGCCAGCTACCGGGGCGCCTCGCGTAACGATGCGCAAGGAATCCCGAGGCGGCGATGACGCTCGCGGACGCTGCGAATACGGCGGCAAAGAGGAACGCCTTGGCGGAGACAGTCGTCCAGAAAACGCCGGCATAACCGATTGAAGAAAACCACAGCCAGTCGACCACGACGCCGGTGATGCGTCCGGCGACGATCAGGCAGCCCACGACGACCGCAGCCGCGATTCCGGCGCGTCTTAAGTACACGCGTGAGCCTGGTTGCGAACGCATCGCGCCTCCTTGGCCAGGACGCCACGCGTGGCTGCTGCGATCAGGCCTGCTTGAACCGCTGATCCGCCGTGAACCGGGCTGACCGGTTTGTCGATGCGCCGGTCAAAGCTGGCGCGCCGCTAACGCATGATTAGGGCCATAGATGATTGTAGTCCTCCTGGTGCGTCTTGCCCCCAATTCGCAACGTACGAGGCAAAATCATCCTGTTAAAGTGGTAGCGTTATCCATGTATACGTCCTAAGAGGTTAAGCATGGCTCGGACGAACGAGAATGACGGCGACAATCGGCTCGGCAACTATCTGAAGAACCGGCGGACGAAACTCGATCCTGCGTCCTTCGGCATTGCCGGTGGCCGGCGGCGGACGGCGGGGCTGCGTCGGGAAGAGGTGGCGCAGCGCGCCAATATCAGCGTGGCCTGGTACACGTGGCTGGAGCAGGGGCGCGGCGGCAATCCGTCAGCGGATGTGCTGGACCGCATCGCGGCGGCACTGATGCTGACCGAGGTCGAGCGCGAACACGTGTTTCTGCTTGGCCTCGGCCATCCGCCCGAAGTTCGCTATCGCGGCGGTGATGCGATCACGCCGCGGCTGCAACGCCTGCTCGATGCGCTGCCCTATAGCCCGGCAATCGTCAGGACTGCCACATGGGACGTGGTGGCCTGGAACCGCGCGGCCGCGAC
The DNA here is from genome assembly GCF_046027825.1 of Paraburkholderia sediminicola. Lineage (GTDB taxonomy): Bacteria > Pseudomonadota > Gammaproteobacteria > Burkholderiales > Burkholderiaceae > Paraburkholderia > Paraburkholderia sediminicola_D. The sequence goes on from NZ_JAQQDU010000014.1 coordinate 60,958, forward strand.
CGTGCTCAACGACTACAGCACCCTGCCACCCGAAAAACGCAACATCTTGCGCATGATCTTCTGCGATCCTCGCGTCCGTGCCGCGCAGTTCGATTGGACCAGCGTGGCCCGCGTCGTGGTGAGCGCCTTCCGGACCGATGCCGCACGCGCAGGCGCCGACGCGGAAGTGGCACCGCTCGTCGATGAACTGTGCCGGTCAAGTCCCGAGTTTGCCGCCATGTGGCGGGACAATGAGGTGCAAACGCACGGCGACGGGGTCAAGCACATCCGCCACCCCGTGCTGGGGCCGATCTCGCTGGAATACTCGTCGTTCGCTGTCGATGGGCGGCCGGATCTTCAGATGGTCGTCTACAACCCGGCGACACCGGCCGATCAGGAGCAGATCAGATCGCTGATCGAGAGAGCGCCGGCAATCGTTGTGGAGTGAGGCCCGGGGCGTGACAAACATGCCCGCAAGCCTCGTCTAGGCCTTCATCAATCCCGCCAGATGGCCTGCCCACGCTGCCGGCTGCCCGAGCCAGCGGCCCATGTCCAAGGTGTCGAACTGTCCGTTGTTTCGTTCGAGTGCGAAGGTCGGAAAACCCTGGGCGCCGACTTGCGCGAGCAGCCGACGGCTCTCGGCAATGTGCTCCCGGGTCGCGTCGCCGCTCAGCCGCGTGAAGGCTTGCCGAAACTCGGCTGCGTCGAGACCGAGTTCCGTGGCCAGTTCGACGAGCACGTCGACATCGGCGATGCGTCGTCCTTCGACATAATGGGCGCGCTGCAGCCGCGCAATCATGTCGAGGCCGCGATCCGCCAATGCGTCTGCGGCGAGCACGGCCGTCGTTGGCGGTTCCGAATCCATGACGGCACCGGTATCACGCAGCAGCCCGTCGAAATAAGCGGTGCCGAATGGCTGGCCGGTGAGGTCCTCGATGCGCCGGTCGTGCGGCATCACGTACGTGCGCCACTGCGGCGTAATCGGCCGGCGGTTGGCGCCCGTGAGCATGCCGCCGCCGTGGAATTGAACGGTGAGTCCGGGAACCTCGCGGGCCGCCGCGACGAGCGGTGCAGCCGCGTAGCACCAGCCACACAGCGGATCGAAGATGTAGTGCAGAACGGTCATGGGGTGTTCTCTATGCGGTTTAAAGACGTGGCTTACTGTGGCCACTTCATCTCGCCCTTGGCGACCTTGGCGCTCAACGCTAGCGAAGAGTCGTCGCCGAGGCCGGGGTAGGCCTGTTTCATGGCGGCGACCAGCGCGGCCGAGTTATCTGCCTTGGCGGCCGCCTGTTCGAACGTGGTGAGATAGTCCGAGGTGAAAGTCACCGCCGCGACGCCCTTCGGCATCTCGCCGAGATAATGGCCTGGCACCACGGTTACGGGCTTGAGCGCTTCAATGCCACGGAGCGTTGTCTGCCAGTTCGCGCGGGATTCGGGCGTCTGCGTGTCGGCCGTCCAGACATGGATGCCGCTCGCCACCACCACCCCGCCTACCACGGTCTTCAGCGATGGAATCCAGACGTAGCTGCGCTCCGGACTCAGGCCGTTGAGCCCTCTGATCTCGAGGGCCTTGCCTTCAAGCATCAGGTGCTGTCCGCTCATGACTTCCGGCAGAACGAGCTTCTTCGGCGCATTGTCTTTCAGGATCGGCCCCCAGTAGGCGAATTTCCCGTCCATGGTGGCCTTGATCCCGGCGACCGTCTCTTTCGTGGCGACAATCTTCGCCTGCGGAAAGGCGGCCTGAATCACGTCGAGCCCGAAGTAATAGTCCGGGTCGCTTTGGCTGATGTAGACCGCGGTCAATTTTTTTCCACTGGCTTTGATCTTCTTCACGAGCGCTTCAGCATCGTTGCGCTGAAACTGCGCGTCGATCAGGATGGCGTCGCGCTTGCCCGTGATGATTTCGGAGGAAACGGGGAAGACGGCGTGCTCGCCGGGGTTGTAGACCTCGAGTTCAAGTGGCTGGGCCGAGGCGGCGGACGAAAGCGCACCGAACGCCATGGCGGCGAAGGCAGCGGTAAAAAAAGCGCGGCGAAGCAACACGGTTGTCCTTGTTCTGGAGAGTGATCAGGTTTTGGGAGAATATGTTGCATGATTCGGTTGAAAAACCGCTTGTCGTGAAACTATTGATTTCTTGAATCGGACGAATCGTGGACCGTATCGTTGCTGCTGAGGTTTTTGTTGCCATTGTCGAGCGGGGGAGTCTGATCGGTGCTGCCAATGCGCTGGATATGTCGCGCGCCATGGTGACGCGCTATCTGGCCCAGATGGAAACGTGGGCGGGGGCGCGGCTTCTGCATCGCACGACACGCAAGCTTGGACTGACCGCGGCTGGCGAAGCGACGCTCGCCCGCTGCCGGGAGATACGCGCGCTGGCGGAGCAGATGCCGATGGTGGCGGACCCGCAGACGGACGAGCCGCGCGGCATGCTGCGCATTGCGTGCGCCCAGTCGCTCGGGCAGCAGATCTTGGCGCCGGCGTTGGCGGACTACCTGCAGCGCTACCCGCGCACGGCAGTGGACTTGCAGATTGCCAATCAGACGGTGAATCTTGTCGAAGACCGGATCGACCTGGCGATCCGCATTACAAACCATCTCGACCCGAATCTGATCGCGAGGCCGTTAGCGAACTGCCCGTCAGTCGTGTGTGCGTCGCCCGAGTATCTGGAAGCACGAGGCAAACCGCGGCGCGCCGAAGATCTGGCGCTGCATAACTGCCTGACGTACTCGTATTTCGGCAAGAGTTTGTGGGTTTTCGACTACGAGGGGGAGCCGCTCAATATTCCGGTCAGCGGTAACTTGAGCGCGAACGAATCGACGGTCCTGCTCGAGGCCGCGGTTCACGGCGTTGGCATCACCATGCAGCCTGTTTTTGCGGCGGCACCACTCATTGCCGCCGGTAAGCTGGTGTCCTTGCTGCCGCTGTACCGTCCGCAGGACATGGGCATCCACGCGGTCTATACGTCGCGCCAGCATCTGCCGGCCACGCTGCGAACGATGCTGGATTTTCTCGCGGCGTGGTTTTCGTCGGACGGGTTTTGACGCTGCGCCGGTGGTCATCGGCTACTTCGGATGCGATGCTACTGAGTGCCGACGGTGCCGGGGTGATCGCCGCACATGCAGTGCGCGCCCAGTTCGAGGCTCTTGTCGTGTAGATGGCAGGTATGGCCATGCATCATCTGGCAGATCTTGTTGTCGCCGGCGGCTGGGGCCGCCGGGGCTGCCGCTGTTGCCATCGCGGGCGCGTTTTCCGTTTGCGCAGGCTGCCCGGCTGCGGGCTGCGCGGGAACGTTTTGCGCCGACGCCGTCGAACAGATAACGAAGGCAGCAAGCAAGGCGGTCAGTGTCTTCATGTTGGTCTCCAGATAAAAAGAAGGCATCGTGCGCGGCGGCCTTGCGTGCGAGCGCCCATGAAACGCTACCTCCCAGTCTGGGCCACGCTTCGGTCCAACGCTGATGAACTCGTTCCTGCGACCGCAGTCGGCTTACAGGACATAGACGCCGAGCGAATCGATTCCCGGCTGTACTCCGCTAACGGGAAATTCGACCCTACAGCGGATGCACAAGCCGGTAATCGACAAATTAACGATAGGACAAACTTGCTAGAAAACAATCGGGCTAATCTCTGCAACGCTTCCGATGCGGCGCAAGCGCAAGCGGCTCGGGACACGACTTGGGCCTGCACGTCCTGCGTACCGTTGCGACCCGAAGCGATCTGATAGATACCGCGTGCGGACAACGTCGGTAGGCTTGCTCAAGGCCAGAGTCGACGCTCAGCCGAAGCGTAGCGTGACACTGGATCTCTCGACCGTTATATTCAGGGAGATATAACCGGAGAAGATGGATGGACGTAGCGGCAAAGCAGGCGGTCGGAAGCAAATACGTGCTCGAGTCGATGAAATATGCGCAGGGCAAAACATGGGAGGGCGTGAACCAGTTGGCGCAACGGGTCCAGCCCGGCATGCTCGAGTCGGAAGCGACGGCCTTATGCACGAACGTGTTGAACGAGTTGGGCATGGACCGTATCTGGCATCCGGTGCTGGTGCGCTTCGGCGAGAACACGCTGAAGACGTTCAAGCAGCGATCGGATGGCGACCCGCGCCTCCAGGAGGACGATATTTTCTTCATCGACCTTGGGGTAGTCTGGGATCAGCACGAGGGTGATGCGGGCGCGACCTTTGTGGTCGGCAACGATGCGGAAATGAAGGCCTGTGCGGACGCCGCGAAGACCGTGTTCGACGACGTGGAGCAGCACTGGCGCTCGACGCGCGCGGGCGGCAAAGCGCTGTATGAGTTCGCCGGGCAGCGCGCCGCGGCGCTCGGGTGGCGTCTGAATCTGGAGATCAAAGGCCACCGTGTCAGCGACTTTCCGCACGCCATCTACAAAGCGGGCAATCTGGGCGATTTCGCGGATTGTCCGGACGCCGGTCTCTGGATTCTCGAAATCCAGCTTGCCCATCCGACCCGGCCGTTCGGCTCGTTCTATGAGGACTTGCTGATCTGATCATGCTCCCTACGCGTCACCCGTCACCCGTCACCGCGGCGGCGCGTTCGCACGATCAATCAGGACGGGATGCCGGCGACAGCCGGCTTGCTCGTAGTCGGCAGCTCGAAGCAGAACGTCGTGCCGGTTCCGTCGCGCTCGATGATGCGTATCTGACTGTGATGCAATTGCAGCATGCGCTGCACGATCAGCAAGCCGAGTCCGCCGCCGCGATGTGCGCCGCCTGAGCTAAACGGGCGTTCGAACAGCCCTTCGCGCTGCTCCGCTGGAATGCCTGGACCGGTGTCGCTGACCGTGACGGATACCTTGCCGTCCTTGTGCGCGAGATCGACGTCGATCTTGCCGTTGGCGGGGGTGTGGCGAATCGCATTGTCGAGCAGGTTCGTCAGCACGCGCTCGATCATGCCGAGATCGGCACAGACGTTTGGCAGACGAGGCGGAAAGCCGGCGCGCAGTTCGATGTGCCGCGCCTCGGCCGGCAACTCGAATTTCTGGAAGACGTCCTGGACCAGATCGATCAGCGAGAATTGTTCGAGCGCGGGTTGCACGTTGCCGTGTTCGAGCCGGGCCAGTTCGAAGAGCGCCTGCGCGAGCCGCCCGACCTTGACGCTTTGCGCCAGGGCAATCGCCAGATAGCGTTTGCGCTCCGTTTCGCCGAGCGTGTCGGCCTTGAGCGACAGCGTCTCCAGGTAGCCGTGCAAAGAGGTGAGCGGGGTGCGCAGGTCGTGCGAAATATTGGCGATCAGCTCGCGCCGTTGCTGGTCCTGTCGCGTCAGCGCACGCCACTGGTCGCCAATGCGGCTAGCCATCTGCGCGAAGGTTGTTTCGAGCACGGCGATTTCGTCGCGCTGTCCGGCCGGGGCCGAGCGCGGCACGGCCGGCTGGGTGTCGGGCTCGCCGTCGGCATCGAAACGGCGCATGGCGTCGGTCAGGCGGCGCAGCGGCCGCGTGATCAGGGCGAAGGCCGTCAAGCCAGCGAGCAAACCGAGCAGCGCGACCAGCGCCATCGACCACAGCGTGGTGCGCAAAACCGAACTGGCGGCCACGCGGGCGGCGAGCGCGTCGTGCGCCTCGCCGAGCAGGACGACATAGATATAGCCGGAGGGCTGCTGGCCGCTCAGTTGCAGCGGTGCGGCGCTGAAGACCTTTTTTCCGTCGAGGCTGCGCGGGTCGTCGCCGAGGATCGGCAACGCTTCTCCAGCGATGAATTGCCGGATGGGCGCGAGGTCCACCTGCTCGCGCTTGACGTGGCCTTCGGGGGCGTCGTCACCCTTGATGCGCCCCTGGTTGTCGAGCAGGTACACCTCGACGCTCGGATTGACCATCATCAACTGGCCGAAGAGCTGGCGCACCGCGTCGGGCCGCAGGCCGTTCGCATCCATCAACGTCGTGCGGTGCGCGATATGGTCGGCGAGGTCGCGCGACAGGCTTTGCACGACTTCCTTTTCGTGCAGGTCGCTCGAACGGATCTGCAGCCACGCCGACGCGCCGCAGCACGCCAGCAACAGCGCGGAGAACACGAGCGAGAGTCGCTGGGTCAGTGTCAGCATCACGGCGTGTCCTGATGTGCGGTGCCGGACGCCGTCCCGTCGCCTGGCATGCCCGGCACCGCGAGCTTGTAGCCGCGCCCCCAGACGGTCAGGATGCGCTCAGGCTGGGCGGGATCGGTCTCGATCTTCGCGCGCAGCCGGTTGATGTGGGTGTTGACGGTGTGTTCGTAGCCTTCGTGCTGATAGCCCCACACGGCATTGAGCAGGTCCATCCGCGAGAACACTTTGCCTGGATGCTGCGCGAAGAAGTACAGCAGGTCGAATTCACGCGGTGTCAGTTCGATGGGCTTGCCGTCGACGGTGGCCTCGCGCGCCAGTGGATCGATCGTCAGGCCGGCAATCTGCAGACTGCCTGCGTCGATGCGCGAGTCTTTCGCCATGGCTTCGACGCGGCGCAGCAAGGCCTTGACGCGCGCCACCAGTTCGAGGACCGAGAACGGCTTGGCCAGGTAGTCGTCGGCGCCGAGTTCGAGACCGAGAATCCGGTGGACTTCGCTCGACCGTGCGCTGGTGATGATGATCGGCGTGTAGCGTGTCATCGCGCGGGCGCGCCGGCAGATTTCCAGTCCGTCGACACCGGGCAGCATCAGGTCGAGGATCAGCGCGTCCCAGCCACCTTGTTCCAGCAGGCGCAGCCCTTCGTCGCCGTCGGCGCTGTGCACGACTTCGTAGCGTTCGTCGCGCAGATGAAGACTCAGCACGTTGGCGATGTCGACGTCGTCTTCGACGATCAGGATGCGCTTTGGGTGGTCCATGGAGGGCTTTTGTGGCGGGTGAGGGCCGTGATTCACAGCGTTGGAAAGAACTGGCGCCGGTCACAGCGCGCCGTTGCGCCATTGTGCAAAATTTTCGGGCGGCGAGTTATCACATTTAATTTTACTTTTCGTGAGGACTTCGACATCCCCTGCGCTCTAGGATAGGGCCACTTTCATCCACTTCATCCACAACTGGCACCTACACCCGGAACCGACATGCTACTCATCGTTCTTGCCTATCTCGGTGGCGCTCTCACGATTCTCAGCCCATGCATCCTGCCGGTGCTGCCGTTTGTTTTCGCGCGTGCCGATCAGCCGTTCGTGCGCAGCGGCTTGCCGTTGCTCGCGGGCATGGCGCTGACGTTCGCCATTGTTGCGACCCTGGCCGCCGTGGGTGGTGGCTGGGTCACCCAGGCTAACCAGTATGGCCGCTGGCTCGCGATCGTATTGCTCGCCGTCTTCGGACTGACGCTGCTCTTGCCGCGTTTCGCCGATCATTTGATGCGCCCGCTGGTGAGCGCCGGCAATCGCCTGTCGAACTTCGCGCAGGGCGACGGTCAGCAGGTTCGCGCGGGCTCGTCATTTCTGCTGGGCATTGCGACCGGCCTGCTGTGGGCACCGTGCGCCGGTCCCATTCTCGGCCTGGTGCTGACCGGTGCGGCATTGCGGGGCGCCAGCGTCGGCACCACGCTGTTGCTGGTTGCCTATGCGGCGGGTGCCGCGACGTCGCTTGCGGTGGCGCTGCTGATCGGTGGGCGCGTTTTCACGGCAATGAAGCGCTCGCTGGGTGCCGGCGAATGGATTCGCCGCGGGATCGGTGCGGCGATGCTATGCGGCGTGGTGGCGATTGCGCTCGGTCTCGACACAGGCGTGCTGGCGCGTGTATCGACCATCGCGACTGGTGGCCTCGAACAGAAACTGGTGGACAAGCTTTCGCCGGGTGCGACGCCGGCCAATCCGGTGCCGGCAGGTAGTGCGGGCAATGAAGCGACCAACGAGGCGGCCAATGCACCGACCCATGCTGCGGCCAACGATGCCGCGATGACCGCCAACCCCGCCGCCGATGCAAGCGCCGCCGTCGACTCCGGCGCGATGATGCGCGCAGCGCAAGCCACGCCGGGCGGCGCGGCCCCGTTGCCCGTCGAAGGCGTGTTACCGACGCTGAACGGCGCGGTCCAATGGCTGAATTCACCGCCCCTGACGGTTCAGGATCTGCGTGGCAAGGTCGTTCTGGTCGACTTCTGGACGTACTCGTGTATCAACTGCCTGCGTTCGCTGCCCTACGTTAAAGCGTGGGCGCAGAAATATAAGGATCAGGGCCTGGTCGTGATTGGCGTGCACGCGCCCGAATTCGCGTTCGAGCGCAAAATCGACAACGTCAGGAAGGCCGTCCATGACCTCGGCGTTGACTATCCCGTCGCCATCGATAACAACTACGCGATCTGGCGCGCGCTGAACAATCAGTACTGGCCAGCGCACTATTTCGTCGACGCGAAAGGGCAGATTCGCTATCACCATTTTGGCGAAGGCGACTATGCGGAGTCCGAAAAGGTGATTCAGCAACTGTTGGCTGAAGCGGGTCATGCAAGTGCGTCGAAGGTCGCGCTCGGCATTGCCGGTACGAGCGCACAAGGCGTGCAGGCAGCGGCAGACAACGCCGATATGCAGTCGGGGGAAACCTACATTGGCTACGAGCGCGCGGAGAATTTTGCGTCGCCCGGCGGTGAGGCAGAGGACAAGGTGCACACCTATTCGGCGCCGTCACAGCCTGCCGTCAACGATTGGGGGCTGGCGGGCGCATGGAAGGTGGGCGCCGAACATGCGACGCTCGCGGCAGCGTCGGGTCGCATCGTCTACCGCTTTCATGCACGCGATCTGCACCTCGTGCTGGGTCCGGGCGCGGACGGCAAGCCGGTTCGCTTTCGCGTGAGCGTGGATGGTGCCGCACCGGGTGCCGCGCACGGTACCGACGTCGCCGCCGACGGCAGCGGCACCGTGACCGAACAGCGTCTTTACCAACTCGTGCGGCAGACCGGCGATGTCACCGATCACACGTTCTCGATCGAGTTTCTCGATCCCGGCGTGCAGGCGTATGCATTTACGTTCGGCTAAGCCGAGCCGGGCGGGCGGCCTTGAACTTCGCCGGCACGATGGACGCTATGTGCGCGACTTGCTGGCCAGCACCATCGCGATACCGCCAAGAATCGTAGCGGAAGCCGCAGCCAGGCGCGGCGTGATCGCTTCCGACAGGAACGCCACGCCGCCAAATGCAGCGATCAGCGGCACCGACAACTGGACAGTGGCGGCTCGCATGGCGGTAAGCTTGCTCAGCGCCGCATACCAGATGACATACCCGATGCCGGACGTGAGCGCGCCGGAGGCAATCGCGAGAGCAACCCCGGCCTTGTTCGCGTAAGCGCGGGCGTTGGCGATGAAAAGCACGCTCAGCAAGAGGGCAAGCGGGGCCGCCCGCGCGAAGTTTCCCGCCGTCGCGGCGAGCGGGTCGGCCACGCCGCGGCCACGCAACGAGTACACGCCCCATGCGACGCCCGCTATCGCCATCAACGCCGCGCCAACGAGCGGCGGCGCTGCGATCCCCGGCGACACCAGGTAGACAAGCCCTGCGACTGCCAGTGCGAGACCGAGCCATGCGAGGGGGCCGAACTTTTCGCCGGAGCGCAAACCCACGCTGAACATCGTCAATTGAACTGCGCCGAACAGAATCAATGCGCCCGTGCCTGCGGACAAAGTGAGATACGCGAAGGAGAAGAAGGCGACGTAAGCAAGCAGCGCGGCAGCGGCGAGCCAGTCGGCATGGCGGGCCGCGGGCCGTTCTGACCTGAACCGCACGATGACGGCGAGCATGATTGCTCCCGAAACCAGCCTGATGCCGGCGAAGCTGACCGGATCGATTGCCCCCCGCTGCAGCGCGAGCCGGCACAGCAGCGAATTAGCCGCGAAGGCGAGCATCGCCACCGCAGTGAGCACAGTCGTCTGCAAAATGAACACGCCACCGCGCGCCTCATGCATGGGTCACGACCAGAACGACTGCCCACGACAAAAGCGCCACGCCGAGGGGCGTGCTGAGACGCTTGCCCCAGCGAACGTTCTTTTCGATCGCCATCACGGCGGCAAGCACGAGCATCCAGCCGAGGCTGCCGGTACCGAGCGCGAACATCAATAGCATCAGCGCCCAGCAGCACCCGACGCAGAACAGGCCGTGCCGCGCGCCAAGCGCGAACGCATTGCGCGCTTGCGCGTGCCCACGCCAGTGCTCGATGACGAAGCTCAAGGGCGTGCGGCACTTTTCAAGGCACCGGTACTTGAGCTTGCTGAACTGAAACGCGCCAGCCACCGCAATGACTGCGACGCCGATCAGCCAGCCATGCCAGGCCAGCGTGGGTACGCTGGCGAGCAGGGACAGCACTGCACTGTGAAGTGCATGCGCCAGGAGTCCGAAGGCGCCCCACACCGTCATGTAGCCCATGCCGAGCAGCATAAGAAGGCACCCATGGTCTGGGCGCCCAGCCGTCAACCGGTCGAAGGCATTGAACAACGGCAAGGTGGTCGGCAGCATCATGGCCGCTGTCATGAGGATCCATGCGACAGCGTAGAGCACCGTGGGCACGACCACGTCTCCGGCGGGAACGACACGGCACAGAAATGCCGCCGGTCCTGACGCTGTCCAGTCACCGTGCTCGATATAGCGTCCGTATGGACTGCGCGCCCACGCCCATAACACCACCCACGCGAGCGCAATGAGCGCAGCCAGGACTGGCACGAACACGTGAACATGACGCGAGGCGCGGGACGGCGGCGGGCCTGCCGTCGTCGGGCTCATGCGTCGAAGACGAACGTGCTCTGCAGGGCGTTGTGGTTTTTGATGTCGAGGTCGATGCCGAGTGCGGGATTCTTCGATCGATAGGTCGGGGCCTTGCCGACAAACACCGGAGCGCCGGGCACGGTCGAGAACACGGTGTCGGACAGGGTGGTCTGGCCACCGGTCGCGCCGAGATAGGGCTCGAGTTCAGCGTAGTAGTTCGTGCCGATCTCGAGTTCGCCTTTGCCTGCGACCACGGTGAAGCGGATCGGCGCTCGCTCCACGGATACGACCTGGCCGATGAGCTTGACGAGATCGGCAACCGGTCCGCCGGCCTGGCCGGTGTAGACCTTCAGCAGTGCCTCTTCCTGCGCCTCAGAAGCCTGGTCGTCGACATAGACCGCGGCAGTCCAGTTGCCTTGCAGGATATTGCCAGGCACATGGGCAACGACCGCGAGGGTATTGCCGGCCACGTCGACGCCGTCAACCGTTCCCTTGTCTATACGCCACGCGACAATCGTGTCGCAGGTGCCGTTGTCAGGGTCCTCGCCGATCCAGCAGGGGCAAAGTACCTTGCAGTTGCAAACTTCGAGCAGACGACCTTCCAGGTGATAACTCATACGAACCTCCATTGAAGGCACGCGAACACCGACTTGTCGCCGCGGGGCGCGGCTGCAAGAGAGAGTAATTTTCCTGCTGCGGGTTGCGACAAGTCAAGTTCGATGAAGGCCTGGCAGTTCAATAACGGTCAGCGATTGTGCGCGGTCACTGAATACCGTGGCGCGTCCTGTAGTCGAGCGCGTAGGCGATCTTGCCGGGACTCGCCGCGGTGATCGGTTGCCGCAGATCGTCGAAGACCCCCTTCGAATATTTCTTGCCGCTATTGATCAGCGCGAGGCGTCCGAGATCCGTGCCGGTCTTTCCGTCAATCACTGAGTCCGCTGACGCAACCATCTGTTGCGACGCATTCCACACGGCGTTCAGGTAGCCCGTGTCGGCCGTTGCCGGATCTGGATCGGTCGTGCCGGGCGTCGTCAACGTGTAGCTCGACAGCGGGAACGACGCGCGCAACCAGTCGGCCCAGTAGAACTCGAGGAAGTCCGTCGACGGCGTCGGCTTGCTGTAGCCGATGTCGCGCGTGAAGTAGACGAGCGAGCGGAACTTGTCGTCCTGCATGCCGAGCTTCAGACCCAGGCCCGTCGGCAGTTGCGCCGGCTTGATCGTCGCGCCGTTGCCGTCCTTCAGTCGCGTGAAGCCGCGGTTTTGCATCTCCGCCCAGAACGTGTCGCCCGCGTAGGCACTCAGGTTGGCCTTGACGACCACGTGCACGTGCAGCGCCGGGCCACCGTCCGGCACCTCGTAGTACGTCGACAGGCCGTGATGGCCGTCCGTCAGGTACAACGTGTCGCCGTTCGGGCCGACCACGACAGGGTTCAGCACCGTCGTGTCGCGCTTCGCCGGATCCGTCGTCGTGCAGGTGAAGCTGGCGGCGTCGGTCAGCTTCGACGTCGACGAATAGCCGCTCGCCGCTACGCCAGTGAGACCTTCGTCCGCGCAGAAATCGTCAAACTTCTTGTTCGGTTTCAGCTCGTAGCGGCCGAGCTTGTAATAGATCTGATCGTAGCCGAGCGCGGCCTGCGCCGGATGCAGATCACCGAGCGTCACGTCGAGCATGTCGCCCGCCGCTGCCGTCTGCCATTTGCCGGGCTGTGGCGTGGTCGTTGCCGGCGGCGTGGTCGCGGGCGGGGGCGTCGTCGGCGTGGCAGGGGACGTGGGTGTCGTGCCTGGCGTCGAGACGTCGTCCGCCGGCTTGCTGGAGGCAGGGGACGACACACCGTCGCCGCCGCAGGCGGCAAGGGCGAGCAGCGACGATAACGTCGCGGCGAGCGCGAATCTGGCAAGCGGATGAGGCATCGTGGAATCGGTCGGAAAGAAAGGGCGACGCGCAGCGCGCGAAAGTCCGCCAGTTTGCCGATGCTTTATGACAGGAAATTGAAAGCATATTGAATGGCAAGCCAGGCGCCGCTACTTCGCGTTCGCGTCAACGCGATCCCATGGCGGCACACCGCCGAACGCATCGACCAGGAAATCGACCACCGCGCGTATCTTGGCACTCAGGTGTCGACGGCTCGGGTACAACGCGAGCACGTCGATATCAGGCAGGCGATAGTCGGGCAATAGCTGAATGAGCTTGCCGGCGCGCAGGTCGTCACCGATCAGAAACGTGGGCTGCCAGATCACGCCTTGCCCGGCAAGCGCCGCGGCGCGCGCCGTATCGCCATTGTTGGTATGCATGTGATAGTTGACCTTCACGGTGTGAGCCTTCTTCTCACTGTCGATCAGTTGCCACTCGTTGCCGGTGGCCGCATACGAGTAGCCGATGCATCGATGCTCAACCAGGTCCTCCGGCACTGCCGGGTATCCGTAACGCGCCAGATAGGCTGGCGACGCGCACAGGATGTTTCGCGATGTCGCCAGCTTGCGGGCTGCATGGCTAGTTGAACCGCTGCGGGAGATACGAATGGCGAGGTCGTAACCCTCCTCGACGATATCGACGACACGGTCGATCAGCGAAACGTCGAGTTCCACCTTGGGGTACTTCCGCATGAACTCGGGCCACAGCGGTGCCAGATGCAGAATGCCAAAACTCACAGGCGCATTGATGCGCAGTCGGCCGCGCGGTTCGACCGACGCGGATGACACAAGCCCTTCAGTCTCGGCGACGTCGTCGAGGATGGATTTGCAGCGGGCGTAAAGCGTTTCGCCGCCCTCGGTGAGCGAAAGCTTGCGTGAGGTGCGATTCAGCAAGCGTGTGCCGAGATGCGCTTCCAACTCATTCACGTAGCGGGTTACGTTGGCGGGCGACGTGTCGAGCGCATCGGCGGCGCGCGTGAAGCTGCCACGGCTCACCACGGTCACGAAGACTTCGAAAGCGCGTAGCCGATCCATGTCCTTCTCCGATCATTCACAAATGCTGAATGATATACCCATGTTTTGCGCCTTCCTGCGGCTGAGGCTGAAGCCTATATTGCGTCACATGGACCAAGGCATTGGGCACTGGCCAACAAACCGCAGTAGGAGATTGAACATGCAACGCTTGACAGGAAAAGTAGCCATCGTGACCGGTGCCAGTGCAGGAATTGGCCGTGCCACCGCAAAACTGTTCGCCGCCGAAGGCGCAAAAGTGGTGATCGCGGCGCGCCGCGAAGCTGAACTTGAAACGCTCGCTGCCGAGATCGTCAGCGAAGGCGGTGAGGCCGCGTATCTGGCAGGTGACGTGCAGTCAGAGGACTTCGCGAAAGCATTGGTCGCGCTCGCTGTCAGCCGCTTCGGACGCCTTGACATCGCCTATAACAACGCCGGCACGCTGGGCGAAATGGGCCCGACCACGGGCGTGTCGGAGGCAGGCTGGTCGGGCGCATTGGCGACCAATCTCACGAGCGCCTTTTTGGGTGCGAAGCACCAGATCCCCGAAATGCTGAAGCAAGGCGGTGGATCGATCATCTTCACATCGACGTTCGTCGGCTACTCGTTCGCTTTCCCGGGCACCGCGGCCTACGCTGCGAGCAAGGCCGGGTTGATTGGACTGACGCAAGCGCTGGCTGCCGAGTATGGACCGCAAGGTGTGCGCGTCAACGCTGTTTTGCCCGGCGCCGTGGATACGCCGATGTATCGCGGCATGAACGACACCGCCGAGTCGCAGGCTTTCGTGACCGGATTGCATGCGCTCAAGCGGGTCGCACGGCCGGAAGAACTTGCGCGCTCGGTGCTTTATCTTGCGTCCGATGATTCGTCCTTTGTGACCGGTACCGCTTCGCTAGTCGATGGCGGCGCGTCGATTACGCGGACGTGAACTTCTTCGGTGGCGTCTGACGTTCGAGACGCTTCATTTGAATAGATTGTCGACGTGGGCCAGTTGCGCAATATGCGCAACTGGCCCACGTGTCTGCGAATTGTGTTTTAGCCGTAGCAGGTCAAGCTGGCGCCGGGGTCGCCGACTCTCGTTGCCGTCGACACCATTCATCGGCGACGTCGCCCATGTTCTTGCCCGAGCCATCGCGAATCCACGCCATGAACTCACGGTTAAATTTGAAGTCGGGCCCACACTGAGAGGTTAAAAAACGGCGTACGTTTTGTGTGTTTCTGTAGGTTTTGTCGACCACCGTTGCCCGCGTAATATGGCCGCCGTGCCAATCGAAGTTCATTCGTACTCCATTATGGTTGTAAGAGGTCTATTTTCGGTCCGGAAATTATCGCGGCGATAGATTACTGGATTGTGGATTACATGCGGTCGTGCAGACACCGGTCGCCCCAAAGCAACCAATCCCAGTCCGTTTGAGATTGTCAGTTTATTTAATCTTTGATTTGAACCATGCGGAGCTTTCCGGGGTCAGCAAAAATAACCCGGCGACAGTTTCCGCGGCAACGCTTATGACCCCCACGACGTTGTTCTGCTCGGAGGATAGCCCGTGTGCAAACAGACTATAGAGGGTTGTTGTGATGGCGAGCGCCGTCGAAAAAAGCGCAACGTATCTTGCCCAACGTTTTCCATCCGAAAGCCGCGTGATGGTGAATGCATAGAAGATTAAAACTGCGAGGAACAGCCCAAACAGCGTGATCGCCGCTTCAGCTTCCTTGGAATTACTGAAAGGCGGAACGCCCACTTGAAGAACGAAACGGACGAAAAAAACTGAAAATGTAATCCAATAAACTGCGACTGCGGCTCGAACTGAATTTGGAGTATCGTTGCCCGGGAAAAAGATAAACGTGGTTTTCGCTCTCAAAGGAACCTCCGCCAATTTCAAGATTAGGGCTGCCCAGTTTGCGGATCATAGTCCTGTTTCAAAGCTTTTTCTATCCGGACAGCCGCGGCTCACACTTTGGGCCGAGCGTTGGATACCGAAAGTTGAAGGTCAGGAGCGACGCCGAGTCGATCCGTGTTACATACGGGTCGTGGGGCGTGACGACGGATAAACGCCAATTCAATCCAGGAAGAGCTTGCGTCACGCTCCTACGACATTATCCGGCAAGAAATTGGTGATCGCGCGGTGCAAATGTTGTTCTATGAATGACTGCTTCGTAGGGCCATGACTGGTTCTTGTGGGGCGATGTGAGCCGGTCGTCGTTGGGCTCCGTGCGGCCATTTTGCGACATTCCCGCATCGGACCTATTCGATGCCGTATCGCAACTTTTGATTGGCAGGCGGCGTATTTGATTGCAATATTACTGCCGGATTACGCGTTGTTGAGTGCGGGCTTTCACGGGCGTTATATTTAGCTGATTTTTCAGTGAACGCTAAATACCAGGCTGGTAAGGCATTTTTTAGGATTCTTATGGCCAATGTATACCGCAGTGACCGATATAAGCTACAGATCTTGCGGTCAACATTACGTTAGGCGTCAATCGAAAGGAGGGCATGAAAATGACACGCGTCCGAGTTGATGGCTTTACCATCTCGCTTGACGGATACGGAGCTGGTCCGAATCAGGACATGAGTAATCCGCTCGGCGTGGGCGGGACAGATTTGCACCAGTGGTTAGTCCCGACACGCACGTTCCAACGCAGCCTGTTTGGCGTCGACGGTGGCACAACCGGGATCGATGACGACTTCGCCGCGCGGGGCTTCAAGAATGTTGGCGCCTGGATTCTCGGCAGAAACATGTTCGGACCGATTCGCGGTTCCTGGCCCGACATGAACTGGAAAGGCTGGTGGGGGGACAACCCACCCTATCACGTTCCAACTTTCATCTTGACTCATCACGCGCGCCCACCCATCCAGATGCAAGGCGGAACGACGTTCTATTTCGTCACGGGCGGCATTCACGAGGCGCTTGACCGGGCGCGCGAGGCCGCCAACGGACTGGATGTGCGCATAGGCGGCGGACCTGACACCATCCAGCAATATCTTCGTGCGGGCCTCATCGATGAGCTGCACGTCGCGATCTCGCCGGTCCTGCTGGGCGGGGGCGAGCGACTGTTCGAGGAAGTTGACATGCGCGCTCTGGGATACGAATGCGTTCAGTTCGTTGCGTCGGAGAAAGCCACCCATGTGGTACTCCGGCGCCAGGGGCGCAATGAGGCTTAACAACCGGCTGCAGTGGACGGCACTGCCGCGCTGCCGCTGAACCGGAGTGGCAAAAACAAATACGTGCGACGCGTGCGGCGTGAGGCAGCCTCCGTGGCCACCGCTGTCTGGCGGGCCGGGCTAACTGCCTGGTCGCGGGAAGGGTCCCGCCGAGCTACCAGGCATGGCAGCGCGCTTCTGTCACAATAGCGCTCTGCCGTTTCGCTGACGTACCGTCGGCAACGCCCCACAACCGACCTTCTCGTCAATGCGCATCTTCGGAATCAGCCTTTACGTCATCATCGCCCTGTTCTTTGCGGTGCATGCCGTGCGCAACCAGCAGAACATGTACTGGCTGCTGATCCTGTTTCTTTTCCCTGGCCTTGGCAGTGCGGTCTACTTCTTTGTCATTTACTTGCCCTCGCTGCGCCAGTCGCGTGGGGCAAGGGCGGCAACGAGGGCCTTCTCGCAGCTTGTCGATCCCAACCGGGCGGTGCGCGAGGCGCGCACGGATTTCGATCGCGCGCCGACCGTCGCGCATCGCATGCGGTTGGCTGCAGCGCTGCTCGATGCAGGAACTGCCGCCGAAGCCCTGGAGCATTACCAGGCGGCGGCCAGCGGGCCGTTCTCATCCGATCCGGCTTTACTCCAGGGGCTGGCGCGTGCGCAGTTTGCCAGCGGCAATGCTTCAGCCACGCAGGACACGCTGGAAAAATTGTTCGCCGCCCATCCTCTCGCCCGCCGGCAGCCGGAGCCTGCGTTGCTGTATGCACGGGCCTTGGCCGCGATTGGCGCGCCAGGCACACGCGCCGCGTTCGAGATTGCGCTCGCGAGCGCAAGCGACGCCGCACCGCGTTGCCTGTACGGTGATTGGCTAGCGGCGCAGCCCGACGAGGCCGACCGCCAGCGTGCGCGCGAACGTTACGCTGAGATTGTGCAGGATGCCAGGCATTGGCCACGCCACGCCCGCGAACATAACAGTGAGTGGCTGCAACGGGCCCAGGCCGCCCTAAGCCGATAGTCCACGGGTGCGCGCTACAGAGCGGCAGATCTTTGGCTGCGGGGTCATTCCGGGCCGAAGCCTGCCGAAGGCCGCATTGATCCTGCCGGATTCGAAACGACCGGTTCATACGGTCTGCGCGCAAGCCGCCGTTCGCGAGCGATGTGGATGACGTGCCCGCTTCGCGTTTGGGAGCCCGATGAGGTTTCCCTGATTCCAGGGTTCCTATGCCCGAGACTGGCTGTTGATCTTCCGTGATGGTTTCTGTCAGATGACTGGCGCATCAATGTGCGCCGCGCAATTGATCATTCTCGCGGCCTCCAGTTCGTCGGACGTCCGCCGGACCATTGTCGCCGGTCGCGGTATGTCGCAAACGGCAAGGAACGAGCGACCGCTATCTGGCATTGCCACTATCGGGCGGAGCCGGCCAGGAAGAGACACTCATTGCGACCATCGTTTGGACATTCGTGAGACTGCTTCGCGCCGTCAACTGCCATTCGACCACCGATGACGTACGTCGCGTCGTAGGCCTTAGCTGACGCAGGGCCGCGCTCCACGTCAGCAATGCCGGGGCTGCTTTCAAATCTGGGCGATTCCACTGTCAACAAAGTTGATCCTCAGCGGGTAACGCAATCATCCGCGTGTCCGGAAACCTTGCGCATCTGACATTGGAGAGGCTCCGCGTCGGGTGAAAAATTGGGGCTTTTAAGGAGTGCGACGACCATGCCCTACCTGCAACTGGACGTCAACGACCACTATCCAGTGGAAGACAAGCGGCGCCTGGCGCTGAAGATGAGCGAGACCTACGCGCGGATGATGTCGGTCGACATCAGGCGTATCAGCGTCGCGATTCGAGAATTGGGAGAGGGCGGTGTCTGGCGGATTCCCGAAGCCGGCGAAGCGCCCACCCCGGTCGCGGTCATGATGCTGGACATCAGAAAGGGCAGGGCGCCCGAGCTGCGTATGGAAGTGGCCAAAGCGCTGTGCGCGCACTGCATCGAAATTCTCGGCCTGCGTGAAGACCGGCTCAACGTCGAATTCACCCAGCATTCCGGGGATGAGATGTATCACCCGGCGCTGGGCGGCTATAGCCCTGAATGGACGCCGGGCGAGCAGTAAGGCGAACTACGCTCAAAGCGCAAGGGGCGTGACACCCGACGCCCTCTGTATGGTTTGCGGTGGCTGACCGAATGCACGCAGGAAGGCTTGACGCATCCGCTCCCGGTCACCAAAGCCGGTCTCTCTCGCAACGATCTCGATTGGGTGACGAGTCGTCTCCATCATCAGCCGAGCGGCTTCAACGCGAAGCCGCTCGACTGCCTTTGCGGGCGATTGGCCCGTTTCCTCACGAAACACACGGCTGAACTGACGCGGACTGAGCCGTGCCGCTTCGGCCAGCCGCTCGACCGACAAATCGCTCGCCAGGTTTTCGCTCGCGAAGGTGAGCGCCATTTGAACGCGGTCCGAGCGCGCGCCCATCTCCAGCAGCGCCGAAAACTGCGATTGACCGCCACCGCGACGCTGATAAAGCACGAGCTTGCGCGCGACCATGCGCGAGGTCTCCAGTCCGAAGTCGTTTTCGACGATCGCAAGCGCGAGATCCACTCCGGCGCTCATGCCGGCCGACGTCCAGACCTGTCCATCCACGACGAAGATGCGGTCTTCTTCGAGCTGTACGTCCGGGTACCGCTTCTGGAAGTCGCGCGCGTGGAACCAGTGTGTCGTTGCCCGCTTTCCTTCCAGCAGACCTGCGGCAGCCAGAACAAACGCACCCGTACAGATCGACGCAATTCGCCGTGAATGGCGCGGCGCTTGCCGAAGGTAATCCACCAGCGCGGCCGAAGGAAGGCGGCCTTCGTTGTCG
Source organism: Paraburkholderia sediminicola (assembly GCF_046027825.1). Taxonomy (GTDB): domain Bacteria; phylum Pseudomonadota; class Gammaproteobacteria; order Burkholderiales; family Burkholderiaceae; genus Paraburkholderia; species Paraburkholderia sediminicola_D. The sequence goes on from NZ_JAQQDU010000014.1 coordinate 80,496, forward strand.
CCCGCCACGATGAGGGTGTCGTAGCCCTCTTTGGCAAGTGGTTCGCTATGAACCGAAAACCCTTGGGACGAAGCGATAGGTCCACCGTGCTCGGACACGATGCTGAATTCGTAAGCTGCTTCGCCGCGCAGCAGATTGGCGTATTCGAACACGCTCGCCACTGCGAGCGCGAGCGACTGGAAGTTGGGGTAGACGACGAGTCCGACGGTATGCATTAATGCCTCGCGAGCCATGGCTTGATTCGTTGAAGGTAGCACAAAACGGACAGCAACGCAGGTCAAGTCATGGCATAAATCCTTGCATATATGACATTGAGGTCGAGGACGTCTGCGGTCAGAATTCGCTCCATGAACCGACGCCCTGTTGGTTCAACCACCCACTCAAAGGACTGAAAATGACTTCCTCTACGAAAGGTTTCGCCCTGATCACTGGCGCATCGGCTGGTATTGGCGCCATCTACGCTGACCGTCTCGCCAAACGCGGTTTCGACCTCATTCTGGTGGCACGTAACCAGACTCGACTGAACGCTCTCGCAGAGCGCCTCACGAAAGAGACGGGTCGCTCGATCGAAACAGTCGCCGCCGATCTCAACGACAAGGCAGCGCTCGCAAAAATCGAAACCCTGCTGCGCGAAGACCCGCGCATCACGATGCTGGTGAACAACGCGGGCGTCGGCTCGGTTGCATCGGTTCTCGACGGTCACGTCGACTCCATGGAGTCGATGATCAACCTGAACATCACGGCGCTGACGCGTCTCACCTACGCGGTTGCGCCTGCGTTCGTCGCCAGGGGCTCGGGCACGATCATCAACATCAGCTCGGTGGTCGGTATTGCAGTCGAGCTGCTGAACGGTGTCTACAGCGCCTCGAAATCGTACGTGCTGAGTTTCGGCCATGCGCTTCAGCGCGACCTCGCAGGCAAGGGCGTGCGGGTGCAGACCGTGCTGCCGGCAGCAACGGCCACCGAGTTCTGGGACGTCGCCGGCTATGCGAAGCAAAAGGAAGCCGCGAGCACGATGACAGCCGACGATCTGGTGGATGCCGCGCTCGCCGGCCTCGATCAGGGCGAACTCGTGACCATCCCGACGCTGCAGGATGGCGACGACTGGACGAAGTGGGAAGCCGACCGTCGCGCGCTCGCTCCCCGGTTCGCCAATGCCAAGGCCGCGTCGCGCTACACGTCGAAAAACGCCACGACCGCCCAGTAAGCCTACCAACCGCTATTGCGAAAGAGATTGATCGTGAACGTCATTGGCAATGCAGTAGCGGTTGTCGTGGTGTCGGCGCGGGAGGGGGAGCTCGATCGGTCGAAGATGCACGCGGGGCTCTACGGAGAGCGGGATCAACGCACCTCGATAGATGGATCGGGAACGCTGAATGGGTCACAATCTGTCGATAGCAAGGCGCATTAATGACGAGTCATCGATGTTCCGGCGCGCCAACAGATTGCCTTAGATATTGCGTCGGGGCTGTGAGGGACGAGGCGTACGCATCGCCCCAATTTCTGGATTTGCAAATCCGCATCGTAGCGTGCATTTGCGACAGGAGAGCAGCATGCCAACTTATACCGTGACGGCGGCGGCCGGCCGGCTTACCGATCCGCAGAAGCAGGAGATCGCGCGAGCCATTACGCGCGCACATAGCGAGGCGACCGGCGCGCAAGGTTTTTTCGCGCAGGTGATTTTTCAGGCCATTCCGGCTGGCGATCACTTCCTCGGCGGAGCACCGCTCGTGTCGGATCAGTTATTCGTCCAAGGACAGATCCGCGCGGGCAGAAGCGCGGATCAGAAGAGGGGTCTACTCGAAGCTCTCGTCACGCTTGTCGCAAACGCGACGGCAGCTGAAAGACGCTCGGTTTGGGTGTATCTCTCTGAGCTACCGCCGTCCCAGATGGTTGAGTACGGTAAGGTGTTGCCCGAACCAGGAGCCGAATCGGAATGGCTCAATTCAATGCCGGAACCCGATCGCGAATTCCTTCTCGGTCTTGGGAAATAGTTATCTCCACGTCGGGACCATCCCTCTCGCGGGTTGCGGTATGCCGGGGGTAAGAGGCCGAGATTAGAAAGGAGAAGGAGAAGTAAGAGATGCTCTTGAATTGCCTCGTTGTCCGACGGCGGTTGCACTGTCCATCCGAGATGAACGACTACCCTCGGGAAAGCGGAAAGGTGGCTTTGGGGCCGATGGCGACCCTCGGCCGGCGATCGGCTCAATGACGGCGTTGGTCGATGAGTTACCAACTGGGTGGTGGTCCGTTGTACCCCGGGAGCTGTCATTGCAGTTTTAGCGGTCTGAACGGCAGTTGTGGGCGGGAGCATTCATTCGCCGACAGTGAGACCTGACATTCGGGGCCATCGGTGTGCGAACAACAGGAAAGCGACCTATAGCAGCCTTACCGCCGCCGCACGCGCTTCGGCCGAGCAGTGGTCGTTCGAGCCCGCACCACGTCGCTCAAAGCTTTACGAGTAACCCCTTACTCCTCACAAACACGGTAACCGCGGCGACCCGAATCTCCCCAGGCGGCTGCAAGGGTGAAACGTACACATCGAAGTCCGCATGCCTGGCACCGGCAGGAATCGTGATCCTTGGCGGCACGACGGCATCTGGCAACGACGCAACAAGACCTGGCCAGACGTACGTACGCCGGGACAGCTGGCCACTGGGTTCGGCCGGAGCGGCCGTTCGCCCCACCGTTCGGCTATGAATCCTCATCCGGCGGCAACACCAACGCCCCGCAACCGGTGTCAGCGACAAAGGTCGCAAGCAGCCTCGCAGAGTGCGTCGGATCGGGATTCTCGGCGAACAGATGAAGCGCGCGCGGCGGCTCGAACCACGTTTGTCCACTCGCATAGTCAACGGGTGCTCCACCCTCCAGTTGAGAGCGGATCGTCCCTTCCAGCACGACCGCCACCACCGAACCCGGGTGACGATGCGCGGGCGTAAAGCCGAGCGGCGGAAAATCGACGATGGCCGTCGTCACCGACTTGCCCGGCGCGTTAGGCAGCGCTTCGCACGACAGAACCTTGACGCTCGAAGCGGGCCGGCTCGCGGTGTTGGCACCGGGCGATGCACTGGCCAGCAGCGGATCCCCGCCGCCACCGCAGATGTCCGTCAACCAGTCGACGGCTGAACGAGGCGCCGCGGGGCCGAGCGTCAGCACGACCACCGCCATCGCGGCAAGCGTCATGAGCTTCCCGGCCAGGCGAGGCGGGTGCGCCAGAAGCGGCAGAGCACGAGGGTTCATACGCACGTCCCCGATCGCACGTCCGGCGACCAACCCAGCTCACGCTTCGCCTTCACATTGTTGACCTCAGCTTCGTCCCGCGCGAAGTTGAATACGCCTGCCTTGCCCCGTTGAAGCGCAAGCAACGCCGCATACGCGGCGGCTTCGACATGCAGCGGGCTTGAGCCGGTTGGGGCATCGGCGCCTGTGCCGGGCCCGTATATTTGTCCGTACCTAAGCACCGTGCCAATCAGCGGCGCCGTTGTCAGCACGTGTTGCTCCAGCGCTGCGACGCCCCGTACGCTAATACCGCGCGCGCCTTGCGCATCGAGGTCGAGCGGGCGGCTTTCGTCGTAGGGCGTCACGCCTGGCCGGTACGCCCACGCGATGCTTTGCGCAATCATCCGTTTGCTGCCGGCTGAAATGGCCGCTGCGACCAGGTTTCGCGTTCCCTCGTCACGTATCCGGGCGTTGGCGGTCACCGCCTGAGCCATGCGGGCGGGGGCGAGTCCGAATGGCAGGTCGGTCAATTGATGAATCACGCTGTGCGGCGCGATGCGAACCAGTGCGTCGCGCAGTGCGGCCGCATCGAATACGTCCACGACAACCGGCGTGACCCCTGCGTCTTCAAGCTTTCTCACCTGGTCGGCGCGCCGGGTGCCACCGAACACCGTATAGCCCGCGGCGATCAGCAGCGGCATAAGCGCGGCACCAATGGCGCCGCTTGCCCCGGCCACAAAAACCCTCTGCGTCATTTCCCTTCTCCTGTCTGCGATGGCGAACGCTTGCAACGGTATGTCGCGCTTTCGACGAGGAGCAGGGTAAGGCTGTTAATGGTCGTGAAAAAGGTCCATTATTGCGAAATTGATTGAGCCAATTTGCAAGAGGTGACGATGCGCCGGGCCGAACAGATCGAACTTGCACTGGCGCCGCGGCCGCACGGTACGTCGCTGCAACGCTGGCTATATGACGAACTGCGCTCGGCGATCTTGACGGGCCGGTTGTCGCCCGGTGCACGCCTGCCGTCGTCGCGCGATCTCGCGGCGCGATTTGCTCTGTCACGCGGAACGGTACTGAGCGTGTTTTCGCAACTCGACGCGGAAGGGTATCTGACGGGCGCCATCGGACGCGGCAGTTTCGTCACGCCGGAACTGCCGGACCGACGGTTCGATAGCAGCGATCGGGTGTCGATCAAGAAGTACGACGGACGGTCAAGCGCGCATGACCGCAATGACGATAACGATGGCGCTGCGCGAGCACGTGACATTGCACTCTCGACCAGAGGCCGTCTGCTTGCGCGAACCCCTTTTCAGGTGAGCGGCCGCGGGAGTCCGGCACGGGCTTTTCGTGCCAGCCAACCTGATCTTGATGCGTTTCCATTTGAACTGTGGGCACGGCTGGCGGCAAAACGCGCGCGCCGCACACGACGAGATCTGCTCGGCGACGGTGAGGCGCAAGGTTATCTGCCGCTGCGCGAGGCGATCGCCGGGTATGTGGGCATGTCGCGCGGTATTACCTGTACGGCGGATAACGTCGTGGTGCTGGGCAGTGTCCAGCAGGCTATCGATCTGGGCGCGCGTCTGCTGCTTGATCCGGGCGACGCCGCATGGATCGAGGATCCGGGCTATCCCGGGGCGCGCTTCGCGCTCGAAGCTGCGGGCGCCCGGGTTGTCGGCGTGCCTGTTGATGCGGGCGGTGTTGACGTGGAATGGGCGCGGCGGCACGTCGCTGACGCGCGTCTCGCCTATGTCACGGCTGGGCGGCAAGCGCCACTGGGACCGCCGCTCGCGCTTGAACGGCGGTTGTCGCTGCTCGAATGGGCGCGGGATCGAGGCGCTGTCATCATCGAAGACGACTACGACAGCGAATACCGCTTCGAGGGCAATCCGCTGGCCGCAATGAAGAGCCTCGACCACGATGGACACGTAATCTACTGCGGCACGTTCAGCAAAGTGATGTTTCCGGCGCTGCGGACCGCGTATGCGATTCTGCCCGACCGGTTGGTCGATCCGTTCGTGGCCGCGTTGTCGTTGACGACGCGGCATGTTTCACTGGATCAGCAGTCGGTGCTGCATGAGTTCATCGCAGACGGTCATTTTGGCCGGCACATCCGGCGTATGCGGATGCTGTACGGCGAGCGTGCCGAAGCGCTGAAGATGGCCGCCGACCGACATCTTTCCGGACTGCTGACAGTTCCACGAATCATCGCGGGACTCGATGCAGCGGCCTTCTTCCCACCCGGCATAGACGATGCCGAGATGGCGCGCCGTGCGGCGCGCGAGGGCATCGAGACACGACCGCTGTCGCTCTACGCGATCGACCGCGCGGCGCCGCCTGGGCTGGTGCTGGGATTTGCGTCTATCGGCAGCGACGTAATCGAGTCGGCGGTGATCGCGCTTGCGAGGGCGTTGGTGCGTTGATTGTTGTGAGCCGGCTGCGTTGTCGTTAGCGTGAGCCGGGGCTGTCGGCGAGGCCGACAAGTACGCGGCGACGTTCAGCGCGCAGAACGCCCACCCAGCGCGGTACCCCTCGTGTCGGCATCGGTTAGCCAGCAAGCGAGGGAGACGCATTTTCCCGCTCCTGCAGCAGTCGCCATTGGACCTTTCCGCTACCTGTCCGGGGCAGCGCAGGGACGAATTCGACGATCCGGGGTACCTTGTACGAAGCCATATGCTCGTGTGCCCATTCAATAATCTGCTTGGCTGACACATCGGCGCCGGCGCGTACGACCACGAATGCCTTCACGGCCTGACCACTGCGGGTTTCGCGTACTGCAACGACGCAGGCTTCCTGAATCGCAGGATGTCCAAACAGCACAGTCTCGACTTCCGCAGGCGATACCTTATAACCGGACACATTAATCATTCGTTTTAGCCGGTCGACGAAAAAGAAATATCCGTCCTCGTCGATGTAGCCGAGGTCGCCGGTGCGCAGATAACGTGTCCCGTCCACCTCGACGAAGGCATCGCGCGTGGCATCGGTGCGTCCCCAGTAACCCTTGAACACCTGCGGGCCACTGATCAGAATCTCGCCCGTTACCTGCGGGCCGAGTACTTCGAGCGTGCTGGGGTCGACCACGATTGATTCGGTATCCTGTATCGGTATGCCAAGACACTGCAGCTTGCAGCGCTGCGGCGGATTGATGTGAGTCGCCGAGATGGTCTCGGACAACCCATAGCCCTCCATATAGGGGACCCCGAAACGGGTATCAATGCGCTCTGCCAATGCCTTCGGCATGGCGGCGCCACCGCCGGCCAGGCGTTCGATGGAGCGCAAGTCGAAACGATCAAGATCGGGCAAGCTCATGAAGTCAATCATCATGGTCGATATTGCAATCCAGAACCCGACGCGATAGCGCTCGATCAGTAGAGCGGCACAGCGACTGTCCCAGCGTGTCATCACAACCATGCTCGAGCCAAGGGAGATCGCCACATTCATGGATTGCTGCATGCCGGTGACATGAAACAGCGGCATTGCGCACAAGACGACCGAGTCAGGCGACAAATCACACCATTGCAGCGAGGCCGCGACGACGTGCGCTGCACTGCGATTGGTGTGCATGCATCCTTTCGGGGCCGCGGTGGTGCCTGACGTGTAGGGAATCACGGCGAGGTCCTCGGGCGATGCGACATACGGCGACGGCTGCTCAGCGGCCGCAAGGGCCGCGCGCCAGCGCACGGTTTTCGGCGCGTTAGCCGCGGAGAACTCGGGGTAGACTTCGAGGTTGGGGACGGCCTCGGTCACCACGGCCGGTAGCGGCAGGTTGGTGCCGTCAGCAAGATAGTCGGCATAGCGCGCCACGATCGCATGGCTCAGCGCGTTGCCGAGAAGGGGCCGTGCATTCTCGTAGATCTCCTCACCGAGCAGAATGACCTTGGCACCACAATCCTCAATAATGTGCCGGAGTTCGGCGGTCGTGTTCATCGGATTAACCGGCACAACCACGGCATTGGCTCGCAGGATTGCGTAGTAGCCGATGACGTATTGCGGGCTGTTTTGTATATACATCGCAACGCGATCGCCACCCACGACACCGCATTGACGCTGCAGAAAGCCTGCCAGCGCCTCTACTTCGTGCCGCAATTGTGCGTAACTCAATGCTCCGCCGTAGTAGTGAAGCGCGATCTTTGCGGGATATCGGCAGGCAGAGGTTTCGAGGTTTTCGTACAGCGAAGGCTGTGGCGAAGACAGATGATGCGCAAGGCCTTCGGGCCAGTATGGCGAATTGTTCACGGCTGACTCCTTCCTATATGGCCCGCTCCGGTTCTCTTCAACGGTCGATGCCGTTAAGGCGGCGCCTTTGCCGCAGCATCTGTTTTGTATGACGAGTCAAACCGGGGGCGTTGTAACGCTTCATTTGTGCGGTCAGTTCCGCATTAAGCTTAGTACGCCGGAGACTCTCCATGCGCCACAGTGTCGGCGTTGGCGGCGGGCTTGCGAGCGTATGGCAGGGAAGGCGGCATCAGGCGGAAACGACGATCAGCAACGCGATTGTCATATGAATGACAGGCCGGGCATGCGTGCTGATCGGCTCGGTGCATGAAAGGCGGTAGCCAAGTCCGTTATCTAAGCGTGTTACGGACGTCGGCGAATCGGTGAATGGCCGCTTACGCGAAAGCTGAAGTGGTCTAAAAGCGATAGCCAATACCGCCCAGATAGATGTCGCTATCCTTGTTATAGCTCGTCATCACGCGATTCCACGACACCCGCGCGGTCCAATGTCTTGTGACGTTATAGGCGGCTGACATCGTCAGCAACAGCGAGAGCTTTCCGCCGGTATCCGTGCCGTCCTTGACGCGATGCGTATCGAGCGCGTAGTAAGGGCCGGCGCCCACCCCCAGGTTCAGGCGGTCGTTAAAGAAGCTACGGCGCAACCATATCTGCGCCGCTGCCCCGGAGCGCGTGTCGAGCGGCGTATGACCTTCATTGATCCAGCTAATCGTTCCGTCGATGTACCGCCCAAAGCCATGGCGGTATTCGAAGCCATACGCGAATGCACCAGGCGACCGGAGGCTGTTGACTTCGGTCCAGCCCGCCATCGCGGTAATCTCGTTGCCGGTCGGCACGCTGTCGCTCGTGCCGCCGGCGAGCGAGCCGTGCCCCTTCGGCGCATCGAGTTCGTAGCCAATGCCGAACATCGCGCTGAGGGTGTTATAGCTGCGCGGTGCGAGAATTTCGTTGAGACGAAACTGATAGAACAGACGCTCGTCGGTAAACCATGTTGCCGACAGACTGAAGATTGGCCCCCAGCCATGACTGTCGATGTACGGCTTGTTGTCGACGGAGGCGATCGTGTCGAAGTAGTTGTAGACACCTACGCCCGCTGCAAGCGAGAGCCGCCGATCGAAAAACAATCCGCGCCGCCAGTATTGCAAGGCGAGGCCATCGCGATGATTGTCCTGAACGTGGCCTTCGTTAAGCCATGAGTAGCTGAGCGCATCGTGTTCGTCGAGCGCCTGCAAGTAGGTGAAGCCCCACGCGTAAGCCGATTCTCCGGGACGATCCGCACGCAACACGCCTCCGAGCACCGACAATTCCTGCGCATGGGCTGTACTGACGAACGCGATGCAGCCTAACGTTGCGAACCATCTTGACGCGCGAGCAAACCGGAGTTGCATCTGCATAGCTTATCTTTCGCTTCAACGAAGTACCGGGACCCTGAAGCAACGCTCGAAGTTGCCTGAAACAACAATCTGGGCCGAGTATATCGTTGAAAATATGACAAATAAGACGCACGTTGACTACGCCGTAACCACTCGTAATCTGGCGTACGCAGTCGCAGTGACGCATCGGAGAGCGAGGGGCCTCGGGGCGCGGTTGTGACGCGGATGCGCTGGTATTTACGCGGAATATTCCGTCATAAACCGGGGTAATGGCATGCGGATAGAAAGCGACTGCGCATCACTATGGGGGAGGACGGCGGCCACGGGAAGGTGAACCTGTGTCACATTGAAACCCGCGACAAGCGACGCTAAGCGTCACATTATTTCGTGGGCAAGAATCTGACGAAGGTGAGCGCCGAATCCAGCAATTTCCGGCGTAGCACGTCATTTCCGTACACTTGCGGGGCGACGCGCACCCAGCCGTGCATTTGCCTGCCGCGCGAGACCATTGGAACGATACCCGTGATTTGCAGCGCCCAACCGTCGTTGCCTTTGCCCAGGCGCACTAACATTCCGTCATCACGGGCGCCGCACACGAGGTTGCCATTGACGAGCCATGCCCACCCGCCGAACATCGCTTTCTCCCTGAGATCTGGCTCAGACCGCAGTTCGTCGCTCAGTATCTCTTCCAGACCTCTATCGCGCGTCACGATGTTTTAGACCCGTGATAGTGCAATGCTGGCGACATAGCACGCCAAAGAAATGCAGATGCCTGTGAAAGGCGCACTGAACCAATAAACCTTGCCGAGCACGGCATAACCACCCAGCATGGCCAACCCGACAACGAGCAGGAACGGTGACCGAAACAGGAGTTGGGCGTGAGCCAATGCGAGAAAGCCGAAAATCAGGCCGAACAGAATTGCCCCCATGCTATGGCTGACATTGAAGCCCACCCAAGCCCGCCACATGGTTGTTTGTTTCGTAATGACGGGTGAAATCTGGCTCATGCTGATTTGCAGCGCGGGGTCACGGGGCGTGAGCTTAGGTCCCCAGAACGTATAGACCAGGTGGGCGACGCCGAGCGCAAACATAATGCTCGCACTAAGAACCATGAGAATTCTTGCGGCCAAGATGTTCTCCCAGTTTAGGAAACCTAACGCCTGAATTAAGCGGCGCGTGCTATGCGCATTCGCTTGAATGAATTGTTGGGCGGCATCCAGAATGTCTATTGGATTGCTCGCACGATCAGACTCCAATCAACCAGGTTGGAGTCTTTCATGGACACCAGACAAAGGACGGGCGCCGTGCGCCCGTCTGTCTTTACATCTTTACAGATAGCTGCAGACGTAGTCGAGCGTTTCGATCACGTCGATATCGAAGCGGCTCTTGCCGGGCACCGAGAACGACTCGCCTGCGCCATACGTCTTCCACTCATCGCTGCCTTCAAGGCGGATGCGGCATTGGCCGGCTTGCACTTCCATCAACTCCGGCGCGTCGGTGCCGAAGTTGAGCGCGCCGGGCAGGATCACGCCAAGTGTCTTGCGCGTGCCGTCGGCGAACAGAACGGTGTGCGAGACACACTTGCCGTCGAAGTAGACGTTGGCACGTTTGATAACGGAAACCTGATCGAATTGCGTTGCGGCCGTCATGGCGGTCTTCCTCTGAGTCATTGTGAATGGATGCGTTGCGCCACGTAGTGGCAGCGGGCGGTGCGCAATTGGCGCGGACCGCCAGCGCGAGTTTTCGGTCGGGCGCAAGTCTGCCATCATACCAGGCACTCGGCGACGTCAGTCAGTGATCCACGTGCCTGTCAGGGCAATACCGCGGCGTGATCCGGACGATTAGTCAACCGGGCGCCACCGGCCAGAATCCGGGCACACCGTGACCTGTTCGCCGTTTAACCGGACTTGCTCTTCGTCCAGTTGCAACGAGGTCGAAGGGGCGACGTCGAAGGCAACCTTCAGTGCGTGCCCAACGTGAGCATCTTCGATGGGAAGCTCCCACGTCAGGAATATCTGGACGTAATCCTGGTCCGTCGCGAAGTCGGCTGCATTAAAACCGCTGCTGTGGCGCTGAATGACGCCATGAGGCTGGCCAGTATCGAAGATCACAGCCGTTCCCCGGGTCAATGGAATGCGATGACCCAAAGAGGGGAAATGCAAGTCCAGACCCCTGTCCTCGCTCAGGAAGAGATTGCAAAAGGCCGCGCCGCCATATTGCGCACCGTCATGGTGGTACCTCGCGCCGCGGCAGGCCATGAGGGCGACGTCACTGGAAGCAAGCACGGCGGGCAGTCCCAGCGCGCCCGTCCAATCGGACACGGCCTGCACGCAGCGCGTGTAGTCCGGCCAGCGCGCCCGCGCTCGTGCCAGGGGCATGGCCTCGACGTCCCCGGACTCCAGGACCATGTTCGACGATATCTCCCTTTCCCAATCCGCAAGCAGACGTACAGGGGGCACAGGCACATCGAGCGTGCCGATGAGCACGATGTCGCTCACACGTCGGCTGCGGATGGCGTCGCCACTCCAGAAATAGGACGTCAGCATGTCTGGCACGCGATGCGGTTGAGGGGAGGAATTCATGCGGATCATTGTAGCGATTCCCAAAGATCACCTCGGCGCAAGCCCGCTGAAAGGCACGCAAAGACGTTTGTAAATGAAAGTGATTGTCATTTGCATTGTTATTGACGGGCCTATGCACGATAGGTACGATGCGCTGCAGCATGAAGAGTGGGTGTGCCGACGCTGAGCGCGGCCAGTGCCCGCCGAACAACAAGCAATGCGCGCAACGCGCATCGGCGGTTCGAAACGGCGTAACGACTTTGGACTTGGACATGTCTGTGAACGGGATGCCGCGAGCGGCAACGCAGGGCTGTGATCATGCAAGCGAGCCGCGCGCCGCGTCCGCGCAGACCGGTCGGCTTGGCGCGCGTGACACCTACCCGCCGAAGCGCGAGCGTGCCCTCGATCGCTACGATGGCCTCACGCGATTTTTTCATTGGGTCTTCGCCGCGGTCATTATTTATACGAGCGTCGCGGGCTACATGCTGGCCCGGATGGGTGGCGGCGCGGTACACGACTTTCTGTCGCAACTGAATATGTCGATCGCGACGGTACTGATCGTGCTCTTTCCGCTACGGGTAATCTGGAAGTTCGTCCGGGTCGAGCCTCGCGCGCTGCCCGATACATCCGCGTGGCAGCGTTTGCTGGCAAGCGGCGTCCACAGTCTGATTTACGTCACGATCTTTGCCGTGCTGGCGAGCGGCTTTCTGATGGTCCCGAATGGCTATTCGTTCTTCGGCCTGATCGAGATTCACACGCCTTTCCCGAAAGGCGCGCTGACCGACGAACTCTTCACCGTGCACCGTGCAAGTTGCGCGCTGCTGGCTGGCTTGGTCGCGTTGCACGTGCTCGCGGTCATCAAACACCAGTTGATCGCGCATAACAACGTGCTGCGAAGAATGCTGTGAGCAGGGTCTGCCTGGGCTTTCCCGCCCCCTTGACTAACCGGCTCCCGGCGCTCTCGCTTCGTGATGGTGATCGGCGGCGAGGAACATATACATCGCGGGCACCACGAACAATGTAAAGAGGGTGCCGATCGACAGCCCCGTGAAAATCACGAGCCCCATCGCATTGCGGCCCGCCGCGCCGGCGCCGGACGCGATCACGAGTGGCACGACGCCGAGCACCATGGCCGCGGTCGTCATCAGAATCGGACGCAACCGCACGGCCGCTGCTTCCTCCAGCGCCTCACGCTTCGATTTGCCGGCCCGCTGCAACTCGTTGGCGAACTGGACGATCAGGATGCCATGCTTGCTGACGAGCCCCATCAGCGTGACGAGCCCAACCTGTGTGTAGATGTTCAGCGTCGTCAGGCCGATGTTGATGAAGATGAGCGCACCGAAAAGCGCCATCGGTACCGAGATCAGGATCACGATCGGATCGCGGAAACTTTCGAATTGAGCCGCGAGTGCAAGGAACACGATGATCGTCGCGAACAGCAGTGTGATGACGAAACCACCGGACTCCTGCACGAACTGCCGCGACTGCCCCGAGTAGTCCGCCGAATACCCCGCAGGCGCTACCTGTGCGGTCGCCTTGCGCAGAAAATCGAGCACTTCGCCTTGTGACACGCCGGGTACGATCACGCCCGAGATCGTCGCTGAGTTGAGCTGCTGGAAGTGGTTGATCGACTCCGGCACGACGTTGTGTTCGATATGCGCAATCGTCGAAGCCGGTATGACACTGCCGTCCGGCGTGCGCAGGTAGTAATCGAGCACTTGCGATGGATTCAGGCGGTCAGTCTGCAGCACCTGCGGAATCACTTTGTACGAGCGTCCGGCGATCGAGAAGTAGTTGACATAGCCACCCCCCAGCGCCGAACCGAGCGCTTGCCCGACGTCGCTCTGCGAGAGCCCGAGCGAGGCAACCTTGTCGCGATCGACAATGAGCGTGGCTTCCGGCTTGTCGAGCTTGAGATCGCTGTCGACGAAAAAGAACATCCCGCTTTCTCGCGCTTTCTGCAGGACCGCCTGTGACACCTCGTTGAGATTCTCGAAAGGCTCGGTCGTGCTGATCACGAACTGCACGGGCAGCCCCTGCGAGCCCGGCAGCGGCGGAAACTGGAACGCCGCGACGCGTGCACCGGCAATCTGATTCCATTTCTGCTGCAACTGCTGCTGCAACACGGTCGCACCTTTGCTGCGCTGATCCCATGTCTTGAACAGGACGCCACCGATCCCCTGGTTGAGCGTCGGCGCACCGGTGAGCTGGAACATCTGCGAGTATTCAGGCAACGCTTTGGAGATATCGAATACCTGGTCCGCGTACGTCTGCATCTGCTGGATGGTCGCATTCGGCGGCCCCTGGATCTGCGACAGCACGATGCCCTGGTCTTCCTGCGGCGCCAGCTCCGATTTCGACGTCATGAACAGGTAGACCGCGCCGGCGAGCAGCAGCGCACCCATCACGGTGAACACGGGCCAGGTGTCGAGCGTCGCGTGCAACAGACGGCCGTAGCCACGATGGACGCGTTCGAACTGGCGGTCGACGAAGCGCGCGAAGCGGCCGGACTCCTGATCCGCGCGGAAAAATCGCGAGCACATCATCGGCGACAGCGTCAGCGCGACCACGCCAGACACCGTCACCGCACCGGCGAGCGAGAAGGCGAACTCGGTGAAGAGGGCGCCCGTCAGGCCGCCCTGGAAACCGATCGGCACATAGACGGCGATCAGCACGACGGTCATCGCGAGGATCGGTCCACCGAGTTCGCGCGCGGCGATCAGCGCGGCGTCGAAGGGCGTCTTGCCTTCTTCCTTCATGTGGCGATCGACGTTTTCGACGACGATAATCGCGTCGTCCACGACGAGCCCGATCGCGAGCACCAGCGCCAGCAGTGTCAGCAGATTGATTGAATAGCCGAGCAACTGCATCACGAAGAACGTGCCGACGAGCGACAACGGCATCGCGATCAGCGGAACGATAACGGCGCGGAAGCTGCCGAGAAACAGGAAAATGACCGCGGTGACAATCAGGAGCGCCTCGACCAGCGTCTTGATGACTTCGACGATCGCTGTGTTGACGAAATCGGTCGCGTCATAAACGATGTCTCCCGTCATGCCGGTCGGGAACTGCTTCTGCAGCCCGGGAAAGACGGCTTTGACGCGTTTGGCGACATCGAGAATGTTGGCGTCAGGCGCCACCTTGATACCGATAAACACCGAACGCTTGCCGCTGAACGCGACGTTGAAGTCGTAGCTGTCGGCGCCGAGCACCACGTTCGCGACGTCTTCGAGGCGCACGATCGCGCCGTTCTTCTGTTTCACGACGAGTTGCTTGAAGTCGTTGACGGTGTGCAGATCGGTGCCCGCATTCAGGTCGACGCTGACCATTTGCCCCTTCGTCGTGCCGAGGGTGGCCAGGTAGTTGTTGTTGCCGAGTGCCGTGAAGACGTCGGTCGCCGTCACGCCGTGCGCGGCGAGCTGCGCCGAATCAAGCCACGCACGTAGCGCGAACTGCCGGCCGCCAAGAATTTCGGCCGTCTGCACACCTTCGATCGAATCGAGCTTGGGCTTGACCACGCGTAGCAGATAGTCCGTGACGTTGTTGCTCGGCAGCACGTCGCTGTAAAAACCCATGTACATGGCGTCGGTGGTCTGCCCAACTTGTACCGTCAGCACCGGCTGCTGCGCCTGCGGCGGCAACTGGTTGCGCACGGACTGGATCTGCGTGTTGATCTCAGTCAGCGCGCGGTTCGCGTCATAGTTCAGGCGCAGCGTCGCGGTAATGGTCGACACACCGGTGCTGCTGGTTGACGACAGGTAGTCGATACCTTGCGCCTGGGCGATCGCGGCTTCGAGCGGCTGTGTGATGAAACCGGCGATGGTGTCCGCGTTCGCGCCATAGTAAGCCGTGCTGATCGTCACGACGGCGTTTTCGGTCTGCGGATACTGGCTGACTTTCAGCGCGGCGAGCGAGCGCAGTCCGAGTACGAGAATCAGCAGACTAACGACCGATGCCAGCACGGGCCGCCGGATGAAGAGATCGGTGAATGTCATCGCGCGGTCTCTCTACTGTTCCTGAGGCGTCGGGTTCGGACTGTCCGCGGGCTGGACGCGATTGTCGATGACAAGGGCCGTACCGTTCTTGAGTTTGAGTTGACCGCTTGTCACGACCTGCGTCCCGGCGTCGACACCCTTCAGGATCGCGACCTGATCTCCACGCGTCGGGCCCGGTGTGATGAACACCTGCTGCGCGACGGGTAGCGTCCTGCCTTGCGCATCGCGTTGCGTGCCCGGTTTGACGAGGAACACGGTGGCGCCATAGGGGTTGTAGGTGATGGCCGTTTGCGGCAGCGTCAGATAGCGTTGCTCGGTGCCCGCGTCGATCTTCACGTTGGCATACATGCCCGGCAGCAGCTTGCGCTCGTGGTTGTCCACGCTGGCTTCGACCTGTACGTTGCGGGTGGCGCTGTCGACCTTCGGGCTGATCGACTGGATCTTGCCCACGAACGTTTTCCCGCTATACGCATTGGTGTCGACCACGACGCTCTGGTCGATCGCGAGCTGGCCGAGTTGTTGTTGCGGAAGCGTGAAGTCCGCGTAGATCGGATCGATCGCTTGCAGCGTCACGATGGCATCGCCCGGGTTGAGGTACTGTCCAGGATTGACCGTGGTGATCCCCACGCGCCCCGCGAACGGTGCGCGGATGGTTTTCTTTTCGACCAGCGCGGCCTGTCCCGCGACTTGCGCGGTCTTGCCCTTCAGGTCGGCGGCGTCCGCATCGAGTTGCGCCTTGGCAATCGCCTTGATGTCGTACTGCGCCTGATCGCGCTTGTAGACGGTCTGCGCGAGTTCTGCCGCTGCCTCTAACGAATGGAGCAGCGCCACGTCGGTGTCGTCGTTGAGCCTGACGAGGATCTGGTTGGCCTTCACTTCCTGCCCCGAGCGGAACGCGATTTCGCGCACGAGGCCCGCGACTTCGGTGGTCACGTCCACGCCGCGTACGGCGCGCAGGCTGCCGACCGCTGTGAGCTGCGGCTGCCATGACTGATAGCCGGCGACTACCGCCGAGACGGTCGCGGGCGGCGCCGCATTGCCCGCCATGAACTTGGCGAACATATGCGCGCGGAACAGGTTGAAGCCGACGAGCGCGGCCAGCAGCAGGCCGACACAGATCAGCATGATCAACATCCGCTTCGTCATCGGTTTTCTTTCGTTCATCGTCATGTCCTTGCACGGCATGGGGCGAAGCGCTGGACGTTGCATTCCTTCGTTTCTGACGGCGCGTATTGCAAAGAGCGGTGAAGCGAGTGTCCGGTCCGGCTATGTCATGGCGTCATTGCGGCGTTGCGGCAGCGGCCGACGCAGCGGTGTTCCACCAGCCGCCGCCGAGCGCCTGGAAGAGGGCCGCGGTGTCGGCATAGCGGGATGCCTGCGCCTGAACGAGGCTCACCACCGTTTGCTGATACTGGCGTTGGGCGTCGAGCAGCGACAGGTAACTCACGCCACCGACGCGATATTGCCCGCGCGTCAGCTCAAGTGAGTCGTTTGCGGCCCGCCAGGCCTCTGTCTGCGCTTTCAGGCCGGTCGCGTCGTGATCGAGCGCGCGCAGCGAGTCCGCTACATTCTGGAACGCCAGCAGCACCGTTTCACGGTATTGCGCGTCGGCCTGTTCGTACGCTGCCTCGGCAGCGCGTTTCTGCGCACCCAGTTGCCCGCCGTGAAAGACCGGCTGCAGCAGGCCCGCGCCCAGGCTCCAGATCGTGCTGCCGGCCTTGAATACCTGAACCGGTGTCAGTGCCTCGGCGCCGTAGCTCGCGGACAGCGTGATCTGCGGATACATCGCCGCGGTCGCCACGCCGACTTGCGCGCTGGCCTGATGCAGCGTGGCGTCGGCGGCGAGGATGTCGGGCCGTTGCCGCACCAGCGCCGACGGCAGGCTCACCGGCAGCGCCTCAGGCAACGAAAACATGTCGAGCCTGAATTCAGGCAAGGTGGCGTCGCTGGGCAGTTTGCCGGCCAGCACGGCGAGCTGGTGGCGCACCTGATCGAGCTGTTGTTGCAGGGGCGGCAGCGTCGCGCGGGTCTGCGCCACCAGGGTCTGTTGCGCGAGCACCGTCGTGCGGCCCACGCCGCCCAGCTCGAACTGTTTGCCGAGGACGCCCAGTTGCTCATCTTCTTCCGCTGCGATGCGCTCGGTCGCCTCCACCTGCGCGCGCAGGGAGGCTTCCTTGACGGCTGCGGTCACGATGTTGGCTGACATCGCGAGATAGGCGGCCTGCAACTGGAAGCTTTGGTAATCGACTTGCGCGTGCAGCGCTTCGAGTTCGCGCCGCGTACCGCCGAACACGTCGAGTTTGTACGACACGTTGACCGATGCGTTGTAGAGATTGAACTCATCGACGACGCCGGGCTCGCCGAACGAGATGCCGTTCAATTTTTCGCGGGTGGCGCCGAGTTGCGCGTCGACGCTGGGCAGGAGGGTACCGCCGGCTTGCGCCGTGAAATTCTCACGAGACTGCCGCAATGCGGCGCGCGCCGCGGCGATGTTCGGGCTGTTGACGACGGCCTGATGGATCAGCGTATCGAGTGGTTCGCAATGAAACAGTGTCCACCAGGCAGCGGGAATGTCCTGTGCCGGAACAAAGCGCTGCGGCAAACCGGCGGCGCCCGGCGCGGAGGCTGTCTGCTCGGGCAGCGGCGAAGCAGTGTAGGTGTCGGTAGCTGGCGCTGAAGGCGAATGGTAGTCGGGGCCGACCATGCAGCTGGCCACTGCGGCGCAGCCGCAAAGCGCGACGCACAGGCGCGGCCACCGGACAATACGCTGGTCAACGTCGATCATCGATCCACCTTATACCGCCTTCGTTTGGCTTAAACGAGGGAGCGGACGCGGATATTCAGGTTATCCGAACTTTCGATGTTTCCCGGCCTGCCGCCGGAATGTTTGATGTCGGACGATATCTTTGCGTAGCCTAGCACGGTCGATTGCTGCGCGCTGAACACGAGATCACGTAGTTTAATCCGTTCAATCGTCCTAAGGTTCGGCTGGATCGGAGGGCGGGCCAGGTGACGCTTGAACCCGGCCGCCTGGCCCACCGTGCCTGGTGGCCCAGGTGGGCCAGGTGACGCGGGATCGAAAGCGGTGGACTGTTCGATCCCGTTCGGAAGTAGCAACGCCGGCTGCCAGTTCGTCCAGCGTTTCAGGCTGTCAGCGCGTTTGCCTCAATCGAAGAGGCTGCGCATTCGTCGGCGCTGCCTTCTTCAAGCGACACGTTGCGCGTTTCGCGCCCGCGAAGATACCACAATCCTGCGGCAAGCGGACCGGGCAAGGCGAGCACCAACAATGCAATCAAAGCGGAAGAGGGCGTGCCGACTGTCGCGTAAAGACTGGTGAGCATCAACGGTGCGATGACCGCGCCGAGACGGCCAACGGCGACAGAGACACCCAGACCCGTTGCGCGGATCCGCGTGGGAAGAATCTCCGATGAAACAACGTACCCGGAAATGTAGGCCCATGTCACGCCGAACTGGATCAGGCAGTACCCCATCACCATTCCAGACAACGTGTGCATTGCATAGATGAAGACGATTGCGGCGACCGTGAACGTGTAGCTAACGAACAGTGAGGCCCTGCGTCCCCACGCTTCGACAAGCACGGCGGCGGTGATGCCACCGGCGAGCGCGGCAGCGTTTCCATACATGTAGTAGAGCGGCATGTCAGTTGACGGCACCTTCATATAAGGAAGAATGACAAGCGCCATCAGCGACAGTACGCCATACACGACCGCGGCCTGGGAAAAATTGAGTGCACTGGCCAAAGCAGTGCGCAAGCGATAGGTTCCGAAAAGCTCGCGGATGTTGCGCCAGAATGTCGGCGGGTTACTGGTGAAGCGCGTCTTCGCATACTGGCGTCCCAGCATCGTACGATCTTGCGCGGAGAGGTTGCCGCGTGCCGCGCTTTCCGTGATGGTCCTGACAATCGCCTCTGCCTCCGCGACGCGGCCTTGCTGCAGTAGCCAGCGCGGCGATTCCGGAATGACGCGTCGAATCCAGAAGAAAATCAGCGCCATCGTGGTCCCGAAGCCGAATCCAACGCGCCAGGAAATCTCCGCCGGCAGATGATTCAGAACAAGGTATGAAATCGCCGCGGAGAGAAGCGCGCCAACGGGAAACCCGGAGAGAATCAGCGAGTCGGTTCTGCCGCGATGCCGCTTGGGAATGAATTCGCCCATCGTGGCAGTGACCGCGGAGTACTCCCCGCCAACCGCCAGTGCGGTCATCGCGCGGAAAAACAGGAAGGAGTCAAAGTTCCAGGAAAAGACCGTCGCGACGCTGAATAGCGCGTACCACAGCAACGTCGCGAGAAACAGGCGCTTTCGGCCGAACCGATCGGCCAGATAGCCGAATGCGATAGCCCCAATCAGCATGCCGAACACCCATATGCTGATGGCAAGTGAACCTTGAGCGGCGCTGAGATGCCATTGCGACTTCAGTACGCCGAATACGCTGCCGATGATGTTGGTTTCGAACGAGTCCAACGCCCAGCCCACGCCGAGCGCGACCAGCATCACCGTGTGAAAGCGGGTCCACGGCAGGTTGTCGAGCCGGCTAAGCGCATCGGTTTCGATAGTGTGTGAGGTGTTCATGACGGATGCCTCTTTCATTGCAATGCGGCTTGAGCCTGCCGCGGTACGAAATCGAAGTGCGGGAAGCGCTCGCGCGTCCCGATGAAATTGCGACCGCGAGCACCCGCGAAGGCTTCTTCGACGATCTGTTGCCATTCACCTGCGTCGATGCCATACGAAGCCGGATCGCTGCCGACACCGAGTGATTCGAGCAAAGCGACAAGCTGAGCTGGTGCCGTTTCCGTGTCGCCGAAAATTTCGGCGAGCGCGGCATCGCAGGCGGCGTCGGCACCCAGCGCTGCCTGCATGACGGCGGGCAGACAGAACGAGCAGGCGATGCCGTGCGACACGCCGCGCGACAACGTGATCGCATAGGAGATGTTGTGCGCCAACGCCGTGCGGGTGTTCGAGAAGGCGAGCCCCGCGCGCAGGGCGCCGAGGGCCATGTCGCTGCGTGCGTCGAGGTCGGTGGGATTCGCATTGACTCTGTGCAAGCCGGTGATCAACTCGCGTGCGGCGTGGATGGCAAGGCCTCGCGTGACCGGGTTGGCGTGGACATTCCAGATGCTTTCGAGGGCGTGCGACAGGGCATCCAGACCACTCGCGATGGTCGGTTGCACGGGCAGGCCGATCATCAGGCGCGGATCCACGATGACCGCTTCCGGGTAGAGATCATCGCGCGACAGCGACAGCTTGCGGTCATTGTCAGGATCCCAGATCGTCGCCCAGCTTGTGACCTCACTTCCGGTCCCTGCGGTAGTCGGAATGGCGATGATCGGCAGCGCGCGCCGGCTGGCTGCATCGCCATGGTGGAGATACGACAGGACACGGTCGAAGTCGCCATGTTCAGCGGCGAGCACTTTGGTCGAGTCCATGACCGACCCGCCACCCAGCGCGACCAGCACGTCCGGCTTGCGTGGCATGGCATCGAGCCGCTCACACGCAAGCCTGAGCATCGACACGGAAGGGTTCGCTTCGACCGTATCGATTCGCAACAGCGCCGGGCCGACGATGCCCTCGATGCGCTCGGCGATGTCGCCGAATACAGCGTTGGGGTAAGTCACCAGCACGTAACTGCGGCCAGCCAGCTCGGTTTCGATTTTGGCCAGCGAGTCCACACCAAAGCAGATGCGTACCGGATTGTGAAAGTGCCAGTCGCTCATGCTGCCTCTCCCGCTGCAAGCGAGGCCTCGATCTGGTCGATGACGTGCGGAAGATCGCCGATGCTGTCGATGACGAAGTGAGCGCCAGTCTCAAGCAGCCTGGCGCGTACTGTCTCGAGTCGCTCATCGCGTTCTGCGCGGGACAGCGCCTGCCATTCCAGAAGCGACAGGCCCATTTCGTTACCGGTCGCGGCAATCCCCACGGTCCACATACCTGCGGCAAGACCGGCTTCCAGGCCAGTGGGACTATCGTCTACGACGACGCAACTTTGCACATGGGCTGCGCCAAGCGCGAGGGCATTGGCAAGGCACATGTCCGGCCAGGGACGGCCACGCGCCACGTCGCTGACGGTGCAGCAGAAGTCCGGCTCATAGCCGTGGCCGGCTGCGATTGGCAACAGGTTTTGCATCACCTCGCGGGGATAGCCGGTGGTGCTGCCGATGGCGATGCCGCGGGCACGCAGCACATCCATTGTTTCGAGCGCGCCGGGAATCAGCGCGCTGTGACGGGCCACATTTTTCTCGTCGAGCAGCAGGAACCCGGTGTATAGCGCGTCGATATCCTGCTCTGAAGACGACCGGCCGTACTGTGCCATCCAGCGCGCCTGCACGGTCGGCATGGCCAGAATCATCGCAATGTGCTCGCGCTTCGCGGCGCCCATGGGCAGACGGGCTTCTTCGACGGAAATCGGTACTTGGGCCTCGGCGAAAACGTGACAGAACGCTTCAACCGGCGCGATACAACCAAAATCGAGGACGGTGCCTGCCCAGTCAAAAATCGCCGTGGTGATGGGGCCGCGCCATGCACGGCGCGGCGCGATGCTGCGGGAGAACGTGGATGCGCCGTGGGACATGTCGGCTGTGGGATTCATGCTCGCACCTCGAGTTGTAGAGTGTGAGCGACAGGTTAGGCGTGACCCGTGACAGGTCGATGATCGAAATACCCGTTGTTAATCCATGGATTGAACGGAAAAATCGTTAGATTCGCCGGACAGCGTGACGACCGCCTGAGGCGCCGCCATGGCGAAAAACCGCCAGATTACTTTTTGAAAGGCCGACAACGCTCAACGGCGGTGAAAAACGACGAAACCAGCCGGCTGTCGCGCCGTTCGCTGAGACAGCACACATGAATGTGCGTCTCGACCGGCTCGCCTTCGATTCGAAGCGGGCGTAGCCTTTCATCGGGGATGTACTCCGCCTGCGATACCGTGCCGACGCCCAGGCCGCGCGCAACCGCTTCGCGTAGCGCCTCGCGACTGCCGATGTCCATTGCAACTCGCGGCTTGAGGCTCGCTGCATCCATCGCGTCTTCAAGCGCGCGGCGTGTGGTCGAACCTGGCTCACGCATGAGAAGTGGTTCTTCCGCCAACTCGTTCAGCGTGACTGAATCGCGTCGTGCAAAAGCATGGGTCGCCGCAACGAAGGCGATCACGGGAAAGCTCGCGTACGGCTGCGTAAAGTAGCGCGCGTCTTCGAAAGCGCGAGCGACCACGCCGACATCGCAGTCGTACTGGTCAAGATTGCGTAGCACTTCTTCCGAATTGCCGAGCGTGACAGACAGATGCATGCGCGGATGGATCGCGTGATAAGCCTCGATCATTTCGGTGACGTGAAACGGACCCACCGCACCGATCTTGAGCGTGCCACGCTGCAGTACGCCACTATCGTGCAACAGCGAGATCGCGTCGGTTTCGCAGCCGCTGATGCGCCGCGCAATCGGTAGAAATTCAACGCCTAGCGCGGTGAGTTCCACCCGGCGTCCACGCCGATGGAACAACTCCACGCCGTGGTCTTGCTCCAGGGTCTGGATCTGCGAAGTGATGGTTGTCTGGCTCATGGAAAGCGCCCGCGCCGCCGCGGTGAAACCACCGTGCTGCGCCACGGCGATAAAGGTTCGAATCTGAGTGAGTGTCATGGCCGTTCAACGAAAAATCCGTTCAAATTGTCGAGAATGATCGAATTTTTCAATATACGGTCGTAATGTGACAAACCTGATTCAGGCGACTGATCTGGCTGCGGGTTGGCCTGGTGCGAAACGCACGCGTCACTGAAATTGTGTGGGCGTCCTGGTTGAAGTTCACACGAAAATTTCGGCAGTTCGCGCGAATTCAACTGGTAAATCCGTCATTTCGACGTCGTGCGCTGTCCCTATTCTTTCCTCGCGTTTCCCCACTCCAGAAAAAAAGGCGCGAGCATGCGAGTAGACAGATATGGTTTCACTCCCTCTAAAGGCCGAGCTGTACCGTGGTGCCGGCCTCACGCCGCGAAGGGTTCCGGCGCAACACCTCCCGGTGGTCATCGCACCAGCACACCGGGTCCGCTGCAGAGCCTGACCCGTTTCGTGGGTTTGATCGCGCTGGCTGTCGCCACGGCGGGGACGCTGACCGCCTGCAACGGCACTCAGACGGCGAGTTCTCCCGCCGGAAACACGCAAGCGAATGGATCGCCTGCTACGGGCAGTAGTCAGGCCGCTGCACCTGTCGTCAACCGCGCGCTCGTTATCGATCTCGATGGTGCGACCTACGGTGCATTGAAGGCCGGGATCGCCGCCGGCACCTTGCCGAACCTCGCGAAGCTGCAGATACAGCTTGCATACAGTGGTGGCGTGGCGGGAACGCTCAGTCAGCAGCCGACGTTCGACACGCCGGGATGGGCAACGCTGCTGACCGGCACGTGGGCGCCGCGTCATCAGGTCATGTCGGACGCGCCTCGGCAAACACCGCACAGTGAAAGCGTGTTTCATATGACCAAGGCGTCAAGCACCGGCCTGAACGGTGTTGCGGTTGCATCCAGCGGACTGGCCCAATTACTTTCGACGGATCACAGCGCCGGCTACCTGGACACGCTGACAGACTGCTCCGGAAGTGCTACGGCCTCCGACTGCGTGACAAGCCATGCAGTCCAGATGATTGATAGCGGCTATACGACGATATTCGCGCAGTATCACGCGGCGCAGGATGCCGCGGTCGATTACGGACTCGGGGCGTCGCAGTACGCGAACACGTTGACGCAGTTGGACCAATCCGTTGGCACGCTCGTGGCCGAGACGGCGAAAGACACGAAAAGTCAGTGGCTTGTCGTGGTGACGGGCAATCACGGACTGAGTGCGAACAGCCAGGACGACGGGTTGCCGCTCGCGCCTGAGTCGACCACCTTTATCGGCATGAACCAGAGCACCAACAACGGGACCGGTTTCAACGGCGCCGTGGCGCCCACGACGCTCAGCGCACTCTACGCATCCCCCAGCATTGCGGATGTGACGCCGACACTGCTCGCTTACCTGAACGAAGTGCCGGCAGCCATCAGTTATGCGATGGACGGCAGCGAACTGCTCAGCGCGCAGCCGGTGTCACAACTGCTCACCACCGTCAATAACAACAACTCGTCCAGTGCGAGCGTGGTGCTGAACTGGACGGCTCCGGCAAGTGGCGCGATTACCGTGTTGCGTGACGGCAAGGTGATTGCCGCGAATCTGCCCTCAGGAACGACAACCTACACTGATACCCAGCTTGCGCAGGAACTGACGGCACAGGGAAGTTACCTGCTGAGCTATACGGTGCAGGCGGGCGCGACGGCGAGCCCGGCGCTACGGTCAACGCTCGTGCAGGTGTCGTTCGTGCCGCCGGTGCCTCTTGCAACCACGCTCACAAACGGCCTTACCGTCTACTACCCGTTCGGCAGTGCGTTGCCGGCGGTCGACCAGCTCGGCCACAGCGCGCTGGGACCGTACGCAGCCGACCTGCCCGCCGCGGCCGGTTCGGTCATCGCGGGGCCGCTTGGCAGCGACGATAGTCTGCTCGTGGATACCAACTATGTCGATAGCAACGGCTTCGAGGGTTACAAGCTGACGCCGGCATCCGGATTCGACGTCTCACAGGGAACGGCGCCCCAGTTCACGATCGGCTTCTGGTTCAAGGTGCAGTCGTGCATCGCGACGAGCGACGTGCCAGTTTTCTCCAACAAGAACTATGTCAGCGGTGGCAACGCGGGCGTTGCGATCGGCCTGTTCGCCAGTAGCACTGCCAATCAATGCGGCATTGCCTTCAACATCGGCTCGGGTAGCGGCGTACGTGCGGATGGTCCGACGAGTCCGTACACGCAGATCAGCGTGGGTCAGTGGGTGTACATCGCGCTCTCAGTCGATGGTGTGGCGAAGACGATGAGCATGTATGCATTGGACCCGGTGCTCGGCAAATCGGAAGTTCTCGCCAAGTCGACCGGCTCGGTGGATCCGAGCAAGCTGTCGCCGTTTGGCCAATGGGGCGTGGGCGAAGACGGGACCGGCACGTATCTGATGAACAAATGCGGCAGCACTGTGACGCCGCCTTATACGGCCGGCAAATGTGCCACCGCGCCGACCTATCAGGAGATGTTCGGCGAACTGGCCATGTGGAATCGTGCGCTGACTCAGTCCGAAGTGGAGTCCATATTCCTGTCGCAGAAGCCGCTGTCCACGCTGCTGCCCAATCAAGGGGGTTGAAATGAACACGCTCTTTCTGCTCAAGCGGCATTGCGGCGGCGCGAGGCGCGGTGTGGTGGCAACCGCCGTAGTCGCCTTCGGCGCGTGTCTGATGATATCCGGCTGTGGTGACGGCGGGTCGAGCAATCCGGCGTCCGCAGCCTCGAACGGTCAGCCGTCCAAACAGGCGGTGGACGGGAGCACGGCACCGTTGGGCGCGGGCGGGGCCGCCAGCGCGGTGCCCATCGTGCTGATGCCGGCGTCCGGTCCATGTGCGGCGTCGGGCACGACCGCACTGCAATCGCCGCTACTGAACTCGCAGATCGACTGCGCGCCTTGAGGCAGGGCCAGGACAGCCTTGACACCTCGACGACCCACTTCACTTCGAATCCACCATGATAAGAATGAATCGCCGCAAATTCCTGCACGCCGCCGCAGCCGGCGCCGCGCTCAGCGCATTTCCGCCGGCTATCCAGCGCGCGCTAGCCATCCCGGCAAATAACGCGACCGGCACCATCAACGATGTGGAGCACGTCGTCATCTTCATGCAGGAGAACCGGTCGTTCGACCACTACTTCGGTACCTTGCCGGGCGTGCGAGGGTACAGCGACCGCTTCACGATTCCGATGGCCTCCGGCAATCCCGTCTGGATCCAGCAGGGAACATCGGGCACCGTTCAGCCGTATCACCTGGATCCTGCCCTGGGGAACGGACTCTACGTGGGCGGCGTGCACTCCTGGAGCGATCAGCAGGCCGCATGGGACGGCGGACGCATGTCGGCCTGGCCGAAGGCGAAGAGCATTGCCGCGTCGATGGGTTATCTGGAGCCGCCTGACCTGTCCTTTCACTCGGCGCTTGCCAATGCGTTTACGCTTTGCGATGCGTACCATACGTCGACGCATACCGGCACGTTCCCGAATCGCATCTTCCTCTGGAGCGGCACGAACGGCTCGAATGTCGTCGGCCACTCGGTGACCAGCAACACCAGTTGGGGTTACACCGTTTCAGGCAACACCATCGGCTCGTCGAGCACGGGCCTGCCGTGGACCACGTATCCGGAGCGTCTGCAAGCAGCAGGCGTCACCTGGAAGGTCTATCAAAACCCGACTAATAACAGCAATAACAATCAGCTAGGCGCGTTCGCGAGCTACCGTGCAGCGGTTGAGACCATGGTAACGAAGGGCTATACCGTCAACACGCCATACTCGTCATCGGTCATGGACCCGATTTCGCCGCTACTCAAGGGCGTTGGCAACACCATGCCGGACGGCGGTTACTTGCAGGCTTTCGCGGATGACATCGCGGCCGGCACACTGCCGCAGGTCAGTTGGATCGTAGCGCCTGCGGCTTACAGTGAACATCCGATCTCGTCCATTCCGAACCAGGGTGCCTGGTATATCCAGACGCTGCTCGACATGCTCACGGCTAACCCGGACATCTGGAGCCGGACAGTCCTGCTCATCCCGTACGATGAAAACGACTGTTTCTTCGATCACGCTCCGCCGCCCGATCCGCCGTGGCGCAATAGCGACGGTACCTACCTCGGTAAGTCCACCGTCGACATCTCGAGCGAGTTTTTCACGATGCCGCACCTGCCGTTCGACGCCGACTCGACCCTGCCGGACGGGCGGCCCTTCGGCGCGGCGGCACGCGTGCCGATGCTGATCGTTTCACCGTGGAGCGCCGGTGGTTGGGTCAATTCGCAGGTGTTTGATCACACGTCAACGCTGCGCTTCCTCGAGCAGCGATTCGGGGTCGTCGAAGAGAACATCAGTCCGTGGCGCCGCTCGGTATTCGGCGATCTCACCTCGTGTTTCAACTTCAGCAGTCCAAACAGCGCTACGCCGACACTGGTCGCCGCGCCGACCAAAGCGCAGGCTGACGCGACCTATTCGCAGCAGCAAGGCGCGGCCGCGGTACCTGTACCCACGGTAGGATCGGTGCCGTTGCCCACGCAGCAATTGATGTCGCGTCCTTCGCGTGCGTTGCCGTACCGGCTGCATACCAGTTCGAACGTCGACACGTCAGACGGCCTACTGTGGTTGACATTCAGCAACACCGGAACCCAAGGTGCGGTATTCCACGTCTACGACAGGTTGAACCTGGCGAGCTATCCACGTCGCTACACGGTAGAAGCGGGTAAGGGGATCTCTGATTCATGGAACCTCGCCGCCAATTCACCGGCAGGTCAGTACAGCCTGTGGGTGTTGGGTCCCAATGGATATCACCGGTTATTCGAGGGAAATGTTGCGACGGCAGCAAGCGGGCCGAACCCGGAAGTACGCGTCTGCTATGACCACAACAACAACGCCGTCTACCTGACGATCATGAATGCCGGTAACGCGCCGGCGTCCGTCACCGTCACATCCAACGCTTATCGGAGCGACGGTCCATGGGTCTATTCGGTTGCCGCCGGGATGCAGGTGGAACCGTACTGGACGCTTTCGCAATCGGGCGGTTGGTATGATTTTACGGTCAGCGCCGCGGGGCAGTTCGTGCGGCGATTTGCCGGGCGTCTTGAAACAGGCCAGGATGGCACTAGCGATCCGGCGGTGGGTGTTACCTAACGCCTGATTCGTCGAAGCCGGTCTTTACGTCACGGTCGGTATCAAGGTGCAATTTCCCAACGAGGACGCAATACAGCTATGGCTGAAAATAACGACAACGGCTTGGACATCCGCAGGCTTTCCCCGGCAGAATGGGCGCTAGCTTTTCCTGTCATCGCGCAATTGCGCTCGCTTGATGAGGCCGAATTTCTGAAAAGGGCGAGGCGGCAATCGCATTCCGGCTACGAGCTTGTCGGCGCCTTTCAGGGCAGCAGGCTTATCGGCGGGATGGGGATGCGGCCCGTCCACACGTTGGCGCGCGGGGCACACTTGCACATCGATGACCTCGTCGTCGATGCGGCAACACGAGGGAGCGGTGCGGGACGCGCCTTGATGGACTATGCGGAAGCCGACGCGCGTGCTCGCGATATGACCGCGGTGTTTCTCGACGCGCGGCCGGATGCCGTTCCTTTCTATGAACGACAGAGTTACGTGTTGCACCCCGCGCCGTCGATGAAAAAAGTTCTTTCAACCTCGTAGCAGCAATGAAGTCTTTGTCGCATCGCGAAGATGAAAACTACCCACAGAACGGAGCGCCAGGGGGCGTTGCAGTTTTCAACGTCGCGATGTCACGTCAGGGTGGTGTTCTACACCGCCTCGGTAACGGCGCCCTGTTCTGTGGCGACCCCACGCAGCAGATTCGCGCGGGCCGCGTGATATTCGGCTGCGAAGCGGGCGACGAGATCGCCCGCGCTCGGAATGTCACCCAGGACGCCGATACCTTGTCCGCAGCCCCAGATCTCTTTCCATGCCTTGGGCTTTTGACGGTCTGAACCGAAGTTCATCTTTGATGGATCGCTCGTTGGCAAATTCTCCGGATCCAGTCCCGCTGCTACCAGTGACGGCTTCAGATAGTTGCCATGCACGCCGGTGATCAGATTGGTGTGCACGATATCGCGTGCCGCACACTCGGTGATCATCTTTTTGTATCCCTCTGCCGCATTTGCCTCCTGGGTCGCGATGAACGCCGAACCGATGTAGGCCAGATCGGCGCCCATGGCCTGCGCTGCAAGGATTGACGCGCCAGAAGCGATCGAGCCGGAGAGCAGCAAAGGTCCATTGAACCATTGCCGGATCTCCTGGACGAGCGCGAAAGGAGATTGGGTGCCGGCATGGCCTCCGGCACCTGCTGCAACGGCAATCAGACCGTCGGCACCTTTCTCGATGGCTTTGCGCGCGAAGGCATTGTCGATGACGTCATGCAGGACAATGCCGCCGTAACTATGCACCGCCTCGTTGATATCCGTGCGGGCGCCGAGCGAGGTAATCACAATCGGCACCTTGTATCGCACGCACACCTCCATGTCCTGCTCCAGGCGGTCGTTCGAGCGATGCACGATCTGGTTCACCGCAAAGGGCGCGGACGGCTGATCGGGATGGCGCTGGTCGTGGGCTTGCAATTCGCTTGTGATGCGGTCGAGCCATTCCTCCAACAAGGAGGCGGGCCGCGCATTCAGCGCCGGAAAAGAGCCGACGATCCCAGCCTTGCACTGCGCGATCACGAGATCAGGATTCGAAATGATGAAGAGTGGCGATGCCACGACGGGAAGGCGAAGACGTCGAGAAAGAATGCCTGGCAGGCTCATGTGAAACTCCTTCTGGGTACTCGGAATGGATACGGACGACTAAGGCGATGAACGGAAAATTCAGATCAGATGGCGCGCGTTTGATCTCGCCAGTACGGCTCGCGCAATAAGCGTTTGAATATCTTTCCAGAGTCTTCGCGCGGCAGTGTCGTGTGAATGTCGACGACGCGAGGAACCTTGTAGTTGGCGATCCGGTTCCGCAGAAATGCCTGGACCGCTGACGGCGTAATCTCGAAGCCGGTCCTGGGTTGGACTGCGGCGGCAAGACCCTCGCCAAACTCAGGGTCGGGAATGCCGAAGACGGCGCAGTCCGCGACGCCAGGCATGGTGAGCAGCGTGGCCTCGATTTCCGCCGGATAAACGTTGACGCCGCCGGATATCACCATGTCGGCCTTGCGATCGCAGATGTACAGAAAGCCTTCGTCATTGATGTAACCCATGTCACCCAGGGTAATGAGGCCATCACGTTCGATGGCGCGGCGGTCTTCCGGGCGATTGATGTAAGTAAAGTCCGGTATGGCGTGCTGACGGACGTAGATCAGACCGATCTCCCCGTTGGGCTTCGGTCTGCCTTCGTCATCCAGAATATGGACGCGAGCATCGGGGAGTGGACGACCTGCTGAGCCGGGTTGACGCGCCCAGGTCGCGGAGTCGATGAACGTCGTATAACTGGCTTCGCTCGATCCGTAGGCTTCCGTAATGATCGGACCCAGCCAGTCGATCATCGCCTGCTTGAGCGGCACGGGACACGGAGATCCAGTGGATGCGACATGCTGAAGGGATGACAGGTCGTGGCGTAGTCGAACGGATGGGTCCAGGGTCAGGAGTCGCTGGTACATCGTCGGCACCAGATAAGCATGGGTCACCCGGTGCTTCTCGATGAGCGCCAGGGTCTGTTCGGCGTCGAAGCGTGGCTCCAGCACGAGCGTTGCGCCGAGCGTGCAGAAGTGCACGACGTAGCTCATTGCGGCGCTGTGATAGATCGGCGCGCACAAATAGGCCGTGACAGCTGTGCCCGTGCCGTAGACCGTGTCGGTGACGCGCTGCAACCGCTGCGCCATACTCGCGCGTTGATCTTCGGCCACAGGCAGGCGGCGCACGCCCTTGGGTTTTCCCGTCGTACCTGACGTATAGGTGATCGCACTATGTGCTGTGCCAGCGCGCGGTGGCATGCTTGGGCGACCCGCGCCGAAGTCCTCCCACCGTGCCCAGTTCGCAGGAGAGGGCGCCACAGTGTTGTCTTTCGTGCTCGAAGCGGATGATGCAGTAACAATGGCAATCTCGCCGGGGATACCTTCGCGCACCTGAGGAAGCAGGTCCTCGTCGATAAAGAGCGCGCGCGCTCCGCTATCTGCAAGAATATGGTTGGCTTCCAGCGCCTTGAAGTGCCAGTTGATCGAAGCCAGATAGAGCCCGGCTTGACGGCAGGCAAGCACAAGCGCGACATAGTGCGGACTGTTGCGCAGCATGGCAGCGACCGTGTCGCCTTCCTCGCAATCCAGGTCGTGCAAGCCTGCCAGCACCCGCTGGATTTCCTCCTCCATCCGTGTGGGCGAGTAGGTTCGCCCGCCATACACAAGCGTAGGGGTCATGCTGTCTCCAGTTATCCAGTCGCACCGATTGTCGGTTCGTTGGTGGCGTAAACCTGTCGCTGACTAGTTTGGCAGACTTTAGCAGCCTGTTTGACCAGGTGCAAGCGCCGCGGGACAAGGGTTTACCTGCGGCGTGGACATGCTGTGGCTGTCGCGGAACCGGCCGTTATAATCGCCTGCAGCAGGTCGTATCGCACAGACGCATCACAGCGCCGCACGCACGGAAAGAACGGATGTCGAGATCAGAAGTGGCCGAAAGTCAATCCAACCCAAAGACTGCACGCAAGCGCACCGTGAAGGGGACGGTCAAGCCGAAGGGTCAATGGCACCACGGTGACCTCCGGGCATCGCTCATTGCATGGGGAACCCATCTCCTCGATACGGAGGGTATCGATGGCATGAGCATGCGGGCGGCCGCGAAGCTCGCGGGTGTTTCACAGGGCGCGCCTGCTCACCATTTCCAGGACCGCAATGGTTTATTGGCGGCCATCGCTGCGCAAGGATTCCGCGATATGGTGGCACTGCGCATGAAGCGGTTAAATGACGTCGACCCGAACGACGCGCCGGCACGGTTGCGAGCCGTGATGCTTGCGTATGTGGAGTTCGCTCAAACGTACCCGGCGCGTTTTCACCTGATGTACGGACCGCAGATCGAAAATCATGAGCAATTCCCGGAATTGCTGGAAGCGGGCGCTGCTTCCTTCGAACTGCTGAAGAGCGTGGTGACGCCTTTTCTCACGGCATCGGAGGCTGAAGCGCTGAGCGTGCAAAAGCTTGCGTTTGCCGTTTGGGCAGCGACTCACGGCCTGGCCACACTCACTGTGCACGGCCGTAATATGCCGCCCTCGGGGATGCAAAGACCTACGTCAGATCAGTTGAGCGACATCGTCGTCAATTTTTGCCTGTCTGCATTGCGCACCGCCGCCGGGGACCGCTGAAGTCAATTGCTACAGGCTGCCATTTTCGACGACGCGGCCTTCCGCACGCCAGCGCAGCATGCCGCCGGCAAGGTTGGCAACCTGCTCGAATCCGGCCTGCCGCAGCACGGTCGTGGCTTGTGCCGACCGTCCGCCGGCCCGGCAGACAGTCACGATCGGGCGTTCCTTTGTGAGCTCGGCGGCGCGCCCGGCCAGGTCACCCAATGAAATGAGCCTGGCTGCGGGGATGCGCCCCAGCGGTCCGTTGAACTCGTCGGGCTCGCGCACGTCGACGATCTCGACCGCTCGCAGATTTTCCTCGAGCCATTGCGAATTGATTTCCCAGATGCCCGCAAAGGAACACGTCAGCGGCGCCCAATCGGGCTCCGCCATCTGCGCAGGGTAGCTCTCCGCCAGCCCGCATTTCAGGTTCGCCGGCACCGCTACGTCGATCTGTTTGGGATGCGGCAGGTGCAGATTCGTCATGTATCCGGCGAAATCGTCTTCACACAGTTCGCCGCCAAGGCGTGGATTGAAGCGGCGCTCCTCGCCCACACTCGTGACCGTCAAGCCGCGATAGTCGTGGGCCGGGTAAAGCAGGCAGGCCTCGGGCAACGTGAAAATGTGGTTGTGGACCGCGCGAAACATGGCGTGCGCGTCGCCGCGCTGGAAATCCGTTCGACCCGTGCCCCTGATCAACAGGCAATCGCCGGTAAAGGCCATGGTTTCGTTATCGAGTACGAGCGTGACGCAGCCATCCGTATGGCCCGGTGTCGCGCGTACTGTCAGGTATCGTGTGCCGAACGCGCACCTGTCGCCATGACTCAGATAGCGGTCCGCGCCTTCGGCGCCGCTCGCGGCCGATATCGCAATCTGGCTACCGGTGCGGCGATTCAGCATCCACGCGCCGGTCACGTGATCGGCGTGGACGTGGGTGTCGATCGTGTAAAGCAGATGCAATCCAAGCTCGCCGATCAAGGCCGCGTCGCGCCGTACCTGCTCAAATACCGGATCGATCAGCACCGCCTCTCGCGTTGCGCTATCGGCGAGAAGATACGTGTAGGTTGACGATTGCTGATCGAATAGCTGCCGGAAAATCAACACAGTTTCGCTCCGCGGCCCGCTTTTGCGAGCGCTTTATTTGGGTTGTTCAACGTACCGCAGGTAAGGCTTCACAGTCTTGAAACCCTGCGGATATTTTTGCATCGCGGCATCGTTGGAAACGGAGGTTGGAATGATAACGTCCTCGCCTGGCTTCCAGTTTACAGGGGTTGCCACCGTGTGTTTTGCATTGAGTTGTAGCGCATCGAGCAGACGCAACACTTCGTCGAAATTGCGGCCTGCGCTCATCGGATAGACGAGCATGGCTTTGACCTTCTTGTCTGGCCCGACGAGAAACACCGCGCGTATCGTCGCGTTGTCGACTGCGGTGCGCGGACCACCGCTCGCTTCGGGATGAATCATGTCGTAAAGCTTCGCGACCGTCAGGTCCGGGTCGCCGATCAGCGGGTAGTTGATCGCGTGGCCCTGCGTCTCCGCGATGTCCTTGACCCACTCCTTGTGGTCACCGACGGGATCGATGCTGAGCCCGATAATTTTCGTGTTGCGCTTATCGAATTCTGGTTTGAGGCCTGCCAGGTAGCCCAGTTCCGTCGTGCAAACGGGGGTGAAATCCTTCGGATGTGAAAACAGGATCGCCCAATGGTCGCCAATCCATTCGTGAAAACGGATCGTCCCTTCGGTGGTTTCGGCAGTGAAATCCGGCGCTTCTTCTCCAAGTCGAATCGACATCATCATTCTCCATAGGGCGGGTGCACGAGGGAGACGGGTACCGATGCCGGAGCGGCGGCACCGGGCTGCCTGGCTGTTTGGCCGGGCGATGGGTTTGACTTGAGAACAACCTCTGGCTCATCGAACCGTATCGCGCGGTAGGACCGTCTGCGGGTGCGGCGAATTCAGCGGCGCTATCCAATAGCTGTGATATGAACAAACATCGGGATGCGCTGCAGGCCGCGCTTACAGCGTAGAACAAAAAAGACCCAAGCGGTGGCCAGCGCGTAGGGGCAATCCGCCGTTGCGACGACAAGCTTGCCTGCACCCGGAGGAGGCAGACTCTCACGTTGCCTCGGCCGGCACGCCAATTTGCCACCTCGACCCTTGGCGGTTCAACGTGCTGCAACACGCCTGGGATAATCCCTATGCCTGATCATTGCGCCGCCACTGAGGTGCCGCGCCAGCATTGACGGTTCACCCGGTCGATCACGTGTGCCGTTCGGCGCTATGGGTGCAGGCCGTCAGAGAATCCTGCACCGCGCGCTTCACAGAATCAGTGAAGGGTTTTCAGTTGTGCCCACAGGCGGTTTTCAAGGCGCACGATCTCAATCGGCGTCGGCTTCATCAGCGTCATCTTTTTGAGCACGTCATCCGGTGGGTACACCGCCGGGTCCTGCGCGACGGCCGGCGTGACGAACTGGCGCGCCGCGTGGTTCGCCGTCGGGTAGAACACCTCATTGGTGATCGCCGCGTTAACCTTCGGGTCCTCGATGTAGTTGATCCACCTGAGCGCTGCTTGAGGGTGCGGTGCGTCTTTCGGGATCACCATCATGTCGAATGCCACCAGGCCGCCTTCCTTCGCGTTTGAGAACTTGATGTCATACGGACGTTTGGCTTCGGCGCTGCGCCGGTGCGCGATGCCGACGTCGCCGGCAAAACCGATCGCTACGCAGACGTCATTGTTCGCAAGGTCGTTGATGTAGCCGGACGAGTTGAACTCAGTGATGTACGGGCGCACTTTCTTCAGCATCTCGAACGCGGCCTGGTAGTCGGCCGGGTTGGTGCTGTTCGGGTCCTTGTGCATGTACTGGAGCGCCGCGGCAAACACGTCGACCGACTCATCGAGGAATGAGACGCCGCAGCCCTTCAGCCTGGAGAGGTTGGCCGGATCGAAAACCAGCGCCCAACTGTCCACCGGCGCGTTCGCGCCGAGCGCCTTCTGCACCGCCTCTACGTTGTAGCCGATGCCAGTGACAGCGAACGCCCAGGGCACGCCGTACTGGTTGCCCGGATCGGCCCCCGCGACCATCTGCATCAGTACAGGGCTGAGATTCTTCAGGTTCGGCAGTTGCGATTTGTCGAGCTTCTGGTAGGCGCCGGCCTGAATCTGCCTCGCCATGTAGTTCGACGTCGGCACCACGATGTCGTAGCCGGAACTGCCCGCGAGCAGTTTGGCCTGCAGTGTGTCGTTGCTGTCGTAGTTGTCGTAGCGGACGTGAATGCCCGTCTGTTTTTCGAAGGTCGGAATCGTATCTTTCGCGATGTAATCCGACCAGTTGTAGACGTTCAGCTCGGCGTCCGCGGCACGGGCGGCGGGTGCGGTCCATACCGACACGGTCGCCGCGATACAGGCGCTGGCGACGACCGCGCGGCGCAGACGGGTTACAGGGTGACAAATAGGGTGACAAGCGCGCATGGCGTTTTCCTCAGCGGGAGAAGGTTAAGCATGGGTGGTCGCATGGCTTTGCGCATGGTGCGTTTCGCGCTCAGGACTCGGTTCGTGCCTGATGAGCTTCATATCGCAGACGTAGGGCGGCGCCGATGTCGAAAAACGGCCGTGGGGGAAGCCAGCCCGGTTTCGCATTGCCAAGCACCGAAGTCAGCAACGCCGACTGGCCGCCCGACGCCATTTCGGCCAACAGTCGCCCCCACAGCGTGCCGCGCGCAACTCCGGAGCCATTGCATCCGGCCGCGGAATAAACCCCTTCCGCCAGTTTTCCGAAACGAGGCTCGCCTGATCGCGTGGCGCTCAGGTGACCCGTCCAGGTGAATTGCAGATGCTCATCCGTGACCCAGGGGAAACGCCGCTGCAATCCGCGCAGGTGTGTGGCCTGGCGCGCCATCAGAGAACGGCCGGCAAGGTCGCGGCGTCGATACTCCACGGTGTTGCGGATCAGTAGGCGCCGGTCCGGCGTCAGACGTAAGGTCGCGCCAGCGGGACGAGTTGAGAGCACGCCCCAAGGGGCCGCGCGCCCCAGGCGGGCATACTCTTCGTCGTTCAACGGTCGACTCAGCGAAGCGCTCAGTTCAAGGGGGAAGACAGCATCGTCTGCCAGGCCGACTCTTGGCAAAAATGCCCCCACACACGCAATCACTTGCCCCGCCTCGATGTCGCCGTTGACAGACCGCGCGCGAATGCCGCCTTGGCTCAAGTGCTCAAGACCGGTGATCTCGGTGTTCTCGTAGAGCGAAACATTCTCGGGCAACGCTTCCAGCAGCCCTTTCGCATATTTCGCCGGCTGCAATAAGCCGTTCCCGCCCCGGCACCAAATCCCCGCCCGGTAGAACGGTGAGCCTAGCCGTTGCGATAACGCCTGACCTTCCAGCAATTCGGCGCTCCCCCCTGCTTCACGCAGGGTTTGCACCTGGATGTCCGCTTCTGCAAGTTTGGCCGGGTCGTGAACCGCGAAGAAGTAGCCGGCATCGTTCAGATCACACTCGATGCCGAGGCTCGCCACACGCCGGACAACTTCGTCCCGGGCGGCTTTGCCAATTGCACTTGCGACGTGGTATTGGGCATTGAGTGGGCGACCGACGAGCTCATCAGGCGCAGGCCGCTCGTAGGCAACCACGAAGCCCGAGTTCCGCGCCGAAGCACCTTGAGCGGCGCGCTGTCGATCGACCACGATGATGCACGAGTGCGGATGCAGTTCGGCGAGCGTATGCGCTGCCGACAATCCCGTGAAGCCTCCTCCGATCACCAGCCAATCCGCTTTCTGGGTTCCCTTCAGGATCGCTCCGGGAGGTGAGACGCCGGCTTGAGCGATCCAGCCACATATGTTCTTGACCAAAATAGTTTCCCTCTCAGCGCTGCAGATGACCAGGTTCCCGAAAGCATGAATAATCAGCATGCTTGGTCGGCAAACCCTTCGCTTGAGTGTCAATATATTGGGAGCTGGATGCGTTATCCAGCGCTATAAATTCATTGGAGAATTCCAAAAACGCATGGATAAGCTCTATCGTCCGCCGTCTATCGGAACCCTTCAGGCGCTGCTGCTCGTGGCGGAGTCGGACAATTTCACCGACGCGGCAGAAAAGCTGCATCTG
Organism: Paraburkholderia sediminicola; assembly: GCF_046027825.1. GTDB lineage: Bacteria > Pseudomonadota > Gammaproteobacteria > Burkholderiales > Burkholderiaceae > Paraburkholderia > Paraburkholderia sediminicola_D. The sequence continues at coordinate 117,865 of NZ_JAQQDU010000014.1, forward strand.
ACCCAGAGCGCGGTGAGCAGGAAGATTCAGCAACTGGAAAGTCACTACGGCGTGCCGCTGTTCGTTCGCAACAGTCGTAGCGTGCAACTGACCGAGCAAGGCAAAGCCGTGCTGGAGGTGGCGCGAAGGATACTCAACGAGCTCCAGGCGCTTGATGAACGGATATCGCCACGGGACCGACCCTTCCGCATCCGCATCTTCGTCTCTCTGGCGGTTCGCTGGTTAATGCCGCGGCTGATCGACTTTTATGCTCAGTATCCCGATCTATCCCTTTCGATCGAGACCGTTGCGACGGAAGTGGTCGATGCGTCGGGTAACTGCGACGCCTATATCCTTTATCTGCCCGAAGCGCGGGAGGACCCGACGCCGGAGTCCCCGACATTCCTCACACTATTCGATGAGATCCTGGTTCCGGTGTGTGCGCCTTTCTCCGTCAACAACAAGCCGCTTCCAAGGTCTTTGGAAGAGTTGGCTCAGCACACGCTTATTCACGGTTCGACAGGCCAGCACGAATGGACGGCCTGGTTGAAGGCGCAGGGGGGATCGGCTGCCAGAAACTACAAGCACATCACCTTCAATCTCGACGAGCTCGCGATGAATGCTGCCGCTCGCGGGTTAGGCATTGCGATGACGGATTTGACCTTGGCGCAGGAAGCAATCAATCGTGGCGATCTGGTTGTCCCTTTCGGCACGCCTTTGAAGACCAAAGGGATCTACGTGCTTTGGCTACAGACCGCAGGCGCCCTGCATCCCGGCCGGCAACGCATCTTGCAGTGGTTTGCTCAGCAGGAGGCTGGGACGCCCGGAAAGCCTTGAACTTCGGTGAGCGTCAATCTTTGTTCTCACGCATTCGTTTGCCGGGTAGGGCGGCAGGAGAACCAGCGCCGCGACGTTGCGGCCTCCGGCACGCGCTCTTCAACTTCGCGCCACCACTTACCGCCGCGGTGCGGCGCGCTCAGATCCAGCCGCTCACCCATGCGCGGCGTCGCAAGCGGAATGCCCCGAGCGGCGGTGAGCCCGACTACGCGCTCGTACGGTTCCTGCCAGCGATGCATCGCCAGATCGAATGTGCCGTTGTGAACGGGGACCAGCCAATGGCCGCGTAGGTCGACGTGGGCCTGTACGGTTTCGTCGGGCTGCATATGGACATACGGCCATTGGGCATCGTAGGCGCCGGTTTCGAGCAACGTCACATCGAATGGACCGAGCCGCTCGCCGATGGTCTTGAATCCGTCGAAGTAGCCCGTGTCGCCGCTGAAGAACACGCGCAAAGCGTCATCGACAATGACCCACGAGGCCCACAAGGTGCTGTTGCCGTCCAGGAGACTGCGGCCGGAGAAATGCTGCGCCGGTGTTGCCGTGAACGCCAGACCGTCGATCTCAACGCTCTGCCACCAGTCGAACTGGCGCACCTTCGACGCGTCGATACCCCACTCGATCAGGCGGTCGCCGACACCCAGCGGCGTCAGAAACACGCCGGTCCTGGAAGCGAGTGCTAGAACGGTCTCGCGATCCAGATGGTCGTAGTGGTCGTGCGACAGAATCACGCCGCGAAGCGGCGGCAAGTCTTCGAGCGCAATGGGCGGGGCATGAAAGCGTTTCGGACCGAACCGCCGGAACGGCGACGCGCGTTCAGCGAAAACAGGGTCGGTCAACCAGAACTGCCCCCGCAGCTTGAGCAGCATGGTCGAATGCCCGAGGCGATAAAGGCTCCGGTCAGGCGCGGCGTCGAGCTGTTCCCGCGACAGTGCGTCGACGGGCAGGGGGCCCGTCGGCACTGTGCCGTCCGGCTTTTTGAACAACACATTCCACACGATGCTCAAGGTTTTGCCGATTCCTTCGACAGGGCGCGGTTTGACATTACGAAAGCGCTCACCGTCGTGCTGAGCCGACGTGTCGAACAATTCACGCCCGCGTCGCGCTGCCGTCAGGCCTAAGGCGCGGCGAATAGAACCGGTGAACGATGTCATGCAAACCACCTCAACACTGAAAGTAGACTGTTCAGTGTAGTTTATTTTTGAGAAAAGTAAACTGTGCGGTGTAAAATTTTAAAATGAACATCTGTGGCACCCCTCTCCGTCTGACCGACCGCAAGCGCGCAGCCGTGATAGCCGCGGCTACCGAAGAATTTCTTGCGGCCGGCTTCGACGCGACCAGCATGGACCGCATCGCGGCGCGCGCGAGCGTCTCGAAGCGCACGGTCTACAACCATTTCCCCAGCAAGGAAGTGCTGTTCGCCGCCATCCTGCGGCAGTTGTGGGAGTCGAGTGACACGGGGGAGGCGCCGGCTTACTCCGCCGTGCATCCGTTGCGTGCGCAATTGCTTCAGCTTCTGTTGAAAAAACTGAGCCTGTTGAATGACGATGCGTTCCTGTCCCTCGCGCGCGTGGCGATCGCGGCGGGCATTCATTCGCCGGAGCGCGCGCGCGATATGGTGGCCCGCATGGGCGAGCGCGAAGAAGACTTGACGGTATGGATTCGCGCAGCCGCTGCCGATGGCCGCCTCAAGACGTCGGACCCGGTGTTCGCTTCGCAGCAGTTGCAGGGTCTGGTCAAAGCGTTCGCGTTCTGGCCGCAGGTGACGATGGGTCAGCCACGTCTCAGCGTGGAAGAACAAAGGCAAGTCGCGGAATCTGCTGCCGATATGTTTCTTGCGCGGTATGCATGACGGGCCGTTCTTTCCAAACGCGCCTGATCAAGTAGTTGCCCCTATTCGGCCAATTCACGATGCAAGGCCCGATATTCCTGCGAAAGTTTGTGTCCCGGCTCGAGGTGAATGAGGGGCTTTGCCTGCTGATGCGATTCGCGGATCTTCACAGACGAAGACAACCGTGAAGCCAGCACCGGCAAGCCCTCACTGACAAGCTCATCGACCAGCTTTTGGGGCAGGCTCGCGCGCGGCTGAAACTGGTTGATGACGATCCCTTCCACCTCCAGCGCATCGTTGTGATCCTGCTGGATCTCCTTCACGTTTTCCATCAGCGTGTAAAGCGCACGACGGGAAAAGTCGTCGCAGTCGAACGGAATCAGGCAACGCTCGGCCGCGATCAGTGCGGAGCGGGTGTAGAAGTTCAATGCAGGCGGCGTGTCGATGTAAATCGCGTCATACATGTCGAGCTCGTTCAGCGCGTCACGCAACTTGTAGATCTTGTAACGGGACTCGAGTTTGCCATGCAACGTGTCCAGATCGGCATGCGCGGGCATGACGTCGAGGTTCTCGAACGGTGTCGGATGAATGAACGACGTGACTTCTACCGGCTTGAAGCTGAATGTGAGCGCGGTTTCAAAGAAGCCGGCAGCGGTGGGGCTGGCCTCGCCGATCTGCGAGCCGAGCAGGTATTGGCTTGAATTCGCCTGTGCATCCAGGTCGATGACGAGTGTGCGGATACCTTCGCTGGCACTGATTGCCGCCAGGTTACAAACAATGGTCGATTTGCCTACGCCACCTTTCTGATTGAATACGACGCGCCGCATGCTCTCCCCTTGAACGGAAGTTATCCAAAAGCGCTCAGCATACCTGAGCCAGCGGACTGGGTTAGATGCGATTGGTTGTTTTCTGGCATGGAAAAGTGTGCGGATCCGAGATCGCCCGCCTCGACCGCTTAGCGCTCATTCGCCGTTCTGGACTGACTTGATAAGATTGTTCCGCAGCGCCACGATCGCCTTCTGCACTTTAGCGAACTCGTCTGGCGCAAGGCCAGTCGCTCCTGAGAGGCTCATAGTCAGGGCTTTTTCGCGCAGCCGTCGACCGATTTTCGTGAGCTTGACCCGCACCTGACGTTCGTCTTCGGGGTCGCGCTGCCGCTCCAGATAACCCATCACCTCAAGCTTCTTCAGCATCGGCGTGAGCGTGTTGGATTCGAGAAACAGCTTCTCGCCCAGACCGCTGACGGTCTGGTTGTCTTCCTCCCAAAGCGCAACGATCGTGATGTATTGCGTGTAAGTGAGCCCAAGCTCCTCGAGCATCGGCTTGTATGCCTTGCCGAACGCCAGGTTTGCAGAATAGATCGCAAAGCACAGATAGTCTGATAGCGGCGCGGCAGCCGCGGGCGCCTGGTTCGTAGTTTTCATCTGTATCCTCTTTGGCTAGAGCCCGATGTTTCACAAGACATACAAAGCGTGATATATCGCATGCGATTATATCGCAATGTAATGAACGTCGGGCGGCGTGGGTCTGGATCGCCTTGGGCGCCGTCGTTCGCTTCAGACTTAAATAAACCACGACCCATCCGACGCTGTGGCCGTCGCGCATGAAGAGCGAGATGCGCGACGATCCAGCGACGAATGGATGCACGGTCTAGTGGCGTGCGAAGAGGCTATCGCGCGGCGTCACGGCAACATGGTTCCCCGCCTGGGACAGTCCGGCGACTGCGCCGCCATACGCCTCTTCCGAGCCTGTGACGTCGCCGCGTTCGGCGGCGATGGTTCGCACGCTCTGACCGCTTTGCGACGCCGGTGCGCCAACCGAGGGCTTGTAGAACGGGGCCGGTCCATAGCCGCTGGCGAACGCGGGTGCGGTGGCGGACGCCGAAACTGCGACGAGCAGTGCAACGATGAGCTTGGTCTTCATGATGGAAATTCCCTAAAAAGATGTTTAGTGAGACGCGCGCGCCTTATCCGATCACACCGTGACGATGTTCGTGCTGACCTCGATGTTGCCGCGCACGGACTTCGAGTACGGGCAGATCTGATGGGCCAGGTGCGCGATTGCCTCGACGACTTCCGTTTCCAGACCCGGCACGCGGACGGTGAACTCGGCGCCGAGAAACCACGCGGCACCGGTCTGCCCAATGTTTATCTGGATGTCCACGGAATAGTCGGACGGCAGCGTGACCTTCTTCAGTTGGGCCGCAATTCCGAACACCGTGGTGTAACAGGCCGACCAGGCGCCCGCAAACAACTGCTCGGCTCTCGGGTGGGGCTCGGTGGCGATGAACTCGAGGCTTTCAACGCCGGGCGCTGTCAGCTTGAGGTCGTAGACGCCAAACTCGCCGCGCTGGGCATTCGGGTCGCGATTGACCGTGGCGTGGCTGTTGCCTGAGGCGAGGACTTTTTCGATCTTTTCCATGATGGGTTCCTTTGCGAATACGAATGTTAAGTGCATTTAAATAGTGTGCGATGTAATCGCATACGATTTGTGTTGGGTGAATATGGCAACGACGTCACGCGTATAAGATTTAATCGCATGCGATATATATAGGGCATGAATAAAACCTTGCGCTGACCAAATTCCTCTGAAGATATTGAGTGAGACCCGCCTGCCTCATCGGATCACACCGTGACGACGTTCAGGCCGACCTCGATGTTGCCGTGTACAGCCTTCGAGTACGGGCAGATCTGATGGGCCAGGTGCGCGATTGTCTCGACAACTTCGGCCGCCAGACCCGGCGCGCGGATGGTGAACTGGGCGCCGAGGCAATGCCCGGCACCGGCCGACCCAATGCTGACCTGGATGTCCACGGAATAGTCGGCCGGCAGTGTGACCTTCTTCATCGAGGCCGCAATCTCGAACGCGCTGATGTAACAGGCCGACCACGCGCCCGAAAACAACTGTTCGGCTCTCGGGTGCAGCCCGGTGGCGATGAACTCGCGGCTGTCACCGCCGGGCGCTGACAGCTTGAGGTCGAGGACGCCGAGCTCACCGCGCGGGACATTAGGGTCGCGATTGATCGTGGCGTGGCTGCTGCCTGAGAAGAGGACTTTGTCGATCTTGGGCATGATGGATTCCTTCGTGAATAAGGGTGTTAAGCTGGTTTAAATCGTATGCGATGTAATCGCATGCGTCGCATGATGAAGGAGGGGTTGACAGATGTCAATCGCAAAAGATTTAATCGTATGCGTGTTTTTGATAGGGCGAACAGAAACCCTGCGGCGGCCAGCTGGATGTCGCCCACCGTCAGACAGAGCGGTGAGACCTGGCTGCGCCGTCGTGACACTCGAGGCTTACTGTATGGGGGGCAAGGCGGATGGCGTTGAACGTCTACGAAAGTCCGTTGGCTGAGCGGAGCAGACGTTCAACTGTCTCAGTGAGAGCGGAGTCGAACGACAGTAGATGGGCGGTCACCGCCTTATGCGATTGCTTCGCCCCATCCCTCATTGAAGCCACTTCCTCACGTCTTTCTCCCACTCCGGATCGCCGCACCCTTTCGGGTTCTCCGGCCCAAGTACGGTGATGTAGCCTTTGCTTTTCATACACGACTCGTACGCACGAACTTGCGAGCACTGATCCGGACCCGCGCTCTTCGAGACCACTTTGCATTGTGCGATCGTCCTGTCCATCGGACCGAAGTCCATATCGCTCGCCTGATTAAGCATCGGTGCATTGGCACCCGACGCGGAAAACTCGACAGGGCCGGTCTGCGCGCAAGCGCTCAACAAAAGACCTGCGAATGCGGTAATGAAGAGAAGATGAACACGCGGACCCATGGCTCGGCTCCTGCTCGAAAGAGGTTGATGAATCATACCCCCGAGTTTTATTTCTACGATCAAGCCTTGAGCGACCTCACTCATAGTCGTGAGCGAAGTCCTCCGGCGGAGGCGGCGCCCAATCCGCTACTAGGGCGGCTTGGGATGACGACGTTTTAATCCGGGAGATTAGCGCTCAACCGTATCAGCCAGTTTCATCCGATGGCTGCCTCCATCACGTCTTCTTTCTGCGCTGTCTTCGTGACCGGCCCGTGCCCTGCGGCACGAACAGCCGAAACCTGCGCTCGGGCAAAATCCGCGAGTGTTAGCAACGCTCGAACAGCCGATTTCAGGTAGAAGGACTGCAGGTGAAAGACATGCCAGCGAGCCGCGTGAATTTCCAGCCGGCAGGATACGCCTCCGCGCGCCGCATGCTCTGCCAGGCGCACGGCGTCAGACAGCAACACTTCCTGAGAGCCCACCTGGATCAGCATTGGGGGCAGCCCTTGAAGGTCCTGTCGCAGCGGCCCGGCCGAGGCCGCTTCCGCCGGCAGGGCATACCATCGCAACCCCTGCTCCAGCCAGCCACGGCGAATCATGGGATCCAGACGCGCATGGGTCTGCAATGTAACGCCCGCGAGCGCCGGGTCCGTGACCGGAGAGATGAGTAATAGCCCCGCCGGCATGCGCTCCCCGCGATCGCGTAGCGCGATCACCAGCGAAAGCGCGAGCGCACCCCCGGCAGAATCCCCAGCGATAACGATCTTGTCCGGTCCGTAGCCTTGATTCAATAGTTCCCGGTAGCAGGTGAGCGCATCGTCCAATGCCGCTGGATGCGGATGTTCTGGAGCCAGACGGTATTCGGGCACCCACACTGACATTCCGCTGCCAACAGCAAGGTGCGTCGTGATGCTGCGGTGAGTGGCCGGACTTCCGAGGCAGAACGCGCCACCGTGCAGATAGAGTATTGCGCCTCCTGTTTCTCCAATTTTTGGCGCAACAATTTCAACGGATACATTTGCTGCATGGGCACGATAGCGCATGGCGCCGCGCCTGCCTGGCATAAGCCGGGACAGCACCGCGACGACTCGGCGCTGAGTCGCCGCCGTGAAGGGCGGCCCGATCAAAGGACGAAAGCACGTTCGCAGGACGCCGCGCAGCAATGCTGCCTGACCTCGCTCCACCATGCCGCGTGGCTCGGCAATCGAAGTGGCAGACGCAATTCCCAGTGATTGCCCCACGCTGCTGGCGAGGCTGTAAGCGTGCAGTCCCGAGCGCCGTGTCAGCCAGCGATACGAAACCGTGAATCCGGGCCAATTCGTGCTGTTATGCCCGGTTGCGTCGACGTACCAACTCTTGCACCCGTTCCACACGCTGCCAGCGAGACGTTGCTGAACACCGACGTTGTAGCGCCGATAGCGGTCCTCGTTCACTTCGATGCTTGTCGATCGCGTTCGCCTGATTAACTTGAGGCAACGCATAACGTGCGCGATCTGGCTCTCGAGCATGAAGACGATCGAGTTGTGTCCGAGATTCGTGTTCGGACCGTACAGCATAAAGAAGTTGGGGAAGCCCGGGACGGTCAGGCCTAAATAGGCTTGTGCGCCCTGGCGCCATGCCGAATTGAGCTCAGTGCCCGCACGACCAAAGATTCGCATTGGCGAGAGGAATTCGGTCGCCGCGAAACCTGTGCCGTAAATGATTGCGTCGACAGGGTGAACCTTGCCGTCGGTCGTCTCGACACCATTTGCCGTGACACTGCGAATGCCCTCCGTGACTACCTCAACGTTCTCCCTATCCATCGTCGACAGGTATTCGGTGGAGAGCAGGACACGCTTGCATCCAATTGGATAGTCCGGAACAAGCCTGGCACGAAGCGCTGGGTCACGGACCTGCTTCGACAGCATTCGACGAAAGGGAACACCCACGGCCAGCTTCATCAATGCCTTGAACCGGGTAAAAGCAATGGCCCGTGATTCATAGCGGACGTAAATAGCCGCGCGGTGCAGCTTTGCTGTCCATGGCATGCGGCGGAACAGAGATTTTTCCCATCCGGCGTAGGCGCGGTCCGGTCGCGGCAAGATGTAGGCGGGCGAGCGTTGAAAGAGCTTCAGCTCACTAACCGCTTGAGCGATAACCGGAACAAACTGGATGGCGGAAGCGCCGGTGCCGATCACCGCAATGCGTTTTCCCCGGAGGTCGTAATCGTGGTCCCACGTCGCGGAATGAAAGGCTCGACCCTTGAAGTCTTGCATGCCCGGAATGCGAGGCAACGCCGGACGGCTCAATTGCCCGGTCGCGCTGATAAACAGCGACGCTTCCAGCGAAGCGCCATTCGTCAAGGTCACCACCCACACGCTGCGCGATTCATCGTAGCTGGCCTGTCTGACCTCAGAGCCAAAGCGGATATGACGCAGCAGATCGTATTTTCGGGCGCAGTGCCGAAGGTACCCATAGATCTCTGCTTGCGGGGCAAAGGCGCGCGACCAGTCTGGATTCGGCTCAAACGAAAACGAATATAGATGAGACGGGACGTCACATGCGGCGCCTGGATAGCTGTTGTCCCGCCAGACCCCGCCAACATCAGAAGCCTTCTCCAGAATGACAAAGTCTTCGATGCCATGTTTACGTAGCGCGACGCCCATGCCGATACCGCCGAAGCCCGTACCGACGATGATGGCTGTGAGCGGTGCAGTAGCCTGTGGGCGGTCAATTGAGTCAGGCGTGCGCATGAATAGTCTCCTTTGCCGCGTTGATACCGGCGATCTTCTCAGTGAGTGGTAATTCGCTACGCACGCTGCGGATCATGTCGACTGCTTTTTCGGCGATCATGATGGTGGGCGCATTGGTGTTGCCACCGATAAGGGTTGGCATAACCGATGCGTCGACGATGCGCAGGGACTGCAAACCGCGTACACGAAGTTGGGGATCCACTACCGCGTGGTCATCCACACCCATACGGCAGGTCCCGACCGGGTGATAAACGGTATCGGTCCGTTGTCGAAGCACGGCACGTATCTCTTCGTCCGTTCGTACATTCGCGGTGAACACATCACGCTTGATCCATTCGGCGAGCACGGGGGCGTTCATCAGCCGGCGCGTGAGTTTGAATGCGTCAACCATATCGTCGAGGTCACGAGCGTCCTTGAAGAATGCCGGATCAATCAGCGGTGAATCACGAGAATCGCTGCTCTGGAGACGCACGCTGCCCCGGCTTCGCGGGCGCAACAGGCAGACATGGCAGGAGAATCCGTGACCAGCATGAAGTTTGCGTGCGTGGTCGTCGACCATCGCTACGACAAAGTGAAGCTGGACGTCGGGCATGTCCAGTTCTTGGCGAGTCTTGAGAAAAGCCCCACCTTCCGCAAAGTTGGACGTGAGTGCACCCCGTCTCGCGCTTCGAAAGCGTTTGATTTCGGACAGCATGCGGGCGCTGCCTCGGATCGAAATACCCATCGTGTCGATGCTTTGGGTTTGGTAGCCGAAAATAAAGTCGGGATGGTCCTGCAGATTTTTTCCAACCCCCGACAGATGCTGCACGACCGGGATGCCTAACTGGCCGAGTTCGTGCTGATCGCCGACGCCGGAGAGCATCAGTAGTTGCGGTGTCTGAAACGCCCCGGCCGCGAGGATGACTTCCCTGCGCGCCCGGATCACGCGGGTCTTGCCTGCCTGCAGAACTTCAACTCCCACGGCACGCGCGCCTTCGAAAACAATGCGCAGTACGTGTGCGTGGGTCTCGACTGACAGGTTGTCGCGGCGTCCGATGTGAGGAAGCAGGTAAGCGCGGGCCGCGCTCCACCGTTCGCCGTGCTTCTGGGTCACCTGATAAATGCCCACGCCCTCCTGCTCGGGGCCGTTGAAGTCGTCCGTGACGGGCAGTCCCGTCTGACGGGCGGCGTCGAGATAGCGCGCGTGGAATGGATTGTCTGTGCGTAAGTCGCTGACCCAGAGCGGTCCTGTGCGGCCGTGCCACGCGTTGTCGATGCGCTCGTTATGTTCGCTCCGGATGAAGTACGGAAGGACATCGTCATACGACCAGCCTTCGTTCCCCAGCGAGGCCCAGTGGTCATAGTCCCAGCGATGGCCGCGGACGTACACCATTGCGTTGATCGCCGATGACCCGCCGAGGGCCTTGCCACGCGGTTGATAACCCTTACGACCGGCGAGCTCGGGCTGTGGCACGGTTTCAAATGCCCAGTTGTTGAGCCGGGTCGGCAGCATGGCAACTGCCCCGGTAGGAATGTTCACTAGCGGGCTTGCGCCGTCACCTCCCGCTTCCAGCACGCAGACCGTCACCGCCGGATCTTCCGTTAGCCGGCCCGCGACGACACTGCCGCCGGACCCGCCACCGACCACGACGAAATCGAAAAGGTCACTCATTTTTGTCTCCTCATGCACTAGCGCTTCGCCGCGCGCGGGCGAGCGTCTTCAGGTGATTCGCTTGAGCAAGCCAAGCATGAGCTCGAACGTTTTTCCATAAGGCGGATGAAACAGCGCGGTGCCGTTGAGCGTGGCCTGATAGAAAACAGGCTTCTCCTTGCTGAACGTTCGAAATCCCCACTCGCCGTGATATGCGCCGGTGCCGCTTGGGCCAACGCCGCCGAACGGCTGCGCCTCCTGCGCGAGATGCCACAGGCAGTCGTTGACCGTCACCCCGCCGGAAACCGTTTCGGTCAGCACGCGATCCCTGCTTGCGGCATCATGGCCGAACCAGTAGAGCGCAAGCGGTCTGTCCCGCTGATTCACCATGGCGATTGCGTGGTCGAGGCCGTCGTACTCAACGATCGGAAGCAGCGGACCAAAAATCTCCTCGCGCATCAGGCGAGTGTTGGGCGCTGCGCCGATCACCAACGTGGGTGGAAACTTACGGGTGTGCTCATCGAACACTTCGCCGGATGGATTGACTGTCACGATCCGCGCGCCGCTGTCCCGTGCCTCCTGCACCATCGCCACCAGGCGTTCACGATGTCTGGCGCTGATGATCGACGTGTAATCCGGGTTGGCGATAAGTGCCGGGTACAGTCGCTTGATCGCCGCCTCGAGTTCGTGTGCAACTTCATCGGCCTGGCCTTTCGGCACGAGGAGGTAATCCGGTGCGATACACGTCTGCCCGGCGTTCATGAGCTTGCCGAAGGCGATACTTTTTGCTGCAGTCCGGATATCGCAGGACGCGTCGAGAATGGCCGGTGACTTTCCGCCCAGTTCCAGGGTGACAGGCGTGAGGTTCGCTGCGGCGGCTTGGGCAACTTGCCGCCCTACCTGGGTCGAGCCAGTGAAGAAGAGGTGATCAAAAGGCAACCCGACGAATGCTTTGCCGACGTCAACGTCTCCGGTTACAACGCTCAGTTCGTCCGGCGAAAAGGAAGCGCGCACCAATTGATCAAGCAAGGCTGTGAAGTTGGGGGCGAGCTCCGATGGCTTGAGCAGAACGCGGTTTCCCGCCGCTAGTGCGGCGAGCGCCGGGCCGAGGGACAGTTGGAGCGGATAGTTCCAGGGCGACGCGACGCCCACCACGCCAAGCGGCTGCCGTATGAGGCGATTGTAGGCAGGGCGAAAATGCAGGCTTGTGGACACACGCTGTGGACGCATCCACGCTCGAAGGTGGGCGCGGGCGTGCCGGATGCCGGAGCGAACGATGAACAGTTCGGCGAGCCGGGTTTCGTTCGACGACCTTCCGCCGAAATCCGCGTCGATAGAGCGAGCAAACTCGGCACCCTCAGTCTCGATCATCGCGAGCAGGCGGTTCAGGCGGTCGACCCGGACCTTCTCTGACGGACACGGTTCCTGAGCGAAAGCCTGACGCTGCGCCTCAAAGCGCTCTTCAAGCAGAGCGGGGTGGCTTACCAGCACGGTCGGTCTCCTTGATCCCTTCAGCTACCCCAGTCGGCAGCTTCGTTGAGGGACATGTTGACCTTTGGGTGGGATTCCACCAATGGCGCAACGGGACAGCTACTTTAGTATTTGGGCCAAATAACGTGCGTTAAGGGTATCCACTCATGACCTTCTGGGATTTCACGCGCGGTTCGGCGAGCAGCCGCCTTCTGGTTGAGTACGGGGTCGAACTGGGTTACCCGGCGGTAGAACTTCTGAAGGGAAGCGACTTGACGCTCGGGCAGCTTGACGATCCGAAGGCCGAGTTGACTGCGGCGCAGGAGCTCCGGATCACCAACAATCTGCTCAAATTGTCGGACGAGCCCCGGGGGTTGGGTCTCCGCATGGGGCTTCGCTATCACTTATCGGCGTACGGCATTTGGGGATATGGTCTCCTCAGCAGTGCGACGACGGAAGAGGCATTGACGCTCGCGCTCCGCTTTATCCCGCTGACCTATGCATACACGCTGATTTCGTATCGCGAAGAGGGAGAGTTCGGCATCCTGAGTTTTGGAGAGCCGGATTTTCAGCTCGATCTTCGACGATTTTTCGTTGAGCGTGACATGACCGCCGCCGCCGTCTTGCTACGTGAGATTAGTGGGCCGGACTTCAAAATTGCACGCGTGACGTTCAGGGCAGAGCCAAACCGCAAGGCGGCCGACCCAGACGAGGTGAATCGCGCCTTCGAAGCGAATCCCTACTATGGCGCGGCGACAAACAGTCTCGCATTCGATCGTGCCTATCTATGCCGCGTGCTACCGCAGGCGAACCCAGTCACCGCATCAATGTGTGAACAGATGTGTGCCGAACTGGTTGAGCGTCGTCGCTCCCGGTCGAGTACCGCTGGGATCGTGCGGCAATACCTTGGCGTGTCAGGCAGTTCCTTTCCCGATCTGTCCGCCATGGCAAGAATACTGAACGTGAGCGAGCGTACGTTGAAACGCCGTTTGCAGGAGGAGGGGACGTCTTTCAGGACGCTGCTGGCAGAGTCCCGTTGTTCGGCCGCCGAAAGTCTTTTAAAGGACCACCGTTTGACCATGACGGATATTGCCTCGCGTTTGGGGTTCAGCGATTCGTCGACCTTTTCGCAGGCATTCAAACGTTGGTATGGCGTTGCGCCTCAGGTGTATCGCAAGGCGGGTCTTCGAAAGATGCCGGGCAGGTAGCCTATCCACGGGCGGCCCGCACCCGTGCTGCGGTAGTGGCCGGTATGCGTTCTTCAAACGCAGTTGGGGGATGAGCCAGTGGCAGTAGCCGAGTCAGCATGGCAAGCTTACCCATAAGTAATTCGAGGTCTAGTTATCCGGAATGGTTGTTTGTCGTTATGGCAGGAGCAGGTTGAAATGTCGTCCATGAATCACTCGATGCAAGGACGACGTGGTGGAAGCAGCGAAAATTCTGGACGAAGGAAAAGCGGTTAGCCTCACTCTCCCGGGCGGCGCTGAGCAGCGCTTTCACGCGATCTGGTTGCGTGACAACGCGTGGGACGAGTCGACCCGTGCGCAGGGCAATGGACAGCGCCTCATCACCCTGGCGGACATCTCGCCGGCAACGCGTGTGGTGGCCGCCACGGCGGATGAGCGCAGGCTGCAGGTGACGTTTGATCCAGGCGCGCACGAAGTCTCGTATGACATCAACTGGCTCGCCGAACATGCCTACGATGGCGTTCGCCCGCGAGTGACCGGCTGGGTCGCGCCGGAAATCGAAACGTGGGACGCCGGGCTGAGCACGCGTCTTCCTGTGGCGGAATTCGCGGCCGTCAGTGCGAGCGATGCCGCACTCGGCAACTGGCTGTCCGAGACTCGCCGTTTCGGTTTTGCCAAGCTATCGGGTGGCCCCGTGAAGAGCGGCGCGCTTCTCGAGGTTGTCGATCTGTTCGGCTACGTCCGCGAAACCAACTACGGCAAGATTTTCGAGGTTCGCACGGAAGTCAATCCGAACAATCTGGCCTTCACCGGGCTCGGCCTTCAGGCTCATACCGACAATCCCTATCGCGATCCCGTGCCCACCCTCCAGGTGCTTTATTGCCTCGAAAATTCGGCTACGGGTGGCGAGAACATGGTGGTCGACGGCTTTCGCGCCGCCGAGCGCCTCAGGCAGGAAGATCCACGCGGTTTCGACCTGCTGTCGCGCTACTGTGCCCGTTTCGAGTACACCGGCAGTACAGGCGTCTGTCTTCGCTCGCGGCGCCCGATGATCGAATTGATGCCCGACGGAGAACTTGTCGGTGTGCGATTCAACAACCGCTCCGCCAGTCCGATCGTCGATGTGCCGTATGACGATATGGATGACTACTACGCCGCTTACCGGCGCCTCAGCGAGCTGGTCGATGCGCCGGATATGCAAGTGACCTTCAAGCTGCAGCCCGGCGAATGCTTCATCGTGGACAACACACGGGTTCTGCACGCCCGCAAAGGATACTCGGGTGAGGGTTCGCGCTGGCTTCAGGGGTGCTATGCGGATAAGGACGGCTTGCTGTCGAAGCTGGCGGTGCTCGAAATGCAAGGGGAGCCCACACGATGAAGCCTGCGACTCAGGTACCGCTTAATGCGGAGAACATCGTCGCGTTTCTGGGTGATATCTTCACGCGCCGCGGCGGCGAGGAGTACCTCGGCGAGAGCGTCACAATGGCCGAACACATGCTGCAGGCAGCGTTCCTCGCCGAGCAGCACGGCGAGAGCGAGACGATCATCGTCGCGGCGCTGCTCCATGACATCGGTCACTTTACGGGCGAGTTCGGTGCGTTCTCGATGAACGACACGCGCGACAGGTACCACGAGCAGGCCGGTGCCCGAGTACTTGAGAACTTCTTCCCCCGCGCCATCGCGGGGTGCGTCGGCATGCATGTTGCGGCGAAGCGTTATCTTTGCGCGGTCGATCCGGAGTACTTTGGCAAATTGTCGCCTGCATCGGTGCATTCGCTGCGGCTTCAGGGTGGTCCGATGAACGCCGCCGAGGTGGCCGGGTTCGGTCAAAGTCCGCACCTCCACGATGCGCTTGCGGTTCGACGTCTGGATGACGCGGCGAAGGTTGCCGGCCTGCGCACCCCGGAGTTTGATCATTACGCGCCGCTGATCCAAAGCATGGTGAGCGCCCATTGTGCAAGCGCTGGAGCGTGATCCGGCAGGAAATCCAA
>NZ_JAQQDU010000140.1:0-17326 GCF_046027825.1 Paraburkholderia sediminicola
GTCCATCGCATGGTCACCAAAACGCGTCGAGATTTTCTGAAGCTGTCCGCCGGACTGGCGGGCGCGACAGCCGCCACCACCCTGTTTCCCGAATCGATTCGCAAGGCGCTCGCAATCGAGCCGACTTCGGTGACGGGTACGATTCAGGACGTGCAGCACATTGTTGTCTTCATGCAGGAGAACCGCTCGTTCGATCACTATCTCGGCCACCTGAGCGGCGTGCGCGGTTATAACGACCGCTTTCCCGTGACGCTGCCGAATGGCCAGCCGGTGTGGTTTCAGCCACGTCAGGAGGATCAGACGAAGGTGATCGCGCCGTTCCGCTACGACACGACCAATCCGAACGTCAACGCGCAATGTATCGGCGGCCTGCCGCACACCTGGACCACCACACACGGTGCGATCGATAGCGGCCGCGCCGACAAGTGGGCCGTGCAGAAGAGCAACATGACCATGGGCTATCACGTGCGCGAGGACATTCCGTTCCATTACGCGCTCGCCGATGCCTTCACCGTGTGCGACAACTACTTCTGTTCGATTCCGGGTAACACACACCCGAACCGCATGTATCTGATGACCGGGATGGTCGATCCGCTCGCCACCGGTGGCGGCCCGCTACTCGACAACACCGATTACATCGATAACCAGTTCGACACCATCAAACTTCAGCCCTTCAACTGGACCACGTATCCCGAGCGGCTCGAGACGGCCGGCATCTCGTGGCAGATCTACCAGCAGGGTACGGGCTTCGACAATTTCAGCGGCAACTACGGCACGAACATGCTGGCCTCATTCCAGAACTTCGTGAATGCGCCGGCCGGTTCGTCGCTGCAGAACAGAGGGATGAGTACGCGCACGCTGACGCAGTTGAAGACCGACGTGCAGGCTAATGCATTGCCCCAAGTGTCCTGGCTGTTGCCGCCCGCCGCGTATTCGGAGCATCCGAAGTTCACACCGCTCTACGGCGCCAATTACATCTCGACGATTCTCGACGCACTGACGTCGAATCCCGATGTGTGGAGCAAGACGGTTCTCTTCATCATGTATGACGAGAACGACGGTTTCTTCGATCACGTGGTGCCGCCGCAAGCACCTACGTTGCCGGGCTCCGGCATGAGCACGGTGGACATCACACTCGAGCGGCATAACGTTGTGACCGCGACGCAAGCGGGCACTTACACCGCCGACAACCTGCCATACGGTCTCGGCCCGCGCGTGCCGATGACTGTGGTGTCGCCATGGTCGAAGGGCGGCTTCGTCTGCTCGCAGGTGTTCGATCACACGTCGGTGCTGCAATTCATCGAAAAGCGTTTCGGCGTGATTGAAACCAATATCTCGCCATGGCGCCGCGCGATCTGCGGCGATCTGACTTCGGCGCTCGACTTTTCGAAGTCCGACGCCACCGTGCCGTCGCTGCCGAGTACGCAAACCTACGTCGCGCAGGCCGATATGCAATGCGCGCGTTCGACGGCGCAGGCTGCGCCCGCCAGCACCGCCCAGCAGTTGGTGACGGCGCAGGAGTCGGGCACGCGGCCCGCGCGTGCGCTGCCGTACGAGTTGCATGTGAACGGGCAGTTGCAGGCGCAAGGGTATGTGGTGACGTTCGCGAACACCGGCACGCAGGGCGCGCATTTCTGGGTGTACACGGGCGACCCGACCGCGATGCCGCGTCGCTATACCGTCGAGGCCGGCAAGCAGTTGACCGATACGTGGGTGTTCGACGCGAACGGCAATTACATGGTGAACGTCTACGGTCCGAATGGTTATTTCCGGCGCTTCGCGGGTTCGTCCGCTGCGGATGCCGCCGCAAAGCCGGATGTCGCGACGTGTTATGACGTGGCCAACGGCAACGTCCATGTGACGCTGTCCAACGCCGGGACCACGCCGCTCACGGTCACCGCGTCCGACCTCGCCTACGGTCAGGCGCTGCTCACGTTGACCGTGCCGGCGGGCAAGAGCGTGGAGGCGCATTGGGACCTGTCATGCAGCAGTCAGTGGTATGACTTTCAATTGACTGTTGCGGGCAATGCGAACTGGTTGCGGCGCATTGCGGGTCATGTCGAGACGGGCCAAATCAGCATTACCGATCCGGCTGCCACGACGCCGGTGACGAAGGCGATTTAAGCGTGTGGCTTAGAGATTTCTTTCAATGTCATTTCGGCTTGGCGGCAAACTGGTAAATCAATTTTACATTTGGCGACAACGTACCGAGTTCGTGAGAGGATGGCATTTCACTTTTTCTCGCGGAGGGCGAAATGGGACTCTTGGACGAAGTAGGCAAGATCGCTGGCGCAGTAGCTGCCGTTGAGGCGGCAGAAAAAGTCGATCCGGACGCAGGTCTGCTAACGAAGGGTGTTGCAGCGGTTGCGGGCTTTGAAGGCGCCGGTGCGTTGGAAGGGTTGGTCGAGAAGGAAGACGGCGGGAAGCAGGACGACGCCGACAATGCTCAAGCCACCGACGATACGAATCCTCAGACGTGATTTCGCGCTGTTAGCGAGCCAGTCCAAAACGGGCCAACCCTTAGCGGGGTTGGCCCGTTTTGTTATGGTGAACGCCTCACGTGGCTTCATCACCGCGACATTTGAAATAGAGGACGACTCTTTGACCATTTCTGCAACACGCAGGAGCTTGACGCTCGGATTGCCCCTACTTTTGAGTCTCGGCGCTACATCCGCACGCGCTGCAAATGCATCCCCACTGGCCGACATCGAACGCCGCAATGGCGGACGCCTTGGCGTGTTCGCCATCGATACCGGTTCAGGCCGAACCTTGGCGCATCGCGCTGACGAGCGCTTTCTGATGTGCAGCACCTTTAAGGGACTGCTCGCCGCGCAGGTGCTATCCCGCGTGGATGCCGGCAAGGAGGATCTTGCCCGTCTGGTGCACTACACGGAGAAAGACCTCGTCTTTACGTCGCCTGTGACGAAGGCGCATGTCGCACAAGGCGCGATGCCGGTGGGCGCGTTGTGCCAGGCCATCGTCGAAGTGAGCGACAACACGGCGGCGGTATTGTTGATGAGAGGTGCCGGTGGTCCCGCCGGTTTGACTCAGTTCGTTCGCGGTCTCGGCGATACCGTGACTCGCTCCGATCGATACGAACCCGAGTCGAACACATATAGCGGTGTGCTCGATACCACGACGCCTCGATCGATCACGAAGTCGGCAAGCCAAATTCTCCTGGGGAACGTTCTCAGTCCGCAATCGCGTGCGCAACTGGAAAACTGGATGATTGCGTGCACGCCGGGTCTGAACCGGCTCCGCGCGGCGCTACCGCCGGATTGGATAGCGGGTGACAGGCCCGGAACCAGCGTGGAAGAAGAAACCAACGACTACGCAATCGTTCGCCCACCGGGACGCGCTCCGCTTCTCATCGCGGCCTATTACGACGCGCCCACGCTTGCCATGCCCGCTCGGGAGGCCGTGTTGCGTGAGGTCGGTGCTGCATTCGTGAAGTGGACTTCGGACCGGACATGATGATGGTTAGCCAGCGTAACGCCCGGATTGACGTGATCCGGGGCGTCTCGATTCTTCTTGTCCTGTTTCATCACTTCAACATCGCGTACCGCCTGAACGACACATTCCTGGCGACAGTATTCGGATGGGAAGCGGTGCGCGCTGTCGCCCGAAACGGTAACTATGGGGTGACGATGTTCTTCGTCATCTCGGGCTATCTGATTACGTCGAATGCCGATCGTCGTTGGTCGGGTCTCAGCGGCATCGATGCGCGGGCGTTCTATCGATTGCGTATCGCGCGCATTATCCCGTGCCTGCTGTTGTTGCTCGGCATGGTCAACCTGCTTGCGCTGGCGGGCGTCGCCATCTTCCAGAATCACGCGCCGGCCGGCACACCGGTCTCTTTCTGGCTCGTCAATCTGGCGGCGCTGACTTTCTCGATGAATGTGCTGGTTGGCACGCACGGGTGGGTCAACTACCCATTGGGTGTGCTGTGGTCTTTGTCGGTGGAGGAGGTGTTTTACCTGTCCTTTCCGATTCTCTGCCTCGCCCTCCGGCGGGAGTCGCGCCTGCTTGCCTTCTGGGCCGTGATCATCGTGATCGGCCCGTTTTATCGCCTGGCCCACCAGGGTGACGAAGGCGGTTTTCTGTACGCTTATTTTGCTTCGTTCGACGGCATCGCTATCGGCTGCTGGACGGCCTTGCTCGCGAAACGGATCGCGCTGCGCGGTCGCGCGGCTACGCTCCTGCAATGCGTTGCGGTGGCGGCTATGACGTTCCTGTACCTGGATGCGCCCATTGGAGAAACCAACGTCCTCGGCGTGACGGGGATGGCCTTGGGTACCGCGGTGTTGTTGCTGGGCGCGTACGGTCGACCGGCCACGCCTGTCGCTGGAGGCGTCCGGGTCCTGCTGGGTTTCGAGTGGTTCGGACGTCTCAGCTATGAGCTTTACCTGTTCCACCTTATCGTGCTCGGCGCGATGCGAACGGTGTGGCCGCCGCGCGTTGTGGCTGGTGATGTGAAACTGCTGTTATTGATCGGGTTTCTCGTGCTGTCGGCAGCGTTGAGTGCGGGTATCGCCCGATTTTTTGCCGAGCGGTTAAACCGCTGGATCAGAGATGGGCGCATTGGCTCAACCGGTTATCGTCAGCCCGCTGACGGCTGACGGCTGACGGACGAAGCGACGAAGCGACGAAGCGACGAAGCGACGAAGCGACGAAGCGACGAAGCGACGAAGCGACGAAGCGACGAAGCGACGAAGCGATGAAGCGATGAAGCGATGAAGCGATGAAGCGATGAAGCGATGAAGCGATGAAACGCCGAAACGACGAAACGACGAAACGACGACGGACGAAGCACAGCGCTGCGCCCTGATGCTGCCGTCGTCGCGCGCGGCCGATCCGCGCTCACGGCGCTAACGCGGTTTGCTCCGAGTACTCTTCCTGGCGGTCGCGGCGCGCGGCGCATCTTTAGCCGGCGAGGCGCCGCCGCCGTTCATCTGCTCCATCCATGACAAGGCGTCGACGTACGACAGGAACTGCTGGAGATAGCCCGGCGACAGCTCGCGCATCAGCGAGAGCGATCGATGCACAAGGCTGCTCGAGTTGAGCGGACCGGCATTACCTGGCGCTTTCTTTAACGACTGCCGCAACTGTTTCTCGGACCGGACCTTGGACCAGGTCTCCCTGAAGTAGTCGAGCGCCTCCAGTTCCGGATATGAGGGGCGCCGGGGAGTGGCGTTGCTCGCTGCGGGGCGGGTTCCATCTGTCGGCGCATGGCTGGCGATGTAGTCGATCAGCCCGGCCAGCGCGCCGCGCGCGGGTTCGCTGGATGATGCCGCAGTGCCGGTGCCGGTGCCGGTGCTGATGCCCGTGCCAGTGCCAGTGCCGGTGCCGATGCCAGTGCCGATGCCAGTGCCGATGCAAGTGCCTGTATCGGCAGCCTCGGATATGGCGCGCTCAAGTTCGCCCGCGTAAGCCTCGATCAGTTGGGCCAGTCGGTCGTCCAGGAGACGCCGCGCCTCGCCGCTGTGGCCGGCTGCCCGCCGATCCAGCGCTTCAATGAAATGAAAGCGGATGGGGTCCAGCCGATCAGCCCCGCGCTCGCGCCATGCGTCGAGCGTCGCCCGGGCGCTGCATGTCACCTCTCCAGCGCCACTACCCGCACCCGTCACACTACTCACGGGGCTTCACCGTTGCAGTCGAAGGCCTCGGGACCGGCGCTATTTCCACTCGCCGGTTTTTGGCCCGGCCCTGGTCGTCGGTATTCGAGCTAACGGGCTGCTGGGAGCCAAACGCAGCCGCAAATACGGACGAGGAGGGAACGCCTTCATCGATCAACGCACGGGTCACCGTCAATGCGCGCTGGGCCGACAGCTCCCAGTTATCGGCAAAGCGGCGGTTGGCTTCCCGCACCTGCCGGTCGTCGGTAAAGCCGCTCACCATCAGGATCTGGTCATTGGCCCGAAGGTAAGCGGACAGCGGCCCCGCCAGGCTCTTCAGGACGTCCCGGCCTTCGGGCTGCAATTGATCGGAGTTCAGCGCGAACAACACGCTGCCGTTGATGCCGATGCGTCCGTTGACCAGCGTCACCCGGCCCGCCGCCAGCGGTCCTGCCAGCGCCTGCTCCAGCGTCTTGCGGCGCTGGGTTTCCATCTGACGCTGCTTGACCTCCTGCTCCAGCCGGGTCGAGAGTTCCAGTTGCACGCCGATGACGCTCACCAGGATCAGCACGAAGGCGCCCAGCAGCACCGACATCAGGTCGCCGAAGACGGGCCATATGGGCGCAGCGGTCTCCACGCCGCCGTCGATTTCCTCGCTCATGCCGCTTCAGCTCCCGCGACCGACCGCTTGCCCGCGAGCTGCTGCAGGTCTTCGACGATCTGCTTCTGCGACATCATGCTCAGGTCGATGACTTCTCGTGCCTGGGCGACGTAATAGGCCAACTGTTCGTCGCTGCGCGCGAGGGACTTGTCCAGCGCGGCTTCGATGCGTTGCAGGTGCGCGATGAGGGTGGTATTCGACTCGCCGAACAACTGAACGGCTGCGCCGAATGCTTCGCCCAGGCTCGCCACTTCGACGGCGCTGCCGGTGACCTGCGCGGCCACCGCGCCCAGCTTCCCGGTCTCAAGCTCGACCTTATCGGTGAAGCGGGTGCCGACACGATCCAGCAGATCGGCCGACGTGGCAACGAGTGCGTCGACGGCGGTGCGCTGCTCGGTGGAGGCATGGTTCACGGCATCGAGCAGGGTTTCCAGCGTGGCCAGCAGGCGGCTGCGTTCCTCCAGCATCGCGGTGTCGCGGACCATGCTGTCGGAGAGCTTCTGACGCAGTTCGGCGACGACTTCCGCCGCGGCCTTGGGGGCTTCCGACGCGGCTTGCACGAGCTGGCCGATCTCGGCGATCGTGCTGCTCGCGTGCGCCTGTGTCTGGGCCGAGATGTCGCGCGCGGTCTGCGCCAGTGTGTCGCAAATCTCCTGCTGCCTGGTCGCGGTGCGCGTGCCTGCCTGCTCCCACTCCTGGCTCAACGTGGTGGCCATGGAACCGAGCGTCTCGGTCCAGGCCGCCAGCCGTTGCTGGTCCCGCGCGGCGAGTTCCGCCTGCAGGTCCGCCGCAGCTTTGGGCGCTTCCGCCGCTGCCTGGACGAGCCGGTCGATCTCGGCGACCGTGCTGCTCGCGTGGGCTTGTGTCTGGGCCGAGATGTCGCGCGCGGTCTGCGCGAGCACGTCGCAGATTTCCTGCTGCCGGCTCGCGGTACGCGTACCCGCCTGCTCCCATTCCTTGCTCAAGGTGGTGGCCATGGAACCGAGCGTTTCGGTCCAGGCCGCCAGCCGCTGCTGGTCCCGCTCGGCCAGTTCCGCCTGCAGGTCCGCTGCGGCCTTGGGTGCTTCCGCCGCTGCCTGGACGAGCCGGTCGATCTCGGCGACCGTGTTGCTCGCATGTGCCTGTGTCTGGGCCGAGATGTCGCGCGCGGTTTGTTCCAGCACGTCGCAGATATCCTGCTGCCGGGTCGCGGCAAGCGTGCCTGCCTGTTCCCACTCCTTGCTCAACGTGGTGGCCATGGACCCGAGCGTCTCGGTCCAGGCCGCCAGCCGCTGCTGGTCCCGCGCGGCCAGTTCGGCCTGCAGGTCCGCCGCGGCCCTGGGCGCTTCCGCAGCCGCCTGGACGAGCCGGTCGATCTCGGCGACCGTGCTGCTCGCGTGCGCCTGTGTCTGGGCCGAGATGTCGCGGGCGGTTTGCGCGAGCACGTCGCAGATCTCCTGCTGCCGGCTCGCGGTGCGCGTACCGGCTTGCTCCCACTCTGTGCTCAACGTCTTGGCCATCGAGCCGAGCGTCTCGGTCCAGGTCGCCAATCGTTGCTCGTCGCGTGAGGCCAATGCGGCCTGCAAGTCCGTATGCGACTGTCCCACCGTGCGTAGCAGCGACGCCGAGTGCTGCTCGAAGGTCGCCGCGGCTGCGGCCAAGGCGAGCTGATTGTGGCCCGCCAGCTTCTCGCCGACCTGTTCTTGCCGTGACAGCGCTTCGTTCCACGCCGCCGATACGCTGCCCGCTGTTGCGTCCAGGCGCGCTGAGACGCCTTCCAGCAGACCAGCCGAGCGTTGCTCGAAGGTTTCGGTGAATCGATCCAGCGACGTGCTCAGGTGCTGAGTGAGAGCCTCGCTCGATCGCTGGTGTCCTTCAAGTGCCTTGTTCCAGATGTCCGCGACAGTGGTGGTGGCCGTCTCGAATCCGCTTGTGAGCCCGTCAAGTTGCCGCTGCACGGCGTGGGTGACGGTGTCGTGCAGCGAGGCCGTCTCGCGCGCGAGACCCGCCATCGTGGCCGCCATGACCGGCTGCAGCGCCGCGCTGGCGGCGCGGGTGCTTTCAGCGACGCTCTCCTTCAACGATTGCTCGACAGACGAAGCGAGGCGCGTGTAGGCGGCCTCGGCCTTGCCGTGGAAGGCCTCCTGGCTGGCGATCTGCCGCTCGTTCAAGGCGAGGCTCTGCTGCTCGATGGTCGCCATCATCGTCTGCAGACGATCGACCAGGGTGGGCATCACTTCGGCCTGCCGCTGCAGGAGCTTGAAGCTTTCCTCGCGCTGATGGGTCTGCGAGTAGATGCGCAAGGTCGTCGCGATTTTCACGTCGAGCGTCTGCGCGGCATCGATCCGTTCGCGCCGGCACAACGCGGACAGCAGCCCGAGCATTGCCGATGTGGCCACGCCCGCAATCGACGTGCCGAACGCGAAGCCCAGCCCCTTGACCGGTGCGGCGAGCGAATCGCGGATAGCCTGCAGGTCCGTCGCGCTTTCCAGCGCCATACCGGTGCCCCGCAAGGTCGCCACCATGCCGAGGAGTGTGCCGAGCATGCCCAGCAACACGAGCAGGCCGACCAGATACGGCGTCAGCGCCGGGCCCGGCAAGGCCACACGCTCACCCTCGACGCGCAGCCGCACCGCATTGCGCAGGCTGGGATGCACCGCGTCGAGCCACGCGCCCAGACTGGGCGGCGGCCCGGACAGGCCTGCAACCGCACGCGCCAGCGTCGACGTGGCCTGGCTGTAGCGTCGAAGTTCGAGCGCGCCCGCTACGTAGCAGACGCCAATCAGCATCGTGACCGCCAACGCCAGCGTGTTCGAGCCGACATAGCCGACACCGATCCAGCACACGGCGGCCAGACCTACCAGAAAGACAACAAGATTGAGATATCTGGACATAGTGTCCCAGTTAGCGGGTGCGAAGGGCCGCGAGCAACCCTTCGACCGGTTGTAAACGAACATCCAGTTCGGCAAGCAACACGCTCTGCATATCCTTGCGGAACGCGTCCAGCCATGCGCCGGGCGTGGCGGTCATGGGCGTTGCGGTGTTTCCCGAGGCTTCGGCGTCGGCCAGCGTCTGCTGTTCCGCCTGACGCAAACGCTCGAAGTGCCCCGCAAGCAACCCAGGCACGGCGGCCAGCAGACTCCGTTCGCGCTCGCTGAGCGCGCGCTCCATGACGGCGTCCACCACCGCGAGCCGGGCCATGTCGGGCGTCCTCGCGGCCAACATGGCCCGCAGGCGACCGCGCAGGGTGCCGATGCCTGTCTCCATCGTCTGTTGCATGGAGAGGTAGCGCTGACGAAAAACCGCGTAATCGACCGGCGCATCCGCCGGGGCGCCTTGGGGGAGCACGTGCGACGCGGGTCCGCGACGCCTCGCGGCGGCAAACACGCTATCTCCGACGATGGCATTCGCCAACGACGTGCGCACGCGGGCGCACTCGCTTTCTTCAGCTTCGCCGAAGGCCCGCGTGCCGACGGCGACGGCAGGCGGATTGCCGTTCAACGCCGAGGACAACGCGATCGCGTCGGTCCAGCCTAGCCATTGGCTGAGCCGGTCCGAGAGCGATTGGCCGGATTCGGGAACATCGACGTCTGTCAGGCGAGCAAGTAAGCGAATGAGCGCCGGGCCACTGAAAGCTGTGCGCTGTGGGGCTTGCACGATACCACCAGAGTCAAAAAAGTCAGCAGTTTACACGTAGGCGGGGTGGGGGATGCAGCCCCTTAATGCGTGGGACGGCCGAACGTGGGGTTTCGGCGTGCCCGACACCCCAGTCGCGACGCCGCGATTTCGGTCTCGATGCCGGGTTTTGCCGGGGTGATCGGGCGGTTTTTGCGCCACGCGTCGATTGAGCGATCAAGGCGGCCGGGCCGTGCGCTATACCGCACCGAGACTGTCCCAGCGCGAAGCAGCCGCTTGATAAGGAGGCACTACGGCCTCTTCAACGTCCGGCCATTTCATCGGGCTGTCATAGCTTCACGACTAGGATGCCCCATTGTTTCCGTCGCGCCCTGGTCAAGCACGGCACTCGCGGCCCACATAGGACCGTGCGCCCGCCGTCCGCGTTGGCGACCTTCCACCTCCCACACAAAAAACACCAGACATGTCGAACAAGAAAATCGCCAAGGATTCGCCGACCGAGCAGGGCGCGACCATCGTCTCGCGCCGCGGGTTTCTGAAGTTTGCCGGTGCATCCAGTCTCGCGACGGCCGCGGGCACGCTCGCCTCGGCGGCGCGGGCCGCGAACAGCGCGCCCGACGGCACGCCCGAGCAGATCCACCTGACATGGGGCAACGATCCGACGAGCGAGGTCACCGTGTCGTGGGCGTCGCCGGCGCCGGCGGTTAACCCTCAGGTGCGTGTTAGCGGCGCGGGGGAGGCGAGAGCGACGGTGCACGGTGTCCAAAGCACCTATACCGATGGCATCAACGGCGAGGTCGTATTCACCTATCACGCCCGTCTGCGTGGCCTGAAGGCCGATACGAGTTACGCGTACGAGGTGAGTGCCGACAACGACAGCAACGCGGCTCAGCCATTCACCGCGAGCTTCCGCACGGCGCCCCGCGGCCGCGCACCATTCCGCTGGACGAGCTACGGCGATCTCGCGACGCCCAATACCGGCTGGGTCCTGTCGTCGCCGCAGAGCCGTTTCGCGGTTCAGGCCGTCGAGCGATTCGAGCCGCTGTTCCATTTGCTGAATGGCGACCTCTGCTACGCCAATCTGAACCCGGCACACCAGCCGGACGTGTGGCGTGATTTCGGCAACAACTGCCAGACCTCGGCGTCGAACCGGCCGTGGATGCCCTGCCCGGGCAACCACGAGCTCGAATTCCACAACGGCGAACAGGGCCTCGCGTCATACCTGTCGCGCTACACGCTGCCCGAGAATCACACGCGCTTTCAGGGCCGCTGGTACAGCTTCCGCGTGAGCTCGGTGCTTTTCATTTCGCTCGATGCGGATGACGTGGTCTATCAGGATGCGGCCGCGTTCGTCGCGGGTCCGAGTCCCCTGGTGCCGGTGGCGAGCACCGGCAATCCGCCGATTCAACCGGGTACGTCGCTCTATGTGCGCGGATATAGCGCGGGCGAACAGACCCGCTGGCTCGAGAATACGTTGCGCCGGGCGGCGAAAGACCACGAAGTCGACTGGATCATCGTGCAGATGCATCAGGACGCGCTGAGTTCATCCAAAACCGGCAACGGTTCCGACAAGGGTATCCGCGAAGCCTGGCTGCCGCTGTTTGACCGCTACGGCGTCGACCTGGTGCTGTGCGGGCATGACCATGATTACGAGCGCAGCTATCCTGTGCGTGGTTGCAATCACAACAAGGGCACCGATATCGCCACGGGACGGGTGGTCGATACGCTGCAGCCGCAGCCGGTGATGTCGGCGGTGTCGGCGGGGGCGTCGACGTTCGACACGAGCCACGGCACGGTCCACCTGATTCTCGGCGGTGGCGGGACCAGCGCGCCGCTCGATGTGTATGGGGTGGATGCCGGTACCGGCTTGCCGCAGGCGCGCATTTTCACGCGGCCCAATCGTCCGGTTGCCGGGACGGCCGCGGGTACGTTTGTGCGTGCCAGCGCGGATGCCGTTGAAGATGCAATCTGGTCGGCGCAACGGGATACCGGGACGGGCTACGGTATCGCGGTGTTCGATCATGATCCGGGACAGCCGGGTGGCGAGACCACGATTACGATGAACTACTATCACGCGCCGGGGGCTGACCAGACCCCGACGTCCAACTATGAGTTGTTCGAAACGATTGAGTTAAAGAAGACGCGGCGGGGGTAATCTCCGCGCTATTTCACGCGTCGTGTCTTGAAGCCCGGCAGAGTCCGGGCGTCGGGGCTCCCTGCAAGGTGGACCGCCTGCTCGACGGCCGCCTTGAATTGCGAGTCGCTCGTCCACATCGGAATGCGGGTGCGGAAAAAATCTGCCCACTGAAATTCGGCGAAGGGTTCGGGTGTCTTCAGATAGCCCCCTGCGTCGCGCACGAACGCGGCAATGCTGCGGTACGGGTCGTTGGTGAGGGCGGAGACCTCGTCGGGAATCGAGGAAATGGCGCGCAGGATGCCGCGTTCGTCGTAGGGATGCACCCAGCGTTTTGCAATCACAGTGTCCCAGAACTTCTCCTCCGGCAACTGGGACAGGTCGTCCACGACCACGGCGAAGGCCTTTTTGATGCCGCCATCCCACAGCGCACGCGCGAGGTGATGGTGGTCGATGACGTAGTGTCTGTCGCGCTTGCCAATGACGGTTGGAATCGGCGCGCCTTTCAGGAAGGCTTTCAAAGACTTTGCGTCCATGGCCAACAGGCGTTTTCGTTTTGCATCGACTTCCAGCATGCCCACCGTTGCCTGCAGCGGGCGCAGTTGTTCAATGTCGATACTCGTTATCGTTGCCATAGGGTCACCCTCCGTATCTTGACTGGAGCATTCTACTGCTGCGCTTGCGTTCGAACGTCGCAGAGTTGCCGGAAGGCGATGTGATGCATTCACCCGCCGGGCCCGGTCGTCAGGCGCGGCCTCTCCTATGGTTCACACTGGGTCGACCGCCCAGGCTGGACGCACTCAGGCAGAAGCGGTAGGCTGTCAGTGCTGGTGACTCTGTTTGGCTATGCTGGTCTTAAACGACAACGTGGAGCCTGCACATGGACGTGAGCACGGAAACGCTGGTGGAACTGCTGCGGGAAGTCGAAGCCGACGACCCGATCGACTATGCGGACCTTCCCTTTGGGGAACAGGAACTCAGGCGCCTTGTCATGAGTTCACTTGTCGAGCGTCATCACCAGGTCGAAGCAGGCAACATGTCGATCTCCGACATCCACGCGCTGTATCTGCTAAGTACCGCAAAGCTTGTTCTCGAGAACACGGTACTTCACGCACGACTACTTCTGCTCCAGGGGCAGCAGGTCGACGTACAGTCACTGTTGGCTCCGTTCACCCTCAAAGGCAAACCTTAATCTTCAAAGGCAAACCTTAAAGGCCGGGCGTCGGTACTGCCATCGGCAGTGCGTCGGCGCCGGCCTGGGCGACCTGTGCGTCCTGATCGGAACGCATACCCGAGACACCTATCGCGCCAACCACGGCGCCGTCGCGAATCAGCGGAATTCCCCCATCGAGTGGCACCAGGTTAGTCATGCCGAGCAGACGCAGATGGAGTCCGCCTTGCGTGATGGCGTCTTCGAAAACGCGCGTGGGACGCCGGAATAGCACGGCGGTTTCGGCCTTCTGTCTTGCGACGTCGTGACTGCCGAGTTGCGCGCCATCGAGCCGCTGCTGGAGTACGAGGTGTCCGCCGCTGTCCACGATCGCAATGACCATCGGCCAGCCATGACGCAGGGCCTCCTCTTCGGCCGCGCGCGCGACCTGGCGTGCATCGGCCAGGTTGAACCGGTCGCTGTACTTCATGGGCATGCCATGCTCGTTTCGTTGGGTCATTCGTTGCCTCCTTTCGAACCCGTTGAATATCAACATGGCTAGAATGTAAGGCGGTAATCGGCTCCCGCATAGCTGCACGAGCCGTCAGATATTCTTCCAGAAAGCGAGAGAATGGCGCGCATGAACAAAGACGACTATAAAGTGCTGCTCGCTATTCTTGACGAAGGAAGCCTGACAGCGGCGGCGCGGTCGCTGGGCCGAACGCTGCAGTCGGTGAGCCGCGCCATTTCAGCGCTCGAGCGTGAATTGAACGTGACCTTGTTCCACCGGACAACGCGTCGTGTGGAACCCACTGCGGCGTGCCTGAAATTCGCCGCGCGAATTCGACCTGCTCTGGGAGAAATCGATGCGGCACGTGACGAACTCGTCGACCAGGTCACGCAGTTGCGTGGCAGTATTCGCGTCGGTGCGCCAACGGCATTCGGCGCTGAGTTTGTCTCGCCGATTCTCGCGAAGTTTCTGGCGATTCACGAGTACGTCAGGGCCGAACTCGTCCTCGCCGAGCAGCATCTCGACCTTGCGAAAGCCGACATCGATCTCGCGATCCGCCTCGGTCGGCTGCCTGACTCGACCCTACGCGCGAAGCAAGTCGGCACGTTGCGGCGGGTTGTGTTCGGCGCGCCGGACTATTTCGCTGCCCGCGGCTACCCCGTCCATCCATCCGATCTTGCCGCACACGACTGCATTCTGCGCCAGCACGCCGAGCGCGAGACATGGACCTTCAATCGGGCAGGGGGCGCTGTCGATGTCAACGGGCGGTTCCGGTCCATCAACGCGCTAGCGTGCAATGCTGCAGCGGCGGCCGGCGCGGGCATCGGCCGGGCGCCGATCTTTCAGGTGCAGAAACTACTCGACGCTGGGCAGGTGGTGACAGTCCTGGACGCGTTCGAGCCCGAGCCCGTCCCCGTGCATCTGGTGTGGACGGCGGGGCGTCCGGTTCCGCGTCGCATTCGCACGCTGATCGACTTTCTGGCCGCTCGTCTTGCCTCTGGAAAAGGCGAAGACGTTATCTGAGGTCCGATGCGGGAGGCATTGCGCCGTCTCTACGTCACGCGCGCGCGGATTGTCGGACGAATTCGACGCATTGTTGAAACCGGGTGCGAAGGGAATGTCTTGCACCTCTCTATGCGGAAAGCGGACCGGTTCACTATCCGCTGCACGCAGCCGATGACTTCTGTCTCAGGATTGAGACAGGTCGTACGGCGCTCCACTTAGCTTTGATTGCCGCCGGGATACTCCGGAAAACGTGGCAGCCACCCGCGCCAGCCATACGTGCTGGACGTGCCGGGGCCGCATGGACTTGCTCGCACCGTTGCGCAACAGGCATTTTCAGTTGACTCGGGGCTCTAACGCGTCACAGTTGCGAAACATTCGGGGCAAACTCGGCACTCACCGGGGGCTTGGCGCATGCAGGCTCTCCACGCCGCAAGCGTTTGCGCCTACCTGGCACAGCCGTTGCGATATGACCGTTACGAGCAAAATCGCTGATTCCGATATGAAGACCTGAACGATCCAAAGCGGCGTTCGCGGACTCCGCACGTGTGGACGGAGAAGAAATAATGCGCCTGCGAGGAAGCGTCGGGATTACTGAATAGGAACGTCTAAAAATATTATCAATTAAATTCGCACTACATATTAAAAATAATTTTCAAAGAAAGTGATCCTCTATGATTTTTCAAATTTCCATCTCATTGGACGGGTTTGTTTGGCGCACTTACGCATCCTCTCTGGCGTTTCTGCAGAACCGGCACTAGACCGGTCGGGGAATACACCGCCTTGTTTGCTGCTTGCTAGCCCTAACTGCCCATCAGTGGCGTCCTGCGCCGGAGGGAGCGATCTTGAAACCGATTCGTCATACCGTCATTGTTTGCGCAATGTTCGTGGCGGGCTGTGTGCTGTCAATCTCAGCGCAAGCCACGTTGGGCCAGCACGTCAGCACCGTCGCTAGCGATCTGGTGTTCATGCACGCCGTTACGCATACCGCCGGCACGCGACCGGGGTACACCCTGCACCTGATCACGCTCCCGTCAGGCACGGTGGTGCGCGAGTACGTCGCGCCCAGCGGCATAGTGTTCGGCGTTGGATGGGAAGGGCCAACGCTGCCCAATCTGAAGACCATGCTCGGCGCAGCCTTCGATCAGTACGTAGCCGCTAATGCGACGCGCCGTGCGACGCCGCTTGCGGTGTCGAAAAGCGATCTGGTGATTTTCTCAAGCGGCCATCTTCGCGCATTCGCTGGTCATGCATACCTGCCTCTGGCGGTGCCCGCCGGCGTTGATATCAGCGTCATCCAATAGCGGAGCAATCATGGACTATGAACGTTCGTTCATCACGGTCCTGCTCGGGGTTCTCGTCGCTCTGCTCGCGACCGCATGCGGTGGCGGAGTGGACGGTGGAGGTGGGGCAGGCGGTTCGTCCAGCACGTCGGCACCCGCGCTGTCGGTCACGAATGCTCCCCCTACGCACCTACCGCTAGCCCCTAACGCCACAGCGGTTGCGATCGATTTCGGCATAATCGGTGTACCGAACATGCCGTTCGTCAGCGTCACGGTTTGCGCTCCTGGTACGGCGCAGTGTCAAACCATCGATCACGTGATGGTGGATACCGGCTCCTGGGGGTTACGCGTGTTTGCTTCGCAATTGCCGTCGTCGCTGGCACTACCGCAGCAGAAGGATGGCAAGGGCAATCTGCTGGCCGAATGCATGCAGTTCTTCGATGGTTATACGTGGGGTTCGGTGAGGCTTGGCGATGTGCAGATTGCCGGTGAAAAGGCGGCCTCGTTGCCGATTCAAGTGATCGATCCCGGCTACAGCGCGACACCGTCCGACTGCAGCAGCGTCGGGGCATCGCGCAATACGCCCACGGCACTGGCGGCCAACGGTGTACTCGGGATTGGCGTGTTCAAGGACGATTGTGGCTGGAACTGCGCGCAGCAGGCGGTGCCGGCGACCTATTATGGCTGCGTCGGGACCAGTTGCACGTCGATCGCGGTCGCCGAAGAGCTGCAGGTGGCCAATCCGATTCCCTACTTCGCTACCGACAACAACGGCTCGATCCTGATGTTGCCCGCCGTCGGGTCAAACGGTGCGGCCTCACTCGGCGGGCAACTGGTGTTCGGCATCGGCACCCAGAGCAATAACGGCCTCGGTAGGGCTCAGGTCATCGGAGTCAGTCCGTCGAATGGTACGTTCACGACGGTGCAAAATGGTACGACCTATCCCGACAGCATCATGGACAGTGGCTCGACGGGCCTCTTCTTTCAAACCTCCACGCTGCCGACCTGCGCTAGTCCGAACAACGCGTACTACTGTCCTGCATCGACTGAGCAGTTGAGCGCGGTGATTGAAGGAGTGAATGGCGTCACTAGCGCGGTGTCGTTCGACGTAGGCGATGCCACCGAACTTTCGCAGACCTACCCCGGCGAGGAGGTGATGCCGCTGCTAGCCGGTCCAGTATTCGTCGCCTCGGCAGTTTTCGACTGGGGGTTGCCATTCTTCTACGGCCGCAACGTTTACGTGGCTGTCGAGCAACAATCGACGCCGGGGGGCACGGGTCCGTATGTCGCGTACTGACTACACCGTCTGCGCCAGCCATCAGTCAGACCACCGCCGTCACACCGGTGTCGACCTT
>NZ_JAQQDU010000141.1:0-17071 GCF_046027825.1 Paraburkholderia sediminicola
CAACCGAGCCCATGAACCCGGCACGCGAACACATCACCGGCCTGGTCCTCGCGGGCGGGCGCGGCATGCGGATGGGCGGCGTCGACAAGGGACTGCAAACGCTGCACGGCGAGCCGCTCGCCGCCCATGTGCTGAAGCGTCTCGCACCGCAAACCAGCGCCCTGCTGATCAGCGCCAATCGTCACCCCGATGTCTACGCCACGCTCGGCGCGCCGTTCGGCGCCAAGGTGCTTGCCGATACCGTACCCGGCTTTCCCGGACCGCTGGCGGGCCTGCTGGCTGCGCTGCGCGTGGCCGGCACCCCGTTCGTGCTGAGCGCGCCCTGCGACACGCCAGGATTGCCGGCCGACCTCGCCGCCCGTCTCACGCAGGCGCTCGACTCAAATCAGGCCGACATCGCCACCGTCACGACCACCGACGCCGATGGCCATGTTTCGCTCCATCCCGTGTTCGTGTTGCTGCGCACGAGTCTCGCAGACGACCTGGCAGCCTTTCTGGAAGCCGGTGAGCGCAAGGTTCGCGCGTGGTACGCACGCCACAAGACGGTCGAAGTCGCCTTTACCGACGAGCGCGCGTTTTACAATATCAATTCGTTACAAGAACTCGCCGACCTCGAGCGTTGTTGAGGCGCCGGTTGAAACCCCGCTCCGGCCGCACGGCAACAGCCGCTCCCGCCTCCGGTCGCGACGTCCAGCCCTTCATGACCACGCTTAACGAATTTTCCAGCTGCGTCGCGCAGTACGATCCTCACGCGCTACCTGTCTCGGCCGCCCAGGCGATCGTCCGTCACTGGGCCACGCCGGTCACGGCAGTCGAACGCGTGCCGCTGCGCGATGCGCTCGACCGTGTGCTGGCGGCCGACATCGTGTCGCCAATCGACGTCCCTTCGCACGACAACTCGGCCATGGACGGCTACGCGTTCAACGGCGCGATATTAGCAACGAGTGAATCTACGATCGATTTGACGATTGTCGGCAAAGCGCTGGCTGGTCATCCGTTCGCGGGCCACGTCGGCACAACGCAATGTGTACGGGTCATGACGGGTGCCTGCATGCCGGCTGGCTGCGACACCGTCGTGCCGCAGGAACTGGTCGAGCGCAGTGCCGATTCCACCTCGATCCGCATCGCGGCCAACGCCGTGCGGGGCGGCGCCAACCGCCGCCTGGCTGGCGAAGACCTCGCACGCGGTCATGCCGCGCTACGCACCGGCCGCGTCATGCGTGCTTCGGACCTCGGTTTGCTCGCTTCGCTCGGCATTGGCGAAGTCAGCGTACGGCGGCGCCTGCGCGTCGCGTTTTTCTCCACGGGCGACGAGTTGCGTTCGCTCGGCGAACCGCTCGACCCAGGTTCCGTGTACGACAGCAATCGCTACACGCTGTTTGCGATGCTCCGGCGCCTGAACGTGGACACGCTCGATCTCGGCGTGGTGCGCGACGAACCCGCCGCGCTCGAAGCCGCGTTGCGCAGCGCTGCAGCCAGCGCCGACGTAGTCTTGACCTCGGGCGGCGTCTCCGTCGGCGAGGCGGATTTCACCAAGCAATTGCTGCAGACGTTCGGCGACGTCGCCTTCTGGAGTCTTGCGATGCGTCCGGGCCGGCCGCTCGCTTTTGGCCGGGTCTGGTCCGGCGAGCATCCGGGTCTCGGGCTGCCCGCGTTATTCTTCGGCTTGCCGGGCAATCCCGTGGCTGTGATGGTGACGTTCTACCAGATCGTGCGCGAGGCGCTGCTGCTGATGTCCGGCGCAACGCCGCAGGCGCTGCCGATCCTGCGCGCCGCCAGCCGCCAGACCATCCGCAAGCGCGCCGGCCGCACCGAGTACCAGCGCGGCGTCGCCGAGCAGGACCCGCCCGGCCAATGGCATGTCACGCCGACCGGGTCGCAAAGCTCCGGCGTGCTGAGTTCGATGAGCGAAGCAAATTGTTTCATCGTTCTCGGGCACGATGAAGCTGATATTGCCGAGGGTGAGCACGTCGATATCATGCTTTTCGACGGTCTTATCTGACGACCGACTGAACGCTTCTGTTGCGGCCTGTTTGCAGCGTCATCTGCGGCATCATTGGCCGCCTCATTGGCCGCTTTACCCATTACCACTACGACACACGGGTTTGACTTACATGAAAAAACAGATCTCGTTCATTGCACCGGGACAGACGGCCAAGGCACTTATCCTCGTGTACCTGACGTTTTCAGTGCCGATCGTGCTGCTCGGCGTACTGGTGGCGTTCATCCGCTACGGCTCGGTCGAACTGAGCACGGTGTTCAGCGCGTTGCTGCTGAACGCGATTCTCGGTTTCATCCTGCTGTGGATTGCATGCCACGCGTACAACTGGG
Source organism: Paraburkholderia sediminicola (assembly GCF_046027825.1). Classification (GTDB taxonomy): domain Bacteria; phylum Pseudomonadota; class Gammaproteobacteria; order Burkholderiales; family Burkholderiaceae; genus Paraburkholderia; species Paraburkholderia sediminicola_D. The sequence goes on from NZ_JAQQDU010000141.1 coordinate 2,332, forward strand.
TGGCGTCGCGCTTTGGCGGTATCGAAATCCAGCTGACCGACGCGCCGGAAGAAGCGTAATGACCGCGACGATCCGCGCCGCGACGCCCGCGGATACGGGCGCAATCTTCGCGCTGACGTACGAGCTGGCTGAATTCGAAAGCCTCACGCACGTATTTGTCGCGACCGAAGACGGTTTGCGTGACGCCCTGTTCGGCGCGCGGCCCTCGATCGAAGCGCTGGTGGCGGAAAACGAAGGACGCATCGTCGGCTATGCGCTGTTCTTCCACAATTACTCGAGCTTCGCCGGCAAACGCGGGCTGTATCTCGAAGATGTCTACGTGCAACCGGGTCAACGCGGCAGCGGCCTGGGCGCCGCGATGCTAGCCCGGCTGGCGGCGCTGGCCGTCGAACGTCAGTGTGGACGCTTTGAATGGACCGTGCTCGACTGGAACAAGCAGGCCATTAGCTTCTACGAGAAGTTGGGCGCGACGGTAATGCCGGATTGGCGTGTCGTGCGCCTGACAGGCGAAGCGCTCGAACAGTTGGCCGCAACGGCTGGCGCTTAAATCAGCTCCCCGGACCTTCAGCCCGGACGCTCTACTGCGGCGCTACTGCTCGTCGGGATCCACGCCGGTTAGCGCATCGCCAAGCAACCCGCTCGCCTCTTCGCCCGGCAATGCCTCGACGTCACGCAACTTGCGGTTCATGACGCGGGTGCGTGTTTCCGCAGCTTCGATCGAACGCGTGACGGTTTCAAGCTGGGCCTTGGTCTTCGCCAGCACGTCGCCGAATTTGCCAAACTCCGTTTTAACCGCGCCGAGCACTTGCCACACCTCGCTCGATCGTTTCTCGATCGCAAGCGTGCGGAAACCCATCTGCAAACTATTGAGCAAGGCGGTGAGCGTGGTTGGGCCGGCAATCGTCACGCGGTAGTCGCGTTGCAGCAGGTCCGTCAGACCCGGCCGGCGCAGCACTTCCGCGTACAGGCCTTCGGTCGGCAGAAACAGCAGCGCGAAATCGGTGGTATGCGGCGGCGACACATACTTCTCCGCAATCGTGCGTGCCTCGGCGCGAATCCGTGTTTCGAGCGCGCGCGACGCCTCTTCCACCGCCACGGGATCGGCGCGTTCCTGCGCCTCGATCAGCCGCTCGTAGTCTTCGCGTGGGAACTTGGCGTCGATGGGCAACCAGACCGGCGTGGCTGGACCACCCGCCTCCGCACGGCCCGGCAGTTTGATCGCGAATTCGACGCGATCGGCGCTCTTCGGCACCGTCGCGACGTTCTTCGCGTATTGATCCGCAGTGAGCAGTTGTTCGAGCAATGCCTCAAGCTGTACTTCACCCCATGTGCCGCGCGTTTTGACGTTGGTGAGCATCTTCTTCAGATCGCCGACACCCGCAGCCAGCGTCTGCATTTCGCCCAAACCGCGATGCACCTGCTCGAGCCTGTCAGACACCAGCTTGAACGATTCGCCCAGGCGTTGTTCGAGTGTGGCGTGCAATTTTTCGTCGACGGTGCGGCGCATCTCGTCCAGCTTGGTCGAGTTGTTCGCCTCGATGTCCTTCAGTCGCTGCTCGATGGTGGCGCGCACTTCGGCGAAGCGGCGATCGTTCGCCTCGGTGAGTTGGCCCAGTTGCAAAGTCAGCGTTTCGCCGAACTGCTTGAGCGTGCGCCCTTGCTCGTCACGCGCCTGCTGCGCCTGTTGCTGCAGGCTGTGACGCACCGCGTCGAGTTGCTGCGCGAAGCCATCGATCTTGCCGCCCTGCACCGTCGTCATACTGCTGAATTGCGATGCCAGCGTTTGCTGAAAGTGCGCGAACCCACTGCTCTGCTCGGTACGCGAGACGCGCGCCGTTTCGGTGATGTCGTTGCGCAGTTGCCGCTCGAGTCGCTCATAAGCATGCGACTGTGCATCGGCCGCGGCGTCGATCCGCTCGCTGAGTAGTTCGAACTGCTCGCTTTCGTCAGCGCGGCTATGGCCGCGCATCAGCAATGCCAACGCGATGACCAAGGCGACCGCCAGTACGGCAACGGCCGCCACCAGAATCATGATCATGAACGCGCCTTGCCGATAACCTCGGGGTTGATCGGATTCGGCGGCCGGCCAGCGCGCGGGCCTTCACCCAGCGCCGCGATCAGATTGTCCGCGGCGAGGTTCGCCATGGCGCGGCGCGTGGCTTCCGTCGCACTGGCAATGTGCGGCGTCAGTACGACATTCGGCACGGTCAGCAGATCCGGATTCAGATTCGGCTCGCCTTCATAGACATCCAGACCGGCTGCGGCGATCTGTTTCGTGCGTAGTGCCTCGACCAGCGCCGCATCGTCGACGATGCCGCCGCGTGCGATGTTGGTGAGCGTGGCAGTCGGTTTCATCTGCGCGAGTTCGGCCGCGCCGATCGTGTGATGGTTTTCCTTCGTGTACGGCAAGACCAGCACCACGTGATCCGAGCGTTGCAACAAGTCCTGTTTGGACACGTACTCCGCGTTCAGCTGCGCCTCGATCTCCGGCGCGACGCGCGAACGGTTGTGATAGAGCACCTGCATGTTGAAGCCTTTCGCGCGACGCGCGAGCGCCTGCCCGATCCGGCCCATGCCGATCACGCCGAGCGTCGAGCCGTAGATGTCGCTGCCGAGAAAGCCGTCGTAGGTCCACTTCTGCCATTTGCCCGCGCGCAGCCAGTGCTCCGATTCGGCGATGCGGCGTGCCGTGGCCATCATCAGCGCCCAGCCGAAGTCAGCGGTCGATTCGTTCAGCACGTCCGGCGTATTGGTGCCGAGCACGTTCGCCGCGTTGAACGCGGCCATGTCGAAGTTGTTGTAGCCCACTGCCATATTCGACACCACGCGCAGGCGCGGTGCCGCGGCGAGCGCCGCCGCGCCGACCGGATCGCCTGCGGTCAACGCACCGTCTTTATCGGCGAGACGGCGCGTCAACTCTTCGGCGGATAGCACGTCGCCCTGATGCCAGTCGACGTCGAAATACTGTTTGAGCCGTTCGATCACATCGGGAAAGATCGGACGGGCGATGAGGATCTTCTGCATTGCAATTCTCCGAATAGCGCGCCGAGTCCAACTACCTCGGCGTCAAGATAAGCGTGAAATCAGGCCTCAGAAAAACAGCCAGCCGGTGACGAGAAACAGCGGCATCAACACCACGACCGACCAGCCGAGATACGCGAAAAAACTCGGCATGCGAATGCCGCGCGACTCCGCGATCGCTTTCACCATGAAGTTCGGTGCATTGCCGATATACGTGTTGGCGCCCATGAATACCGCACCGGCGGAGATCGCCGCGAGCGTGGTCGCGCCGGTGGTCATCAGCGTCTGTGCGTCGCCGCCGGCCAGGTTGAAGAACACCAGGTAGGTCGGCGCATTGTCGAGAAACGACGATAGCAGGCCAGTCGCCCAGAAGTACATCAAGTCGTGCGGCGCGCCGGCCGGGTTGACCAGATGGACGATTGCGGCAAACGCCCCCGACTCGCCGGCACGCAGGATCGTGATGACCGGCGCGATCGTCACGAAGATGCCGGCGAACAGTTTGGCGACCTCTTCGATCGGCGCCCAGTTGAAGTCGTTGCCCGCGCGTGCCGCACGCGGCGTCAATGCCAGCGAGAGCAAGGTGACGCCGATCAGCGCGACATCGCGCACGGCATTTTGCAACGCGAAGTGCGTACCGAACACGTCGAACACGACGCCCGACTTCCAGAGTCCGCTCATCAGTACCAACGCAATCACGGCAGCGAGCAGCACGAAGTTGATCTTGCCGTCGACGCCTAGCGGCGGTGTATCCGGCGTCGGATCGAGAAAGCGCGAGCGCTCTTCTTCACGCCGATGAAAATAGAACGAGTCCAAGGCATAGAAAGCGATCAGCAGCACGGCGCAGACGAACAGCATCGGCAACGCCAGATGCGTGGTGGTCCAGAAAAAGCTCACGCCCTGCAGGAAGCCGAGAAAGAGCGGCGGGTCGCCGAGCGGCGACAACGAGCCCCCCGCGTTTGCCACCAGAAAAATGAAGAACACCACCACATGAACGACGTGCTTACGGTTGTCGTTGGCGCGCAGCAATGGGCGGATCAGCAGCATCGCCGCGCCGGTCGTACCCATGATGCTGGCCAGCAAGGTGCCGAGGGCGAGAATCGCGGTATTCAGCCGCGGCGTGCCATGCAGATTGCCGCGCACACAGATGCCGCCCGCAACCGTATAAAGCGCCGTCAGCAACACGATGAACGGAATGTATTCTTCGAGCACCGCATGCACCAACGTTCCGAATGCGACGCCCGCGCCGAAGGTAAGCGCAAACGGCACCAGGAACAGCAACGCCCATGCTGTCGCGATCTTGCCGAAATGGTGATGCCAGAATGCCGGCGCGACCAACGGAAACACCGCGATCGACAACAACACGCCTGCAAACGGCAAGCCCCACAGCGCCGACAAAGTCGCGCCGTCGAGCGTGGCCGCCGAAGCCAGTTGAGGCCATCCGGCCAGCGTCAGAACAGCGGCGAGCACCATGCTCGACCACACGGCAGGTCGTTTCATATTCCTGGAGTCCTTGTTCAAGCGGGTGACGGTGCGCGGCGAAAGACCTAGCCGCTCACCGCGCTCAGGCGCCACGTACGACAATCACGTGCACCCGGTAAGGCCCATGCGCGCCAAGCACGATAGTCTGTTCGATATCCCCGGTGCGCGACGGCCCGGAGACAAAATTGACCGCACGCGGAAGTTCGCCGCGTTCGCTGCGAATCAGGCCAAACGCCTCTTCCTGTCCTGAGACGATGCGCGAAGCCGGCACGATCGCAATATGCGTTTCCGGCAGCAGGCCTGCGGATGCGTAGGTCTGCGGCCCGGACAGCAGTACCAGCGTGCCGGTTTCCGCTGTCGCGCAGAAGCAGCCCGTGAGTCCGACCACGTCGCCGTCTTCAGGTTTGCGGAATTCGACATTGAGGCCGGCTTCGACCCATTGCAGATCTTGCAGGGTTTGCCATGCGATTGCTTGCAGCGGGAGAGCGTGTTCAGTGAGGTAGCGATGCGCGGCGGACGGCACCTCGCTCAGTGTTTCGACCGTATCGACAGTGGTCGCCATCTTCTGCGCTTCTTCGATAAAGCGCGTGGTCAGATCGGCCGGCATCTCCGGACGCGGCCCTTGGGGATGGCGCGCCAGATAATCCACTACCGCTTCACGCTCAGACGCTGACGGCTCAGGCTCGCGCCCCTGGGCTGCGCGGATGCGCGCCAGGACGTTACGGCGGGCAATCGATGTGTCCATATGCAAAATCCTCGTGTCGACAGCCGTGCGATGTGACGAGGATTATACCGGCCACCCTGCGCGCGAACACCCTGGCCGAACGGCCTCGCGCCGCGTATCGAGCGGGCACGCGGCCTGCGCGATATCCCATCGATATCCGCGCAGGCGCCGTGTTACTTCGCAGCGTCTTCCTCGGGCTGCGCAATGCCGAACACCTGACGCAGGTACGCGAGATAGGCCTTGTCTTCGCACATGTTCTTGCCCGGCGAATCCGACAGCTTCGCCACCGGCTGACCGTTGCAACGAACCATCTTGATCACAATCTGCAACGGGTTGTAGCCCAGGTCGTTGGTCAGATTGGTTCCTACGCCGAATGCCAGCTTGCAGCGCCCGCGGAAACGCTCGTACAGTTGCAGCACCTTCGGAATGTCGAGCGCGTCGGAGAACACGAGGATCTTGGTGCGCGGGTCGCAGCGGTTTGCCTCGTAGTGCTTGAGCAGCCGCTCGCCCCAATCGAACGGATCGCCGGAATCGTGACGCGCGCCGTCGAACAGCTTGCAGAAGTACATATCGAAGTCGCGCAGGAAGGCCTCCATGCCGTACACGTCCGACAGGGCAATACCCAGGTCGCCGCGATACTCCTTCGCCCACATTTCGAAGCCGAAGATCTGCGAATCGCGCAGCCGCGGACCGAGGGCCTGGCACGCCTGCAGGTATTCATGCGCCATCGTGCCGAGCGGCGTGAGGTTGTGCTTCATCGCGTAGAAGACGTTGCTGGTGCCGGCAAATTGCTCGCCCAAGCCATCTTTCAACGTGAGGATCACTTCTTCGTGCCATTGCTTAGAGAAGCGGCGGCGCGTGCCGTAGTCGGCGATCTTGCAGTCGGCGAATTCCGGGCGCGCGCCCAGCAGCTTGATCTTTTCGACGAGACGGCCGCGCCCTTCGCTGTAGTCAGGCTTTTGCTGGGTATTGCGGAAGTAGACCTCGTTGACGATCGCGAGCATCGGGATCTCGAACAGGATCGTGTGCAGCCACGGCCCCTTGATCTCGATGTCGATTTCGCCATTGCCCTTCGGCGACGGCTCGATCGAAATGTATTTCTCGTTCAGATGGAACAGCGCGAGGAACTCGATGAAGTCGCCCTTGATGAAGCGCATGCGCCGCAGGTAGTCGAGTTCGTCGTCGGTGAAGCGCAGGTCGCAGAGCTTACGCACTTCATCGCGGATCTCGCCGATATACGGCACGAGGTCGACATTCGGCGTGCGGCAGCGAAAGCGGTATTCGACATTCGCCGCGGGAAAGTGATGCAACACCACTTGCATCATCGTGAACTTGTACAGATCGGTGTCGAGCAGCGAAGTAATAATCATGATGGTGCGAACTGGACTGCAGGAAAAACGGAAGGCTTGGCTCGACCAAACGCGTCAACCCATGCGCGTGCGGCACGCCCCGTGCGCACCGACCTGACGCATGTTACCCGAATGCGCCCGGATTCAGCGCGCCGGCGGCCTGCTGCGCCGGACGCCATAAACTAATCACAAAAACGTATAAAAGCCGGTGGCCGACGCTGCATGCGCCTCTTGACGTTACGTTACAATAGCGCTTTTGGCGTATTCGCCTTCCCTGATTCCGCATGCAGGAGCTGCCTGAATGACTCACGTTGTGACCGAAAGCTGCATCAAGTGCCGCTATACCGACTGCGTCGATGTGTGCCCGGTGGACTGCTTTCGCGAAGGTCCCAACTTCCTCGCGATCGACCCCGATGAATGCATCGACTGCGCCGTGTGCGTGGCCGAGTGCCCGGTGAATGCCATTTATGCCGAGGAAGATGTGCCGGGCGACCAGCAGCACTTCACTGAGCTGAATGCCGAACTGGCGAAGAACTGGCCGAGCATCACCAAGACCAAGGCGCCGCTGCCGGAAGCCGACGAGTTCAAGGATGTGAAGGAAAAGCTGGCCCTGCTCGCACGTTAAGCGGCGCGGCCTGTCCCCCGCTGTTGCATTCGAACCAAATCGAGATGAACACAGGGTATTGACAGGCGCTTAAGCTGCTTCTACAATTTCGCTTCTCTGCTGTTTGTTGTTCTGTTCCTCGATAGCTCAGTCGGTAGAGCGCCGGACTGTTAATCCGTAGGTCCCTGGTTCGAGCCCAGGTCGAGGAGCCAAGAATTGCAAAAGCCCGTTAACCAATACGGGCTTTTTTATGTAGATCAAGTTGTACTGCTGTTCCTCGATAGCTCAGTCGGTAGAGCGCCGGACTGTTAATCCGTAGGTCCCTGGTTCGAGCCCAGGTCGAGGAGCCAAAAATTTAGAAGGCCCGCATTCGTGCGGGCCTTTTTGTTTTTGGCTTGACCTGGTTCAACGCGGGATAAGTTGGGCTGAGCCGGGGAACGACCGCCTGCTCCGACCGGCAGGTAGCGCATGGCCCAGAGCATGTGCACTGACCCTCTGGTGGACACGCCGTTATACGATGGTGCTTTTCTATCGCGCCCAATCCAAGCACTCATTCCCGGCCACCTCATGAAACCGACCTTGTTGCGCATCGCGTTGGCAGTCACTACCGCCCTGCTGCTTTCTCCGGCCCACAGCGAAGAAGTCGCCAGCGTCAACACCAACTTCCGCATCACGGGCTCTGACCGTGTAGTCGTCGAAGCGTATGACGACCCACTGGTCCAGGGTGTGACCTGCTACGTATCGCGGGCGCGCACGGGCGGCGTCAAAGGCACGCTCGGCATCGCCGAAGATCCGACCGAAGCGTCGATCGCCTGCCGTCAGGTCGGCGCGATTCGCTTCACCGGGCCCGTGAAACAGCAAGCCGACGTGTTCTCCGTGAGCATGTCGCTGATCTTCAAATCGCTGCATGTCGTGCGGGTGGTCGACGCGAAGCGCAACACGCTGGTGTACATGACCTACAGCGACCGCGTCGTCAGCGGCAGCGCGAAAAACAGCGTGAGCGCCGTGCCGATGCCGGCGGGTACGACGATCCCGGTCAAGTAATCGCCGCGCTACGGCCAAACTCACGACGCAAAGGCGTGCACGCATGAGTAACGTGAGCGGCAGAGGCCACGGAGCGCTACACTGACCGGTCATGCCGGACCGCCGGATCGCCAGACTTTCACCATGACCGCCCATCGCTTCCAGGATTCCGCCCGCTACTGGCGCACGCCGCTTCTGCCCGGCGCGGACCTGCTCACGGCCGAATATCACGACCACGAGTTCACGCCGCACTGGCACGATGCCTACACGATTCCGGTGATCGTCGCGGGCGCCGAGGGCTATCGGTATCTCGGCTCGGACTATGTCGCCGAAGCGGGCAGCGTGCCGATCATCAATCCCGGCGAGCTGCACACCGGCTCGAAGGCTGTCGAGGCGGGCTGGCGGTATCGCGTGATGTATGCGCCAGTGGATTTCATTCACGATCTCGCCAATGAAGTCGCCGGCAAGCCGCAAGCCTTGCCGTGGTTCGCGCCGGGCGTGATCCGCGACCCCGATCTGGCGCAACGGCTGGCGCGCGCACACTGTCTGCTGGAGGCCGGCGACGATCCGCTCGCCGCCGAGGCCGCGATGCTCGACGCGCTGTCCACCTTGCTGGTCCGCTACTCGCAAACGCAGCCGGAGCCGTCGCGCCTCGTCGCTGACGACGCCCGCGTCGCGACCATGCAGGAGCGCCTGACCGGCGACCTCGCCGAACCTGTCACGCTCGCCGAAGTCGCGCGGGCAGCGGGATTGTCGCCCTTTCATGCCGCACGCCTTTTCAATCAGACTACCGGCCTGCCACCGCATGCGTGGCGCAACCAGGTGCGCCTGCAACGCTCGCTCGCACCGTTACGTGCGGGTGTCTCCGTGACGGATGTCGCCGCAGCGAGTGGTTTTACGGACCAGAGTCATTTCACGCGCCATTTCCGGCGCATGTTCGGCGTGCCACCGGGACGCTGGCAAGGCAGCTGACACAGGGCTCACAGGGCGGCATAAGCGGCCACGCCGGGTGCCCGCGCAGCCGCAACTATGCAGCAGGACAACCTCAGGGCTGCCCTCTTCCGGCCCCGCTCTGGTTGGCCCCGCCAAACTCCCCCAGCCGCCTCGCGCTTTACATCAGCCCGATCAGGTCAACCAGCAACTCCCCTCCGCAGCATCTGCGCGCCACCGCAAGAACGTACAAGCCCCGCAAACCACCGCCCGCTATGCTTCCCGAATCAAGGAGGCAAGATTGACCCATTCCAACCCCGGCCAGCCCTCACGCGCAGGCCACTTAAAAGAATTCACCGCCGGCGCGCGCGACATCATCCCGATGATGGTCGGCGCAGCGCCCTTCGGCGTGATTTTCGGCACCCTGGTGGCGTCCGGCCCGCTGCACCTATGGCACGGGCAGTTGATGTCGCTCGTCGTGTTCGCCGGTTCCGCGCAATTCATCGCACTGGGCCTGATCGCCGGCCACGCGAGTTTTGCGGTGATCTGGGCGACCACGCTCGTCGTCAACCTGCGTCACGTGCTGTATAGCGCGACGCTCGCGCCGCACGTCGCGCATCTCCCGGCGCGCTGGCGCTGGGCACTGAGCGCACTGCTCACCGACGAGGTCTTCGCCGTCGCCTGGGAACATTACCGGCATCGGGAGCCCGGCTCGGTCGGCCCGCACTACTTCTTTGGCGCGGGTCTGGCGATGTACCTGAACTGGCAGCTCTGGACCGTTGCCGGCCTGTTGTTCGGCGCGGCCTTTCCGGGCCTGCAGTCGCTCGGGCTCGATTTCGCGATGGTCGCCACGTTCATTGCGATCGTCGTGCCGCAGCTCGTCGCCGTTCGCTATATCGCGGCGGCCGCTACCGCGGGCACACTGGCGTTCTTCTGGCAGGCGTGGCCGTACAAGCTCGGTCTGCTCGGCGCCGTGTTCGCGGGCGTGGCAATCGGTATCTTGCTGTCGGCGCCGCGATTTGGGCGAGGCGCGCGAGGAAATCACGAATCTTCGCGAGCAGCTTCGCGCGAAACCTCACAGAGCCCCCACCGGGAAGCCCCGCGGAAAACCTCGAAGGAAACCATGGAGGCATCGCAATGAACTACGTCGTTCTGATCCTCGGCATGGCGGCCATCACGTGGGTGATCCGCGCCGCCGTCTTCGTACTCGGCGACCGCCTGGTGTTTCCGCCGCTCGTGCGCACCGCGCTCGGCTTCGTGCCAGTTACTGTGCTGACGGCGATCATTGTCCCGATGGCGGTCTCGCCGCACGGCAACGGCGCCGAATTGACCTGGCGCAATCCGCAACTGGTCGGGGCGCTGGCCGCCATCGTGGTCAGCGCGCTGACGCGGCGGCCACTTCTGACCATCGCGGTCGGCCTGACAGTCTTTTTTGCCTGGCAAGGCATCGTGCTTAGATAGACGCCGTTCGAGACGCGATGTGAGGCCAACATCGCGCGCAAACGTTGCCCACACTGCCATAGGGACCAAACGTGACGAATCTGGCACGGGCGGTGCCCGCCGCACACCACCCTCACGGGCGACGCATCCCTCTAAAGCCACCGGCAATGCCCCGCGCGCCCTTAAGTTTTCCCTGAATCCGCCGATAAGGAGTCGAGGTCCGCTCGTCGGGATACGTCCCGCTGGTTATGCGGCAACAGGCAGGAATCAACCGCGCCGGCATTGGCGTCGCGTCTCACGGGGTCCGTGCGCGAACTGCCGACATGACGATACAGCGCGGCAGGACCAAACGGGATAACACATGGGTCAAATCACCCTCACACTCAAAGACGAGACCATTGCGACGTTGCGCAAGGATTTCGACGCTTTCCTGCGGGTTTCGCTGAAACTCGATCCGCAGTTCGCGACACCGTCGTTTGAGGACTTTTTGCGCGCCAAGCTGCTCGACAATATGGTGCCGCTGACCGAGCACGCGGTTCAGCGGATGTTGCAGGGTGGCCAGTACGCGTGGGCGAAACGCACGCTGGACAAGGAATTCCCGGACGTCGTCGCTATCCTGATGCGGCAAGCGGGGGAGTTCGGTTTCGGCTTTGCGGCCCGCTCGGAATGGACGCCCGACGAGCTCGCCAAGCAGTGCCGCGACTGGGCGGCGGCCATCGTCAAGGAAGCGGAAGGCGACGCGGCGCTGATCGATCCACTCGCGGCGCAGATCAAGAGTGAGGCGCAGGACATCCAGGCACTCGAAGAAATCATGCAGACGCCCGCCTGGCGGCTGGTGGAATCGCTGCGCCAGCGCGTCTACGAAGCCAAGGTGGCGTGCGAAACAGGCGAAGGCAGCACCGCGCGCGAAAAGCTCGGCGAACTGCGTGGCCTGTTGCGCCTGGGTATTTCGCACGGCTCGTTCCAGAAGCAGGAAGCGCAGCAGATCATGGAGTACCTGCGCTTGCTGAAGCCGGAGATTTTCGTCGACGAACCGTACGACGTGTTCTCACGCCTCGCCGCCTGGCTGCGCAATTTCTTTGTGCCGCCGCGTCCGGTACCGCAACAGCAGCAGCAACGGCAGTCGCGCTAAAAGCGGATTCAATCCCACATCTTCCTGAGCCTCGCCCCAATCTCGATCTTCGCCTGCGCCGCCGCGGCCAACCCCGCCGCGGTGGGGGCGCTCGGCACCGGTACGCGCGGCCAGGCGTAAGCGTCGAACAGGGGCATCAGATGCGCCGGAATGAACCGCGTGCGCGACGCCCACACGTGACGGTCGCCCATATGGGTCTGGTTGTGCACGTAAAAGCGCTGCGGCACGACGATATGCAGGTCCTCCTTCGCGCGCGTCATCGCCACGTATAACAGGCGCCGTTCCTCGTCGATTTCCTCTTCACTGCCCGTGCCGAGATCGGACGGAATGCAACCGTCGACGCCGTTCAGCACGAACACGTTGCGCCATTCCTGCCCTTTCGCCGAATGGATCGTGGACAGGATCAGGTAATCCTCGTCGATCAGGGGCACGCCGGATTCGTCGCTGGTGGCGTCCGGCGGATCGAGCGTCAGCTCGGTCAGGAAGCGTTCGCGCGATGCATAGGTGCCCGCGATGCTTTCCATCTGCAGCACGTCTGCGTGACGGATCGCCGCGTCCTCATGATTGCGCTCGAGATGCGGCTCGTACCAGCGCCGCACCATTTCGAACTCGGCCGGCCACGGCGCCTGGCGCCCGTACACGCTCGACATCAGCTTGACGAACGGATGCCAGTCTTCCTGCGCGCGAGCGGGCGGGGCAAAGGCGGCCAGCGCGCCGGCAGCACTGTGGGTGATATCGCCCGGATTGCCGGAGCCCGCCCGGGCCACGACCTCATCCAGCACCTTCGCGGCAGTGGCGGGACCGACGCCCGGCAGCAATTGCACGACGCGAAAACCGGCGACACGGTCGCGTGGATTCTCCGCCCAGCGCAGCACGGCGAGCACATCCTTGACATGCACCGAGTCGAGAAACTTCAGGCCGCCGAACTTCACGAACGGAATGTTGCGCCGGGTCAGTTCAATCTCGAGCGCGGCGCTGTGGTGGGCGGCGCGAAACAGCACCGCCTGCGACTTCAGCTTCATACCCTGTTCGCGCGCTTCGAGCACCTGCTCGACGATGTAGCGCGCCTGATCTGCTTCGTCGGCGACCGTCACCAGACGCGGGCGCTGCGCCGAGGCCTTACCGGTCCACAGATTCTTCGTGTAGCGCTCGCTCGCGAGCTCGATCACCGCATTCGATGCAGCGAGGATCGGCCCGGTCGAGCGGTAATTGCGCTCGAGCGTGATCTGTCTGGCGGGCGGGTTGAAGTGCGCCGGGAAGTCGAGAATGTTGCGCACGGTCGCGCCGCGAAATGAATAGATCGACTGGGCGTCGTCGCCGACCACAGTCAGGCCGCGGCCGTCGGGTTTCAGCGCGAGCAGGATCGACGCCTGCAGGCGGTTGGTGTCCTGATACTCGTCGACCAGAACGTGATCGAAGCGCGCCGACAGATCGGCCGCGATCGCGGGCTCAGCGGCCATATGCGACCAGTAGAGCAGCAGGTCGTCGTAGTCGAGCACGCTCTGCTTCTGCTTGGCATCGACGTACGCCGCGAACAGCATGCGCAGATCGGCTTCCCACTCGCGGCACCAGGGAAACGCGCTGTTGAGCACGTCGGTGAGCGACGCGCCGGTGTTCACCACGCGCGAGTAAATCGCGAAGCAGGTGCCCTTGGCCGGAAAACGCCGTTCTTTCGCCGACAAACCCAGCTCGTGGCGCACGAGATTCATCAGGTCGGCGGAATCCTCACGGTCGTTGATCGTGAAGGCGGGCGCGAGGCCGATCAGGTCCGCGTATTCGCGCAACAGCCGCGCACCAACGCTATGAAACGTGCCCGACCATGTCAGCCCTTGCGCCAGCGCGGCGCGCGTGCCCAGTGCCGCTCCGGCGATGCGCGTGACGCGGCGGGTCATTTCGAGCGCGGCGCGGCGTGAGAAGGTCAGCAGCAGGATACGGCGCGGATCGGCGCCCTTCACCACCAGATTGGCGACGCGATGCGCCAGCGTGTTGGTCTTGCCGGAGCCGGCCCCCGCGATTACCAGCAGCGCGCCCGGCGGCGCGTTGCGACTGTCGGCGCCGTATTCGACGGCCTCGCGTTGTGCGTCGTTGAGTTTGGCCAGCCAGGCGGCGCTGTCGGTACCGGACGAGGACGATGGCGGAGATTCAGCGACGGAGAGCACGGTGGATTCGGACCTGGGTGGCGTTGACGCGACGACGCATACTGTATATCCATACAACTATCGGAGACAAGCGGCCCTTTTTTCCGTGCCGCGCAAAAAAAATGGCCCGGAGCGCATCAACGCTTCGGACCATTTTCCCGCGGCGCGGCGGGCAAGATTGCCGCCACGCCCGCGTGCTTCAGGACTCAGGCTTAGTGCTTGACGTCAGCGCCGCCGTCCTGATCGGCCGCCTGGCCTTGCATGTCCATCTTCATTTCATTGTTGGCAGCCTGCTTGTCAGCCTTCTGGTTGATCTTGGCGTTGTGCACCTGCTCCTTGTACTGCGACTTGGCAGCCTTTTGCTGTTGCTTCAACTCCGTCTTGGACGCCTTCTTCGACGCCTTGTATTCGGCATTAGCCTGGGCGTTGGCGTCGCGCTTCTGGACCAGCGGATCGGTCGAGCCCGATGCCGTCAGATGCGCCGGCGCCGGCGTCGCCGGTTGCACACCCTGTGCTCCGGGCGCGACTTCGGCGCCTTGGGTCTGAACCTGTGCCTGGCCGCTGATGCCGGCGGCCGGTTGAGCGGTCTGCGCAAAAGCAGCGGTGGCAGCAAAAGCAGTCAGGGCGGTACCGATCAGGAGCGTACGAATCTGGGTCATGGCTAAATCCTCTCTAAAATTGTTGTGACGCGGGCGTTATATCCGGCACGGCACATTGATGCGTGCTTCATGCGCCCCTCGCCCGGTCCATTTGCTGTCGGAAAAATCCAGCAGGCTTTCCTACAGACCTGCACTTTACGAGTGAAGTTCGTAACTTACGACTAGTGTTACGGAACGTTTCATTTTCTGACAACTACATAACATCTACTTGCAATTGCCCGCGTGAGGCCCGGGATTACGG
>NZ_JAQQDU010000142.1:0-17003 GCF_046027825.1 Paraburkholderia sediminicola
TGGACCGTATTGCTCAATGAGACTTGCGGGGGTCATTGATGCTCCTCTTACCGTTAGAATGCTTTTTTCGGGATCGTATTGTGGGCGATGGTCTCCGCCACTGCAACCCGATGAGCGGAGATTAGCACGATCGTTCTATTTATGTGATGCGGTATGACCCGCAGCGACGGTCCTACCGCACCTGTCAACCGCGTCTGTTACAACAACCGAACAAGGGAACGACAATGGGCCGTTCGATCAATCTGGAAGGCAAAGTCGCGCTGATCACCGGCGCTTCGAGCGGGTTGGGAAAGCGCTTTGCTCAGGTATTGTCGCAGGCGGGCGCCAAGGTCGTGCTGGCAAGCCGCCGCACCGAGCGTCTGAAGGAGTTGCGCGCCGAGATCGAAGCCTCCGGCGGCGCGGCGCATGTTGTCTCCCTCGACGTCACGGATTACCAGAGCATCAAGTCAGCCGTCGCCCACGCGGAAACCGAGGCGGGCACGATCGACATTCTGGTAAACAATTCGGGCGTGTCGACCACGCAGAAGCTTACGGACGTCACGCCGGCCGATTTCGAGTACGTGTTCGACACTAACACGCGCGGCGCTTTCTTCGTCGCGCAGGAAGTCGCCAAGCGCATGATCATGCGCGGCAGCAGCGCGCAGAAGCCGTCATACCGGATCATCAATATCGCGTCGATGGCGGGCTTGCGCGTGCTGCCGCAGATCGGCCTGTACTCGATGAGCAAGGCAGCCGTCGTCCATATGACGAAAGCCATGGCGCTGGAGTGGGGCAAGCACGGCATCAACGTGAACGCCATCTGCCCGGGCTATATCGACACTGAGATCAACCATCATCACTGGTCGACCGACCAGGGGCAGAAGCTGGTGTCGTTGCTGCCGCGTCACCGCGTCGGCAAGCCGGAGGATCTGGACGGGTTGTTGCTGCTGCTCGCGGCCGACGAATCGCAGTTCATCAATGGCTCGGTGATCGCCGCTGACGATGGGTTTGGGCTCGCCTGAACGCGGCTTCGGGCCGCCGTTGGGGACTTTTATTGGATTTTTGCGCCGGCCTGTGCGCCGGCTTCAACCTGGTTTCAACCCGTTAAAGAAGTACGATGAGCGATTTTCACGCAGTTTTTGAGATGTCGATGCCGATCCGCTGGGGCGACATGGACGCATTCGGCCATGTGAACAACACGGTCTATTTCCGTTACATGGAGCAGGTACGGATTTCCTGGTTCGAACAACTGGGTCTGGCCGGCAGCAACGCCGACGGGCAGGGGCCGGTGATCGTCAATGCGTCGATGGAGTTTCTCAAGCAGTTGCACTATCCCGGCGATGTGATCGGCCGGATGTCCGTGGCCACGCCCGGCCGCAGCAGCTTTGACACGGCGTTCGAGCTCGTGAGGGCCGACGATCCGGACACCGTTTATGCCCGCGGCGCGGCGCGCTGCGTGTGGATCGACTACGCCGCCGGCAAGTCGGTGCCGGTTCCGGACATGCTGCGCGCGACCATCGAGCGCGCGGCGCTGGTCAAGGCGGCTTGAACGCCAGGTTGCCGTGACAACCTCATAGCCGCGCCCGCAATCGAACCTGGGAGCCATCCTCACGTTCGTAGGGTTGCCTTCAAGGGGCCGGTGTCTCACCGAGCCGGCACCCGATCCCAGGCCTCAATGCCCGAGCAAACGCTGCAATAACTCGGTCGCATTTCCCGTATCGTATTTGCGCATCAGCCTCGCCCGGTAGACGTCGACCGTGCGCGGGCTGATATCCAGCGCCCGTCCGATCTGCTTGCTGGTTTTGCCCGTCACCAGTTGCGCGGCGATTTCCCGCTCGCGCGGCGTCAATTCGACCGCCACGCGCCGCGTCGCGCTCAAATCCTCGAAAGTCCACACCCCGGCTGCATGCGGGTCGGCGCGTTGCTGCGCGCGGCCGGTCACATGACACCAGAACAATTCCCCGTTGGCCCGCTTCATGATCCGGTCATCCGCGTAGCTGCCTTGCGCGGTCATGATCGGCGGAATCCGCGCGCCGATCCGCTCGAATTCGTCCGTCGACGGATACAGGATCTGGAACGACTGGCCGATCAGCGCCTCGCGCGTGCAGCCGAATATCGATGCCAGCTCGGCGTTGCAGTCTTCGATGGTCCGTTCGCGCGACAGTACGAGTCCGATCGGAGCGAGGTGGAACGCGGTTTGGTAATCCAGTGCGGGCATGGGTTGGAGGCAAGTACTTATGTATTTTTGCGTATTGTGCCGCATGGCGCGCCCAGCGTACTCTTTCGGGCACATGACAACGCGGCGAAGCGTCCGCGGCAGGCATTGGCGCGAGGCAGGGCAAGTTGAGCGCAGGACTGGCCGCGGATGACTAGAATGACGTGTCGGGCGTTTGCCCGCTAAGCGTCATATCGAAGTCGCAACGAACCGGATTCGGGTTTCCATAAAGGAAGGGACAAACGATGAACAAGGTCTATCCAGGCGCGGCTGAAGCGCTGAAAGACATCGTCAAGGACGGGCAGACGTTTGCCGTCGGCGGCTTCGGGCTGTGCGGCATTCCCGAGGCGCTGATCGCGGCGCTGCGCGATTCGAAGGTGCAGGGCATCACCTGCATCAGCAACAATGCGGGCGTCGACGGTTTCGGGCTCGGTCTGTTGCTCGAAACGCGCCAGGTCAAGAAGATGATCTCGTCGTACGTGGGCGAGAACAAGGAGTTCGAGCGCCAGTATCTGGCCGGCGAACTCGAGCTCGAATTCACCCCGCAAGGCACGCTCGCCGAGAAGCTGCGCGCAGGCGGCTCGGGCATTCCGGCGTTCTTTACGAACACCGGCTACGGCACGCTGATCGCCGAGGGCAAGGAAACCCGCCAGTTCGGCGAGAACCACTACGTGCTCGAACATTCGCTGACGGCCGACGTCGCGTTGGTCAAGGCGTGGAAAGCCGACAAATCGGGCAACCTGATCTATCGCCGCACCGCGCGCAACTTCAACCCGATGTGCGCGATGGCCGGCAAGATCACGGTCGCGGAAGTCGAGGAAATCGTGGAAGTAGGCGAGCTCGATCCGGACGCGATCCACACGCCGGGCATTTTCGTGCAGCGCATTGTGCTCAATGCGCATCCGGAAAAACGCATTGAACAACGCGTCGTCCGCGCGAAAGGAGACTGATCATGGCATGGACTCGTGACGAAATGGCCGCACGCGCGGCGAAGGAATTGCAGGACGGTTTCTACGTGAACCTCGGTATCGGCCTGCCGACCCTGGTGGCGAACCACGTGCCGGCGGGCGTCGAAGTGTGGCTGCAGTCGGAGAACGGCCTGCTCGGCATCGGCCCGTCGCCGACCGAAGAAGAAGTGGATGCCGACCTGATCAACGCGGGCAAGCAGACGGTGACCACGTTGCCGGGTTCGTCGATTTTCTCGTCGGCGGATTCGTTCGCGATGATTCGCGGCGGCCACATCAACCTGGCGATCCTGGGCGCGATGCAGATCAGCCAGAAGGGCGATCTGGCCAACTGGATGATCCCCGGCAAGATGATCAAGGGCATGGGCGGCGCGATGGATCTGGTTGCGGGCGTCAAGCGTGTGGTCGTGCTGATGGAGCACGTCGCGAAGGGCGACCAGCACAAGATCCTCGAAGAATGCACGTTGCCGCTGACGGGCGTGGGCGTGGTCGATCAGATCATTACCGACCTCGGCGTGATCGAAGTGACGGAAGACGGTCTGAAGGTGACTGAGCTGGCGCCGGGCATCAGCGTCGAGGAAATCAAGGCGAAGACAGGCGCACCGCTGGACGTGAGCGCGGTGAGCTGAGCGGCATGATGGGCCGCTCGCGATGCCGGTCCGCATGGACCGGAATGTGGCGGTAAGTAGGGGTCCGGAGCGGGCGGGGCGAAAGCCTCGCCCGCTTTGTTTTGGTGCGCCCAGCATGGGCGCAACCTTGTGAGTGCGAGTTGCACTGTATGCGCTGGGTGTTCGTTCTGCGCAGTCCCGGGCTGTCCTAGGCCGTTTGACCGATCCTTGTCGCGCGGCAAAGCGGTTTACAATCCTTTGAAGATTGGACACGCATTGATCCCTGCTGTATCCAGGCCGAATCCGCAGCGTTTTTGCAAGGAACCCAGATGACCGAAACGTCCGCTTCCACCGCAGGGCGGCCCGCGCCGCGCCAACGTTATGTGCAGTGCGCGAGCGCCGGTGGCTTGCATCGTGTCGCCTACGCCGAGTGGGGCGACCCGGCCAACCCACGTGTGCTGCTGTGCGTGCATGGCCTGACGCGCTCAGGGCGCGATTTCGACCGTCTCGCGGCAGAATTCACCGGCACTTACCGTGTGGTGTGCCCGGATGTGGTGGGGCGGGGCTTGTCTTCGTGGCTCGCGAACCCCAACTTCTATAGCGTGCCGCAGTACGTCGCTGACATGGTCACGCTGATTGCGCGCCTGAACGTCGAAACGGTCGACTGGTTCGGCACTTCGATGGGCGGTCTGATCGGACTCGCGCTGGCCGGCCTGCCCGAAACGCCGATCCGCAAAATGCTCTTGAACGACGTTGGTCCGCATCTGGAGCCGGTGGCCGTGCAGCGCATCGGCGATTACCTTGGCAAGCCCGTGCGTTTCGAAACGCTACAGCAGGGCATCGACTATGCCGCGTTGCTAGCGCAAACCTTTGGCCCGCTCACGCCGGACGAATGGCGTGAGATCAATACGCCGCTTCTGCACGAACAGGACGGCGCATGGTTGCTCCGCTATGACCCGCGGATTGCGCAGCCGTTCGCGGCAACGACCGAAGAGGCGACCAAGCTCGGCGAGGCGGCGCTGTGGCGTTCACTCGCTGTGTTTCAGGGGCCGGTGCTGGTGGTGCGCGGTGAGCAATCGGATCTGCTCTCGCGTGAGACCGTCGCGAAGATGGTCGAGACCGGGCGCGCCGTATCGAGCGCTGAAATCGCGGGCGTGGGGCATGCGCCGGCGTTTCTGTCGGCCGATCAGATTGACCTCGCGAGGCAGTTCTTTATCGGTCCGGCCGCCGACGCGTCATAATGTAGGGTTCCACGCGGCGTCCTTGACTGGGCGCAATGCGAAACGCATCTTCGATCAACTTTCAACCAACCTCAGGATTCTTCATGGCAGTCATTCGTCACCACGTCGGCAAGCGTCTCTCGGAAATCGCCGTGCACAACGGCACCGTATACCTCGCGGGCCAGATCGCCGAAGACGCGGATCAGGACATCACGGGTCAGACGCGCGAAGTGCTCGGCCATATCGACCGTCTGCTGGATGAAGTGAACAGCGACAAGTCGCACTTGTTGTCCGTGCAGATCTATATCTCGGACATGGTGCATTTCGCCGGCATGAACGCAGTGTGGGACGAGTGGGTCGCACAAGGCGCCACGCCGCCGCGCGCTACCGTGGAAGCGAAGCTCGCGAATCCGAAGTGCCTCGTCGAAATCGTCGTGGTCGCGGCGCAGCGCGATTGAGCCTGACTGAACCTGGTCTGGCAGTTGTTGTTGAAATTCCGTTGATCCGTCTGGCCCGGTGGGCCGTCGCACCATGACTACCGAAATCGTAACGAGCACGCCGGCACCCATCCCTTCCTTCGACGAAGCGATGGCGTTCGTGCGCGAATATGCGGGCGAGGTGCGGCTCTCATCGGGCGAGTTGCTGGCGGATCATGCGGCGGGTACGGCGTCGATCATGCGCACGCTCAACGTCGATCCGCCGGCTGTGCTGGCGGCGGCCCTGTTTGCGCTGACGCCGCATCTGCAAGACCCGGAGCGCGTGATTGCCGACAACTTCGGCGAAGAAGTCGCGCAACTGGTCGGCGACGTGCGCAAGTTGCTGCGTCTCGGTACGGTCAGTTTGCGCGCCGCGCAGAATGCGATGCCTGAAGCAGGGCGCGATGCACAGGCCGCGCGCCGCGCGCAGGTCGAGGCGCTGCGCAAGATGCTGCTCGCGTTCGCACAGGACATTCGTGTCGTGCTGATACGGCTCGCGTCGCGCTTGCAATCGCTGCGTTACTACGCAGCGGCGAAAATCACGCCGTCGCCCGACGTCGCGCGTGAGACGCTCGATATTTACGCACCGCTCGCCAACCGTCTCGGCATCTGGCAACTGAAATGGGAACTCGAGGATCTCGCACTCCGTTTCGAAGAGCCGGTCACTTACAAGCGCATCGCCAAGCTGCTCGACGAGAAGCGCGTCGAGCGCGAAAGTTATGTTGCGCAGGCGATCGAGCGGCTGCAGCAGGAGTTGGCTGCGGCGAATGTAGAGGCCGAAGTCAGCGGCCGGCCCAAACATATCTACAGCATCTGGCGCAAGATGCGCGGCAAGGAACTGGACTTCGCCGAACTGTACGACGTGCGCGCGTTTCGCGTCATCGTGCCGGACATCAAGGATTGCTACACGGTGCTCGGCATCGTGCACAACCTGTGGCAGCCAGTGCCGAAGGAGTTCGACGATTACATCTCGCGGCCAAAGCCGAACGGCTATAAATCGCTGCACACGGTTGTGATCGGCGACGACGGCCGCGCGTTCGAAGTGCAGATCCGCACGCAGGAAATGCATCAGTTCGCCGAGTACGGCGTGGCGGCGCACTGGCGCTACAAGGAAGCGGGCACGCGTGGTTACGGCGGCCAGTTCAGCGCCAATGAGAAGTACGACGAGAAGATCGCGTGGTTGCGTCAGCTGCTCGCGTGGAAAGACGAAGTGTCGGAAGGCGAGCACGGCGAGAAGCGCGCCGCGCAGCCGTGGGAGCAGTTGCGCCAGGCTACGCTCGACGACGACCACATCTACGTGCTTACGCCGCAAGCGCGGGTGATTCCGCTGCCGCACGGCGCGACACCGGTGGACTTCGCGTATCACCTGCATAGCGAGCTGGGGCATCGCTGCCGTGGAGCGCGTGTCGATGGCGCGATGGTGCCGCTCAACACGCCGTTGCAGAACGGTCAGACGGTCGAGATCGTCGCGGTGAAAGAGGGCGGTCCGTCGCGTGACTGGCTCAACCCGCAACTCGGCTATCTGCAGAGCCATCGGGCGCGGCAGAAAGTGCGCGCGTGGTTCAACGCGGTCGAAGTGCAGGAGCACATCGCGAGCGGCCGTGCCATGGTCGAAAAGACTCTGCAGCGCGAGGGCAAGACCTCGGTCAATCTCGATCAGCTCGCCGCCAAGCTCGGCTTCAAGACCACCGACGATCTGTTCTCGGTGGTCGGCAAGGAAGAGTTCAGCCTGCGGCTCGTCGAACAGGCGCTGCACGATGCGCCGCCGCCCGAGCCTGTCGTCGAAGCGCCGGAGCAGTTCGAGAAGCGCAGCAGCGGTGCGAGCGTCGCCCGTGGGGCTTCCACGGGTGTGCTGGTGGTCGGCGTCGACGCCTTGCTCACGCAACTCGCGCGCTGTTGCCGTCCCGCACCGCCTGACGACATCAGCGGCTTCGTCACGCGCGGCAAGGGCATGTCGATCCACCGCAGCGATTGCCCGACCTTCCTGCGCATGGCCGATCGCGCGCCGGAGCGGGTGTTGCAAACCGCATGGTCGGCAGATGTCATGAGCGGCCGCGGGCAATCGGTCTATCCCGTCGACCTCAGTATTGAGGCAACGGATCGGCAAGGTTTGCTGCGCGATATCTCCGAAGTTTTCGCGCGCGAGAAGATGAATGTGATCGGGGTGAAAACGCAATCGCGTCGTAACGCCGCATTCATGCAATTCACTGTCGAGGTCTCGAGCGCTGCGCAAATTCAGCGCGCGTGTACCTTGCTCGGTGAAGTAACGGGCGTGGTGTGCGCTTCACGCAAGAATTGATGCACGGGCGCGGCGGCGGGTGACTGTCGATGCCTGCAAGTACCTGCAGGCATCGGTTCGACGCGCCCGAGTGTGTGCGTAGAAATTTAAAGTCGGTGCATAAAAGTACTTGCCAAGCGGTGTGGGGCTCCATATAATCTCGTTTCTTCAGGCTCGTAGCTCAGCTGGTTAGAGCACCACCTTGACATGGTGGGGGTCGTTGGTTCGAGTCCAATCGAGCCTACCAACGAAAGAGAAATTCCGGTTTTTCCGGGGTTTCGCAAGCTGCAGTAAGCGCTTCGGCGCAAAAGGCAAATACGGTTATGGCACCGCGAACGTTGACCGAAACTACTTCGGAGCGACGCTAGTCGAGGACCACTTTCGCCACTGTAGTTAGCAGGAAATGTGAATGCGGCCCCTCGAAAGTGGGGCCGCATTTTTTTTGGTTTTTTTGACCTGGTTGTATGTGCCGCCGCCGGTCGGCACCACGGAGAACGCAATGGTTTCGATACGTCTGCCTGACGGTTCAGTTCGACAGTACGAGCATCCGGTGACCGTCGCCGAAGTGGCCGCCTCGATCGGCCCCGGCCTCGCAAAGGCCGCGCTTGGCGGCAAGATCGACGGTGAACTCGTCGACACGTCCACGCTGATCGATCGTGACGTGGCGCTTGCCATCGTCACCGAGAAAGACGCCGACGGCCTCGACATCATTCGTCACTCCGCGGCGCACTTGCTCGCGTACGCAGTGAAAGACCTGTATCCGGAAGCGCAGGTCACGATCGGTCCGGTGATCGACAACGGCTTCTACTACGACTTCGCCTACAACCGTCCCTTCACGCCTGAAGATCTCGAAAAGATCGAAAAGCGCATGCAGGAGCTGGCGAAGAAAGACGAGCCGGTCTCGCGCCGCGTGGTGTCACGCGACGAAGCCGTGGACTACTTCAAGAGCATCGGCGAAAAGTACAAGGCCGAGATCATCGAATCGATTCCCGCCAGCGACGAAATCAAGCTGTACTCGCACGGCGGCTTCACCGATTTGTGCCGCGGCCCGCACGTGCCGTCCACCGGCAAGCTGAAGGTCTTCAAGCTGATGAAGCTCGCGGGCGCCTATTGGCGTGGCGACTCGAAGAACGAACAGTTGCAGCGCATCTACGGTACGGCCTGGACGAAGAAGGAAGACCAGGACGCGTATCTGCACATGCTCGAAGAGGCGGAAAAGCGCGATCACCGCAAGCTCGGCAAGCAACTCGATCTGTTCCATATGCAAGACGAGTCGCCGGGCATGGTGTTCTGGCATCCGCGTGGCTGGACGCTGTGGCAGCAGGTCGAACAGTACATGCGCCGCCGCGTGAATGACGCCGGCTACCTTGAGATCAAGACGCCGATGATCATGGACCGCTCGCTGTGGGAAGCGTCGGGCCACTGGCAGAACTATCGTGAAAACATGTTCACGACGGAATCGGAAAAGCGCGACTACGCGATCAAGCCGATGAACTGCCCGGGTCACGTGCAGGTGTTCAACCACGGTCTGCGCTCGTATCGCGATCTGCCGCTGCGTTACGCGGAGTTCGGCTCGTGCCACCGCAACGAATCGTCGGGTGCGCTGCATGGCCTGATGCGCGTGCGTGGCTTCGTGCAGGACGACGCGCACATTTTCTGTACCGAAGACCAGTTCATCAGCGAATCGATCGCGTTCAACACGCTGGCGATGAGCGTCTATAAAGACTTCGGCTTCGACAATGTCGAGATCAAGCTGTCGTTGCGCCCGGATGCGCGCGCCGGCACGGATGAGACGTGGGATCGTGCGGAGCAGGGTCTGCGCGAGGCGCTGACGGCTTGCGGCGTGACGTGGGAAGAGTTGCCGGGCGAGGGCGCGTTCTACGGCCCGAAGGTCGAGTACCACATCAAGGACGCGCTCGGCCGTTCGTGGCAGTGCGGCACATTGCAGCTCGATATGGTGCTGCCGGAGCGCCTCGGCGCCGAGTACGTGGCAGAAGACAATAGCCGCCGCCGGCCGATCATGCTGCACCGTGCAATCGTCGGATCAATGGAGCGTTTTCTCGGTATTCTGATCGAGCACCATGCTGGTGCAATGCCGTCGTGGCTCGCGCCCATGCAGGTTGTGGTGATGAATATCGCGGAAAGTCAGACCGAATATGCGCAGTCTCTAGCCCAATCGTTGCAAAAACAAGGGGTTAGAGTAGAGGCCGATTTGCGCAACGAGAAGATTAGCTATAAAATACGGGAGCACACGCTGGAAAAGGTGCCGTACCTGCTTGTGGTCGGCGACAAAGAGCGTGAAGCCCAAACGGTAGCCGTGCGTGCCCGTGGTGGTGTCGATCTGGGCGTGATGCCTCTCGATACCTTCATTGAGCGTCTGCGCCAGGATGTGCAGTCGTTCAACTGAGCCACTTGGCAGCCCGGCTCGTTTTTTTAATTTTTAGAGGAAACGTAACATCGCTACTGATAAGTCTGCGCACCGCATCAACGGTGAAATTACAGCACCCGAGGTGCGTCTGGTCGGCGTCGAGAACGAACCGCTCGGCATCGTGAAACTCGCTGATGCGTTCCGCATGTCGGAACAGCAGGATGTGGATCTGGTTGAAATCGCACCGCAAGCGGTTCCGCCGGTCTGCCGTTTGATGGACTACGGCAAGTTCAAGTACTCGGAAGCGAAGAAGCAACACGAGGCCAAGCTGAAGCAGAAGATTGTCCAGGTTAAGGAAGTTAAATTCCGCCCGGGCACCGATGACGGCGATTACAACGTCAAACTGCGCAACCTCATCCGCTTCCTCGACGACGGCGACAAGACGAAAATCACGTTGCGTTTCCGTGGCCGCGAAATGGCTCACCAGGAAATCGGTATGCGCATGCTCGAGCGCCTGCGCACGGACCTCGACGAAGTCGGTCAGGTCGAGCAGATGCCGAAAATGGAAGGGCGCCAGATGATCATGGTGCTCGCTCCGAAGAAAAAGAAGTAAGCGGCTGGAGTAGCGGCGCATCGTGTGGTGCGCGCTCCGGTTGTCAAAGATTGAACGATGCTGTGCCGGGTGTCCGGTGTGGTATCGGCAGGTTTCGGAACGGCGTGCGTGTCAATGCGCGCCGCTTCCTGAAAAGCGGCCGCCAGCAATGTCGGCGGTCTGCATACCAAGTGGAATGGGTTTCGAAGGGCGGGTAATGGCCATCTGGCCGACCGCACACCCATATCCATCTAATAATGGAGTTGTCATGCCGAAGATGAAGACCAAGAAGAGTGCTGCAAAGCGCTTCGTGGTGCGTCCGGGCGGTACCGTCAAGCGCGGTCAGGCCTTCAAGCGCCACATTCTTACCAAGAAGACCACCAAGAACAAACGCCATCTGCGCGGTTCCACGTCAGTTCATGAGTCAGATATGAACTCCGTGCGCGCAATGCTGCCGTTCGCTTAACCCTTAACCGACACTCATAGGAGCAAGATATGCCTCGAGTAAAACGTGGGGTTACCGCACGGGCCCGTCACAAGAAGATCATCAAGCTGGCCAAGGGTTACCGCGGCCGTCGCAATAACGTCTATCGCATCGCCAAGCAGGCGGTCATGCGCGCAGGCCAATACGCCTACCGCGATCGCCGCAACAAGAAGCGTGTGTTCCGTG
Organism: Paraburkholderia sediminicola; assembly: GCF_046027825.1. GTDB lineage: Bacteria > Pseudomonadota > Gammaproteobacteria > Burkholderiales > Burkholderiaceae > Paraburkholderia > Paraburkholderia sediminicola_D. The sequence goes on from NZ_JAQQDU010000142.1 coordinate 11,372, forward strand.
CATTGTGGATCACGCGTATCAACGCGGCGGTGCGTCAGCACGACATGACGTACAGCGTGTTCATCAACGGCCTGAAGAAGGCTTCGATCGAACTCGACCGCAAGGTGCTGGCCGACATGGCTGTGTTCGACAAGGCTGCTTTTGCTGCGATCGTTCAGCAGGTGAAAGCCGCCGTTGCAGCCTGATTGCGCTTTGGGCAATTAAACTGCGTGGTTCGTTGCAGCGAACATCCGGTAGTCTCGGTGACGCTGCAGCAAAAACGGGGCTCCTCACCGAGCCCCGTTTTTGTTGGTAGAACCAGTTTGCTTCGATAGAACACTGACGTTGAAATGATGGGATCAATGGATCTGGACCAGATTGTCGCCGACGCGCAAAAAGCCTTCGCAGAAGCCTCTGACGTCACCACCCTCGAGAACGAGAAAGCGCGCTTTCTCGGCAAATCGGGTGCGCTGACCGAGCTCTTGAAGGGCCTTGGCAAACTCGATCCTGAAACGCGCAAGACCGAAGGCGCACGGATCAACCTCGTCAAGCAACAAGTGGAAGCCGCGTTGACGGCCCGCCGTCAGGCGCTGGCCGACGCGTTGTTGAACCAGCGCCTCGCCGCTGAAGCCATCGACGTCACGCTGCCCGGCCGCGGCACCGGCGCAGGCAGCCTGCACCCGGTGATGCGCACATGGGAGCGCGTCGAACAGATTTTCCGGTCGATCGGATTCGACGTGGCCGACGGCCCCGAAATCGAAACCGACTGGTACAACTTCACCTCGCTGAACAGCCCGGAAAACCACCCGGCGCGTTCGATGCAGGACACCTTCTACGTCGACGGCAAAGACGCCGACGGCCGCCAGCTGCTGCTGCGCACGCACACCAGCCCGATGCAGGTGCGTTACGCCCGTACCAACACGCCGCCCATCAAGGTGATCGTGCCGGGCCGCACGTATCGTGTGGACAGCGATGCAACGCATTCGCCGATGTTCAACCAGGTTGAAGGCCTGTGGATCGATGAGAACATCAGCTTCGCGGACCTGAAGGGCGTCTACTCCGACTTCCTCAAGAAATTCTTCGAGCGCGACGATATTCAGGTGCGCTTCCGTCCGTCGTACTTTCCGTTTACCGAACCGTCGGCTGAAATCGACATGCTGTTCGAAACGGGCAAGAACGCCGGCAAGTGGCTCGAAATTTCGGGTTCCGGCCAGGTTCACCCCACGGTGATCCGCAACATGGGCCTCGACCCCGAGCGTTACATCGGCTTTGCTTTCGGCAGCGGCCTCGAGCGGCTGACGATGTTGCGTTATGGCGTGCAAGACCTGCGTCTGTTCTTCGAAAACGACCTGCGTTTCCTGCGTCAATTCGCCTGAACTGGCGCGTACGAACGCGACAAGCATAGAGCGCGGCATTGCACGCAGTGCGTAGCCGCGAGCAGCGTCCCCGGCAGTGCCCAGTGAATCAATGGGCCGCCTGCCGGATGTGGACCTAACCTGATCAGAACGACCACAGAACCATGCAATTCCCGGAATCCTGGCTGAGAACCTTTGTCGATCCGCAACTGACGACCGATGAGCTGTCGCACGCGTTGACGATGGCGGGTCTCGAAGTCGAAGACCTGCGGCCGGCCGCGCCGCCGACCTCGAAGATCGTCGTCGGCCAGGTGCTGGAAGTCGTCAAGCACCCGGACGCAGATAAGCTCAACGTGTGTCAGGTCGACGCCGGCACGGGCGCGACGCTGAACATCGTGTGCGGTGCGCCGAATGTCGCGCCGGGCATCAAGGTGCCGGTCGCGCTGGTTGGCGCGCAACTGCCGCCGGCCGAAGAGGGCGGCACGCCGTTCGCGATCAAGCTCTCGAAGCTGCGCGGCGTGGAAAGTCAGGGCATGCTGTGCTCGGCACGCGAACTGAAACTCTCGGAAGATCATAGCGGCCTGATGATCCTGCCGGAAGATACGCCGATCGGCCAGGACATCCGCGAAACGCTCAATCTCGACGACACGGTTTTCGAAATCAAGCTGACGCCGAACAAGGCGGACTGCCTGTCGGTGTTCGGTGTGGCGCGCGAGACATCGGCCATCACCGGTGCGCCGCTGCGTCCGCTTGAGATCAAGCCAGTCGAAGTCAAGCTCAACGAAACGTTGCCCGTCAAAATCTCGGCCCCCGATCTGTGCGGCCGTTTTTCGGGCCGCGTGATCCGTGGCGTGAATGCGCGCGCGAAGTCGCCGCAATGGATGGTGCAGCGTCTGGAGCGTTCGGGTCAACGCAGCATCTCCGCGCTCGTCGACATCTCAAACTATGTGATGCTCGAGCTGGGGCGCCCGTCGCACGTATTCGATCTGGACAAGATCCACGGCGGCATGGACGTGCGTTGGGGCCGCAAGGGCGAAACGCTCAAGCTGTTGAACGGCAACACCGTTGAACTCGACGAAACCGTTGGCGTGATCGCCGATGAACAGCACATCGAGAGTCTCGCCGGCATCATGGGCGGCGACAGCACGGCCGTCACGCTCGACACCACCAATATCTATCTCGAAGCCGCGTTCTGGTGGCCGGATAGCATTCGCGGCCGCTCGCGCAAATACAATTTCTCGACCGATGCAGGTCACCGCTTCGAACGTGGTGTCGATTACGCGACCACCGTCGAACACATCGAACGCATCACGCAATTGATCCTCGATATCTGCGGCGGCGAAGCCGGCCCGGTCGACGATCAAACCGTCAATGTACCCAAGCGTGAGCCGGTGAAGATGCGTGTCTCGCGCGCGAACCGCATCATCGGCATCAAGATCGACGCGGACGAAATCGCCCAGATCTTCACGCGCCTCGGCCTAAGCTTCGAACGCGACGGCGATACGTTCTCGGTGAACCCGCCGTCGTACCGTTTCGATATCGAAATCGAAGAAGACCTGATCGAAGAAGTGGCGCGTATCTACGGCTTCGAGAAGATCCCGGCACGTCCGCCCGTCGCGACCAGCGAAATGCTGCCGACCAACGAAACGCAGCGCTCGATTCATGTGATTCGTCACGCGCTCGCCGCGCGCGATTACGCGGAAACGGTCAATTTCAGTTTCGTGGACGCCGAGTGGGAGCAGGACTTCGCCGGTAACGACAAGCCGGTACGTCTGTTGAATCCGATCGCGAGCCAGTTGTCGGTCATGCGCACCACGCTGTTCGGCAGCCTGATCAACGTTCTGCGCACGAACCTGAACCGTCGCGCGGCTGATCGCGTGCGCGTGTTTGAAGCCGGCCGCGTGTTCCTGCACGATCCGTCGATCAAGGCAGGCGAATTGACGGTCGAAGGTTTCGCGCAGCCGAAAATGATCGGCGGCCTCGCCTACGGTCCCGCGCTCGAAGAGCAGTGGGGCGCGCAAACGCGCCCGGTCGACTACTTCGACGTGAAGGGCGATCTGGAAGCGGTGCTTGCGCCTGCGGTGGCAAGCTTCGTGAAAGCGGAGCATCCGGCATTGCATCCGGGCCGCAGCGCGCGTATTGAACTGAATGGCCGCGCAGTGGGCTGGATTGGCGAATTGCATCCGCGCTGGATGCAAAAATATGATTTACCGCATGCGCCGATTCTGTTTGAAGTCGAAGCGGAAGCATTAATGCAGCGCGTATTGCCGACTCCGGCAGACGTGTCTAAATTTCCGCCGGTGCGTCGCGATATTGCGGTAGTCGTCGATCAGAAAATCGAGGTTCAGGCGTTGCTGGACGAGCTCCAGAAGGCTCAGTCTGAAGCGGCCTGCAAGACTGTTCAGAAGGTTGCGCTTTTCGACGAATTCCGTCCAAAATCAAACACTTCCGGTGGTCTGGCTGCTCACGAGAAAAGCCTTGCGTTCCGTGTGACCTTGCAAGATACTGGCGGGACCCTTCAGGATGAAACGGTCGATCTGGCTATTCAAACTCTGGTGGAACGTCTGGCTCGAGTATATGGCGCACGGTTGCGTGGATAACCCGCATTTAACGTTTGCACGGCATTTTTTCGCAACCTCCGTTTCTGCTTGGCGCGCCATTTGATAGATATGAATGAAATGAACTCGAGTGATTTCGAAGCCCTTCTTACGGCGCAACGCAGCGCCATGATTCGCGATATTCCGACATCACCCGCGGCCGTTTCCACCGAAACGCCGACGCTGACCAAGGCTGAACTTGCCGAGTTGCTGTTCGACAATGTCGGGCTCAACAAGCGGGAAGCGAAAGACATGGTCGAAGCATTCTTCGAGGTGATCCGCGATGCGCTGGAGAGTGGCGACAGCGTGAAGCTGTCGGGGTTCGGCAACTTCCAGTTGCGCGACAAACCCCAGCGTCCCGGCAGAAACCCGAAGACCGGCGAGGCGATTCCGATCGCCGCGCGCCGCGTTGTGACGTTCCATGCAAGTCAAAAGCTGAAAGCGCTGGTTGAGAACGGCGCTGAAGCGAGCTTCGCGCGCTGATTGACGGGCGCGTCCCTGCGCAACCCACCACGACGGCTAACTGACGATGACAGCGACGATCGAAAAAGTCGTCTTGCCTCCGATTCCGGCGAAGCGCTACTTCACGATTGGTGAGGTCAGCGAACTATGCGGTGTGAAACCGCATGTGCTGCGCTATTGGGAACAGGAGTTCACGCAGTTGAGGCCGGTCAAGCGGCGCGGCAATCGCCGGTACTACCAGCATCATGAGGTGCTGTTGATCCGGCGGATTCGTGAGTTGCTGTATGAACAGGGCTTCACGATTAACGGCGCACGAAATCGGCTTGATTCACCTGGTGGTGGCGCGCACGGTGCGCCGGCCGATGTGGTCGAAGAAGGCGAGGGCGCAGCGGCGCCGGCAGCAACGGCTGCGGTGGATGTCGAGCAGTTGCGCAAGGAATTACTGCATGTGATCGATTTGTTAGGTCACTAGTTTGCTTTGTTAGCGCAGGGCGGTTCTAATCGCTCGAAGTGTCTGTTATAATTTTTAGCTGTTCGGGGCGTAGCGCAGCCTGGTAGCGTACCTGCATGGGGTGCAGGTGGTCGGAGGTTCAAATCCTCTCGCCCCGACCAAAGAAATCAAGGCCTTACAAGCAATGCTTGTGAGGCCTTTTTCTATTCTGATTTCCGTTACCGTCTGGTTACCGGATCATCATGAACTCACGACGCCGATGCAAGGCGTCGCCGCTCAGTTTCAGGTGTCTTCGGCGGGCGTCCAATTCAAGCTCGCCTCAATTTGTCGCCGGTAACGGGTGGCTATTTGTCGAGGTGTGCGGCGGATGTAGCGTTTAGCGTTCTCGCGCTTCTCACCTGTCAGCTCGTTCAAGTATTCGACGACGTTCTCCACGCTAGGCATTTGCTCACGGCCGTCAAACTTCGGCGGCAACGCAGTCCACACGACTCCATCGATACCTCGAGCACCTGCCCACTCTTCAAGGTCGGATATTGTGTCCGACGGTGGCTCGAGTTCGGGGGACCAGAGTCCGATTATCGCGCCACAGTCCGATACTGCTAGCGTTCTTTGGCCCGATGCCTTCGCGAACGCGGAGTGCTTCCCGCGCGGTGTTCAAGTCGGCGACGTCCATTTGCGCCCATAGACTCTGGACCGTCAATGAGTCTGGAACCAGCACGAGAGTTATCCGACCGTCCTGCGACTGGCGCGCGAACTCGACGTTCACGGCCGGACCATCCTCGAACCAG
>NZ_JAQQDU010000143.1:0-16021 GCF_046027825.1 Paraburkholderia sediminicola
TATCGGCGTATTGTAGAAATGTTGGGGATACAACGGTGAGTCGCGACGTCGAGTGAAGCTCGCGCGCGAAAACGAGCAAATGATTCTATGAAGTACGCTTGGCGAGGCGCAGAAAAAACGATGGTCTGGTGAAGTACGCTGCGGCGCGCGCAGCGCCGCCGGAAGAATGATGGCCTTGTCACCTGGGCTGAATGTGCGAGTGCACCGATTCCAGATGCACCACGGCCCCCTCCAAGCCAGGAGACCCGCTTAAGAATTAGCGGTTTGAGCCGCTTTCTCTTGCTTACTTTTCTTTGCGGCCGGCAAAGAGAAGTAAGTGCCCGCCCCGCACAGGGGCGACGCTAATAAACCAATAACAATTCAAGGAAAGGCCAACGCCACAGGCACACAGAAACAAGCGCCGCGCAGGCAAAAAACCAGGAAATGGCCACTACCGCAGGCGAACAAACAAGAACCGCCGAGCAGGCAAAACCCTTAATCCGGCAACTCCGCCGCCCCCATCCTCCGCGCAATCACGCGCGACCGCTGAGCGAGATACCCTGAGCCTCTGTGCTCATCAAAATACTTAGGCTGCGGCAGCATCACAGCAAGCCGGGCCGACTGCCCAGCAGTCAACTTAGCAGCAGAAGTCTTGTAGTAATAATGCGCCGCCGCCTCAGCACCATAAACCCCATTCCCCCACTCAACGGAGTTGAGATAGATCTCAAAGATCCGCTGCTTATCCATCAGGGTCTCGAGCATCCACGTGATGATCAACTCCTGACCCTTACGGATATAACTCTTCTCACGAGATAAAAACAGATTGCGCGCCAGTTGCTGGGTAATCGTCGACCCGCCGCGAACAATCTTGCCCTTGGTCTTATTCCGCTCCCATGCCTGCAAAATGGCGTCCGTCTCGTAGCCGTTGTTATTCACGAAATTCGCGTCTTCAGAAGCGATAATCGCCCGCTTCAGATTGTGCGAAATCTGCTCATACGGCACCCACGTATGCTGCACCGAAAGATCGGGCCGATCCTCCGACAAGCGCCATGCATCCGACCGCATGAAAGCCGTCGACTGGGGATTCACGTAGTTCCACACCGCGATCTGCGCGAAGTAAAACACCTGGGTCGCAAGCCATGCAATCGCCGCCACGGCACCCAGATAAAACATCCATCGCACCGGACCTGGCCGGCTCGCGCGCCGCGTTGCTGTCATCGTGGTTTAGGTTCTCGAGTCGATGAGTTCCGAGGGGCTAAAGCCGCCGCTTAGGCGTGCGACGGCGCCGTCAACAGCGCACGCAATTCGGCCAGCACAGGTGCGCCATCGGGCCGCACACCACGCCACACGTAAAACGATTCGGCCGCCTGCTCGACCAGCATGCCGAGACCATCGGCGCCGCGCGCACCCAGCTTCTGCGCATGCTCCATGAACACCGTAGGATGCGCCCCGTACATCATGTCGTAAGCGAGCGTGCCGCTGCCGAACGCGCGGTCATCACACTCGGGCAACGATGCATCCAGGCTGCCCGCCGTCGCGTTCACGATCACGTCGTATGGGCCGGCTTCGATCGCTCGCGCGCTGCCGCCGGTCAGGCGGCAAGCGGCATCGCCCGCAGCCTGCGCGAACTGCTCGACGAGCGCTTCGGCCTTCGCCGCCGTACGGTTGACGATGGTCAGCGTGTGCGGCGCGCGGTCCAGTATCGGCAGCACGACACCGCGCGCGGCACCGCCCGCACCAAGCAGCAAAATCCGTGCACCCTTCAACGAGACGCCGAGATTCACTTCGATGTCGCGCACCAGACCGAAACCGTCCGTGTTGTCGCCGTAGACACCGCCCGCGTCGAACCGCAATGTATTCACTGCGCCCGCTGCCGCCGCGCGCGGCGACAGGGTGTTAGCGAACGCATGCGCGTCGAGCTTGAACGGCACCGTCACGTTGAGGCCGCGGCCGCCCGCGTCGATAAAAGCGCGCACATGGGGCACGAAAGCATCCACCGGCGCGAGCAAGTGGCCGTACTCGATCGGCTCGCCGGTTTGCGCGGCAAAGCGGCCATGAATGAACGGCGATTTGCTATGGCCAACCGGATTGCCGATGACCGCGTAGCGGTCACGTGAGTCGCTAGCGCTCATCGCCCCGGCTCCGCGACATGCTGCTGATCGGCTGCGGCATCGCCGGCGCCGTTTTCGGCATCGCCCGGTTCAGCCGCGCCGCCGTCGAGGTCGGCTTCCGCCTGAGCCTCGGCTTCGCCTTCAGCGCTTTCCTCCGCCACATCGATAATTTCCTCGTCACCCTCGTCGGCTTCTTCAGCTTCGCTGCCGCTCGTCACCGTAGGCGCGTCGAGCACATGCAGCAGGCGCACGGACGCTTCGACGGTCAGTTCGTCGATCGACATCACTTCCATCTGCAAACGCGTACCACGTGCGTGCACGCCGAGGCCCGGCACATGCAGCAGCAGCGGAATCTCTTCGAGGCGCACGAGATCGCCCTTCACCACGGATGCCACCACCTGCTTCCTATTCTCCTGCTTTAGCCACCGCAGGCACCAGAAGTACTCCATACGGCGCTGGTGATCGGCGTACGCGGTGTAGGTGTCGTCGAAACCTTGCACGACGGCGAACAGATCGGCGTCCTTCGGCTTGAACGGCGCGGCCAGTTTCGCGGTCACGCCATGCTGCACGCAGGCAAGCAACTGCCACTGGTTCACGAGGTCGACGTAACGGCGCAGCGGCGACGTGCTCCACGCGTACTGCGTGACGCCCAGGCCTTCGTGCGGCGCCGCATTGGTCTGCATGCGGGTGCGCTTCGGCCCGGTCGGCGCACCGAACGCGCGCTGTGAACGATAGATGCCCGGCACGCCATGGTCGTGCAGGAACGCACCCCACGACGAGTTGGCGAGAATCGCAAGTTCCGCGACGATCGTGTCGAGCGGCGACCCGCGTCGGCGCGGCGTGATCGTGATGTGCTCGCCTTCCACATAGAAGTTGAAATCGGTGTTGCGCTGCACTTCGCGACGCAGGCCGTAACCGGCGCGCGCGGTCTGGCGCTTTTCGAACAGCGCCTGCGCGAACGGCCACAGCACGGCGATGTCTTCCTTGTGCGGATAATCGCCGGTGCCGGCGGCGAGCGCCTCTTCGGTAACCAGCTCGTCCAGCGTGTTGTGGCGCAAATTGTTCTTCACGAACACGCGCTCGGCGCGCGTTTCGCTCGCCACGATTTCCTGCGTCTCGCGATTGATGATCACATACAGCGACAGCGCCGGCCGCAAGCCACCCTCAGCCAGCGTGAACGCTTCGACGACGCTATCGGGCAGCATCGTGATCTTGTCGCCCGGCATATAGACGGTCGACAAACGCGTGCGCGCGATCGCATCAACATCGTCGCCACGCGCGATGCCAAGCGCCGGCGCGGCGATGTGCACGCCGATCCGCACGCGGCCGTCGGCCAGATGCTCGACGGAGAACGCATCGTCAATTTCAGTGGTGGTGATGTCGTCGATCGAGAAGGCCTGCACGTCGGCTTCCGGCAGATCTTCCGGCAACGCGCCGACCGTGACCGGCGGAAAACCGGTACCGTGCGGGAAAAACTCGGAGAGGAATTTCGCTTCGTGCAATGCGCGGGCCGACGGAATCCCGCCGCATTCAAGCATCAGCCGCGCCTGCGAGATGCCGCGCGCCGCAGCCGCGCCTTCGAGCGCCTTGTATTCGATCGTGTTCTTGTCCGGCCTGGTGAGCAGAGCCAGCGCCTTGCTGCCGCTGAAGCCTTCCGGCAGACGGCCTGCCTTCAGTTCATCTTCGTAACCGGCCTGCACCAGCGCCTGCTGACGCTTGCGCTCCAGCCCGGCGAGCGCCATCTTGAGTTGCTCCTGCGGCGCGCGCTGATACATGCCGCGGCCCTTGCGGCGGAAGTACACCGGTGCACCGTGCATACGCAGCACTAGCGCCGCGCGCTCGATGGAGCCGAACGTCTCACCGAAGTACTCGGCGCCCAGCGCGGCAAACGGGAATTCGTCATCCGGTGCACATTCCCACAGGAAGTCCAGATCGATCTCCTGTGCGGCGGCGTCAGCCTGCTGCATCAGCTCGCCGGCCGTCGGCTTTTCAAATTCGATCAATACATCTTTCGCGCGCACCTTGGCGCGCCGGCCGCCCGGCAGCTCGACCTGAAAAGCATCGCCCTGCCGCGACAGCACGCTGCCCGCCTTGAAACTGCCCGATTCCTCGAAGAAAACGTTCACTCAATACTCTCGTTCTGACTTGCATCTGCCGGCGCGCCCGATTGGGTTCAGCTATCGGTCACTGCGTGCGCGGCACGGCAACGTGTTCGTGGTAGTGGATCCGCGGCGCGATACGCACGCCAGCGGCATGAATCTGGTGATCCGCAACGACCTCGCTGCAGGATCGTCGGCGCTGTCAGGCCGCTTCGCGCGGCGCTGGCGGCTCGACGTCTTCGGCATCGCAAAAGGCCAGCACCTCGTCGACGTACTGCGCGAATTCGCTGATCGCGTGGTCACTCCCTTCGATCAGCGTAGTGCGCGCGCCCGGATAGTGCGCAAGCATTTCGCGGTAATCGAGCACTTCGTCGCCGGTGGCGGCCATCAAATAATAGCGCTCGGGCCGCGTGATCGACGCGACGCCCAGCGCGCGCAGCTCGTCCAGATGATGCGGCTCAACCGTGATGCTACCGCCGCCGTGCCACAAGGGCTGCTCGCCGAGATAGGCACTCAGGTCGCGCTGCGGCACGACCGCCGGGTTCAGCAGCACCGCCGGCCAGCCGTGTTTCTCGGCGAGATGTGTGGCGAAGTAGCCGCCGAGCGAACTGCCGATCACCGTCACATTTTTCGGCTTCGCGGCCGCCACCAGCGACTCGGCGAGCGCCACGGTCTCCAGCGGCGAGACCGGCAGCATCGGGCAGCACCATTCGTCGCTGCGGCCAAGTTCGACGAGGCGCGCCGCCAGCACGCGCGCCTTGAACGAATTGGGTGACGAACGGAAACCGTGCAGATAGAGGATCACGACGCGCCTCGCGCCGAAAGTGCGTCAAGCAGCTTCTGATGGACACCGCCGAAGCCGCCGTTGCTCATGACCAGAATCTGATCGCCGGGGCGCGCGGCGTGTACCACCGCTTTGACCAGCGCGTCGAGGTTGTCGAAAGCCTGCGCTTTGCCGCCGAGCGGCGCGAGCGCTTCGCCGAGATCCCAGCCGAGTGCATCGCGCCCGGCCGGTGCGCCGTAGCCGAACACCAGGTCGGCGTCCGCCAGACTAGCCGGCAATTGCGCCTTCATCACGCCGAGCTTCATGGTATTCGAGCGCGGCTCCAGCACGGCAAGGATCCGCGTGTTGTCGTGGCCAACGCGGGCGCGCAGCCCGGCCACCGTGGTTTCGATCGCCGTGGGGTGATGAGCAAAATCGTCGTAGACCGTTACGCCGTCAACGCTGCCGCGCACTTCCATGCGGCGCTTTACATTCCGGAAGCTCGCCAGCGACTTCGCGGCCTGTGCCGGCGGCACGCCGACATGCCGCGCGGCGGCGATCGCGGCCAGCGCGTTCATGCGGTTGTGCTCACCCTGCACCTGCCACTCGACCACGCCGACGCGCTCGCTGTTGTGATACACGGCGAACCGCTCGTCGACCGGCACGCCGTCTTCCGCCGGCAAGGTTTCCCAGCCGCCTTGCACGCCGAACCGCTCGACTTCGCTCCAGCAACCGCGCGTCAGCACACGCGCCAGCGCGTCTTCGCGTCCGTTCGTGACGATCCGGCCGATGCCCGGCACCGTGCGGATCAAGTTATGGAATTGTGTTTCGATCGCCGCCAGATCCGGGAAAATGTCGGCGTGATCGAACTCGAGGTTGTTCAGTACCGCGGTTTTCGGCCGGTAGTGGACGAACTTCGAGCGCTTGTCGAAGAAGGCCGTGTCGTACTCGTCGGCTTCGATGACGAAGAAGCTGGAATCGGTCAGCCGCGCCGACACCCCGAAATTCAGCGGCACGCCGCCGATCAGGAAGCCCGGATTGAGACCCGCGTCTTCGAGCAGCCAGGTCAGCATCGAACTGGTTGTGGTCTTGCCGTGCGTACCGGCCACCGCCAACACCCACTTGCCGTTCAGCACATGCTCGCCGAGCCACTGCGGACCGGAGGTGTAAGGCAGGCCACGATCGAGGATCGCTTCCATCAGCGGGTTGCCGCGTGAAACCACATTGCCGATCACGAACAGGTCGGCGTTGAGGCCATTCAACTGCTCAGCGTCATAACCTTCGATCAGACGAATGCCTTGCGCCTCGAGTTGCGTGCTCATCGGCGGGTAGACGCCGGCGTCGCAGCCCGTCACGGTGTGACCCGCGCCGCGCGCGAGGACCGCGAGTCCGCCCATGAACGTGCCGCAGATACCGAGGATGTGGATGTGCATAAGCCTGTCGTGCCGCGCGGGCGTATTTTGCAAGGGATGGGAGTGCAGAGGAGCGGCCGAAACGACCGTCTGCAAAGGACGCTATTGTAACCGACGCCCTTCCATCGCCCTATGCGCGGGGGCCGCGAAGGCAGGCGCCCGCCCCGCCCGGGTAAAACACCCGGCGCGAACCGCCCAGAAAGGGCTGTCATCAATCTCTAGTATGATTGAGAGATGGTTCGCAAATCACATTTCGATCCGCAGCGCGTGCGCGAGGAAATCGCCATCGCGGCTGCCAGGATGATCGCTGAAGACGGTCTGGACTACGCAACGGCCAAGCGTAAAGCGGCACGGCAGGTAGTCGGCGAGAGCCGTGTTGCCGGCGAATGGCTGCCGGATAACGATCAGATCGAAGAAGAAATCCGTGAATATCAGTCGCTTTTCCAGGGTGACAGCCAGCCGGCCCTGCTGCGGCGGCTACGCCGTATTGCGATCGACTGGATGGAGCGGCTTGCGCCGTTCAATCCGTATCTGACCGGCGCGGTACTCGGCGGCACCGCCGGCGAACACTCGGATATCCATCTTCAGGTGTTCTGCGACAATCCGAAAGAAGTCGCGATCTACTTTCTGAATGCCAACATTCAGTACGACGTCTCGGAGACGCGCCATTTTGCCGGTCGCGGCTACGTCGAGACGCTGAGCTTCCTCTGGCGCCCCATGAACGAAGGGCGCGATGCGGAGCCGGCCGGCGTTCACGTGGCCCTCTACGAAACCGACGACTTGCGCGGCGCGGTACGGGCCGACGCACGCGGCCGCACTGCGCGGGCAAATCAGCAGGCGGTTCAGGCGCTCCTCGACAGCAGCAACGTCACCCCTTCAACTAATTAGACAGACCTGGAATGAAAACGAGTCGGATTCTGGCAGGCGCCATTGTCGCGATCGCCGCTACGGGCGGCGGAGTGCTGGCTAATCATTGGCTGAACGGCGACCCAGAAGTCGCCCACGCAGCGGTGCAGCCCGGTTCCACGCAAAGCGCCGTTGAGCAGCTTTGGGCCGCCCCCGTCACGAACGTCGACGGCAAGCCGCAATCGCTAAGTTTGCTTAAAGGTCACCCAATTGTCGTCAACTTCTGGGCGTCGTGGTGTGGGCCGTGCGTTGAAGAAATGCCTGCCCTTTCGCAACTTCAGCGCGAATACGCGAAAAAAGGGATCCAGTTCGTAGGACTTGGCGTCGATTCGGATAAAAACGTGCAGGCGTTCCTGCAGAAGGTGAAAGTCGCCTATCCAGTCTATGTGACCGGGTTCGGCGGCGCCGACCTTGCGCGCGCGTTTGGCAATACTGCCGGTGGCCTGCCCTTTACTGTCGTAATTGACGCAAAAGGCAACATCCGCTCGACAAAATTAGGACAAATCGACCCGCAAGCGCTGAAACAGACGCTCGACGCGCTCTAAATTTCACATTCTTTTGACGATCAGATCGGGGCAAAAGGCGCGAAATTACGCGCAATTCGCTCAAATTTGAGAGAAGATGGGCGCCCGGAGGAGCGGCGAAAGGTCGCTGACGTCGTTCCGAACGCGCAGGAAACTAGACAAGTTTCTCTAATCAGCGCTAAAGTGCGCCCAATTCCACGGAAAAAGAAGCGACCATGACGCGACTGCTGGTACTGCACGGACCCAACCTCAACCTTCTCGGCACCCGGGAACCCGAGGTCTATGGCCGTGTGACGTTGCCGCAGATCGATCAGGCACTGGCAGACCGCGCAGCGGACGCAGGTGTCGAACTCGCGTCGTTCCAGAGCAATCATGAAGGCGCGCTCGTCGATCGCATCCAATCCGCCCGGACTGAGAAAACCGATTTCATACTGATCAATCCCGCCGCGTACACGCACACCAGCGTGGCCATTCGGGACGCACTGGCGGGGGTCGGCATCCCGTTCGTCGAGATTCATCTGTCGAACGTACATCGCCGCGAACCGTTCCGGCATCACTCGTATTTCTCCGACCAGGCTGAGGGCGTGATTTGCGGCCTCGGCTGGAAGGGATATCTGTACGCGCTCGAATTCGCGCTCGACCGGCTGTCCGCCGGCTCGTCGCGCGGCTGATTCCAAACACGTCTAATTTGCGCCGGCTGCGTACGCGCCGGCACTTTACGCATTGAAAGGGGCTTCCTGATGGATCTACGTAAACTGAAAACTCTGATCGACCTCGTCTCGGAGTCCGGTATTTCCGAACTCGAAGTGACCGAAGGCGAAGGCAAGGTCCGCATCGTCAAGAATGCGCCGCCGGTTTACGTGCAACCGTCCGCTTCGTATGCTCCGCAATATGCCCAACCGGCACCGATGGTGGGCGGCGAAGCGCCGGCCGCGGCAGCGGGCGTCCCGGCTGCGCCGGCCGCAGCAGCGCCGCAAGGCCACGTGGTGACCTCGCCGATGGTCGGCACCTTCTACCGCGCGCCGTCGCCGGGCGCCGAGCCGTTTGTCCAGGTGGGCGACACGGTCAAGGAAGGCCAGACGATCTGCATCATCGAAGCGATGAAGCTGCTCAACGAAATCGAGTCGGACAAGTCCGGTGTGGTCAAGGAAATCCTCGTCGACAACGGCCAGGCGGTCGAGTACGGCCAACCGTTGTTCGTGGTCGGCTAACGCGGCACGCTTTGCGCTTTTTTTGCGCCTGCCGCCCGTGCGCCTGCCCTCCCGGGGCGCGCGGCCGATCCTCTGAGGCTGCCTGCGTTGTGATCAACCCGGCGCCCATTGATGAGTCGAAAACCCGCTATGTTTGAAAAAATCCTTATTGCCAATCGTGGCGAGATCGCGCTTCGTATCCAGCGCGCCTGCCGCGAACTCGGCGTCAAGACCGTCGTCGTCTATTCGGAAGCCGACAAGGAAGCCAAGTACGTGAAGCTCGCCGACGAGGCGGTCTGTATCGGCCCGGCGCCTTCGAATCTGAGCTACCTGAACATGCCGGCGCTGATCAGCGCGGCGGAAGTGACGGACGCCGAAGCGATCCACCCCGGCTACGGCTTCCTGTCGGAAAACGCTGACTTCGCCGAGCGTGTCGAGCAGTCCGGCTTCACCTTCATCGGCCCGCGCCCGGAAACCATCCGGATGATGGGCGACAAGGTGACGGCCAAGCAAACCATGATCAAAACCGGCGTGCCTTGCGTGCCGGGTTCTGAAGGCGCATTGCCGGACGATCCGAAAGAGATCGTGAAGATTGCCCGTCAGGTCGGCTATCCGGTGATCATCAAGGCCGCCGGTGGCGGCGGTGGTCGCGGCATGCGCGTGGTCCACACCGAAGCGGCGCTGGTCAACGCGGTCAACATGACGCGCGAAGAAGCCGGCCGTGCCTTCGGCAACCCGCAGGTCTACATGGAGAAATTCCTGGAGAACCCGCGGCACATCGAGATCCAGATCCTGTCCGACTCGTTCAAGAACGCGATCTGGCTAGGCGAGCGCGATTGCTCGATGCAGCGCCGTCACCAGAAAGTGATCGAAGAAGCGCCGGCGCCAGGCATCGCGCGCCGCCTGATCGACCGCATCGGCGATCGCTGCGCGGACGCCTGCAAGAAGATGGGCTACCTCGGCGCGGGCACGTTCGAATTCCTGTACGAAAACGGCGAGTTCTATTTCATTGAAATGAACACGCGCGTGCAGGTCGAGCATCCGGTGACCGAACTGATCACCGGCGTCGACATCGTGCAGGAACAGATTCGCATCGCAGCGGGCGAGAAGCTTGCCTTCCGCCAGCGCGACATCGTCTTCAAGGGTCATGCGATCGAATGCCGGATCAACGCGGAAGATCCGTTCAAGTTCACGCCGTCGCCGGGACGTTTGACGTCGTGGCATATGCCGGGCGGTCCCGGCATCCGCGTCGATTCGCACGCCTACAATGGCTATTTCGTGCCGCCGAACTATGATTCGATGATCGGCAAGCTGATCGCTTACGGCGCGACGCGCGAGCAGGCGATCAAGCGGATGCGCATCGCGTTGTCGGAAATGGTGGTCGAAGGTATTTCGACCAACATCCCGCTGCACCGCGAACTGATGCTGGACGCGAAGTTCGTCGAAGGCGGCACCAGCATTCACTACCTCGAAAACCGGTTGGCCGCGAAGCAGCAGGCCGCGCCGGAAGAAGCGTAAGTCATGAGCTACCGGGAACTGATCGCCGAGCTGGCACGCGAGCACGCGGAAGAGTTCTCCGACGCGCTGCTCGAGTTGGGTGCGCTGTCCGTATCGGTTGAAGATGCGGACGCCGACACGCCCGACGAACAGCCGCTGTTCGGCGAGCCCGGTCTCACGCCGGATCGCACCGCGTGGCAGCGTTCGCGCGTGATCGCGCTGCTCGCGCCGGAACACGAGCCGGCGGTGCTGCTGACGGCCGCGGCAAACGAACTGGGCCTCGATCCCGCACCCTCGTTTACCGTGCGTGAAGTCGAAGAGCAGGATTGGGTACGTCTGACACAATCTCAATTCGATCCGATTCCAATCGGCGAGCGCATCTGGGTCGTGCCCTCATGGCACGATGCACCGGACCCCGACGCACTCGTGCTGGAACTCGACCCGGGCCTCGCATTCGGCACCGGCAGCCATCCCACGACACGTCTGTGTATGGAATGGCTGGAGCAATCGGTGAAGCCGGAGCAATCCGTGCTCGACTACGGCTGCGGCTCGGGCATCCTCGCGATCCTCGCGAAGAAGTGCGGCGCCAATCCGGTGTACGGCATCGATATCGACCCGCAAGCGGTCGAATCGGCGCGTCACAACAGCGAGCGCAACCGGGCGGACGTCACGTACGGCTTGCCTGACGAATGCCCCACCGGCGAGTTCGATATCGTGGTCGCCAATATCCTGTCCAATCCGCTCAAGCTGATGGCGTCGATGCTGTCGTCGAAGGTCAAGCCGGGCGGCCGGATCGCGCTGTCGGGCATTCTGGCGCGTCAGGCGGACGAAGTGGCGCAGGTCTATGCACGATGGATCGATATCGGCGTATGGCGTGAACACGAAGGTTGGGTATGTCTGACGGGAACACGCCGCGAAAGCCATTAGAATAAGGCGTATTGTCCAACCAACAGCCTTTCGGCTTACCGGCTCAATATGCTCCTGGCAACGCGTTGCCCCTTCTGCGAAACCGTCTTCCGCCTGCAACCGGCGCAGCTCGCGCTGCGCCGTGGTCTCGTGCGCTGCGGGCATTGCCATGAAGTATTCGACGCGTCGAGCAGCCTGTTCGAACTGAACGAGGACGGCGACTTCTCCACTGCCAAGCCGATCGCCGCAGCGGCGGCGATCGAGGCTTTGTCCGGCGTACGCACCAAGGGCCCCGATTTCAGCGCCGAAGCATGGAACCCGTGGGCACCGGCGCCCGACGCCGCGATCGACAACCGCCTGCTTCACAACGCCAGCAATCTGCCGCTTACGGCGGTCTCCACCGGTGTTGGCGTCGCGGTCACGCCGCGCCATGCTACCGAGCCGGAACTGCCGGCGAGCGCCTTCAACGCGCCGATTCCTCCGGACAACGAACCCATTCTCGCGGACGCGCCACGCGAACCCTTCGCCTACGAGGCCGACGTGCCTGCGGACGTCCCGCGTGAGCCTTTCGCTCACCAGGCCGATCCGTCTGCCGACGCGCCGCGGGTCTGGCACAAGACCGAGCGCCCTTCTGAACACCTTGGCGAGGCTGAAGAACCGGTTCTGAACGAGCCGGCCACCTTGTATGGCATTCCTGACAATGAACCGCATTTCGGTGGGGCCGCCTCAGGTGCGGCCGGCTTAGGTGGAGCCGCCTCAGGCGCTGCCGCCGGCTTCGATGCGGCCGGCGCGGGCAGCCTGGACTCAGACGCGGGCGGCCCGGGCCCAGCCGCATATGGATCGAGCGGCGAGCCCTTCGCGGTCCAACCGGTGCATGACGGTGTCGATCCCTTCCCGGTGGTGCGTGAAACGCGCCCGGCCGAGCCTCGGCGTCTCGGCTGGATCATCTTCGGCTCGGTGGTCGCAGCGCTGCTGGTTATCGCCCTGCTCGCGCAACTCGCCTGGTGGCAGCGTGAAACCGTGCAGGTCTACTTCCCACGTTCACAGACGCTCTATGCAAAGGCCTGCGCGCAGCTCGGCTGCCAGATCACGCCACCGCACGATATCGACGGTTTGCAGGTCGAGCCGTCCGATCTGCGGCAGATCGACGGCCCGCACAAGCTCGAACTTAGGATGCCGCTGCGCAACCGCTTCAATGTTGCGCTGGCCTACCCGGCCATCGAACTCACACTGCTCGACGACCAGAACAATGTCGCCGTGCGCCGCGTGCTGTGGCCGCAAGACTACGTCGCACCGGGCACGCCGATCGCAGCCGGCCTGCCGGCGCACACGACCCAGACCATGATTGTCCATCTCGACACGGGCACCGCGGTCGCGTCCAATTTCCGCGTACAGATTTTTTATCCGTAACGCATCCTCGCGCGCCCGGCACTGACCGGGCGTGTTCACCGTCAATACTGACGAATTTTCGGAGCGCAACAACATGAGTCAAGTCACGCTGGGTGGCAACCCGATCGAAGTAGCTGGCACGTTCCCGGCCGTGGGCCAGAATGCACCCGCCTTCTCGCTGGTGGGCAAGGATCTGAAGCCGGTGTCGCTGGCTGACTTCGCCGGCAAGCGCAAGGTGCTGAACATTGTCCCGAGCCTCGACACGCCGACGTGCGCCACGTCGACCCGCAAGTTCAACGAAGCCGCAGCCAAGCTGAGCAACACGGCTGTGATCGTCGTGTCGGGTGACCTGCCGTTCGCCGCATCGCGCTTCTGCACGACGGAAGGCATCGAGAACGTCGTCACGGCGTCCACGTTCCGCGGCCATGAGTTCGCACAAGCCTACGGCGTCGACGTGACGAGCGGCCCGCTGACGGGTCTGACGGCACGCGCCGTGGTGGTCGTCGACGAAAACGACAAGGTCGTGCACGCTGAGCTGGTCGGCGAAATCAAGAACGAGCCGAACTACGACGCAGCACTCGCCGCGCTGAAGTAAAACCTTCGCGCACGAACCCCAGCGCCGCGCTTCATGCGCGGCGCTGTCGCATCGTCGCGCCCATTTTCTCTATCGATTTTTACAGGAACGCTCACCTTGGCTACGCTGATTTGCGGTTCGCTCGCCTACGACAACATCATGACCTTCGAAGGCCGCTTTCGGGAGCACATCCTGCCGGAGCAGGTCCACATCCTGAATGTGAGCTTCCTCGTGCCGACGATGCGCCGCGAGTTCGGTGGCTGCGCAGGCAACATTGCCTACGCGCTGCATCTGCTGGGTGGCAACGCGCGCATCATGGGCGCCCTCGGCGCGATCGACGCGCAGCGCTACATGGACCGCTTCGCGCAACTCGGCCTGTCGACGGAGAACGTGCTGGTGGTGCCGGATACCTACTCGGCCCAGGCGATGATCACCACCGACCTGGAAAACAATCAGATCGCCGCGTTCCATCCGGGCGCGATGATGCAGGCGCATCTGAACCGCGCCGACGAAGCGAAGGGCATCACGCTCGGCATCGTCGGGCCGGACGGTTACGACGCCATGATCCAGCATTCCGAGCACCTGGCCGCGGCCGGCGTGCCGTTTATCTTCGATCCGGGCCAAGGTTTGCCGCTCTTCGATGGTGAGTCACTGCGCCGCATGATTGAACTTGCTACTTACCTGGCTGTCAACGATTACGAAGCCAAACTGGTGAGCAACAAAACGGGTTGGTCGATCGAAGAGATCGCAGGCAAGGTCGAGGCGCTGATTGTCACGCTCGGCGACCAGGGCGCGCAGATCTATCATGCCGGCGGCATCGAAGAGATTCCGGCGGTCAAGGCACAGCAAGTGCTCGATCCTACAGGCTGCGGCGACGCGTTCCGCGGCGGCCTGTTGTACGGCATCGAGAACAAGCTTGGCTGGGCGACCACCGGGCGTCTGGCGAGCCTGATGGGCGCGCTGAAGATCGAACACCAGGGCCCGCAAAACTACGCGCCCAGCCGGGCGCAGATCAACGAACGGTTCAAGCAGGCGTTCGAATACGACCTGCCGTAATACCGCAAGCTATTGGAGTTAGGGAATGAGAACAACGAGTCGCCTGGTAGTGGCCGCTTTAATTGCCGGTTCGCTGGCCATGTCGGGGTGTGCGTATAACAGCAGCTCTGCAGACGTCTACACGGCGTCGCAGGCACAGCGTGAAGAGACGGTTCGCATGGGTACGGTCGACAGCGTTCGGGCCGTGAAGATCAGTTCGAACAACGGTCAGCCGAGCGGGCTGGGTGCGATCGGCGGCGGCGCATTGGGTGCGGTGGCCGGCAGCGCGATCGGCGGCGGCCGCGGCTCGATCGTGACGGGCATCATCGGCGGCCTGGCCGGCGCGGTGGCAGGCAATGCGGTCGAGAACGGCGTTGCGGTGCACGACGGTCTCGAGATCACCGTGCGACTCGATAACGGCGATATGCGCGCAATCACGCAAAGCGCCACCGGCGAGATCTTCCGCGCCGGCGACCGCGTACGACTGCTCTCCAGCGGCGGCGTCACGCGCGTCACACACTAAGTTTCCCCTCTCGCGCGGTCGCGCTTCACGCGCCGCCGCGGCGACCTCAAACGCATGCCCTCCCCTGTGCATGCGTTTTTTTTCGCCTGCCGGTTTTGAAGCTGCTCATTGAAGCAGGTGCTTTCGCGAGATCCAAAAAAATCCCGTCGCCAGAAACCCGGCAACGGGACCCTGACCGAGTAGCGCTCGGTCATGCTACTTAAGCGCTACTCGATCATCGACACAGCGTACGACGTGTCGAAGTACTTCTACGGCTCATTGCCCTGCTTACGGACGGCTGCCCGTCGGGAACGGCCATGCCGCTGCCGGGTTCAGCGCGGTCTTCACCGTCGCCGCCGGTGCTGCGCTCGAGACAGAAGTAGCAGCGGGTGCGGGAGCCGCCTTCTTGGCGACAGCCTTCTTCGCGGGAGCAGCCTTCTTCGCAGGAGCAGCAGCCTTCTTCGCAGGAGCAGCCTTCTTCGCAGGAGCAGCCTTCTTGGCAGGCGCAGCCTTTTTAGCAGCAGCCTTTTTCGCAGGCGCAGCCTTCTTGGCGGCAGCCTTCTTGGCAGGCGCAGCCTTCTTGGCAGCAGCCTTCTTAGCCGGTGCGGCCTTCTTTGCCGCAGCCTTCTTAGCCGGTGCTGCCTTCTTTGCTGCAACCTTCTTCACTGCGGCTTTCTTAGCCGGCGCTGCTTTCTTAGCCGGCGCTGCCTTCTTCGCTGCAACCTTCTTCACTGCAACTTTCTTGGCTGCAACCTTCTTGGCCGGAGCAGCTTTCTTCGCTGCAACCTTCTTCACTGCGACTTTCTTTGCAGCGACTTTCTTCGCCGGTGCGGCCTTCTTAGCCGGCGCAGCCTTCTTTGCTACAACCTTCTTGGCTGCGGGTTTCTTAGCTGCCGCTTTCTTTAAAGTTGCCATCATTTTCTCCTTCAGGTTTTCAGATGAGAGTCAGTTCAAACTACACCCTTCGTCAAAACCCGCTTCCCGCGGACGCTTCTCAGGGCGCGCGCTACGAAGCGGGCTATTCATCGGCGTACGCAGGTGCTGCGCGCTTACGCTAATGAATGCGGTAAGGCGCGCGGTGCCCATGGGGCCCCCACGCCACAAATGGTCAAATCTGGTTACCAACACCGGCAA
>NZ_JAQQDU010000144.1:0-15694 GCF_046027825.1 Paraburkholderia sediminicola
CTGCTGCCATGCCTTTTCCCAGTACTCCTGGGAGCGTCCGTCGGGACTCCCTTCTTTCTCCCAAAGATAGAACGCGAGCGTACGAATTTGCTCCGCGGTAACAGGCACATCCATTTTTAATCTCCCAAGAAAAACCCTTCAATTGATCACAGCATCGTCGCTATGGTCAATCGACTCGGCAGTTCGAAAGCGAAGCGCTGCACAGTGCCCGCCATCCGAATGCCAAACAACCCAGTCATGCATGGTCCGCGACAACCGCTAGCTTCTTTGCTGGTAACGATGGTTTGCTGCGATTCGCGAGATTACCGGCACCAAACGTGGGTTCAACACAGGAACTGAGCCAGCACGACTTTTAGCTCGAGCAACTATTTCATCAATGGTGACGCGTGCGACCGCGCGTTGTGCCCGTCTTGCGAAGTGCTTCATACGGCGGTCGCTGACCGGATGCCGCGCCCATACTAGCGCTGCGAACCAACCGATAACCGTCCAGCCGAGCAGGACGTTCACCATCGTCACCGCAAAGGCGTCTTCGCGTTCTCTAGCGTCTGCAATCATTGCGGGCACCAGATAAAGTATCAACGCACCCAGGAACACTGCACCCTCGATAATTTTCAACATTTCGACACCTCGCTACGCTCTCTGTCAGCAGACGGCGATTAGTGACCTGCGTACAGACGACCAGCAGCCTGGGCAGGCTGACGGATGCCAGACTCCGAAGACGATGCAACGACGCCACCATACGAATCATTGACGGACCCCACCGCATCGTTGCGTTCGACTGCAACGGTTTGCGCGCTCTGGCCTCGCTGCGATGCGGGCGCGCCCACCGAAGGGCGATAGGAAGGTGCCGGACCATAGCCGCTGGCAAATGCAGGCGTGGCGATAGCGGTAGTCGCTGCGATGAGCAGAGCTGCAAGAAGTTTGCTTTTCATGATGAATCCCCAATCCGATATTTAAGAGCGTCACGAGTCGAGTGAGACGCGTGACGCTGACAGGAGTCAGTTTAGGCGGCGCCTATCCTTTTTCTATACCAATAGGGTGAAATCACAATTGCTACAAAGCGAACAATGCGGCGCTGCTGCGCCCATCGCGGGTTCGCGGGTATCCCACTGCTGGGGGAGGTTGGGGACGCGTAGGCCGCACTTCCCCTGTGCGCGTCAATGAATGCAGAAGCGTATGCTGCTGTAAATCATCAGGAGACGATCATGAGCCTTGCTGGCAAGACACTGTTCATGTCCGGTGGCAGTCGCGGCATCGGACTCGCGATTGCACTCAGAGCCGCACGCGACGGCGCGAATGTCGTGATTGCCGCCAAGACCGCCGACCCAGACCCGCGTCTCGAGGGTACGATTCACACGGCGGCTGCCGCCATTGAAGCTGCTGGCGGCAAGGCGCTCCCGCTTGTGGTGGATATTCGCGACGAAGAACGCGTGAAAGCCGCGGTTGCCGAGGCCGTTGCGTTGTTCGGTGGCATCGATATCCTCGTCAACAATGCCAGCGCGATTCGGCTGACGGGCACGTTAGACACGCCTGTCAAACGGTACGACCTGATGCATGGAGTCAATGGCAGAGGCACGTTCGTGTGCGCGCAAGCGTGCCTGCCGCACCTCCTCAATTCGGCGAACCCGCACATCCTTACACTGTCCCCACCACTGGTCAGCGACGCAAAATGGTTTAGCGACTTTCCGGCTTACACCATTGCAAAGTACACGATGAGTCTGTTCACCCTGGCGCTTGCCGGCGAGTTTAGAGACCGGGGTGTCGCCGTCAATTCACTATGGCCCCGAACAGCTATCGCGACTGCCGCGGTGCGAAATGAGATTGGCGGGAAGGACATGATTGCAGCGTGTCGCAAGCCTGAGATAGTTGCCGACGCGGCCCACTATATCCTGACGCGCCCAGCCAAAGAGTGCTCGGGAAACTTCTTCCTCGACGACGAAGTTCTGCTGGCAGCAGGGGTACGCGACTTTGCACAGTACGACGTGCAGGCTGGGGCTGCATTGCAAGCGGATTTCTTTGTTGAGGCGTTGCCGGGCATGTTGCCGGCGGACAATATGACGAAGCGATCATCCCGCAACCCACTTCGCTAACAAGTCGGGATGTGCGGAAACGGACGCGGTCACGTAGTCGCGAGTAGCGTACCCCAGCCGGATGACGGCGGCACAGGCGACAAATGGTTGGATCCTGATGCCCTAGCGCAGGCGTATCTCGACATTCATCGTCAGCACCGCAGCGCGTGGACTTGGGAAGTTGAACGGCACGCTTGGGTAGAGAAGTCTTGGGTGGCGCCGTACGCTTAACCAGGCCGATTCGGGCGTTGCGCCCATCGCAGATTGCGAGAAGGCATCCGTGCCTGTTCGCCTTCGCGGACCACGATCTGGCGGAGCAAAGACGGGCGGCCAGTTACCCGCCAGCCCCGCCTTTGCCCCGTTTTGTAGTCACGTGTCGCTAGCACGGACCACCTTTACATCATAGTCACTGTGCCGGCGCGCGGCAGAGATTTTCACCGACGGCGCAGCGAATCAGTCGCCGGCATCTGGCGTCCGCTGCGAGACGCCAGGATCTGCCGGATCGCTGCCAGCGACTGCTCGGCCGTCGCACTCGCAACGCGCTGGCGCGGTGCGGCGAACTGCGGCACCGTCACGCCAAGCATTCGGCGCACCGTTGACAGGTACGGCTTCGCCGGACCCATATATCGCTGCGCCGCGGCCGCGATCGCTGCATCGCCGACCAGCGCACGCAGCCACGCGAGCGTGCGACGATCCCGTTCATTCTGTACACGCACCAGATGCTCCATGTCGCCCTCCGGAACTGTATATCCAACCAGACTGTATATATATACATGTTTTCGGAGATTTTCAAGGACAATGATCACGGGCAAGGACTGATCCGGGCGATCGCGCAAGACGGCGCGACGACGAAATTTCAATCGCCTTACACCCGGCGACCCTCGATCGGATATCCCGGATCCGTGTAGCCCGGGGTCGAAGCGTGGCCGGGCGGCACCAGACTGTCTACGAACTTCTCGTCTTCGGGTACCAGTTGCACGTCGAGCGCCTGAACGTAGCTGTCCCAATGAGCCTCTGTGCGAGGACCGGCGATAGTCGAGCTGACGAGTTCGTTCTTGAGCACCCACGCCAGGGCGAAGGCGATCGAAGTCGTACCGCGTGCCTCGGCGTGGGCGGCAACCTGTTGTGCGATCGCCAGCGATTCAGGCCGCCATTCGGTTTGCTGGATGCGCTTGTCGCCGCGCCCTGCGCGCGAATCCGGCGGCGGCGCACCATCCAGCGCGTATTTGCCGGTCAGCACACCGCGAGCGAGCGGGCTATAAGGCACGACCCCGATGCCGTAGTGCGCGGCCGCGGGCAGTTGCTCGACCTCGGCGGTACGATCCACCATGTTGTAGAGCGGCTCGCTTGCAACCGGCCGATCGATGCCGAGTTGGTCAGCAAGACGCACGATTTCGGCGATTCGCCAGCCGCGGAAGTTGGACATGCCGAAGTAACGAACCTTACCCTGGCGAATCAAATCGCCAATCGCGCGGACACCTTCTTCGAGCGGCGCATCGAGCAGCGTGCGATGGAAGTAGAGGATGTCGATGTAGTCCGTGCCCAGGCGCTTGAGGCTGGCTTCGACTGACTGGATGATCCACTTGCGCGACTGGCCTTGTTCGTTCGGACCCTGAGTCGTCGGATAGCCAAACTTCGTGGCGATCACCCAACTGTCGCGCCGGTCCGCGATCGCCCGTCCGACGATTTCCTCGGAACGGCCGGCGTGGTAGACATCCGCCGTATCGATGAAATTGACGCCCTGATCGAACGCCTTATCGATGATTCGCTTCGACGTGGCTTCGTCCGTTTCTCCACCGAACATCATCGCGCCCAGACACAAGGACGAAACCTTGAGGGCGCTACGGCCCAGATATCGATAATCCATTACCTTTCTCCATACAGGTTACATCTGCGATTTATCACGCTGCGAAGCCGCCATCGACCGTTAGCGCGTGATCGACAACCAAGCTGGCTGCTGGACTGCAAAGCCACAGTTCAGATCAAATGATAGGCATTCGCCGTCTATAGATTAAGTCCATGAAACAGCAAACTGTTATGAGTGTGCTTCATGAATACGATTGCGCGTTTGTGCAAACGGGCCGCATTTTGGAGCCATGGTGATGAAGACAGGCAAACCGTGGAGGCTCTTTGCCATTAATGAACTTGTTTCATAAGTGTTTGCGGATTCTGGCGTCTAGTCACGCGCGCGCGTGACGGTTAGATTGGCAAGGAACTCGCCAACATCAACCTGAGGACTACCGGTCCCATGCGACGGGCCCGCTTTGCCCATGCGGGCATCCAAAGAACGGAACCGAAAGATGAAATCTCTCGCTGTAGCGGCTGCCGCGCTGTCCTTGGGGATGTGTGCCTGTTCGCAAATGGAAAGGACAACCGATATGAACAATGCAGATTCTCTCCCGCTGACATCCACGCTCGAGGCGATGCACACGGTCTCGCCTGCGCTTGAGCATTACACGAAAGGCACACTGCTCGGCGATCTGTGGACGCGTCCTCAACTGTCTTCGCGGGATCGCAGCATCGTCACGTTGTCGGTACTGATTGCACGCAATCAGACAACCGAGATGCCGTACTACCTGAATCTGGCGCTCGACAGTGGCGTGAAACCAGGCGAGATCTCCGAGATCATTACGCATCTGGCGTTCTATTCCGGGTGGGGTAATGCCGCGTCTGCGGTCGTGGCTGCAAAAGCTGTGTTCGACAAGCGCGGAATCACACTAGCGAACCTGCCGGCTGTCCCGGCCGAACGTCTTCCTCTCGACGAGGCTGCCGAGGCTCAGCGCGCAACCGCAGTCGATAAAAACTTCGGCACTGTGGCGCCAGGTGTCGTGCACTACACAACGGATGCGCTTTTCCGTGATCTGTGGCTGCGCCCGGGTCTGGCACCTCGAGACCGGAGTCTGGTGACGGTCAGTGCGCTTGTCGCCACAGGGCAGGTCCCGCAATTGACCTATCACCTGAACCGGGCAATGGACAATGGTTTGACGCAGGAGCAGGCCTCTGAGGTGATGACACAGTTGGCGTTCTACGCAGGTTGGCCGAATGTGTTCTCCGCATTGCCGGTTGTAAAGGATGTGTTCGAGAAGCGGCCGAGCTAATTCATGTGACGTTCCTCTCGATTGACCTCACGAATTTAACCAGTGCGCTCCTGCGCGACTAGTGGTTAAATTTCGCAAACATCTATGAGGTCAGTTCATTAATGGCACGCGAAAATTTCAACGACCTGCTTGCCTTCATCGCTGTTGCGCGCGAACGCAGCTTCACCCGCGCGGCCGCCCAGCTAGGGGTGTCCCAATCGGCTTTGAGCCATACGATCCGTGCGCTCGAAAATAGACTCGGCCTCCGGCTGCTGACGCGAACCACGCGCAGCGTAGCGCCGACCGAGGCAGGCGAGCGTATCCTGCGGACTGTGGCGCCGCGTTTCGAGGAGATCGACGCTGAACTGACCGCGGTAACCGAGCTTCGCGATGTGCCTGCCGGCACGATTCGCATCACCGCGACAGATTACGCGACGAACACAATTCTCTGGCCCAAGCTGTCCAAGGTGCTCCGCAAGTATCCAGAGATCAAGGTTGAAATCATTACGGATTATGGTCTCACCGATATCGTCGCGGATCGCTACGATATCGGGATCCGTCACGGGGACCAGGTCGCGAAGGACATGATCGCGGTTCGCATTGCGCCGGCCATGAAGATGTCGATCGTTGGCTCGCCGGCGTACCTGGACAAGCAAGCGCTGCCGAAAACGCCCCAGGACCTGATGGCGCATAACTGCATCAATCTGCGTCTGCCGACACATGGGGCGTTTTACGCATGGGAACTCAAAAAGGGAAGTCGGGAAGTTCAGGTTCGCGTGGAGGGCCAGCTCGCTTTTAACGGCACCTATCACATGCTCGACGCCGCGTTGGCGGGCTACGGCCTTGCGTACCTACCGTCTGACCTGGCGCAGCCTCACGTTGCCGCAGGGCGTCTTGATCGTGTCCTCGACGATTGGTGTCCGACGTTCCCAGGCTTGCATGCCTACTACGCGAGCCGTTCCGAAACCTCGCGAGCCATGGCGCTGATTATCGATTCGCTGCGCTATCGTCCGAAAGCGGGCTAGTTCCGCGTCAGCTTTCCAGGACTCATGATTCTGGTTCATGACCGTTTGCAGTTTCGTGGGCTTAATCAATAGCGCAACTCTCCCTATCATCTGGCTGACTAAACGATCGAGGCGAGCCAGATATGAACATTACTTTCGAAGGTCAGGTTGCGCTTGTGACCGGGGCGGGCTCCGGCATGGGTCTGGCCACTGCCAAAGCATTTGCCGAAGCTGGGGCAGCAGTCGCTCTCGCGGATTTTAATGAAGAGACGGTTCGTGACGCCGCGGCGGGACTCGTATCGGCAGGCCACAAGGCCATTGCAGTGCGATGCGATGTGGCCGATGAGGCGCAGGTCAAGGAGATGGTTGATCTGACGATGTCTGCGTTCGGCCGCCTCGATGCTGCGTACAACAATGCCGGTATCAACAGTCCGGTTGCCGAGACCGCCGACGCCAGTAGCGAAGAGTACGATCACGTGATGGCGATCAATCTGCGCGGTGTCTGGAACTGCATGAAATATGAATTGCTCCAGATGCGCAAACAGGGAAGTGGCGCGATCGTCAACTGTTCGTCATTGGGTGGCCTGGTGGGGATTGCCGGCCGCGGCGTCTATCATGCGTCCAAACATGGCGTACTTGGATTGACCAAGAGCGCCGGACTCGAGTACGCCGAACGGGGCATTCGCGTCAACGCGATCTGCCCCGGCATCATCGCGACGCCGATGGTCACCGGCATGATCGAGCGTGAACCCGAGGCGATGGACGCGTTGATGAAGGAGCAGCCCATCGGGCGACTGGGCCGGCCTGAAGAAATTGCGTCCGCGGTGCTCTGGCTTTGCAGTCCCGGCGCCAGCTTCGTAATCGGCCACGCGCTGGCTGTCGACGGCGGTTATACGGTGCGGTGAAGCAGAATGCTTGAAAATCTAAGTGGTGAGACGCGGCTGTTTCCGATCATCGGCGATCCGATCGAATTCGTGAAGTCACCACAACGCTTGACCAGCGGCTTCGCGGCACGGGGCCACAATGGTATCTGCATACCCATGCAGGTGCCGGGCGGTGATCTGGAAGTCGTCATGCGAGGTCTCACAAGCACGCCAAATGTCGACGGTCTGCTTGTCA
Source organism: Paraburkholderia sediminicola (assembly GCF_046027825.1). Classification (GTDB taxonomy): domain Bacteria; phylum Pseudomonadota; class Gammaproteobacteria; order Burkholderiales; family Burkholderiaceae; genus Paraburkholderia; species Paraburkholderia sediminicola_D. Next base: position 7,270 of record NZ_JAQQDU010000144.1, read on the forward strand.
CCATGCCGCACAAGTTCACCGCCTTTACGTACTGCGCGACCCGCTCCGAGACGGCGAGGCTGCTCGGCGGCGTGAGCGTAATGCGTCGCAATCCTGATGGTACGTGGCATGGTGCAATGCTCGACGGTCTCGCCTTCGTCAAGGCTCAGATAGACGCAGGCGCGAGGCCTGAGGGGGCGCGCGTGCTGCTGGTTGGCGCCGGCGCAGCAGGTAGCGCGATCGCTATTGCCCTGCTTGAGGCCGGTGTTAGCGAGTTGATCATTCACGACGCTCACGCATCGCGCGTTGTGCAGTTGATGGAGGTCGTAGCCGATCTGGGGCGCGTCCGAGTGAGCGCCGGTCCGGCAGACGCGACAGGCTGTGATATGGTCTGTAATGCCACGCCAATGGGCATGGCCGCATGTGACCCGCTTCCGGTTGCTGCGGATCTGCTTGCCTCGTCCATGTTCGTGGGTGACGTAATCGCCGGGCATGGAACGACGCCATTTTTGCAGGCGGCCCAAGCCGCGGGCTGCAAGACAGCGAATGGTGTGCAGATGGTCGAGGCAGTACAGGAGATGATGCTCGACTTCATGCTTGGAAATTAATCGCTTAGCGCGTACTACAGCACCGGCGACGGCGACTGATAAGGAGACCGATGTCATGGAACGCTCTGAATTCCTCGCTGCCACCCGGCAGTTGGCAGCCGCCGCTGAGCTTCTCGCCAAAGCCGGTCCCGAAGGCGGGCGGTCGGATGCTTTCCAGATGCTCGCGTTCTTTCGCCGATACGATCATCCTGGTCCCGGTTTGAATACGGTCGCAACATCCAACGACGAGCTGTTCGCTAGCACAGGGCACGCTGCAATCACTATGGCTGGGCGTAATGAGTTTGCCGGGGCGCACGCGCTTCTCAAGCAGGCCCAGTCGCTTTTGCCGGGGACATGAGCGCATCTGGCATCTCTGCGAGTTCGATGCGGGGTCTCATGGCGAAGCCATCTGGTTGTCTGCCGGTTTTCGTTCCTTCTGAGAAACCACGCGCCCGTTAGGAGAGGACCCCAAAAGCAGCGCCGACAATGCCCGCAACACACACGACCGCGGCAACCCCGGAAACGAGCCACAAGTAAGCGCCACGAGGCCGATGCTGGCGAGGCAGCGCAGTGACGCTGAGTGCGATGAGTAATCCAACCACGAGCGGCAGCATCAACGCGTTGACGACCTGCGCCGCGACGTTCAGCGAAACGAGATTCGGCGCTAACCAGACGACGTAAGCGCTGCCGGCGACGGATGCCACATACACCCCGTAAAACCACGGCGCGCTCGTGGGCCGGTCTTCGAGCGAGCGCCGGTATCCCGCCACTTCGCCCAGCCCCCATGCCAGCGACAGTGAGCAGACAATCGCGGCCACCATCGATGCACCAAGAACGCCTGCACTGAAGAGAACGCGTCCCGCGTGTGGACCTACTACGGTCGCGAGAGCGTCACTAATTTCACCGACGCTTTCCAAAGCGCCCGGATGACCACTTCCCCATAGCGTTGCGGCTGCGGCGACAAGGACCGCTGCCGTCAGTAGCTGAGGGAGTACCGCACCAACGGCTGTTTCAACCCGAGCGGCCGTGTAGTCTGTCGGCCTGAGTTTTTTATCCGCTACCGCTGCCTGCTGATAGAAGACCATCCATGGATTGAACGTCGCGCCAATCAGCGCAGCAGCAAGATATCCAAACTGGTGATTGCCAAGTGGGAGCGTAGCCATTTGCCGGAACACCTCGTGGATGTCCGGATGTGCTTTCCATGCCACAACGAAAAACATCAATTCGAAGGCCCCAATGACGATGGCGACCTTGTCCACACGCCGATGCGAGCCTGTGAACACGATGGCGATCAGGGCGACAACGGCAAGCGGTAACGTAATGGACCGGGACACACCATACATCTCTCCCACGCCCGCAACCCCGGTGAATTCAGTCACCAGCGAGCCGAGTACGGCAATGACGAGTCCGGTCGCGGATACCCATGCCCATAGCGGACCGAAGTTCGAGCGAATGAGTTCGCCGTGGCCCCGTCCGGTAAAAATGCCAAGCCGGACCGTGAGTTCCTGAACCATATAAAGCAGCGGGATCAGGCCCAGTAGCACCACCAGAAGTTGAAGACCCCACTGCGCACCGGCCTGTGCCGCCGTGACAACATTCCCGGCATCACAGTCAGCGAGCATGACGAGCAGTCCAGGTCCCCACAAAGCAAACCAGCGCAGCGGGGATGAGACTTTTGGTTTGAGGAGGGAGGAACCAGTCATGCTTTCTGAAAGGAAGCGAAGGTAGTATTCGGCGACTGATTGTAGCGTGACATGTACTGTGCATCAGGCACGGCATACCCATCAACGACCTTACACGGTCGAGCAATCAAATGTGCTGCCGATGCCGCTGCAATAGCGTGCTGACTCGCACGCCCACACTATCTCGAAGGCTCGGAATGGATACTTACATCTTGTTGGGCTGTGGTTTTGGCGCCGCTCTGCTGATCGCAATCTGGGGAATCTGGAATCTTAGGTAGTCCGCAAAAGGAGTCCCCGTAGAGCACACTACGAAGGACGCCGATTGCGCGAGCGAACGCGTGACTCAACACGTTGTATTGGCACAGCAACATCAGAACGTGATGTTGGTCCTCAGGCCCACAACAGCCTCATTACCGACACGCTGCGATGGGTTCTCCGGATTCGGAATGCCGCCCGCCGGACGGAACGCATACTGGAAGTCCGCCTGCAACTGCCACCACGGCGTGACCTGGTACTGATAGGTCGCTTCGATGATGGTCTCCGCACTGCGCGACGGATACCCTGGCGTTGTGAGCGAAGCCGTGTCGCTCGCGAGGTCCTGCGCGTGCGAGCCAATCTTCGCGTAGCCGACCGCAATCCCGACGACGTCATTGTCGCGCCCCTTGAACGGCGCCTTCAGTGCCACCCCGGCGTTCACCCCCAGGTCGACCAGATTGCGATCGCCCGGCGCGCCCATGATTCGGGCGAACACCCCCAACGATTGCGGACTGTCCGGGCCCGCACGCCAGACCATCTGGTCGGCCACCGCGTAGAAGCTGTAGTCGCCCCGGTGATTGCGTGGAACGCCGGTGCTAGCCGGATTCGCAAGTGACAGACCGGTGTTGTCGAACTGCTGGTCGGCAAAATTCCCCGTGTTGTACCAGAAGCCCAGTTTGTAAGTACCTGGCAGACCTGTGGGTTTCGCGTCCGACGGGTTAGCCGATGGCTGGTTGATCGCGTACTGCACTTCGCCGATGAAGAGGGCGCTGTCATGCAGGTTGAAATTGGTGCCGTGCGCGTTCAGCTTCTGCGGATCGCCAATGCCATTGCCCGCCGGGTTGCCGGCGAACACACCAGCCAGCACCGTCCACGAATCAGCAGGGGTGGCTCGCATGCGTACCCCGAGTGACGACAGCGGATAGGCAGGTCCGCCAGCCGGCATATCGGTGGACGGCAGCACCGGCCAGCCAAACGTCGCGTTCATGAACGTGATCGCATACTGGCTCGTCATGAATTCCTGGTCGAGACCCTGCTGCCCGATCTTCACATCGACTTTGCCCGCGAGCAGGGACTGCTGATACCAGAGTTCCCACAGTCTCGTCGTCGCATTCGCTTCGATGCCGGTCGCTGTTTGCAGGGTCTGCAGGTTCCGCTGGGTCAGGTTAGTGCCGTGAATCTGCAACGCCGACACATTGAAGGTACCGCCCGGCAGGCCGAACGCTTTTTGCGTGTCCACCACGACACCGAGCTGCGTTAGCCCATCATAGGCGCCACCGCGTTGGGTCCCACCCGACAGGTTGTTCAGATATTCACTGGTTTCCTGCAGACTGAGCGTCACACCGTGGTCGCCGAGCCAGGGCCGCAGCCCGCCCATGTCCCCGAAAAGTGTCGCTCGATCCCAGAAGCCGGTCGGCGCAGGCGGCGTCTGGTCCGCTTTCGCTGCATCCGGTGCGGGCGTTGACGACGGCGGCGCGGACTCAGCCGGCGCGGTGGCGGGCGCGGCGTCCCCGCTCGCCTGGGCGAGCGCGGGCTGTACAACGCCCAGAGACAGCAGGCAGGTCAGGCTGATGGGGGCACCGCACATCAGCAAGGTGGTCTTGAGGTTTTTCTTCATGGCAAGTGGGGGCGAGATTATCTGGCGGATAAATCCGTTCGTTTTATGGATAAGACACGCGATGTGTGGCGCAACCGTGACCGCAGATTGTTCAGGAGAACCACCAGCTCAGCCGTAGCGAGCGACCCAGCTCGTTGCCGACTGAGGAAGTGCACAGCATCGCGACCAGCGCGAAAGCGGCTACCGTGACGGCGACAATCGCGTACCCGGTAGGTGTTAAAGGGTTGCCTACATAGGCCACCCGAAGGGCGGCGCGCACGGCCATTTTTCCGACCCGGCGCAGGTGACCTGCTGCTGCCGACCTACGGGTTCCGCCAGCGTGACCGAGGACGCCGGCGTGTGCCGTTGCCGACCCCGGCGTGGAAGCGACAATGAGATGTGCACGGGCGGCAACCCGCATTGGGTGCGGGGCATGAACCGCGCCGCCGAAAAAAGTAATGAATGATTTGAAGAACATAAGCGCACCCCCGTCCTGCCCGACCAAGCCGGGCGACGTGTGACGACGTGACTGCGTCTCGCAAGCGGACTTGCGACAAGCGGCCAAACAAAGGGAGCGTGCTGCTGACAGACCGGCGGAAAGCCAGTCGGTGATGAAGCGCGCTAACCCGACAAGAGCGAGTTAGCGGCGAAGGAGTGTTCCTGCGGCGGCTATCTCGCGGTTACTTCGCCGGCACGGGCCGGCATCGGACTTCCACTACTGGAGCATGTGTCCACGAGGGACTCCTTTTGATGAGACGGGCGGATTGTATTCGGCTCGCGATAAAAACTGCAAGTAAAAAAACCGCAAAGACATCGCAGTCCGAATCTCCTGACCAGGACTCCGCGCCGAATGATTCTGTTTCTTATTCCAATGTGATTTCCGGGCACCGATGACTTTCCTTTCTATTTTGAAAGAAACCGGTGCTGCGAATATATATTGGCTCTGCTTAACGAATGATGTTGACTTCGGATTCGGGCGCCGCCTAAAATTCGAAAATCTTCACAAACGGGGCTGATGCCTTGGACACCTGCAGTAGTCGACCTTCGAATAGTTTCGCTGCCTGACCGGCAGGACGTCCGCGCTCTCTTCATCCAGCCGCCGTCTTGCCTTCAGGCAGACGGTGCGCGCCGTAGTAACCCTCTCCGTGCACCTTGATTAGCGCCATATGGCCGCAGCGTTTGCGCGTCCGTATGGCACCGCGTCGCGAGCGTCAACTCGCGGCTGCGTCCGTTCGCGCCTTGTCGTTTTCGACGGTGCAGGCGGACGCGTGGATAAGCACGCGCATTGCAAACATGCAGCAAGCGCGTACCGACCTCGATAAGGAGCCGCCATGCCGGACAGTGACAGTTACCCCATATGCCGCTCACCTTTACCTTTGTCTGAGGAAAGCGAGTAGACGTCTGTCGCCGCGCGTATAGCACGCCCGGCCTCCCTGTCTGCTGGCTTTCCGCAAATCGCGTTAAGCCAAACGCTCGGAGAAATATCATGAACTTCGGCCTCCTCGTCTCGCAACTGCCGCACGTCCAGGAATCCCGCGTCCATTACGACGCCCTGCTCGCGCTGCACGCCCCCGCGCCGCATAAATTCGCTGCTCTCTGGCAGCGCTTCAAAACCCTCGTTTCCTGATTTTTTACCGCGCAACTTTCCGCCATACGCAAGCGACGTCGTGGTTTCAACACGCACGCCCTTACGTATGCCGGAGAAGCGCATTTTCCTTTCAATAAACATAACCAGGGAAGAAAGAAAAATGTCTACTCCAACGCAGGTTTCAACCGCGCGGAGCGCAGTACTTGATTCGGCGCACATCGGCGACATCAAGGGTGCGCTAGGCACCATTGCGCACCACGACACCGCCCCGCGCACCAACTGGTGGGCCCGTTTCCGTACGCTGCTCGCGATCCTCGGGCCCGGCCTCATCGTGATGGTCGGCGACAACGATGCAGGCGCCTTCGGCACCTACACTCAGGCTGGCCAGAACTACGGCACCACGTTGCTGTGGACCATGCTGCTGCTCGTGCCCGTTCTCTTCGTCAATCAGGAAATGGTGCTGCGCCTCGGTGCAGTGACCGGTGTCGGCCATGCACGGCTCATCTTCGAACGCTTCGGCAAATTCTGGGGTGCGTTCAGCGTTGTCGACCTGTTCATCCTTAACGCGCTGACTATCGTGACCGAGTTCATCGGCATCACGTTCGTCCTCGATTTCTTCGACATCTCCAAGATTCTTGGCGTCTGCATTGCTGCGGCACTAACGATGGCCGCCGTCAGTACCGGCAATTTCAGACGGTTTGAACGCTTCGCCGTCGTACTGTGCCTCCTGAGTTTGTTGCTGGTGCCCGTGCTGGTGTCGATTCATCCGCCGGTTAGCCAGATGACACGTGACTTCTTCATTCCGAACTGGCCTGCCCACTCGAAGCTGAGCGATGTGATGCTGCTCGTCATCGGCATTGTCGGCACGACGGTCGCGCCGTGGCAACTGTTCTTCCAGCAGAGCTACGTGGTCGACAAACGCATCACGCCGCGCTTCATGAAGTACGAAAAGGCCGACTTGTGGATTGGCATTGTGTTCGTGCTGATTGGCGCCGTGGCGATGATTTCATTCTGCGCGGCGATGTACGCCGGCAAGCCTGAGTTCGGCAATTTCACGGACGCAGGTGGTGTTATCGCAGGTCTGGAAAAATACGCGGGTCGCACATCCGCCACGCTCTTCGCCGTGGCACTGCTCGATGCCTGCATCATCGGCGCTGCTGCTGTGTCGCTGTCGACCGCGTACGCGATCGGCGACGTGTTCAAGATTCGTCACTCGCTGCATCGTCCCGTGTCGGATGCCAAGGGTTTCTATCTCGTCTACTTCGGTATTGTTGCCGCCGCTGCAGCACTGGTGTTGATTCCCGGTAGCCCGCTTGGTCTGCTGACTGAAGCCGTACAAACGCTCGCAGGCGTACTGCTGCCGAGCGCCACGGTGTTTCTGCTGCTGCTGTGCAATGACAAGGCCGTACTAGGTCCGTGGGTCAACTCGAAGAAACTGAACCTGTTCACGGGCGCCGTGATCTGGGTGCTGGTGATGCTGTCCATCATCCTGACCGCCTCGGTCGTCTACCCGGATATCACGGGCGAAACGATTCTGGAAACGCTCGCTGGCGGGACGCTCCTGGCCATCTTTGGTTGCGCTGCCACGGTTGGGATTCGCCGAGTCCGTCGCGAAGCCGCGGATGCGGACGTGCAGGCGTATCCGAAGAATGCCCGCGATACGTGGCGCATGCCGCCGCTGGAAGACCTGCCGCCGCCGAATATCACGCTGTCCAAACGCGTCTGGATGGGCGTGCTGCGCGGCTATCTGATCGTGGCAGTCGCACTCGTTGTTGTGAAGGTCGTGCAGATGACGTTCCTGAAATAGAACAGACGCTCGCGTCGACCGCACTTTCGGTCATTCACGCAGACGCTGCACACATCCCGTCGTTGCGACACGGATGAGGCGTGTGCTGCACAGCGCGCGCCAGGCGCAAGATCATATTCAGCGGTCTTTACCGCAGGGCGGCAGGTTGCGCGCCCTGCGCACTTCCCTATAAAAAGAACAGGAAAACATGACCCTTGATTTTGTCTTGCGTCTACTCGCTGCTTTTGCATGTGGCGTGGTCATTGGGCTCGAACGCCAGATGCGTCAACGGACAGCAGGGTTGCGTACGATTACGCTCGTTGCGAGCGGTGCCTGCCTGTTCGTCACCCTGGGGGTGCTGACGGGAAACGGCACGACGGGCGTGACGCAAATCGCCTCATATGTCGTCTCCGGTGTCGGCTTCCTCGGCGGTGGCGTCATCATGCGCGACAAGGGCTCGATACAAGGCGTCAATACAGCCGCCACGCTCTGGTGCTCAGCGGCAGTCGGCGTTTTATGCGGTGCGGGGCACTTTGGGGCCGCCGCCGCCGGAACCGCTGTCGTGCTGCTCACGAATACCGTTCTGCGCGAAGTGAGCCGCGCAATCAATATCTCCCCTGTATCGGCCGCGGACCTTGTGCGTGAGTACACGCTCACCGTGGTCTGCCGCGAAGCCGATGAAGTCCATATCCGTGCATCACTGTCCAATTCGATGTCCTCCGCGCCGCTTTCGTTCCAGAGTTTGACCAGCCGCGACTATGAGGACGACCCGCAACGTATCGAGGTGACGGCGACGCTCAAGCTGCACCCGAAGGACCAATCCAAGCTTGAACACATCGCCAGCCGCCTGAGCATGGAGAAAGGTGTTTCAAGTGTTAGCTGGTTGGGCCTCGACGCTGAGCCTACGCCGGAATAACTTTCCTGTCGCCCTCTCAATCAAAGTCGAAATAA
>NZ_JAQQDU010000145.1:0-15310 GCF_046027825.1 Paraburkholderia sediminicola
GATTTCCCATGCATACCCATCCGCGACGCACGCAGTGCGGAGTGGGAGCTGATGACTGCTTTGTCACTCACGCCGAAGGTGCGAGGGCACGGATTCCAGATGCACCACTACCGCAACTGCGCGGCGGACCCGCTTAAGAGTTTGCGGTTTGAGCCGCTTTCTCTTGCTTACTTCTCTTTGCGGCCGGCAAAGAGAAGTAAGTGCCCGCCCCGCACAGGGGCGACGCTAATAGACCAATAAGAATTCAAGGAAAGGCCAACGCCGAAAGCACACAGAAACAAAGCGCCTCACAGGCAAAAAAATCAAGCAAAGCCCAATACCGCAGGCAAACAGCCACTAAGCGCCCCGCAGGAAAAAACCCAAAAACCTACAACTACAGCGCCAGGCGCACCCCACGCGCGCCCATCGCGCGAACCCATTCATACCATGCCTCCATCCCCTCTCCACTCTGCGCCGACACCTGCAAAATCTCAATCTGAGGATTGACCCTCCGTGCATAGTCAATGCACCGCTCAACATCAAACCGCAAATACGGCAACAGATCGATCTTGTTCAACAACAACAACGAACAAGCCCGAAACATATGCGGATACTTGATCGGCTTGTCCTCACCTTCCGTAACGGACAGTATCAGTACTTTGGCCCGTTCGCCAAGATCGAACAACGCAGGACACACAAGGTTGCCTACATTCTCAATCATCAGAACCGAATGCATCGGCGGATCAAGCTGCGTCAGTGCCCGCGAAGCCATCTCCGCATCGAGATGACAGCCCGTGCCCGTGTTGATCTGAACGACACGCGCGCCAGTAGCGCGAATCCGCTCGGCATCGTTGAGCGTCGCCTGGTCACCTTCAATTACCGTCAGCGGCAACGTGCCGCCAAGATCGTGGATCGTACGCTCGAGCAACGTCGTCTTGCCCGCCCCCGGCGAACTCATCAGGTTCAGCGCGAGAATCGAACGGCCCGCCAGCCAGCCACGATTGCGCTCGGCCAGTAATTGATTCTTCGCCAGAATGTCCCGCTCCAACGTTACTGAAGTGACATGCTCGCTTCCACGGTCGTGACCGTGGCCGTGGCCGTGGTCGTGGTCGTGGTCGTGCGGGTGATCATGTACATGGGTATGACCATGCAAGTGGTCGCCGTCATGCGAATGCGCGAGGACACCGTCGTGCGAATGCCCATGTGTATGTGAATGCGCAGGGACGCCATCGTGCGAATGCTCATGTGCATGCGAGTGCGCTAGGACGCCGTCGTACGAATGCGCGTGCACCGCCTCACCTTCGGGCAAATGCTCATGAGAGTGCGAATGCGGGTGGTCGTGTGAGTGAGCGTGGTCGTCCGAATCCAGTGGGGCGTGTGAATGTGACTGGCCATGCACATGCGCGTGGCTGTGAGGGTGCCGGAGTGCATGGCCCTGTTCATATTCGCTCACTCGCCGATATACCGGCTCACGCGCTCCAAGTGCAACGCCATCCTGCGAGCCTTGCGAATGTGATTGTGATTGTGATTGCGTTCCCGCCTGCGCCGCTTCCTCCGCATCCAGATCGGTCACCGCCACGCCCTGCGTATTCGAACACCCGCATGTCGTACACATCACACCACCTCCATCTGCCGAATCTTCAACTGCTGCCCCGAAATCAGTTCGAGGTCTTCGCTTCCACATTCGCACTGTCCATACGGCACGTCGACATCGAGTGTCTCGCCACACGCAAGGCAACGTGCCTGCCCAGGAACTTCGATGATCTCCAGGGTCGCGCCCTCCACCGTCGTATCCTTCGCGCAGACATCGAAGCAAAACCGGATGGCGTCCGGCATCACCGCCGACAATTGGCCGATCTCGAGCGTCACACTTCTCACGCGCGCACCGTTGGCCTGTTCCGCGCATATCTCGACGACGCTGTTGGCAATACTCAACTCGTGCATGGCGCGCTCCCCCAGCGTCAGCAGATGCGCGGCAACTGCTCGCCCACCAGCATGTCGACGATCCGCTGCCCGCCGAACGTCGTCTGCATCACAACTAGACCGTCCGCGCCCGCCTCGCCCATTTCCACGGTACCGATGGCCGCTGCCTCACGTCCCGCTGGATGCGCGCGCATGGCAGTCAGCACCCGCTCGGCTGCATCGGCGGGCACAACGGCCACCAGCTTGCCTTCATTGGCCAGATACAGTGGATCGAGACCAAGGATCTCGCACGCGCCCTTGACCTGCTCGCGCAACGGCAGGTCCGCTTCACGCAGTCGTATCGTCACGTTCGAACTCTGTGCGAACTCGTTCAATACAGTCGCGACGCCGCCGCGCGTCGCATCGCGCAAACAATGAATCTGCGGACATGCGTCAAGCATTGCCGCAATCAGGCCGTTGAGTGGACAACAATCGCTTTCCACATCGGCTTCCAGTGCGAGTTGCTGACGCGCCACCAGAATCGCCGCGCCGTGATCGCCGAGATAGCCGTTCACGATCACGATGTCGCCAGGACGCGCATTACGAGCCGAAATTGACACGTCGCCACGCACCACGCCGATGCCGGCGGTGTTGATGAAGAGCTTGTCGGCACAGCCGCGTTCGACCACCTTGGTGTCGCCCGTCACGATCGCGACGCCCGCTTCGAGCGCAACCCGTTGCATGCTCGCGGCGACACGCCGCAAGATATCGACAGCAAGACCTTCTTCGATCACCACCGCGCACGAGAGATACAAAGGCGTCGCCCCGCATACCGCCAGATCGTTGACCGTGCCCGATACAGCCAACGTTCCGATGTCGCCGCCTGGAAAGAACAGCGGATCGACTACGTAGCTATCGGTCGTAAAGGCGAGGCGGTCCCCACGCGTAGCGAGATCGGCGAGCGCGAATACGGCCTGATCCTCCAGCGCGGCAAGCGTGGGATTGTCGAAGGTCGAAACAAAGACGTCTTCAATCAGATCGCGCATCGCGCGGCCGCCGCTGCCATGTGCCAGATTGACGGAAACGTCACGCACACGGGCGACGCGGCGAGGTGCCGCGGGCTGTAGGGGATCGGACGCCCGGTCGTTCACGAATAGCCTCGCGTGGTGGACATGAAGACTACATCGACGCAGAAGTACAAACGCCGATGCACACTCGGTTCGACGGGAGCACACGCACGGTCATTCATAGATCACCTCGCGTCATGGACGTCGCCACTGCCTCCGCCGTTACCGTGGAGGCAGGTAAAACCGCGGCCTCGACGCCCCCCGCACCGAGGCAAACCGGCGCCCCCGCCTTCCCCAGGCTCGCAGCCTGTCGTGCAACACGCCGCTCATCGATCCGCGACGTGTCGATACGCCCATAGTTGTAGTAAGCCGCGCACGCGCCTTCGCTCGACACCATCAGCGAGCCGAGCGGCGACTCCGGCGTGCAGGCGGTGCCGAACACCTTGCATTGGTGCGGTTTGATCACGCCCTTGAGGACCTCGCCACATTGGCAGGCTTTCGGGTCGGCGATTTTCAGGTTCGGCACATCGAACTTGCGCTCTGCATCGAACGCGGCAAACGCCTCTCGGACCCTGACGCCCGAGTGATCGATCGAACCCAGTCCGCGCCATTCGAAGAACTCGCGCGTCTCGAACACGCGCGTCACCGCCGATAGGGCCTGCGCGTTGCCATCCTCCGTTACGACCCGGCCATACTGGTTCTCCACTTCGCAGCGCCCGTCCGCGATCTGTCGCAGTACCATCCACATCGATTGCAATATATCGAGCGGTTCGAATCCTGCCACCGTAATCGGCTTGCGATAGTGCCGTGCGATGAAATCATAGGGTCGCGTGCCGATCACCATGCTGACGTGCCCCGGGCCGAGAAATCCGTCGAGATGCAAGTCGGGCGAATCGAGAATCGCCTTGATCGTCGGGACGATCGTGATGTGATTGCAGAACAGCGAGAAATTGTGGATCTTTTGCGCATGCGCCTGCAGGACCGTCATCGCGGTGCTGGGCATGGTCGTCTCGAAGCCGAGGCCGAAGAAGATCACCTCCCGGTCAGGATTCAGTCGCGCGATCTTCAATGCATCGAGCGGTGAATAGACCATGCGCACGTCCGCGCCGTCGGCTTTCGCTTTCAGCAGACTCTTCCTGGAACCGGGTACGCGCATCGCGTCGCCGAAGGTCGTGAAAATCACTTCCGGACGCTCGGCCAACGCGACGCAATCGTCGACGCGGCCCATCGGCAGCACGCAGACCGGGCAACCTGGGCCGTGCACGAACTCCACCGTATCGGGCAACAACTGCTGGATGCCGTAGCGGAAAATCGTATGGGTATGGCCGCCGCACACTTCCATGATTTGCAGCGGTCGTTGTTTGGCGCGCTCGATGCGGGAGACCAGCACGCGGATTTCCTTCTCTAGCGTTTTCGCTTTGTGCGGGTCGCGAAACTCATCGACGTATTTCATGGCGCGCCTCCGTCTGCCGAGCCTGCCAGTCCACCCGACCCGGCGAGGTTCCCGCGGTCGTCGGCAAGCAACGTGTGCACGAGGTCCCACAGAATGTGATAAATCGCGACATGCGTCTCCTGCACGCGATGAATGCTGTCGCTTTTCACCACGAGGCAATGATCGACAGCGGCGCTGGTGGCCATGCGTCCGCCATCGTGGCCCGACAGTCCGATGGTCAGCAGGCCCATCTCTTTCGCCTTCGTAAAGGCAGTCAGCAGGTTTTCGGAGTTTCCGCTGGTCGACACGCCGATCAGCGCATCGCCGCGCCGACCTTGCGCCACCAGTTGCCGCACGAAAATATGGCTGAAGCCGACATCGTTGCCGACCGCCGTCATCATGGCGACGTCGGCCACCAGATTGATCGCGGTGAGCGCCGGACGGCCCGTGGTCACCGGATGCAGAAACTCGACGGCAATATGCGCGGCATCGCAGCTCGACCCGCCATTGCCCATCGTGAAGAGTCGGCCGTCGTGGCGGTACATCCCGGCTAGCGCATGTGCGATCCGCACCATCGCCGGTCCGTTCTCGTCGAAGAAGCGTCGTTTGGTGTCGACGCTGTCCTGTGCTTTCAGACGCACGGAATCCAGTAATGCCGCGTCGAGCTTGTCCACGTCCTGGCGAGCGCCGTGCAGGAACGGATACAACGCCTGCAGCGATTCATGTTCGGGCATATCGGTCTCCGTTGGTTTCCGATCGCGCTCATGGCGCACTGCGCAGTTCATCGCGCAATTCGTCCATGTGGTCCGTGTGGTCCATCTCGTCCATCTCGCCCTGCGCGACGCCCAGTTCATGCAACAACGCGAGCGTGCGCGCGGCTTCCTGCTCGTCGAGCCGGCTCATCGCGAAGCCTACATGCACCAGCACCCATTCGCCGATGCACGCGCTCGCCGGTCGTCCCTCGTCGATCACGAAGGCGATGTTGATTACGCGCCGCACGCCGCCGACGTTCACGAGCGCGAGATCGTTCGCCGCGTCAGTCACTTCGACGATTTGTCCTGGGATGCCCAAACACATGGTGTTCTCCCCTTAACCCGCTTTTGCACCGCTATTTCTGCATCACCGCCTCTGCACCGCTACGTCCGTACTGCTACCTCTGGGCCACGGTCAAATGCCGTTGCATTGCTGCGCCGCCGCGACGACCGCCTGCCCGAGCGACAAACCGCCGTCGTTGGCCGGTACCTGCCGGTGCGTCAGCACGCGAAAACCCGCCGCGCCGAGCCGCCGGGCCACCTGTTCGAACAGAATGCGATTCTGAAAAACACCACCCGACAACGCGACACTTCGCGCATCGGCCTCTCCCGTCAGCAGGTCGGCCAGACATTCGACCATCCGCACGATCGCGATAGCCAGTCCCTTGTGAAACCGCGCCGCGATCACCGGCACGGACGTGCCGCGCAACACATCGCCAAGCAAGGCCTCCCACATCGGTCGCGGCTCGATGCAACGCAAGCCGTCCGGCATGGTGCTGATAATCTCAAACGGATACGCGTGGGCGTCGCTGTCGTCTCTCAAGGCCCGCAGATCAACCAGCGCCTCAAGTTCGATAGCGGCCTGCCCTTCGTAAAGCACGCGCTCCCGGCACACGCCGAGCGTGGCCGCCACGGCATCGAACAAGCGGCCCGCGGAGCTTGCCTGCGGACTATTGACGTGTTGCGCGATCATCGTATCGAGCGCGGCGCGCGGACGGCGGCTCAAAAACTGCTGCACGTCGAGCCCCGCGTATTGCCGCGTAAAGCCGTGCCAATCGAATGCCGCCATGAGATGCGCGTAAGCGCTGCGCCACGGTTCTTCGATGGCGCGTGTCCCACCGGGCATCGCAACCGGTTTGAATCTGCCGAGGCGCGTGAAGCCGCGGTAATCCGCCAGCATGAATTCGCCGCCCCACAGCGTACCGTCGTCGCCAAAACCAAGACCGTCGAGCGCGATACCGAGCATCGGCAGCGCATCGAGCGCAACGCCGTTTTCGGCCATGCACGCGGCGAGATGCGCATGATGATGCTGCACTTCAACCACGGGGACCTGCCACGTTTGCGCGAGATCGCAGCCGATCTTGCGCGACAGATACTCCGGATGAAGGTCGAGTGCCACCGCCTGCGGCTCATGTTCGAACAGGCGCAGATACTGTGCCACCGAGCGACGATAGTCCGCATAGGACAACGCATCTTCCAGATCGCCGAGGTGATGCGAGATGATCGCCTGAGCGTCGCGCGCAAGGCAGAAAGTGTTTTTGAGCTCGCCGCCCATCGCCAGCACCGCCGGCGTTTGCGCGAACCCCTCCGGCAACAGCAACGGCGCCGGCGCATAGCCTCGCGCGCGCCGCAACACGCGCGGTTCGCCCTGCACCACGCGAGCCACTGAATCGTCGACCCGGCGCGCGATGTCGCGATCATGCATCAGGAAAACATCGGCAATGCGACCGAGCCGCGCGCGGGCATCCGCATTGTCGATGCACGGGGGTTCGTCGCTGGTGTTGCCGCTCGTCAAGACGAGCGCTGAGTCGATCGACTCCATCAGCAAACGATGCAGCGGCGTAGACGGCAGCATGAAACCGAGCGTACCGACACCCGGCGCGACGCTCGGCGCGACACACTCCGCCCCGTCGGCACGCAAGATGACGATCGGTCCGGCCGCGCTCTGCAACAGGGCGAGTTCTGCTGGGTCGGGGGTGCAATAGCGGCGTACTGCCTGCATATCGCGCGCCATTAGCGCGAACGGTTTGCGCTCGCGTCGTTTCAATCGACGCAAACGCGCAACCGCAACTTCATCGCCGGCATCGCAGGCGAGCTGAAAGCCGCCCAGTCCTTTGATCGCGACGATCGAACCGTGCCGCAACAGCAGGCTTGCCGCGCGACAGGGATCCTCACCGTCGGCACGCGCGCCATGCCGGCCTTCCAGCCAGACACGCGGGCCGCATACCGGACACGCGACCGGTTGCGCGTGAAAGCGCCGGTCGGCAGGATTCTCATACTCGGCACGGCACGCGTCGCACATGTCGAACGCGGCCATGGTCGTATTGGCGCGATCGTAGGGAATGGCCTGAACGATCGACAAACGCGGGCCGCAGTGCGTGCAGTTCGTAAACGGATAACGGTAACGTCGGTTCGCCGGGTCGGCGATCTCCGCCGCACAGTCCGCGCAGATCACGGCGTCCGGCGTGACGCCAGTCTGCACATGGCCGCTCACGCTCGCCAGGATCCGGAAATCGCTGGCCTCGGCCGCTTCGCTCAGTTGATGCCGCTCGATGGCGTCGATCCGCGCGAGCGGCGGACACTCGGTGCTCAGGCTTTCGATGAAATGCTGCAGCGTCCACGCATCGCCCCACGCGTGAATCAGCACGCCATCGCTATCGTTGCGCACGTCACCGACCACGCCGCACGCATGCGCGATCCGCCACACGGTGGGCCGGAAGCCGACCCCCTGCACCAGTCCGCGCACACGAATTTCCTCGCCGACCGGCCCGGGGATCGCCGAACGTGGAGGCGAAGACTGTCCGGCAGGCTGTGCATGTGTGCTCATCGCCAACTCCCTGGCTGCTAACGCCTACATGTTGCGGATACGGATATAGCGCTTGATGTCCTTCATATTCGCCATCACACCGACTATCAACGCCGGCAACAAGAGGTACTTCAGAAAGCTTTTCATGACGCCTCCCACTTCAGTTATTTCACACCGCGTCCGTAACGGTCCGTCGACGGGTTGCTCCGTTGTCCAACCGTTCGAACGGAGCATGCGGATGACAACTCAACCACCTGCCCGTCGGGTCGCCGGGCCGCTCAAGCCGCACGTGCGGACGAGCGCTCCATCCGCGCCATCACCAGTTTCACGGCCAGTTCAACCGCCTGCTCGACCGCCGCGGCCACCGCGCCGCTCAAACCCATCCTTCCTTCTTCGCCATTCTCAAACCCGAAGTCATGCGGCTCGCAACCCAGCACCACGATGTCCTCGCAACCGCCGCCCAGCATCCGCACCGTTTGCAGCACTTTGGCCGGATCCATTTCATGCGGCGACATCAGGATCGGCGCCGCATACGGATCGCTGGGTTCATTGCCGGCAGACTCGTCAACAGACGGCTCGATCACATACAACGTGCCCGGCGCACCGCCACGCTGCGTCGTATCGATCAGAATCGCGCTCTCCACGCCATCGAGCAGCGCATAGCACAGATCGATGCCGCGAATGCCGAAGTCCGCGACGCTCACACCATCGGCGAACGCCGGCAGCTCACCGGCCGCCAGTTTCTCCCGCAGACGACGGACCACTTCGACGCCGAAGCCATCGTCGCCGAGAAACACATTGCCGAGGCCCGCCACCAGAATCGCGTTCACGCATGGCCTCCCTTACGAGTGGACGAACTAGACGATCCGGATGGGCTGGACGCATCGACCAACGGCACGATCTCGTCCGGGCCAAAGAAGAAGCGATGACCGGGCATGCGCTGCATGCCGAGGTCCTTGCCTGGATCGTCGTCGACCGTGACGGCAACGTGGACGTGATCGTCGAAATCGCGCTCGATCGATTCGATCGTCGCAATCATGCCGCTCAGCGCGATATCGAAGATGTCCGCGCGGCCACGCGGGCGCAGGCGCACCTGATCGCCGATCCGAATTTCGACGCCCGCCACCCGCACGCAGGCGAGGTGCGGCCGTGCGTCGAACTCGGCCCATGGCGACACCGGCATGGCGGACGCGTCTAGCGGGGAAAATGCGCCCACGCTTGCCGCGTCGAGCGCGCGCACCTGGCGCAAGGTGCCATGCAGCTTCTCCATCTGTTCGGCGCCGAGACTTTCGGTACGTGCAAGCAACGCTCGCGCTCGCTCATCCGTGGCAATCATTTCGCGCTTTTCGTCGTCGGTCATGGTGAGAATGCGCAGCGTGAGGATCTCGTCGATCTCCGTAGAATCGAATAGATCGCCCGCGCTTTCGGGCGCGATCTGCGGGAAATCGTAGAGGATGATCGGCGAGGCGAGCATCGTGTCGGGCTGCTGTTCGTCGCCCACCAATACGGGCCACACGCCGATATTGCGGCTCGCGGCGACTGCCGCCGCCAGTTCGGCGGGCGGATCGATCGACGAGATCCACGTGCCGCCCTCGATGGTCAGCACCGTATGACAGGACACCAGCGCGTACAACGAAGCGGCATCGCGCTTCAGCTCACCCGCGTTGTCGAGCAGCGTCTCGTTGACGATACGCACCTTCAAACGATAAACCCCGGCCGCCACGCTAGCCGCGCTCAGTTCGACGTGGCCTTGCAGCGAAGCGCGGGTGCGGCGCAGCGCGCCACGCAGCGTGCCTTGCCTGTCGGCGAGCGGTTCGAGCTCGCTGGCAGCGTCGAACGAGAACGCGATCTGCAACGGTGCATCAAGCAATTCGCCGACGACTAGCACCGGCACGGCAATGTGCCGCTCGGCCGCTTCCTGCCATGGGGTGTAGCGCCGCTCGTCGATATCGAGCACCGGCGCGGTCCGCCAGGCCGGCTCACCCGACTCCGGCCGCGCGGCGGCGCCATCGGCCACATCGAGCACCATCCGCTCGATCACCTGCAGAAAACCGGGCCGCACGGCCACGCGGGTGCGCTTGTCGCCGCGCAGCAGACACTCGGTCTGCGTCACCCACGGATCGCTGCCGGATGCCTCGGCATAGGCGCGCGGATACACGCCGCCGAAGGTCCAGCGTTGCCGGTTCTTGACCGAGGTCGGCCGGTACGGATACAGCATGTAGCCTTCGTACAGCACCGCCTGAACGACACTCTCAACCGCGTTCACGATATGTCCTCCTCGACGCCGTCGAGCAGGCTAGACACTGCCTGCTCCCAGCTCGTGAGACCCCGCCTGCTTTTGTAACGTGAGAGACGATCGAACACATCCCGGTGCAAACACAGCCAGGCGCCGTTCGGGTAGTAGCGGGTCATCATGTTGCGCCATAGCGCGACCGGTAGCCGATAGGCCGCTTCCTTGTGCCACGGAATCGGCGCGGCCTGCAATGCGCCGTCGGCTTCGCGATAAAACACCGTGCCGCTGAATTGCAGCATCAGCGGAATCTCGCCTTCTTCAAGGCCGTGAAAATATTTGGTTGCGGCGACATTGAAATCGTAGCTGCACGGCACCGGCAAATCGAGCGTGCACTCGCCGGTGAACGGTGGCGCGATCGCCGTTGTATGGACCCATAGCAGCGTGCGCAGCGTTTCACCCCAACGCGGTGGCGCGCCGAACAGATCTTCGAGTCCGTAT
Organism: Paraburkholderia sediminicola; assembly: GCF_046027825.1. Taxonomy (GTDB): domain Bacteria; phylum Pseudomonadota; class Gammaproteobacteria; order Burkholderiales; family Burkholderiaceae; genus Paraburkholderia; species Paraburkholderia sediminicola_D. The sequence continues at coordinate 10,670 of NZ_JAQQDU010000145.1, forward strand.
TGCTCGGCGGGCACGTAGCGGCGCCTGGTCGCTTCGATCTGGATCTGGCATTGCAGGGTAATGCTGGCGATCTCTTCCTGTGCCGGCGTATTGACAATATGCAGCCTGAACGTCAGCAGCGGCGCTGCGGCGAACGGCACGACTTCGGCCGACTCGACGGTGAACCCGAGATCAGGCATGGAGCAAGCCCTCCGGCACCGGGCCATGCGCCTTCAACGCGGCGAAGAAACGATGAATCGCATCCCACGCGTCGCGCCCGCCGGACAGTCCGCGCCAGCGTGCGCGAATCACACCGGTCAACGCGTAACACTGGTCGATCGGCACACGGTAATAATCGCGCGCGCCTTCGCTGCGGTTGACCAGCAGCGCTTCGACGTCAGGTTGCAGTTGCGCGAGCAACGGATTCTCAGTGACCAGTTCGTCCCACGCTTGCAGCTCCAGTAGCGATTGCGTGCCGCCGGCCGGCCCAGGATACAGCGCCACGACACGCTGTGCCTGACTGTCATGAAAGAAGAAAGCGATATCGATGGGAATCGCCAACGCGTCCCATTGCGCATCGCTCATGCGGAAGCCGTCGAGATAATGTGCGTCGCGCGGCACCGGACGATAGCGCGCATTCTGCTGACTGCCGAACAGCAACGCGCACGCACGGCAACAGCAAAAAAGCTGCCGTTTGGCGGTTTCGAACAGATGAGGATGATCGGATAGAAGCGGCAGGCCGCACAACTCACACTGCATGTCTTCGGCTTTGCGCACGAAATGGCGCAGCCGCGCGACCCAGCCGCGTGTCGTGGCGGCGGGGGTCATTGCGCGCCGGCCTCGGTCCGGCCTGCTACCTCACTTGGTAGCTGATTTGCTACCTGGGTTGATACATCACTTGCTACCTGAGTGTGATGCGGCACAAAGCGTAGTTCATGCACGTTTACGTCCGGCAGCCCCGCGATCTCGACGCGCATTGCTTCTGGCGCTGCTTCGAAGATCGATCGTTCGATCTCCTGCTGCAATTCGCCCACCGAGTTGTGCTTGCCCTGCAGCCGGCCGGCAACCCGCACACGCACAGCTTCTTCCGCGGCGTCGAGCAGTTCGATCTGGATGCCCTGAGCGCCGAGCAGCGGCCGCATCTTTTCGACCGCATGCGAGACGCGCGTCGGCAGATCCTGCGGATGCAAGCCGTGCAATAGCAGCACCGCCGACACGCCGGCATCGCGCTCGAACGCTTCGACCATAGCGTCGTCCATCGCGCCCGCCTCCGCGACGATCTCCATCAGGCGTGCGAGCCCGTTCGTGTGCAGATCGAGGACGACCTGCAACAGTTCTTTGGCAGGCTCACGCGCGCGCGGATCGTCGAGCGCTTCCAGCGCCGCAATCAGTTCGTCGATGCGGCGTTGCTGGGCGGCGACCGCGCTCTCGTGGCTCACTTGTGCGCTCCCTGCATCACGCCGAAGGTCGGTGAGTGCGACGTATCGATCGTCTTGCCATTGCCGACATACATATGCACGCCGCACGGCAGGCATGGGTCGAAACTGCGTACCGCGCGCATGATATCGATGCCCTTGAACTTGTCCGGCCCGTTTTCTTCGAAGATCGGCGTGTTCTGTACCGCGTCTTCATAGGGTCCAGGCGTGCCGTAGATATCGCGTGGGTTGGCGTTCCACGGCGTGGGCGGATACGGGTGATAGTTGGCAATCTTGCCGTCGCGGATCACGAGGTGATGCGAGAGCACACCGCGCACCGCTTCATGGAAGCCGCAACCAATGGCCTCTTCCGGCACCGTGAAGTCGCTGAACGTGCGGGTGCGGCCCGCATGCAATTCGGCCAGCGCCTGCTCAGCAAAATACAACGCCGCAGCCGCCGAGTACGCCTGAAAATACGTGCGGGCGCGATCGCGCTCGATCGCGTTGCTCCACTTCGGAATCTTCCATTCGAATTCGACTTCGGGCTTGAGCGCGGTCTTCGGCAAATAGATCTTCACGCTTTGGCCGGTCGCCTTGATGTAACCGATATCGACCAGCCCAGCCAACGCCGTCGCCCACAAGCGTGCAATCGGCCCACCGCCGGTGTCGAGCGCGAGATGATCGCCCGTGCGCTTGTCGAGCCAGCGCGGCGACATCACCCACGTGTAGTTGCCGTCGAATTTCCGCTTCTGCGGACGCGGCAGCGTGGTCTGATTCCAGGGATGCTTGCGGTCCACCGGATTGCCGAGCGGATCCTGCTTGACGAAGGTTTCTTCGTGATCCCAGTCGTCGTAATAGGAACTGCCTAGCAGGATGCGGATGTTCAGGTTGATATCGACGAGATCGGTCGTCACCAGTTCGCCGTCCACCACCACGCCGGGTGTGACGAACATGCCGCGGCCCCATTGCGTCATCGTGTTATAGCTGTAATCGCACACGTTCGGGTCCTGGAACGAACCCCAGCAACCGAGCAGAATGCGACGGCGGCCGACTTCTTCGTAACCCGGTAGCGCTTCATAGAAGAAGTCGAACAGATCGTCATGCAGCGGCACGACCTTCTTCATGAACTCGACGTACCTCATCAGACGCGTGATGTAATCCGTAAACAACTGAATGGTCGGCACTGTGCCCACGCCACCGGGGTAAAGCGTCGACGGATGCACGTGGCGCCCCTCCATCAGGCAGAACATCTCGCGCGTATAACGGCTGACCATCAAGGTCTCGCGATAGAACTCGCCGGTGAACGGATTGAGCGCGGTCATGATGTCCGCGATGGTTTTGTAGCCGTGCTTGTCTGCCTGCGGCGCGGGTGTTTTCTGTGCCTTGTCCCACACGCCCGGATTGGTCTCCTTGACCATCCTCTCGCAGAAATCCACCCCCACCAGGTTGTCCTGGAAGATGTTGTGGTCGAACATGTATTCGGCCGCTTCACCCAGATTGACGATCCATTCCGCGATCGCCGGTGGCTTCACACCGTACGCCATGTTCTGCGCATAGACCGAACAGGTCGCGTGATTGTCGCCGCAGATCCCGCAAATACGGCTCGTGATGAAGTGCGCATCGCGCGGGTCCTTGCCCTTCATGAAAATGCTGTAACCACGAAAGATCGACGAGGTGCTGTAGCACTCCGCCACGCGGCGGTTCGCAAAATCGATCTTGGTGTAAATTCCCAGACTGCCGACGATCCGTGTAATCGGATCCCAATTCATTTCGACCAGCTTGCCCGGCGCTGCCTGGGTGCTTGCGGTCGCTTCAGGTGCAGTACTAACGGCCATGACCTTCTCCCTGCTGACAAGTCGAATTCCGTCAACTACGCCGCCAGATCAGCGACGGTAGCCGGTCGTGAGTTTCGAACCGTTGTGACGCCATTTCGGCTCGTCGTTGAGCGTGTTGTTGGTCAGCTTGCGCAGGCTGCGAATCAGCGGACCATAGCTCTTGATGAGATTCGACGACAGCACCGATCCCGGTGGCTGATCCATGAACGGCATGAACTTGTCGGGAAAGCCCGGCATCGTGCAGCCGATGCAGATGCCTCCCACGTTCGGACAGCCGCCAATGCCAGCCATCCAACCGCGTTTGGGCACGTTGCACTGCACGACAGGTCCCCAGCAACCCAGCTTGACGATGCAATTCGGGCTGCCGTACTCGGTGGCGAAGATCGCCTGTTCGTAGGAGCCCGCGCGATCGCAACCGTCATGAACGGTGCGCGTAAACAACCACTTCGGCCGCAACGCGTCGTCGAGCGGAATCATCGGCGCAAGACCCGCCAACTGATAGAGCAGGTAGAGCAGCGTCTCCATGAAGTTGTCCGGCTGCACCGGACAGCCTGGCACGTTGACGATCGGCAGGCCCGCTTTCGACTTCCAGTCCCAGCCGAGATAATCGGCGAGGCCCATGCAGCCGGTCGGATTGCCTTCCATCGCGTGGATACCGCCGTAGGTCGCGCAAGTGCCGGCGCCCACTACCGCCAGCGCGCGCGGCGCGAGCCGGTCGAGCCATTGGGGGATCGTGATCGGCTCATGCGTATCAGGGTCGGTGCCTAATGCGGCCCAATATCCCTCGCGATTAATACGTTCGTTTGGAATCGACCCTTCCATGACCAGCACGAAGTTCTCAAGCTCCCCGCGCGCGGCCTGGTGAAACGGCTTGAGAAACTCGTCGCCGTTTTCATACGCCAGTACGGGGTTATGTAGATGCACCTTCGGCAGGCCGGGAATCGCACCGAGAATGACGTCCTCGATGCTTGGCTGAGTTGCCGCGGTAATCGATACCGAATCGCCGTCGCAGCCGAGGCCCGCGGTAATCCAGATGATGTGCACTTCCTTGAGAGCGGGCGCGTGCTGAGTCTTGCGCCCATAGGGGACGTTGTCTGCTTCTGCCATGATGTGTGTCTCCACTACGAACCACGTTCTTTTTAGGTCAGGCAAAGATACGTGGCGAGTGCCGCACGGCAGTCACGTGTCCAGCAATCGATCAGCAATAAATTCCGCACGATGCGGCTAAAAGGATCGGATTTGCTGCATGTATTGTTTGGGAATGGTGCCCACCGTGATGAGCCCGAAAAACTTTTTTGAGTATAGTTCAGCGATATGAAATAACCCAGTTTCGTCACTTACCCACGAAACATGGCGCAGCGTATTGACGCCGATCGGCATGTCTTCTGCAATTCTCTGACGATAGCCCTTAA
>NZ_JAQQDU010000146.1:0-15037 GCF_046027825.1 Paraburkholderia sediminicola
TTCAAGCGGCTTGTACCCCTCCTCGAGTTTGGTCGCGAGCGCGACATGGTTGACCTGTCGAAAGTGGTACTGACTCACCACAATCTGCGAAATACAGGACGGCAGCCGCTGAATCTCGGGCACGGCGAGACACCGAAATTACCGCCAATGGATGCAGTCGGAAGCGGCTCGGTTCAGGATAAACAGCAGGCGTTTCTCGATGAAATCATCGAGAAGGTCAATGGCCTGTTCGAGGGCGAGCTCACGGACGATGACCAACTCGTGTACGTCAACGGTGTCATCAAAGGCAAGCTGCTCGAAAACGCTATCTTGGTGCAGCAGGCGATGAGCAACAGCAAGGAACAATTCGCCAGCTCGCCCGACCTGAAAAATGCGCTGCTTCACGCCATCATGGATGCGTTCGAAGCACACAGTGCGATGAGCACTCAAGCCCTTAGCTCTGAGCGAGTACGCGAAGGGCTCAAGGACATCTTGCTCGGACCAGCGCAGTTGTACGAAGCGTTGCGCGCCAAGTCAAACAGCGCCGACGGGACGGTTGCCTGAAGCTGAATAGAGCTTGCCCGCAAAGGTAGTCGATAGTGCGGTGGGTTATCAAGTGTAAGCCACTTATGTTGCCTCAATGAATGAAGCCCGCAGGCGTTGGTGCGAGTCGAAGGCGTAATCGCCCACTTTTCTGACTTCGCGCCATGTTGAGCGGTTTGCGTTTTGAGGTAGTTGCTCCTAGGCACCTACATACCAAATCAACGTGCCTTGTTGCGCAGCGACACTGTCGTTCGCTGCGGCCATAATCATCCGCAATCGTGGGTCTAGTGCGGCTGCGGATAACCCAGGTTGGACGCACGCGATGGTTAGACGCAGGTCAATTGGCTGCAGCGATTTTAAAGTTGAAAGGGTTTGGTCACGATTGCCTAGCAGGAGCGGTGAGACGCCTCCCGAGCGATTCGCGACAGTTCGCCGTTCCAGATGACGCACAAGTTCGTCGAGTATCTGGTACCTGACAGATTTCACTGCTTGGCCGACCAATTCATAAACGTCGTCGACACGTTCTCCACTTGCGTGCGCCCCGCCTGCGCCCTTGCAGTGAAACAAGCTGACGTCGTACCTGCCGTCAGGGGCCCGACCCCCGACCACAAAGTCGGCGGCTTCGCCCGACCGATGGTCGTATACAACAAAATCGATGCCGCGTTGCGCAAGCAGATGCTCCTGAAAATGTCGCTGGACGGTTCTGCGCTGGTCATTACGCAGGTCGAACTCCACGCGAATATCGCAGTTTTGCCAATCGATAACGCGAAGGGCCCCGGGGCTGGCGCCTGGGCTTTGCGTCCGCCGATTTAACGTTGTGCCGGTGAAGGTGTTCAACTGGGCCGTGTAGAAAGTTATTGGTTCCTCGTCAAGCCATTCCTCAATGGTTATTCGATTTCCGTCGCGTGATTCCACATAAATTCCCGGCTCGTCTGCAAGGGCGCTGTAGCGTGGACTACGATGAGGTGTGAAGACGAGTCGTCGCGACAGCATGTCGTCGCCAACCGAAAATTGCAGACTCTGTTGGTCTGCATTCACACGAATGTCGGTTATAGAAAGGTCCAACGCACTGCTGCGACGACCTGCGTCGCTCCCAAGGATAGCGGTCGGGTTGCCTCGATAGGTATCGCGGGACCAGTCGCCGGCGACCGTGTCCGCCGGAATGTTGGTCAATGCCTCACCGAACGGAAGGCGGTCGAGGCCGGAGCGACCTATGGCAACGACGGCTGCGGATATTCGGGCGTGCAACGTGTTCATCCAGTCCAACAAGTCTGATAGCGGAATTTTGCCATTCGACCAGACCCGTCCCCCACTGCTGGCGCCTATGATTTCCGACTCACCGTCCACCTCGCCTCGTCCGAAAAAATGGCCTTGGCAATAGACCGCGCCATCCGTATCCCGGACGCCTCTATCCGCTTGGCTGCCTGCAACGATACGATAGCTTTCTGTTGTCGCCACTGGACTGGTGTTTCTCAGTCCGATGCTGAAGAACTCCTGCTGCTCAAGTCCGTTGAGGACGTTACGTACCTTCGCGAACGGCATGGGCGATGCATTGCCGCCGACGATTTGTTCGATGAGGCTTGAATACAGCCGCTCCTTACGCTGCGTAGCGGTTATGAAAAGCAACTGCGTGTCCGGAAAATATTTCACGAAGAACAGGTCGTGTCGTGCGTCGATGATGTCCCGGCCCCGGGACCATATCGGCGCGTTGAGCTCGCGAACGAGAAAGAGGAAAGCGTCGTGTTCCTGCGTCTCCCAGCTTTTGACGACCTCAAGAGCACCAATTTTCGTAATTTCGTTCGCCCCCGCTGGCACCTGACGGGCCACGTACGCCGCGATGTGTTGAGGCAGGAGAAAATGCCGTAGTTCGACTGAATCATAGTCGGCAGAGGGCTGGGTAGATTCACTGAAGCCGCGCAGCGTCTCTTCTGCGACGAGAGACAGCTGTTGGCGAGCGTCTGCTACATTCGCGATAAGGAGGTCCCACTGCACGCCACTCTTGTACAACTCGTCACTTTCGGAATTGATTTCCTGTGGCGCAGCGATAAACGTTGCCTCGCCTGTGCGCACACCATTTGTACGGGCAAAGCGGCCAATGAATTGCAGGGTGGGAACAAGGGAGCGATGCGCCTCGTGTAACACGGCTATCTTGAATTGAGGAAAATCATAGCCCTCGCCAAACATGTCGACACAGACGATGCCATCCAGAGCTCCGTTGCGAAGCCGCTCTTCTATTGACTCGACGGCCTTGGGTGAAAGTCGGCTGGACGCGCTTTCCACGCGCAGGCCGGCAGCAGTGTATTGCCGAGCTAACCTTACTGCGTCGTCGATACGACCGCATCGGATGAGAAGGCGATGCTCACGTCCCGCGTCACGGTCGCGAGCGAATACCTGAACTGCTCGCTCGACGAGAGCAGCGTCGATTTCTTCGCGCGAAGCATATTGAGGAACAGCGACGGGGTCAAAATTCACTTTCCCAAAAGCATTCTCTTCGACGGCACGTTTCAGCGGGTAGTAAAAAACGAGTCGACCGGGAAGCTTGACGCCATCCAGGCGATACGGTGTGGCTGTGAACAACGCGTGTCGAGCGCGGGGCAACGAGCGTATGAACGCTTCCCACGTCTTTGCTGGTGAATGGTGACCTTCATCCATCAGCACTAGGTCAAAGAAACCCTCGGGTGGCCCGACAATTTCCGCGATTTCAGGGCTGGTAGAGTGTGGCGTCGCGACGACGACGTCGGAGGCCTCGAGCGCGAGCCAACCTTCAACACTGCTCATCCGGCCGTCGATGGCGGTCACGATGGGAAGCAATTCACGCTCGGGCTGAAACGTGCCATGCTTAACGAGGACGTCGAGAGAACGAAAAGCGCGCACAGCTTGATTTCGCAAAGCCGCCGTCGGAACAATCACGAGAACCCGGCCTGCCCGTAAAGTGAAGCATGCTCCGGTCATAACGGCGGTTTTCCCATACCCAGTGGGCAGCGACACCACGGCGGGGTCAATTTCTGAGCAGAAATGCGCGGCTAGGGCGTGCAGTGCACCCACTTGGCCCCGCCGCAATCCGTGCCCGGGGTTTTCAGTCTCGAAAAATGAAAAGCGGTGTGCATTATCGCGAAAGAAATTCAAGGACACCCCCGGTTGGCGCTCGTCCGCTGCAGGGTGCCGCGCCAGTTTTTGAGTTACGGTCGATTTCTAATCGTCACATATTAACTGAGAGAGTCGCCGGTTCCTGCTGGACTCGTGGTCGTGCCGGCGTCTCATCTAGAGTGGTTGCGATAGAAATGCTTCTTGCCCTTCACGACGGCGACGTCTTGCGTCCGGCGGAGCCGGCGCAAAGACAGCGGAAGTTCCGCTCTCGGCGGCGATGACTTATCCCACGCGTTACTTTCGGTCGCCGCGCGCTCGGTTGCGATTGTCTGCAATCTTCAACAACCAGTGGATTTCGGAAGGAGGTGAGGAGGTTTCCGCTGCGCATATAAACTAGCTTGACTCCGCAGCGACGCCACTAAGTGAACCAGCGCGACCTGTGGATAACCTTCCTCTTCCCGTGCTCGCGGCGCCCCTCTCCTGCACCTCTCCCAAAAGCCGAAAAGATATACCGACCCCGAAAACCTAAAAAATGACGAACGAAAAGGCGGAAACGCCCGCGAAGCGGGCGTTTCCAGACCAACGAGCCTCGCGAATTGACACGATATAGTTTGACATCTGATTTGGTTATCCTTTTATTTTTCTTTAAAATCAGATGCTTATAGCGACACTTTACGTGGGTTGGTTCCGCTAACCATTTTGAGAGTTACCTTTTTTAAGGTGTAAACAAAAAGCCTGTGACCTGCGTGGTTACAGGCTTTTTTATTACGGCGTGTGCAAGCCCCGACCGAGGGTAAACCTTTCAGCACGGCCCAGCCTGCCTCAGCTGTCCGTTTTCGCTAAATCGCGAACTGCCCCCACAAACCCACCTTGACTTTCATTTACTTGCCGCCAATACTGATTTCATACTTTGTACGGACAAAGTAACAAAGCCGTACAAGTTATCCAAAATAGGAGATAGGCATGGAGTCCGACGTCGCAGTAAAAACCCGCATTCGCGCCAGCTACGGCCGCTACCTCGAAGATTTCCAGGTCGGCGACATCTACGAACACCGGCCGGGGCGCACCATCACTGAAGCCGACAACATCCACTTCTCGCTGCTGACGATGAACTTCCATCCGATGCATTGCGACGCCGCCTATGCGGCCAAAAGCGAGTTCGGCCGGTTGCTCGTCAATAGCGGCCTCACGGTGGCCGTGGTGCTGGGACTGTCCGTGAACGACGTCAGCGGCAAGGCGATTGCCAACCTCGGCTGGAAAGAGATCCGTCTTACCGGTCCAGTGTTTTGTGGCGACACGATTTACGCGGAATCCGAAGTGCTCGAAAAGCGCGAATCGAAATCCCGTCCGGGGCAGGGCATCGTCACCGTGCAGACTCGCGCATTCAAGCAGGACGGCACACCGATCATGGACTTCGTACGCAGTGCCCTGGTGCCGACGCGTGGCAACGGTGTAGGCGACTGACACGCCTGCACGGCTCGAATCGTGGCGACACCACGTCCGCGACTCGCGCTGCCAGACACAACACACAGCAGCACCCAGCGCTAACCTGCCGCAAGAGCAGGCGGCGCACGAATCCAGGCGGCGTCCGAGCAACGCGCCGCAGTGCGGCAAGCGTCATCAAAGCCGCATGCACACCAAGGAGACAAAGGTGGCTATCGGTATCGTCAATTCGGGCGCGCGACTCGATCGCCTGCCAATCGCGTCCTTCCATTGGAAGGTTCTAGGGCTCATCAGCGCCGGGGCCTTTCTCGATGCCTTCGACATCTATCTCGCAGCCGGAGCGCTGGGCGCAATGGTGAAGTCGGGCTTCTCCGATCTGAAGCTGAACGCGCTGTTCATCTCGGTGACCTTTCTCGGCATGTTGATCGGCGCCGGTTTCGCCGGCTATCTGGGTGACCGCTTCGGGCGCCGTTCGTCATATCAGACCAACCTGCTGATTTTTGGCATCGCGTCGATCGCCGCGTGTTTCGTCCCAAGCATGACTTGGCTCATCGCCTTGCGCTTGATCATGGGCATCGGCCTTGGCGCCGAGTTGGTGGTCGCAGCCGGCACCCTGTGCGAATTCATTCCACCTGCTTCACGCGGCAGGTGGACCGCGTTGCTTGCGTTCATCATCAACTCCGGCTTGCTGGTGTCGACCGCGGTGGGTTACGTCGTAATCCCGCATCTCGGCTGGCGCTATATGTTCGCGATTGCTGGCGTCGGCGCACTCATTGTGTGGGTGCTGCGGCATCGCATGCCTGAATCGCCGCGCTGGCTCGAATCGGTGGGCCGTGGCGAGGAGGCCGAAGCGACGGTCTCGGCGATCGAGCAGCAGGTGCAGCGTCAGAAGGGGCCGTTGCCGCCGGTCAAGCGCACCGAAAGTCTTGAAGTGCCGAAAGCACCGTTCTCCGCCCTGTTCTCACACGCGATGCTCGGCCGCACGCTGGTCGCCGCATTGACCGCAGTCGCGGTAAACATTTCGGTGTACGGCTTTGTCGCGTGGCTGCCGACCTTCTTCGTGAAGGAAGGGCTGACTATCGTGCAGTCGCTAGGCTTTACGACGTTGATGGCGTTCGGCGCGCCGGGCGGCGCGGTGATCGGCTTTCTGTGCGCGGATCGCCTCGGCCGTGCGCGTGGTCTCGTAGTCTTCGCGATCGCGACTATCGCAGTCGGTTTCGTCTATCCGAACATGCACGCGGGGTGGGCGATCAGCCTGGTCGGCTTTGTCCTGATCACCTGCATCTACACGGTCGCGACGCTCGGCCTCTTTGCCTACATTCCCGAACTGTTTCCGACCGAGCTGCGTTTGCGCGGTACCGGCACAGCGGGCGTGTGCGGTCGCGCTGCCTCAATGACGACGCCGTATTTCGCGGTGCTGCTCTACAACTCGTTTGGTGTGGCCGGTGTACTGGCAATGGTCAGTGGGGTGCTGGCGCTGCTGGTGGTCGGCATTCTGCTACTGCGTGTCGAGACCAATCAGCACGCGCTCGAGCAGATCTCGCCGAGCCTCGACACCAACTCCGATCCGATGCCCGCTACGCAGCAAGGATAAATCGACATGACTTCACTCAGCTCCTCGGTCACGCTTTCTGAGCAGTACGCACGTTTCGGTCTGGGTCTCCAACTGCGTGACGTTCCGCGCGCTGTCACGACGCGCGCCAAGCATCTGATTCTCGACGCTGTCGGCATCGCCCTGGCTTCGCGTGGTTATCCGTATGCGGATGTGTCGCTGGCGGCATTTTCCGAGCTCGGCAGCGGCACGTCACCAGTGATCGGTCACGGCAGGCGTCTCGCTCTGCGCGATGCCGCGATGATGAACGGCGTGCTGATTCACGGGCTCGATTTCGACGACACGCATTCACGCGGCGTGATTCATTCGACGACCAGTGCATTGCCCTGCGTCCTCGCGCTCGCCGATCGCGATGACATGAGCGGCGCGGACCTGCTCAGCGCATACATCGTCGCGATGGAAGTATCGACGCGCGTGGCGTCCGCCGCGAAGGGCGGGTTTCATCAGGCCGGCTTTCATCCGACGGGCGTGGTAGGCGCGTTTGGTTGCGCGGTCGCGGCGGCGCGTTTGTTGCATCTGGACGAAGCACGCGCGGCCCACGCCCAAGGCATCGTTCTGTCGTTGGCCGCCGGTAGTCTCGAATTCCTCGAAGACGGTGCGTGGACCAAGCGCGCTCACCCTGGTTTCGCTGCCGCGTCCGGTATCACCGCAGCCACGCTCGCCAAGCACGGTTTCACCGGCCCGCGTTCGGCCTACGAAGGACGCTTCGGCCTGTACGCAAGTCATCTCGGCAAGCGCCTCGACGACGCCGATCAGCAACTGGCGACAGAAGGACTCGGCAGCACCTGGCAAATCGACGAAGTCGCGATCAAACCGCTGCCCGCTTGCCACTTCACACACGCGGTGGTCGATGCCGCGATCGCGCTGCATCAAGAATATCGCTTTTCGGCGCAAAACCTCGACTCGATCGCGCGCGTGGTCGCGAAGGTGCCGCGTAGAACGGTTGAGGTCGTCTGCGAGCCGCTCGAGCCGAAGCGCAAACCGGTGACCAGCTACGACGCGCAATTCAGTGTGCCGTACATCGTCGCCACGGCATTGCTGAAGGGCCGCTTCACGCTCGACGAACTCAAACCGGCCGCGCTCGCCGATCCCGCCGTGCTTGCGCTGGCCGCACGCGTCGATTACGAAATTGATCCCGATACAACCTTCCCACGGCACTACACCGGCGAAGTCGTGGTGGAGCGCAGCGACGGCACGCGCGTCGCGCATCGAGAGGCGATCAATCGGGGTTGCGCCGACCGCCCGGTGAGCAACGACGACATCGTCACCAAGTTCCACGCGAACGCTCAACGCAGCGTATCCCGCAGTGCCGCTGAACAGATCGCTCAGGCCGTATTGCAACTCGACGAACGCCCGGCGCGCGCACTTGCCGACACGCTTGCCGGATCCACCGAATCTTCAAGGACGTCATCATGACCGCCACCGAACTCGACACACTGGAAAACGATCAACTGATTCTCGACATGCTGGACCGCTTCCTTGAAACCGAAGTGCGGCCCTACGTTCACAAGTTCGATCACGACGACATCTACCCGGCTGAGATTGTCGAGAAGATGAAGGAGATGGGCCTGTTCGGCTGCATCATCGATCCCGAGTACGGCGGCTTGGGCCTGTCGACTCGCACTTACGCGCAGATCGTCACGCGGATCGCGCGCGTGTGGATGTCGGTGAGCGGCATTATCAATTCGCACCTGATTCTCGCGATGCTGGTGCAACGCAATGGCACGCCTGAGCAGAAGAGCAAATATCTGCCGAAGTTCGCTACGGGCGAATGGCGTGGCGGCATCGGTCTCACCGAGCCCGACTGTGGCACCGATCTGCAGGCGATTCGCACCACCGCGAAACGTGTCGGCGACGAGTACATCGTGAACGGCAACAAGACCTGGATCACGAATAGCAAGCACGGCAATACGCTCGCGCTGCTGGTGAAGACGGACCCCACTGCACAGCCGCGTCATCGAGGCATGAGTTTGCTGCTGGTGCAGAAGGGTCCGGGCTTCGAAGTCAGCCGCCAGCTCGAAAAGCTCGGCTACAAAGGCATCGATACGTGCGAGCTGTCGTTCAACGATTTTCACGTCCCCGCCGATGCATTGATCGGCGGCGTGGAAGGCAAAGGCTTGCAGCAGATACTCGGCGGCCTCGAACTCGGACGCATCAATGTGGCCGCGCGTGGCGTCGGCATTGCACAGGCGGCGCTCGAAGAATCGGTCAGCTATTCGCAGCAACGCAAGACCTTCGGCAAGCCGATCTGCGAGCACCAGGCGATCCAGTTGAAGCTAGGCGAAATGGCGACGCGTGTCGAAGCCGGTCGCTTACTCGTCGACGCTGCCGCCCAAAAGTATGACCGCGGCGAGCGCTGCGATATGGAGGCCGGCATGGCGAAATACTTCGCCACCGAAGCCGCGCTGGAAAACAGCATCGAGGCCATGCGCATTCACGGCGCCTACGGTTATTCGAAGGAATACAACGTCGAGCGGCTGTATCGCGATGCGCCGCTGCTGGTGATCGGCGAAGGTACCAACGAGATGCAGCGCATCATCATCGCCAAGCAGTTGATCGAACGGAGTCCGGTATGAGTCTGCCCCTTTCCGGCGTGCGCGTGCTCGCCATCGAACAGTATGGTGCTGGGCCGTTCGCGACCCAGCATCTCGCGGACCTCGGCGCGGAGATCATCAAGATCGAGCATCCGGGCAATGGCGGCGATGTGGGCCGCGCAGTCGGCCCGTACTTTTTCGGCGAAGGTGATAGCCACTTCTTCGAAGCGTTCAATCGCAACAAGTGCAGCTTGACGCTCGATCTGAAGAAGCCGGAAGCGCGTGCTGTACTGCTTGATCTGGTCGCGAAGAGCGACGCCGTGTTCAACAATCTGCGCGGCGATCTGCCGGTGAAACTCGGCGTCACCTATGACCAGTTGTGCGAGGCCAATCCGAAGATCGTCTGCGGGCATCTGTCGGCGTATGGCCGCACCGGCAGTCGCGCGGCATGGCCGGGCTACGACTATCTGATGCAGGCCGAGGCAGGTTATCTGTCGGTGACCGGGGAGCCCGATAGTCCACCGGCGCGTTTCGGTTTGTCGATCATCGATCTGATGACCGGTACGACTGCAGCGATGGCGCTGCTCGCCGGTCTCGTCGATGCGAAGACCTCCGGGAAGGGGCGCGATATCGACGTGAGCCTCTTCGACGTCGCGCTGCATAACCTTGCCTATGTCGCGACGTGGTATCTGAACGGCGGCGTGGTGACGGGGCGCGAGAACCGCTCGTCGCATCCTTCGCTCACGCCGAGCCAGTTGTACAGGACGCAGGACGGCTGGATCTTCCTGATGTGCAACAAGGAGAAGTTCTGGGGCGTGCTTGCGGAAGTGGTCGACAAGCCGTCGTGGGTGACCGACCCGCGGTTCTGCAACTTCCAGGCACGTCTCGCGAATCGTGAGTTGGTGCAGACCGAACTCGACGCGGTGCTGTCGACCGCGACCACGGCGCAATGGCTTGAACGTTTCGGCGGCCGCGTGCCGGCCGCGCCTGTGTTCGATGTTAAGGAGGCACTGGAGAATCCGTTCGTCGCCGAGCGCGAATGCGTAGTGAATGCCGAGCATCCGCGCTTCGGCAATATTCGCGGCGTGGCCGCGCCGGTGCGGGTCGATGAACCCCTGCCGATGCGCGCCGCGCCGGATCTTGGCCAGGATACGCAGCGTCTGCTCGACGAGTTGGGCTATGACGCAGAAAGGATTGCTTTGCTGAGGGAGGCGGGTGTGGTGCAATGAGGCTGGGCGGGCGACTGCCCGCTCCTTCACTTTAGTGCACATCGAGATGGCCACCACGACAGTCCTTGGGCAACAGCCGCGCTACATGCAGTTGGCACAGACGCTCCTCAACGAGATTCAGGGCGGGCGGTTTCCCATCGGCGCTTTGCTGCCGACCGAGTTCGAATTATGCGAGCAGTTCGGCGCGAGCCGCTTCACGGTGCGGCAGGCGATCAAGCAACTCGAGCAGCGTGGCCTCGTGGACCGGCGCCCCGGCATCGGCACCCGCGTGAAGGCCACGCAGAGCGAGACGGCATACCGTCAGGTGATGGAGCGGCTGAGCGATCTGCAGCGTTATACGGCTGACACGGAATTGGAGATCGCCTCGACGCAAACCGTCGAGATCGACGACGCGGAATTGCTGGAGCGGCTCAACGCGAAGCCGGGCGAAACCTGGCTGATGGCCGAAGGGATTCGTCGAACGCCTGGCAGCATCGAGCCGATCTGCCACACCGAGGTGTACATCCACCCCGCATTCCGATCACTGACGGGGTTGAGCGGGCGATCTCATGTGCCGATCTACACATTGATCGAAAAACAGTTCGGCGAGCAGATCACCGAGGTGCAGCAGGAAATCCGCGCGATCGCGATGCCGGCGAAACTCGCACAACGTTTGAACGCGAAGGCGCGATCGCCGGCGCTGTGGTTGTGCCGCCGCTATCTGAACCGTCGTGGGCAACTGGTGGAGCTGACGATCAGTGTTCACCCGGCGGATCGCTACAGCTATTCCGAAACGTTTCAACTCGACTGGCACGCGAACTAGGCAGCATCGAGCCGTGTGCTTGTGAAGGAGAGCAGCATGGACGCACGCAGTTATCTGTTCGTCCCGGGCGACCGGCCCGAGCGTTTCATGAAGGCGCTCGACGCGGGCGCCGACGCGGTGGTGATCGATCTGGAGGACGCGGTCGCGCCAGCTGCCAAGGAACACGCACGCGAGGGCTTGCAGCGCTGGCTGATGACGGCGGATCGTTCGCGACTGATCGTTCGTGTGAATGCGGTGGGCACGCGGTGGCATGCCGAAGACGTTGAGATGGTTAGCCGTTCCGGCGCCTCGCTCGTGATGGTGCCGAAGTCCGATAGTGCACAGCAACTTGCCGATGTTGCTACACAGTTGCCGTCGCAGGTAAGGATCGTGGCGCTGATCGAGACCGTCGCGGGCGTGGTGGCGATGCGCGAGATTGCCGCTGTGCCGTCAGTTGCGCGACTTGCGTTCGGGACAGTCGATTTTTGCGGCGATGCGGGGATTGAAGGGCTGGGCGTTGAACTGGATTACGTGCGCTCACAAATGGTGATCGAATCGCGGTATGCGGGCCTCGCTGCGCCAATTGATGGCGTGACGTTGGAGCTCGATAACCTTGAGCGATTGACTCAGCAGGTTGCTACTGCGCGGCGGTTTGGGTTCACCGGAAAGCTTTGTATTCACCCTAAGCAGGTGGACCCGGTGAATCGCGGGTTCGCGCCGAGCGAAGAGGAGCGGCGCTGGGCCGCGCGGGTGTTGGCCGCTTGCAGCGCGCATCCCGAAGGGGCATTTGCAGTGGACGGCAAACTGGTCGATAAGCCGATCGTCGATCGCGCCAGGCGAATTTCCGAGTTTGAAGTGCTGGCGCCGTGATCGTTTTTGCCTTCTGCAGCGTGGCTCTTCAGTACACCGCAAGCATGCGGGAGAAGGAATGGCCAACGCTGCGGGAAAATCGACAATGCCGCCGCCGCCAACGCCAACGGTAAGAACCTCTCACCGCCTGAGGTGCTCGAGCGCATCTCTCATCGGCGCACTGGAAATAACAATCGGCCCGGTGAACGGCGTATCCAGATCGGCGATTACATAGATAGCAGAAGCAATCGACACGGCCCCAAGCGAGATCATGACCATTGCCAACGCATTGCGCGGTGCGATCAATCCGAAGCTGAGAAAAATCACGCACAACCAGAACGTCAGCGTCATGAAGAACGGCAGAGAAATCGAACTGTGTGCTTCTTCGATGATCTTCCATCGAGCATCCACGGTTCGCCGATACTGCGTCAACGCATCATCGAGCGCGCGCTGTTGTAACGGATCATGCGCCCGCAATTGCCGCAACTGTCTGCCCACCGCAGTAAGCATATCGCCGAGCCGCACGTTCTCAAGCTTCTGTGTGTTGTCCTGCGTTCCGATGTCTCTCGGATAGTCACCGGTTGGAGCCGGCTCGCCGGGCCATGTCGATGCGATCGCGGCTGCGGTGTACAGGCGCAGCAGGTGCCGGGCCTCATCCGTATCGCCGCCGTATTCCCGCATGGTTGTGTCGAACTCGATCAGGTCAGCCGCAAAGGTGCGCAAATCATTCGACTCGGTATCGAAACTGGACTTCGCCGATGCCGTCATCAACCCGAGCACCAAAGCGGCAAACGTGACCAGCATGCCGATAACCAGTTGGATGAGTTGCACGGTTTCGTGCGCCTTGTGCTCCTCAGGCAGCAGCGGTCGCGCCCACACGCCCAGGCCCGTTCCCACAAGCAATAAAGCGAAAACCAGCAGAGCCGAGCCTATTTCTGACATAGAAATGCTCCGGAGACGCGTGCTTCGTCACTTTCTACCTGCTGCGGCCCGCCGACCACTCGGGTAGTCCCGCAAATGCCATTGCGCGAGCGGCCGCCAACCACCGCTCGTATGTTGATGTATCGCAGACGTATGCGCCATCAACCATAAAGTTTTCTGTCATCCCGCCGTAGACCATCTATGTGGCGTTCGCTTAAATTTTAAACAAGAGTTGCGGACCTGGCCGTATGGGCTTGGGCGCAGCACGCGTGGCCGAGGCTAATTTTCTGAATATCCGGTCAGGCAGCCCAATGGAGACAAGCCCGATGCTGAAAAACCTGTCGATTCGAACCTGCCTCACCTTGATGATCGTGTTTTTCGGCGTGGTGCTGCTGTTCGGCGCCGCCGCCGGCCTGTTGTCGTTGCGTTCGAGCAACGCGTCGCTACAGCAGATGTACACCGTGGACACGCCCGCCGTCGCCGATCTCGAAGGCAGTGCCGGACAGTTGCTGCGCTTGCGTCTGGCGCTGGCGACCTACGCATCGTTGGTCGACCTGAACGATCAGGACGGCGCGAACGCAGTGCTCAAGCGCTTCGATCAGTACCAGAAAGCATCGAACGATCGTCTCGCCCACTATGTGAGCCGTGCGAGCACGGATGCCGACGAACAGCGCCTGATCAAGGACATGCAGGATAAGCGCGACACTTTCCTGCATGAAGGCGTCGATCCGGCGCTGGCCGCGCTCAAGTCTGGTGACAGAACCGCATTCGAGCAGTTGCAGGCGCACAAGCTGCCGTCGCTCTATAGCGCGTATGAGAAGGCCATGCTTACGCTCGAGCAATTGCAACTCGATCACGGCGCCCAGCGCTATCAGGATGCGCAGGACCTGTTCTACGCGATTTGCGTTGCAGTGTCGATTGGCATCGCGCTGTCGCTGCTGGGCTCCTTGATCGGACGGGCCGTCATGGTGCGGGCAATTGTCAGTCCGGTCGACGCGACCATTGCGCAGTTTCAGCGGATTGCCAATGGCGATCTGACCAGCCAGATCGACGTGACGAGCAATAACGAGATGGGTCGTCTCGCCGCGGCATTGCGCAAGATGCAGGACTCGCTGATCGAGACGGTGAATGCCGTGCGTCACGGCACGGAATCGATCGATACTGGCGTGAGCGAGATTGCGGCGGGCAATACCGATCTGTCGCAACGTACCGAGGAGCAGGCTGCGTCGCTCGAAGAAACGGCGGCCAGCATCGAAGAGTTGACCTCGACGGTCAAGCAGACGGCGGACAACGCGAAGCAGGCGAGCTCGCTGGCGCAGGGCGCGTCGAGCCTGGCGGCACAGGGCGGCGATCTGACCGAGCAGGTGGTGGGCACGATGCATGGCATCGTCGACGACTCGCGGCGGATTGCCGACATTGTTGGCGTGATTGAAGGGATTGCTTTCCAGACCAATATTCTGGCGCTGAACGCGGCAGTCGAGGCGGCGCGCGCGGGCGAGCAGGGGCGCGGCTTTGCGGTGGTGGCGAGCGAAGTGCGATCGTTGGCACAGCGAAGTGCTGCGGCGGCCAAGGAGATCAAGGGATTGATCGATGCTTCGACGGCGCGGGTGCAGGCGGGTTCGCAACTGGTGGAACGGTCGGGTTCGACGATGACCGAGATCGTCGAGGCGATTTCTCGCGTGAGTTCGATTATGGGTGAGATCGCGGCTGCGGCGATTGAGCAGAGTACTGGCATCGATCAGGTGAACCTGGCTGTTGCGCAGATGGATGAGGTGACTCAACAGAACGCTGCGCTGGTGGAGCAGGCTGCTGCCGCAGCTAGTTCGCTTGAGGAGCAGGCT
Source organism: Paraburkholderia sediminicola (assembly GCF_046027825.1). Lineage (GTDB taxonomy): Bacteria > Pseudomonadota > Gammaproteobacteria > Burkholderiales > Burkholderiaceae > Paraburkholderia > Paraburkholderia sediminicola_D. The sequence goes on from NZ_JAQQDU010000146.1 coordinate 14,820, forward strand.
CGCAGGTTGACTTCGGCTGTGGCTGTGTTTCAGACGGGGCGTGGGGTTTCTGCTTTTGGCGGGCGGCGAGGTGGTTCTGTCGCTGCGCAGGGGAAGGTTGGTGCGGGTGAGTTTGTGGCGGGTTGATGGTGGGGTGCAGGTACGGTGCTTTGTCTGTTTGCCTACGGTGTTGAGCTTTGCCTGGTTTGTTTGTCTTCGCGACGCTTTTTGTCTGTACG
>NZ_JAQQDU010000147.1:0-14187 GCF_046027825.1 Paraburkholderia sediminicola
AGGATGTGAATCGCGGGGGTTTTTTCTTGCGACCTTCAGGCCATCGAGTTCCAGGCGCACTTAGCTGCGCGCATCACCCTTAGCCGTTGTGGTGCTCGTCACGGCCGCGGCTCGAATGCTCCTCCTCATGCTGCGGATGCGGCTCGGGGTGCGGCTGCTGCACTTGCTGCGGATGCGGCTCCGGGCGCGGCTGCTGTGCCGGTTGCGGACGCGGCTCGGGGCGTGGCTGCTGCGCTTGTTGCGGACGCGGCTCAGGACGCGGCTGCTGAACCTGTTGCGGCTGCGGATGATATTCCTGACGCGGTTGCTGCGCCTCCTGCACCGGTTGCGGGCGGGACTCCTGCGGCTGCGGGCGTGCTTCAGGCGCGCGCTGCGGCTGCGCTTCCGGCTGGCGCTGAACCTGCTGCTCAGGACGAGCCTCCGGCTGGCGTGCCTGTTCCTGCGGAGCGCCATGTTGCTGCGCCTGCTGGGCCATCGGCGTGTGCGGCTGCGTCCATGCGGGCTCGTGACGTCCTTCCGCGCCCGCTTGCTGACCGGCTTGCGCCGGCGCGCCATGCTGCTGCGCGTAAGCGTTCGGGTTGGCGCCGTTCGCTTGCGGCGGATGCGGCACGCCATTGGACGGACGCGCGGCCTCGCCGGGCTGCTCATGCACGTTGGTCATTTGTGGCGGCATGCCCGGCCGCGCTTGCGGTTCGCCGCCACGCTGCGGTTGACCGTTGACGGGCGCTTCGCCCGGCCGTTGACCCGCCTGTTGCATGCCGTTAGGCGCACCCGGTGCTGCGCCTGGCGTGCGCCCAGCCATATGCGACTGCACGACCCGAACGTTCTGCACCGGCATGGCCGCCGGACCGCCCGCCATGTGAGCCGGCACCGAGGTTCGCACGATCGGCTCGCCCGCGCCCGGCACCCGTCCGCCGTTCTGTGCAAAGCGTTGCGCGAGGCTGTCGTGGTACGCGGCCGGCACGGCCGGCGTGCGCGTGGCGACGACCGAGCGCGCCATCACGGCGGCCGGCGGCCGGTAGTTCGCGTTACGCAGACCAGGCCCGAAGCTTTCCTTCACCGGCGCGATCCCCGGGCCGCCCGGATTGATCTGGGCGTTGTGCCACTGTTGCGGATCGACCTTCTGCGCGAAGCGGCCGACCGATTGGCCGTGCACGAAGGCCGTTGCCGGCACCGCGGTCACACCACCCGGCGCGCGATAGTTGATGTACGTGTTGTGAATGTTGGTCACATTCACATTCGTCACGTTGACGTTGTGATTGTAGTTGTTGACAACCGTCGTGTTGTTGACGCGATTGTAGTAACCGGGGCTCCAGTTGTTGTGGCCACCCCAGTTCGGATGCCACGGCTCGCCTGGGCCCAGCGGGAACCACGCGACGCCGGCCGCCACCGCGCCGCCAATCGCCAGGCTCACGCCCCAGTTGACCCCGCCGCCACCGCCGCCCACGAAGGCAACCAGCGCCGGCGCGTAGACGGGCGGTGCGCTGACCACGATGGGTCCCGGCACCCACGCCCACGAGTCGTCGACGTAAGCCCAGCGGCCATAGTGGTAGGGCGCGAAACCCCACGGCGCATCGTCGACCCAGGTCCAGCCCCACGGCGCTTGCCATACCCAGTGACCGTCGTGGTAAGGCGCCCAGCCGGCCGGGGTTGCACGCGGCACCCACACTTCACCGTACTGAGGGCTGCTTTGCCACGTGCCGTTGGCATCGAGGTCCTGATAGCCGGGGATGTCGCGCGACACATAGCGCGCCGACACCGAGCGGTCTTCCGCTGCATCGCGGCTTGCCGCCCATTGATCGAAGCCGTCGAGGCCAGGCGCGCCGTTGTCGGCGACCTCTTGCAGGTTGGTGCCGGCAAAGCGCATCTGCTGGCCGGCGGCAACCGGCACCTGGCCGTTTTCGCCGTACACGGTCGCGCTGCCGCTGCGCACGGTGACAGTGGTGCTGCTGCCGTCCGGTGCGACGTCGACACGATAGTCGCCGGGGCCGTTCAGGCCGAGCGCCAGATTCGGCGTGTCGATTTCGTAGGAGGCGCCGGGCGCCAGTTCGCGCACTCGCGCCGACAACGTACCCTGCGCGACCTTCAGTTGCGCGCTGTTGTCATCGAGATTGAGGATGTCGAGGCTGGTGGACTGGTCAAGACGCACCGCGGTCGAACCGATATGCAGTTCGGAGCGCGCGTTCTGATCGTTCCACAACTGATCGCCGGTCGTGAGCGGACGATTGATCTGTGCGTACGACCAGTCGGTGGCGCCGGCCGGTTCGGTGGTCACGGCGCCGGCCGTGTAGTTCAGACGCGCGACGCGCCCCGGCGGATCGGTGTTTTGCGTGGCCGCGCCCAACGGCGCCTGTTCGGCTTCCTGTGCGAAGGTGGCTTGCGCCGCGAACAGAAATGCCGCGGTGGCGATCAGCGTGTAGCCGGTAATCCGGCGTTTCGAATGTTGGGGTGTGGTCACTGTTCTCATGGTTTATCTCCGACGGACGCGGCATTGTGCAGCATCCGTGAGAACCACTCTACCCGTACGGTTTGTTTCAAGGCCCCCCACTTTTGTAAGACCTTCTCGCGAGCCTGTAACAAAAGGTCTCGATAAGGCATTTCGTAAGCTATTTGAGTAAATTCTGTAATCGCATCAATCAGTTAAACGCGTTTCACGCGGCGAGGAGCGCGTCGAAATGGCGGTGGCCGGCGGGTGTGATGCGCAAGATCCGCGGCCGCTCAGTGCGCTCGACCCAGCCGTGAGCCGACCACGAATCCAGCAACGCGGCGCCGAGTGCGCCACCCAGATGCGGACGCCGCTCGCTCCAGTCGGGACAGGTGCAGGCAAAGCGGCGCCGACGGCTCTTCTGGGCGGACATGTCGATGCCCCAATCGGCAAAACGGGCGGCGCCGTCGGCGGTGGCTTCGAGCGACGAGCCGTGCAGCGTCAGCAGGCCGCTTCCGACCAGTCGTTCGAACACCCGCACCGACAATTCGCCCGCCATATGGTCGTAGCACGTGCGGGCGTAGCGCATATCGACCGGCACCGTGCGCACCGGACGCGGCACGGCCCGTTGCGGCGCGCTGACCTGCGCGACGTTGGCGAGCGCTTCGATGGACGCGGCGATGTCCGGCGACGCGATCCGGAAGTAGCGGTGCCGGCCGCGCACTTCGAGCGCGAGCAGGCCGCCGTCGGTCAGACGCGCCAGATGCGCGCTAGCCGCCGACGGCGAGAGCCCGGCGATCATCGTCAGTTCACCGGCCGGGCGGGCGCTGCCGTCCATCAACGCCCACAGCATTGCGGCGCGGCCCGGGTCGGCGAGCAGCGAGCCGATACGGCTCAAGCCTGGGAAGTGATTCTGTTCGTCTGCGAGGTTGGCGGGCATCGGGTGTCTCCGGTTGGCGGCGCGGGCAGGGCGCCATGCAGTCCACTGTATCGGGCTGGCGTATTCGATGTTTCAGCTTAGCGTGAATTGTCGAATGCAGAGGTTACGAAAATCCGGCGAATGGAGCAGGCTGGTGCGTGCTTCGGTGCTTCGGTGCTTCGGTGCTTCGGTGCTTCGACGTCGCCGGAGCAGCTTCTGAGCCGCGCCGGCCCGCCAGGCTAGAATTGAAGCCTGTCTTTGCAGGAATACGCTGTTATGAAATTTCTTCTTGCCGCGGCTACCGCGGTTCTGCTGTTCAGCGCATGCGCGCAGAGCGGTTCCGGTTCGAACTCGGGTGCCGGCACGGGCAGCATCACGATGTACGGGACGATCGACGAGGGCATTACGGTTCACAAGTAAGCCTGAAGCGGTGGCTTTTTCCGGTGGGTGAGCGCGGCGGTTGGCTGGAATTGATGCATCATTGTCATTTCTGCCATCACCGGCCATGTGACGATCTGGGCATCGCCACTTTCGCCGTCCGAGGCCTACCGATGCCGCCGTCCGTCGCTTCCTCCGCTGTTGCCTCCGCAGTTGCCTCCGCAGTTCCCTCCGCAGTTCCCCCTTTTGCTGCCAGCCAGACCGACTCCGGCCACTCCGACCCGCATGGGCGGCGCGCCGCACGCGTGCTGGCGGTCTGCCAGGCGCTCTACACCTCATCTGTTTCGATCGATCTGACCTTAACCGGTCTGGTCGGCTATACGCTCGCCGACGACAAGGCGCTCGCGACGCTGCCGTTCTCGCTGATTACCGTCGCCGCGGCGCTGGCCACGATTTTTGCGTCCTTCCTGATGGCGCGCATCGGCCGGCGCGCGGGCTTTGTACTCGGCGCGGGCGTCGGCGCGCTGGGCGGGGCCGTCTCGGTGTGGGCGATCTTTCATCATAGTTTCTGGGCGTTCTGCGCCGGCACGGCGACGGTCGGCGTGTTTCAGGCGTTCGCGCAGTACTACCGGCTGGCGGCCGCCGATGCCGTCGGAATCGAGGGCAAAAGTCGCGCGATTTCGACGGTGCTCACTGGCGGCGTGGTGGCCGCCGTCTGCGGGCCGCTGCTCGCCGCATGGAGCAAGGACTGGCTCGCGCCGGTGGCGTTTGCCGGCTCGTACGCGCTTGTCACCGGTTTCGGACTCGCATCGATCGTGATGCTGGCGCTGCTGTACCGCGACGCTGCGCCGCATGCGAGCGCGGCCGCGACGCATGAGCCGGCCCGGCCGCTTAGCGAAATCGTGCGGCAGCCGATCTTTGCCGCGGCGCTCGCCAACAACGCGCTTGGCTATGCGGTCATGATGTTCGTGATGACCGCGACGCCGATTGCGGCGGTCGCATGCGGCCATACGATCGGCGATGGTGCGGCCATCATTCAATGGCATCTGGTCGGCATGTTCGCGCCGTCGCTGTTTTCCGCGCGGCTGATCAGGCGCTTCGGCGTGTTGCCGGTGATCGGTGCGGGGATCGTGCTGTCGGCGCTATGCGGTGTGGTGGCGTTGCGCTCGACCGATCTGCCGCACTTCTACGCGGCGCTCGCCTGCCTGGGCGTGGGGTGGAATTTCATGTTCGTCGGTGGATCGACGCTGCTCGCGCAATCGTACCGGCCGTCCGAGCGGGCCAAGACGCAGGCAACCAGCGAATTCACGACCTTTGCGTTTTCCGCGCTGGGCTCGCTGTTTGCAGGGCAATTGCTTGCGCGCTTCGGCTGGGCGACGATCAATGCAGCGATTTTTCCGCTGCTCGGCATGGCCGCGTTGGCCACGCTTGGGTACGCGTGGTCGAGTAAGCGGCAACTTGCGGAGAGGGTTTCCTGATGGCTGTACGGCATATCGTTTTCGCGGTCGCGCCTGAGCTCGTGCTGCTCGATGCGTGCGGGCCGCTCGAGGCATTCTGGCGTGCTGAATTGACGATGGCGGCTGAGGCGGCGGCAGTGGCTGGCGTAGCGGGCGGTTCTGCTGCTTCTGGCGCTGCCGGCGGATCGATCGGTGTCGGCCGAGCCGGTGGCCCGGGTGGCGCAAGCGGCTTAAGTGGCTTAAGTGGCGCAAGCGGATCACACGGATCAGATGGATCGGATGGATCGGATGGATCAGATGGAGCAACTGATTTAGCCGGTAAGCCTGGTAAGCCCGCTGGGCCGATCGCCTATCGCATGACTGTCGCGTCGATCAACGGCGGCGTGTTGCAAACCTTCCCGGGCTTGCCAGTCGTCACCGAGCGGCTTGATTCGCTCGACGATCAGCCAATCGACACGCTGATCGTCCCCGGCGTCCCGATCGACGAGCATTGCACGTTGCATCCGGAACTTGTCGAGTGGATCAGGCGCCGTGCACCGCAGGCGCGGCGCGTGTGCTCGGTCTGCACGGGCGCCTTCTATCTGGCGGCGGCCGGCCTGCTTGACGGCCGTCGAGCGACCACCCATTGGCGGGAAGCGCCGCATCTCGCGTGCCGATATCCCAACGTGCAGGTCGACGCCGATCCGATCTTCATCCGCGACGCGGGCCATGATGAAGGAAAGCGCGTAGTCTGGACGTCAGCGGGCGTGACGGCGGGCATCGATCTGGCGTTGGCGCTGATCGAAGAAGATGTCGGTCATGCGGTCGCGATGCAGGCGGCGCGGCGGCTGGTGGTGTTCATGAAGCGGCCCGGCGGCCAGTCGCAATTCAGCGCAGCGCTGGCAGCACAGGCGTCGGCTGGTGGACCGTTCGAGGCGCTGCATAGCTGGATGGCGGCCCATTTGCGCGACGACCTGTCGGTCGAACGGCTGGCCGAGCGCGCGCAAATGAGTCCGCGGACTTTCGCGCGACGCTATGTCGACGAAGTCGGCTGCACGCCGGCCAAGACCGTGTCGGCATTGCGTCTGGAGGCGGCAGCGCGGGGGCTGGCGGAGTCGCACCGGCCGCTCAAGCGGATTGCGCTCGATTGCGGCTTCGGCAGCGAGCAGAACTTGCGGCGCGCTTTTATGCGGCGCTTCGGCGTGTTGCCGCTCGAGTATCGGGAACGGTTCGAGTCCGCGGTCGTGCCCCGGCGCGCGACGGCTTCGGCGACTGCGGAGGCGGGTTGAGTGGGGGTGGCTAACGAAAGCTCGACGAAAGCATAGAGGCCGTCCAGGCCGAAATTCGGCAAGATAACCCCACCCGACCCGCGACGGAGTCAATATTGCGCTCGTATAATCGCCTCCTTTAAATGCATCCGATTGACCGGAGTCAAGATGAGCACCCCTGCCTTAGCGCCGCTGGACCGTTCCGAAACCACCTTCCGTTTTCTCGCTGAGCCTAGCTCGGTCAACTTCGGCGGCAAGGTGCATGGCGGCGCGTTGATGAAGTGGATCGATGAGACCGCGTACGCGTGCTCGGCGGTGTGGTCGGGGCGCTATTGCGTGACGGTCAGCGTGGGCAATATCCGCTTCCGCCGGCCGATTCTGGTCGGCAACCTGGTCGAATTGCGCGCCCGGGTCGTGGCGACGGGGCGCACCAGCATGCATATCCATGTATCGGTGCAGGCGGGTGATCCGAAGGGCGGCGAGCTGCTGCAAACCACGGACTGCCTGGTGGTGATGGTCGCCGTCAACGAGAACGGCCACCCGGTGCCGGTGCCGGCGTTTGTGCCGGAAACGGATGAACAGAAGCGTCTCGCCAAGTACGCGATGGACGTGAAGGAAGCGCTCGACGCGATCGTCGAGCTGAAGCCGGAAGAAGTGGCGCAGGGCAAGGTTTAAGCGGCGTCTGTTTTAGCGCTGCGCCAGGCGGCATTGGCACGCTTTGCGGGTAGGTGTCGTCGTCGCTCGCAAGTGCCATGAACAGGCCGCGCGATCATTGCGTCCGCGCGGCCTGCTATATCAAATCAAGTCAGGCAGTCTGCCGAGCCGGCCAACCCGCGGCCAACCCGTGGCCAACCTCCGGCCGCTCCCATCGTCGATCACCCGGCCGAATGGCCGACCATATCCTTCGGCCGCACCCATTCGTCGAACTGCGCTTCGGTGACATAGCCGAGCGCGAGCGCCGACGCCTTCAGCGTCGTGCCTTCCTTGTGCGCCTTCTTCGCAATCTTCGCGGCCTTGTCATAGCCAATGTGCGGATTGAGCGCCGTCACCAGCATCAGCGATTCGTTGAGCAGCGTATCGATGCGCTCACGATTCGGCTCGATACCTACCGCACAGTTGTCGTTGAAGCTGTGCGCGCCGTCGGCGAGCAAACGGATCGATTGCAGCACGTTGTGGGCGATCATCGGCCGGAACACGTTCAACTCGAAGTTGCCGCTCGCGCCGCCGATATTCACCGCGACGTCGTTGCCGAACACCTGTGCGCATAGCATCGTCAATGCTTCGGACTGGGTCGGATTGACCTTGCCCGGCATGATCGAGCTGCCGGGTTCGTTCTCCGGAATCGACAGTTCGCCCAGGCCGCAACGCGGGCCGCTGGCGAGCCAGCGGATGTCGTTGGCGATCTTGTTCAGGCTCGCCGCCACCGTCTTCAACGCGCCATGCGCGAACACCAGCGCATCGGCCGCTGCCATCACTTCGAATTTGTTGGGCGCCGAGATGAACGGCACGCCGGTCAGTTTGCCGATTGCCGCCGCGACCTTGTCGTCGAATTGTGGATGCGCATTCAAACCGGTGCCGACCGCCGTGCCGCCCTGCGCGAGTTCGTACAGATGCGGCAGCGCCGATTCCACGTGACGGATGCTTTGATCGAGTTGCGCAACGTAGCCTGAAAACTCCTGGCCGAGCGTCAGCGGTGTGGCGTCCTGCAGGTGCGTGCGGCCAATCTTGACGATGTCGACGAACGCTTTCGACTTGCCGTCGAGCGTATCGCGCAACGTCTTCAGCGCGGGCACCAGATGCTTGACGATCGCATAGGCGGCAGCAACGTGCATCGCCGTCGGAAACACGTCGTTCGACGACTGGCCGCGATTCACATCGTCGTTCGGATGCACCTTGCGCGCTTCGCCGCGCTCGCCGCCGAGCAGCTCGCTCGCGCGATTTGCGATCACCTCGTTGAGGTTCATATTGGTCTGCGTGCCGGAGCCGGTTTGCCAGACCGCGAGCGGAAATTCCTCGGGGTGCTTGCCGTCGATGATCTCGTCGGCAGCTTGCATGATCGCCTTCGCCTTGTTCCCGTCGAGCACGCCCAGACCCTCGTTGACCTCGGCGGCGGCGCGCTTGATGATGGCCAGCGCGGTGATCAGCTCGGGCGATTGTTTCTCGGACGAAATGCGGAAATTCTGCAGTGAGCGCTGGGTCTGTGCGCCCCATAAACGAGCGTTCGGCACGGCGATCTCTCCGAACGTGTCGCGTTCCATTCGTACGTCTTCAGTCATGGTTCAACTCCGCTTCTTAAAGTTGTGCGTTGACAGGCAATAGGGAGAATAGACCCGTTAGCGCATTCCGGTAAAAACCCGCTTGCGGATCGAAAATATGGGTGCGGCGCGTGCCGTCTTCGACGTCGGTCCAGACGAGCGGCGAGAGAGGCGCGCCGATCGAACGCAGATAGGCGAGTTGCGCCGCGTCGGCGAGCGTGACGCGATAGCTTTCTTCGGGCGCGATGGCACGTTCGAAGATCTGCGCGACCTGTTCGGCGAGTGCCGGACTATGGATGACCAGCGTCTGCTCGGTATTCAGATTGGCCGAGCGCGGATCGAGATTCATCGAGCCGATCACCAGGATCTTGCGGTCGATGACATAGGTCTTGGCGTGCAGGCTGGCTCGCGAGCGGGAGCCGGTGAGACCGGCGCGCGGCGTCTTCTGCTGCGGTTTGAATTCATACAATTCCACGCCCTGTTGCAACAGCGGCACGCGGAAGGGGCTATAGCCGGCTTGCACGGCCACCGCGTCGGTCGCGGCGAGCGAATTGGTCAGCACGGCAATGCGCACGCCGCGATGCGTCAGTTCGCCGGCTGCCTTGACGCCGCTCTCGTGCGGGACGAAGTAGGGCGAAATGATCAGAAAATCTTTCTGCGCGTCGCGCATCAGCTCCGCCAATCGCTGCATCGGCGGACTGACGTAGTCCGGCGACGGATTGGAGATTTTCTCCGGCAGGTCCGCCTTGAATTCGGCTGGCGCCCACGTCAGGCCAAGTTGATCCTGCGCGATCTGCGAGGCGAGCGGCGTGGCGTTCAGCGGTTTCGCGTTGTACGGGTCGGCATTGGTACGCCAGTGCTGGCGTAAATCGTCGCGCGTCTGGTCCAGCTCCTTCGCATCGAACTTCTGTTTGTTCAGCGCCCGCAGCGGATAGGCGATGCTGCTGTTCCAGTAGTCGTCGAAACTGGCGGAGACGTCGGCGGTGATCGGGCCGGCGGCCAGCACGTCGAGGTCGCGAAACTGCAGCGTTTCGCTGGCGCTGAAATATTCGTCACCGAGATTGCGGCCGCCGACAATAGCCAACTGGCTGTCCGTGATCATCGACTTGTTGTGCATGCGGCGCGTGAAATGGCCGATCTGCGTGAACAGGTTCGTGGTGCGTTCGAACACGCCTTCCTGCGCGCTGCCGAACGGATTGAAGACGCGAATTTCGATGTTGGGATGCGAGTTCAGACCTGCCATCGTACGGTCGATGTCCTTGAAGTTCAGATCGTCGACCAGCATGCGCACTCGCACACCGTGGTCGGCCGCGTAGAGCGCGGCGCCGAGCAGCAGCTTGCCGGTGGTGTCTTCGTTGGCGATGTAGTACTGCATGTCGAGGGTTTTTGTCGCTGCGCGCGCGAGTGCAATGCGCATCTGCAAGGCGTCGGTGCCGCTGGGCAGCAGCCGGAAACCGGACTCGTTCGGATGCGCGGCTTCGAGTGGCGCGAGAGCCGTGTGAAGCGGCGTTGTTTCAGTGGCGGCGAGTGCGTGGGTGACCTGACGGTCGAATGCGGTGGCGGGCGGCCTGGTCGCGCAGGCGGTCAAAAATGCCGTTGCGCAGCACAGCAGGAAGAAGTGTCTCGTTGTTCCCCAGGGGGTCTTCTTCCGAGCCGTCTCCCTATCCGCCAGTCCTCCAGGAGGACTTCCTGCGGGACGAGGGGCTTCCTTCGGAGCGGGGGACTTACTGCGCAGCGTGCTGAACGCGCACGGGTGCTGCGCTGCGGGTTGACTTTGATTCTGATGCCACGACACGCTGATTCTCCCTTATTTGCAGGCTTCTCATGGCGGTAGCGCGTGTGGCTTGCCCACGCTGTCGAGAAATGCATTCTAAGGGGAATCAGCCCGGTGAGCTTTCGTTCCTTCGCCTGACCTGGGCGCGAGACTGTGGCGTGGTTTGTTGGCCTGTGCGGCGCTGGGTGTCTGCACGCACATGGCGTGCAGACAGATGCCGCTAGTCAAAGCAAAAAACCTGGGACCGGCGGCGCTTGATGGTCGCCCGATAACCGCCTGAGAGTGATTACCCGCGTTCGGCGTTCAACACGCGCTCGCCATCCGGATGCGTAGACCCTTTCGCGGGACGTCCTGCCCAATAACCGGCGAGCAGCGAGCCGGACAGGTTATGCCACACCGAAAACAACGCACCCGGCAATGCCGCGATCGGCGTGAAATACAGCTTGCCGAGCGTCGCGGCGAGTCCCGAGTTCTGCATGCCCACTTCGATAGCAAGCGTGCGGCAGACGGCTTCGTCGAAGCCGAGCAGACGGCCGCCCCAGTAGCCGCCGAGCAAACCAATGCCGTTGTGCAGCACCACGCCCAGCATCACCACGAGGCCCACCGACGCGATGCTCTTCTGCGTGCCGCCTACCACCGCGCCGATGATCAGCACAATCGCCACCATCGAGATCAGCGGCAAAATCGGCTCGATCTTGCGCACGGCCCTGTTGAACAACTGGTTGACGACGAGGCCGACAACGATCGGCAGCGCGACGATCTGCAGGATGCTCATCAGCATGCCGTGCACGTCGACAACAATCGACGCATCCACATAAAGACGCGTGAGCAGCGGCGTCGCGAACACGCCGACGAGTGTCGACAAGGCGCTGATCGTCACGGACAACGCCACGTCGCCGCGCGCCAGATAGATCATGACGTTCGATGCCGTGCCGCTTGCCACGCTACCCACCAGCACCATGCCGGCAGTCAGGTCCGGCGGCATGCGGAGCGCCTTGGCGATTGCCCACGCGGCGAGCGGCATCACGAGGTAATGCAGCACGATGCCGGCAATCACCGGCGCGGGGCGCGTGAAGACGCGCTGGAAATCGGCCACCGATAGCGTGACACCCATTGCCAGCATGATGATCGTCAGGAGCGTCGTGACGTGCGGTGCAATACCGGAAAACGAGGCGGGCGAGAAGTACGCGGCAATCGAAACGAGCACGGCCCAGAGCGGAAATAAACGGGTGACGCGGGCAAGCATGGCGGGTGGTCCTTGATTATGTTTTATAGCGAGAACTGGAGGTCGGTCGAGCGGCATGCCGTCAATCGCGGGGCATGCTCGGGGTGCCGCTCGCGAGGAGCGGCAGGCCCTGGCGGCGAGTGTCGGGCCGTCGGGCGGCGCGGCCTTTGTGAGGTGCGCGAGTGGGCTCACGCGGGTGCGCGTGATGTTGCGAAAGCGCGCATTTTACCGTTCGCGGCACGTTTGCCGGGAAACGTTGGTTGCGCGTGCAACCAAATGATCTGACAAGGTCGAACGTGGCCGTTGCGCCCAACCGTATGCGCGAAAGCGGCCGCACAAAAAAGAAACCCGCGCAGTGCGCGGGCTGAAACCCTGTCAGAGGAGTGTCAAGAAGACACTCGAATCGTAACGCGCGGCCCGACTCGCGGCCAACTAAGAATCCGTGCTTTGCTTAGCTAACGCGGACGGCGCAGGCGGCGTGCCGGACGTGACCGGCACGCGCCGCAAGCTTAGCTTGTGAAACCGCAGCGTCATCAGCAGCGCGACGCTGGCGAGGCCGGCCGCGAGTCCCCACCACAAACCGCGTGCGCCCAAGCCGAAGTGAAATGCCAGCACGTAACCGGTCGGAAAGCCGATCACCCAGTACCCGAACGTCGCGGCGATCATCGGCACCCGCGTGTCCTTCAGACCGCGCAGGCAGCCCGAGCCGACGGTCTGCATGCCGTCGACGATCTGGAAGATCGCCGCCACGCCGAGCAGCGAACTCGCCAACGTCACCGTGGCGGTGTTGGCCGGGTCGTCGAGATGCAGATACAAGCCGACAATCCAGTGCGGCGCGGCGATCAGCACGATGCCCGACAGCGTCATGAAGCCGACGCCGAGCGCGAGCGCGACGAAACCTGCGTGGCGTGCGGCGAGCGGCTGGCCGGCGCCGGACCAGTAGCCGACCCGTACATTGGCTGCCTGGCCGATCGCGAGCGGCACCATGAAGGCCACCGAGGCGACGTTCAACGCGATCTGATGCGCGGCCAGTTGCGATTCGCCGAGCAGGCCGACCATCAGGCCGGTGGCGAGGAACAGGGTCGATTCGACGCCGTAGGTGATCGCGACCGGCCAGCCGATGCCGAACAGCTCGCCCATCAACGGGACGTTCGGCCGCGTCGCGACGACGAAATGCTTATAGCGTGGCCGGAAATGCAACAAGGCCATCAGCACGAGCGCGCTTAGCCAGACGGTGATCGAGGTGGCCGCCGCCGAACCGAGAAAGCCGAGGCGGGGCAGTCCGTAGACGCCGTGAATCAACCCGTAGTTGAGAAAACCGTTGACGAACACGCTGATCAACGACACCCACAAAAGCCGCTTGGCCGCGCCGATGGCCGGCAGGAACGAGCGCATCAGGCCGACGCCGATCAGACTGCCGAGCGAGCCCCAGCGCAGCACCGCCGCATATTCGCCGACGTTGTGCGCAAGCAGCGCGGGTTCGCCGAAGGCCAGCAGGATCGGCGTGGCGAACGACAGCAGGAAGAACGCCGGCACCGACAGCAGGATCGACAACACCAGGCCGGTCCAGTAGATATGCGGCACCCGGCCTTCGTCCTGCGCGCCGCGCGCATGCGACACGCTCACGCTGACCGAGGTGAGCACGCCTTGCAGCAGTGTGACCACGACGAAGAACAGGTTAGCGCCGAGGCCGCCGGCGGCGAGCGCGTCGGGGCCGAGCGAGCCGAGCAGGATCGTGTCGGTGACGCCCATCGCCATTTGCGAGAGTTGCGCGATGGCGAGCGGCGCGGCGAGCCGGGCGGTGTCAGCGGCGTGGCGGGTCAGGGTCGGCGGCCGGGCGGCCACCCGGGTGAAGCCGGATTGAGTCATGGAGCGCTTGGAAGCGGAAGGGGCGACAGCGTGGCGGTGGGCGTAAGCCGGGCGATTCGCGCGGCTGCCGCGCTGCCGGTGGCGAAATGCGGAGGCTCGCCGAAAGCGTAGGGAGGCTGTCAGCCGATTGTTTGTCTGTCGAAACCGACAGCTTATTGCTTAGGCGCGGCGATGTCGATGGAGGAGGCACGATTTTGGTGCGCGTGGTCCTCCGAGTTTTCGGACTCAACGTTTCGGATGACGGGCCGTTGGCTGCCGGTCTTCATCCTGGCGCTCACGGCTGTCCGTCTTCGGCTAAGCGTCTTTGGCTGCGAGTTTGTCCCGAGCCCGGTGAGGCAACGCCTCAGGCCTCGTGCACCGCGATCCGTGTATCGCCGAGCAGCACGACCTGACCCGCGCGGATTTTGCAGGTTTTACGCGTTTCGACCTGGCCGTCAACGGTCACCGCACCGTCCGCGACCATCATTTTTGCCTGGCCGCCGCTGTCCGCGAGTCCCGTTATCTTCAGGAGATTGTGCAGTTCGACGTAGTCGCCGGTCAGTGTGAAATCGAGGTTGGGCATGGCGTTTGCACCTTGAAGCAAAGGGTTCGCATCATAAGCCAGAAGCTTGCCCTGAATGAAAATCCCCGTAATCCCT
>NZ_JAQQDU010000148.1:0-14069 GCF_046027825.1 Paraburkholderia sediminicola
AACGCTAATAATCCAATATCAAATCAAGGAAAGGCCAACGCCGCAGGCAAACAGCCAAAGCGCCCCGCAGGCAAAACCCTTAATCAATCCCTAATCTAGCCCGAATAGCCGGCAACATATACTCCACCGCCGCGCGCCCCTCCTCAATCGCCGGCCCGGCCCGATGAAAATCAAAAATCCCCATCCCCCCCAGCCGCGGCTGAATCAAAATATCAGCCGGCTCACCTGCAAGGCGACTCCGCGAAATCCGCACTTGCATGATGTCGATACTCTGCGCGATCGAACTCAGCATCGACGGCACGCGCGCACTCGGCGCCGGGGGCACCCGCACATCATCGGAAGCGCGCCCCTCCGCAGGCGCAAGCCACCGCGGCCAAGGCTTGCCGTTCCGACGCAGCGCGACCGGCGGCGGCGCATCCGGATCGAGCGCCGGCGTGTCGACCGCCGCGCCACCAAAATCGCGCCCATTCAGAATGTCGTTGTTCAGATCGACCGCGATCACGCAGTCCGCCCGCATGCCGCGCGCCACCGAGACCGGCACGGGATTGCTCAAGCCGCCGTCCACCAGCCACACCCCGTTGTAATACACCGGCGTGAAAATCCCCGGAATCGCAATCGAGGCGCGCACGGCGTCGACCACGCTGCCGTCCTGCAACCAGCTCTCGCGCCCCGAATCGAGTTCGGTGGCCACCGCCGCGAACGGCATGTTCAACTGCGCGATCGAGCGCCCGGCGAATTTGTCCGCGAATATCTGGATCACCTTGCGCCCGCCGAGCAAACCGCCCGAAAAACGCAGATCGAGTAGCCGTACCACCGTCTGCCAGGTGAGCCGCGAAACCCACTCCTCCAGCCAGTCAAGGTCGCCGTTCGCGTAGATCGCGCCCACCAGCGCGCCGATCGACGTGCCGCACACAACGTCCGGCTTGATGCCCGCATCGTGCAAGGCGCGAATCGCACCAATATGCGCCCAGCCGCGTGCGGCCCCGCCCCCCAACACCAGCCCGATACGGCTGTATCGACGTCGATGTATCATGTGTTCCCCGCCTTTTTATCGGCTATCGCCCTCTTATCACGTCCGAGCGCGATGTCGTGTACACCTTCTGAAATTGATCGAAGTGCACGTTGAAAATGCCTTCTTCGGTCACGCCGCCCTCGCGCCACTTCCAGCTCCAGACGGTTTCCGGCTTCAACGGAAACACGGCGACCTGGCCAGGCTTGCCGAGCAATCGGCGCACCTCGTCCTCGGTCATGCCGATGCGAATCTTCCCGAAGTTGTCGGCGGTCAGCACCTGCGTGATGGCTTGCAATTTGCCGTCGCGGTCGATGTCGACCATGTACGTATTCAGTCCTTGCGGGCCACGCGGATATTCGAAACGCTTCGAGCCGTCGGTAAACGTGCGCTCGGTTTCCGGCTTGCCCATCTGATCGCGGATCTGCGCCTCAGTCGTGACGCCCGGCGTCATGTTCTTGAGCAATAACGCATCCGGCTTGACGGCGTTGAAGAATTCCTTGAGTTTTTGCACGGCGCGGTCGCTCTGTTGGTCGTCGCAACCGGTCAGCGCAACGCACGCAGCCAGCATGGCGACAATAAGCAATTTCAGGCTCACAGCGAGTTTCCTGTACGGATGCGAAGCCGCAATTCGCCCGCATCCCGTTGTGTAGGGTGTACTACAGGATAACCGCGTAAAGAAAAAACCGCGAGCGAGGGCGGCAATGCGGCGTGGGCCTTCGCACAGAGTGGATTGCGGTGGGATGCGATTGAGCGACGAAGCCGCGGAAAACCGGTGAAGAACCGCAGGAGAAGACACAGGCGCAGGCAAAGGCGCAGCAAAACGCGCCGCAACAGGCACTGTAAAGGGACGGCAAACGGACGGCAAACGCGCCTCAAGTTCGCGGTGCACCCGCAAAAACTGTCGCCACAAGCAAAAAGGCGACGCTGTGCAAAGCGTCGCCAAGTCGGTCTACGGTCAAACCGGGAAATAAACAGCGGCCAGATAGCCGCCTGAAGCCATGCATCGCGGACGACGCGCAGCGGTCCGGTCCCGGGCAAAGCGGTGAGAGACCTTGGCCTCTGACCTTGCGCCATCGCCGGAATGGCAGACCGCTGCTTGTTTGGCCGCCCTGGTCCCTCGATAAGCCTTTCAAGTGCAGCTAATCTAAACGGATTGGCGGATTTAGACGAGTGCGCGTTTACACCGAATTGGCAGATGATTTACGGTGCGCGGCGCAGGCGTTGCACGCGGCTTGCGCGGCGGTCGCGCTACCTTCCTGGGCGCGCGGGAAATTGCAGCGAAGATGCGTCGCCTTCATCTCAGGTACGTGCGGTCAGTCGCGACCCGGTCAATCGTGACCCGGTCAATCGGGGGCCGGCGGACTCCGCTCACCTTGCCGCTCAGGTTGCTTCCTTTGCGAATCCCGCGCGCCCCGCCCCCTGCAGCACCGAATCGTTCTGCGGCGTATGAATCCGCGCGCACAGCACATCGCGATAGTGACGCTCGAGTGGATTGTCGCGGGTGAGGCCGGGATTGCCGCTCGCCTCAATCGCCAGTTGCACCGCTTCGATCGCCTGATTCGTCACCGTGTATTTGACGAGCGGCGCTTCGTCGAGCGTCACGCGTTCGGCGTGCGCGCTTGCGTCGAGCAGCACGCGATTGCTGAACAGCAGCGCGTCGATGCGGCCGAGCGTCTGCTGAAATGCGGGCAGGCTCGCGAGCGGCGCGCCGAGACTGCCCGGCTTGCGCCCGACGGCCCATTGCGCGAACCAGTCGCGTGCGGACCGCGCGACGCCGTCATACACCGCCGACAACAGCACGCTCATCCACGCAAAGCCGAGTGCATCGAGTCCGGCACCCGGCTCGCCGGGCAGATGGACATCAACCGCATGCGTCGCCGGCACGAACACGTTGTCGAACACGAGCTCATGGCTGCCCGTGGCGCGCATGCCGAGATGATTCCACTCGCTGCCGACCCGCACGCCAGGCGTCTCCCGATGCACCAGCCACACGCCGACGCGCGGCGGCGTCTCGTCGCTACGCGCCCACACCGCGAGCCAGGTGAGACCGGGGCTGCCGGTCGAGTACAGCTTGCTGCCGTCGATGATCCAGCCGTCGGCGCTGCGCTTTGCGATAGTCAAAGGCAAGCCGCCACGTGCCGGCGTGCCCAACTCGGGTTCGACGCGCAGCGAGTTGATGAGCGCACCGTCGCGCACCGCTTCACGCGCCACCCGTTCACGCAGTTCGACAGGCCAATGCGGGTTGCCCTGCAAGCGATGATGAAACAGGTATTGCATCACCAGCACCAGTGCCGTGGACGGCTCGCCGCGCGCCACCGCGCGCACCACTTTCAAAGCCTGTGGCAAGCTCGCGCCCGCGCCGCCGAGCGAGGACGGCACCGTCAACGAAAGCAGATCGAATTCGTGCAAGCGCGCCAGATTGGCGTGCGGAAACTCCGCCGTGCGGTCATAGTGAGCCGCGCTTGCAGCGAACTCGCTCGTGAGCCATGCGAGCAGTGCGTCGAACACATCGCTGTCGAGCGGTGGATGACGGCGCGTCACCGCGCTGTCGGCAATCGGGGCGTTCATGTGAGGACTCCGGCAGGTCGCATCAGGGCAGAGGGAAGCTGCGATCGAAGCTCGTGCGCACGTCGAGATGGGCACGAATCACGTTGGCGGCTTCGTAGGTATCGGCGGTGCGCTGCTGCGCGGCGACCACGCTGTCGTCGATGGCCACGGGATGCACCTGGCCGCGCTGATAGACGGTTTTCAGCACATCGGTCGGCAGGCCCGTGACTTTTGATTGCATCGCCGCCACTTCGTCGGGATGCGAAAGCGCCCAACGCTGACCGATCGCCACGCGTCGCAGGAAGTCGGCGAGTTGCACGCGTTTGTCTGCGATCGCGCGTTCGGTTGCTACCTGATAGCTGAGCCCTTCTGACAGGCCGACGCCATTGGCGATGATGCGGTCGTGATCGCGCGCTTCGGCGAGTGCGGTGTACGGGTCCCACACCGACCATGCATCGACGCTGCCTGACGCAAGCGCCGCCTTCGCATCCGCGGGGGCAAGGAACACGAACGTGACATCGGTAACCGGCACGCTGGCCCTCTTCAATGCGGCGAGCGCGAGATAGTGGCCGATCGAGCCGCGCGTCGTGGCGATGCGCTTGCCCTTCAGGCTCGCCGCATCTTTCAACGGCGATTGCGCGCCGACGACAATCGCCAGATCCAGCGGATTCGACCGGGTCGCCGCGACGGCTCTCACGCGGGCGCCGGCAGCGAGCGCAAACACCAGTGGCGCGTCGCCCAGGCCACCGACATCCACGGCGCCGGCATTCAGCGCTTCGCCAAGCGGTTGCGCCGCAGGAAAATTGAACCACTCGATCTTGTACGGCAGGTCTTTCAGTTGACCCGACGCTTCGAGGATGCCGCGTGTTTGCAGGGACTGGTCGCCGACTTTGAGCACGGGTAAATCCGCCGCGTGGGACTGCGTTGCGCACACCGTCGCGCACACTGCGAGCATGACCACGCCGAGCGGTTTGAGCAACGCACGTTGCAACACGGATGAGGCGGAGACAGAAGAACGGGAAGTCGTCATGGCGGCGATTACGTCGTGGCATCCAGATGGTTGGCTATCGACGATAAGGCACGCATCTGTATAAGACAAACGCATTATTCTGCTAAGCAAATATGCGAATTTTCTTGAGCGGCGAGGCGTGCGCGCACATCGATACGGGTATCATCGAACGCACGAATTTTGTGCCTTGCCGCACACTCATCCAGTCAACGCCCATCATGAAGATCGACGAAATCGACGCATACGTCACCGTCATTCGCTGCCAGTCGCTACAACAGGCCGCACTCTCTCTCGGCCTCACACAACCGGCCATCACGCGGCGCCTGCAGAACTTCGAAGAGGCGCTCGGCGTCGAACTGCTGGACCGCAATACGCGCCCGCTCAAGGCGACAGCAACGGGCCGCATCGTCTACGAACAATGCCGCGTGATCCAGCGCGAACTCGACGTGCTGCGCGAGATCGTCGCTACCGATACGCCGCCGGTCGGCACGCTGCGCCTCGGCGTCGCGCAGACGATTGCCGATATCGCGCTCACTGATGCGATGCGTGGTCTCAAGGCGGCCTACCCTGATCTGCAAGCGCGTGCGTCGACCGGCTGGGGCAGCCAGTTACTGCAACGCGTCGAGCAAGGCGAACTCGACGCCGCCGCGATCCTGCTGCCCAACAACAAGACCTTCGCCGAGACGTTGTCCGCGCGCTCGCTTGGCCGCATCAAACTGGTGGTTGTCGCGCAAAAGGGCACGTTGAAAAAGCGCGCACATACGCTGGCGGAATGTCAGTCGATCGGGTGGGTGTTAAATCCGGATGGTTGCGGCTTTCGCGACGGCCTGCAGCGCGCGCTGACCGGCCTGGGGCTTGCGCTTAAGCTGAATCTCGAAACGCTCGGCACTGAACTGCAGTTGCAACTGGTGGCTGACGGCAATGGTCTTGGACTCGTGCCGTTGCCACTGCTGCAAGCCAGCGCTCACGCGGACGCACTCGATATTGTCTCGATCACCGACTTCAAGCCGCTCATCGATATCTGGCTCGTGCATCCGCGCGTGCTGGGTAAATTGCAACAGCCAGTCGAGCGCTTTGGCACGGCGATCGAACGGCAATTCAAGGAAGCGCGTGCGCAGCGCGCGGCTTGAGCCACGCGCTGACTTCGGCTGCTTCGGCTGACTCACCGGCGTAGCTTGGCTCGCCGGCGTTATCTGCCTCACCTGCTTCGCTCAAGCCAGCGCATCAGATCACGCGAAAACCGTGCGTACCATCCCGCCCAAGTTGCGCAACGAGCCCGTACTCCCATTCCAGATACGCGTTCATCGCCTCGCGCGCGTTATCGGTTCCTTCATACGGGCGGCGATAACGATCGATGCGCGGCGAAGCCAGATGCGTCTCGCCACTCTCCACGGCCAGGCCCGCATCAATCCACGCGCTCGTGCCGCCGCTTAGCACCTGCACCGGCTTACCCGTCAACGACGCCAGCTCAGGCGCGGCGAAACGCGCAAGAAGACTGCTGCCACAGGTCACCACATAACGTTGCGCATCCGGCAGCTTGCGCAACGCTTCATCGAGTTGCCCACGAATCGCGAACCAGGCGCCCGGAATATGGCGCTTCACATAGTTCGCGCTGGCCGTGAAGTCCACCACAACGGTACCAGGCGATTGCAGGAGCGTAACCAGTCCAGCCGGCGTGATCTCATCGACAGCAGGCGGCTTGGGCGCATAACGCGCGGCGGGCGCCGCGCCTTTTTCGCTGAAGTCCGCATTGCCCAGGCCGTCCACCGCGTACACATCGACGTTCATCTGCGCGAGCCACGACGCAGTCATGTTCGCGCGCACGCCATCGTTATCGGCGAGGATCACCCGCGCGCCGCGCACCGGCGCGAACATGTCGGTCTCCTGCACGAGTTGACCGCCGGGCGCGTTGCGAAAACCGGGCACGTGGCCCGCTTCGTACTCTTCCGGCGTGCGTACGTCGAAACGATAGACGGTGCGTACCGCCTCATCGGCCCAGCGGCGTGCTTCGTCGCGCGACGTGCGGCCCACCTTGGCGCGATCCGCCACGCCACGCGCGGAATCGGCGGCGGCGAGGCGCAGTGTGTCGTCGGCAACCGGATCGAAACGGCGCGAGCTGCCGTGAGCGAGCGCCTGACCGGCAAGCGTCCAGCCGATGGTGCCATTGCGCAGCGCCGCAACCGGATTCGGCACGCCCGCATTGATCAGCGACTGTGCACCGATGATGCTGCGCGTACGCCCCGCGCAGTTGACGATGATCCGTGTTGCGGGATTCGGCACAAGCTGCCGTGCGCGCAGCACCAGTTCCGCGCCCGGCACGCTGATGCTGCCGGGAATGTTCATGGTCTGATATTCGTCGAAGCGGCGTGCGTCGAGCACCACCACATCGGCTTCGTGATCGAGCAGCGCCAACACCTGCGGCGCTGCCAGTGAAGGCGTGTGGCGCTCGCTTTCGACCAGTTCGCCGAATGCCTTGCTCGGCGCGTTGACGTCCTGGAACAGCTCACCGCCCGCCTCGCGCCAGCCTTGGAGACCACCCTCGAGCAGCACGACATCGGTATAGCCCAGCTCACTCAGACGGCGCGCGGCGCGTTCGGCAAGCCCTTCGCCGTCGTCGAACACGGCGACCGGCACATCGCGGCGCGGCAGGCGTACCGGCGCTTCCAGTTCGAGACGCGACAGCGACAGGTTAGCCGCGAACAGGGGATGACTTCGCGCATGCGGATCCTCCTCGCGCACGTCGACGAGCGCGATTTCCTCGCGCTCGAGCAGTGCGTGGCGCACGTCCTCGAATGATCGGATGCGGAACTCTTTGGCGAAACTCATGAGATCGGGGACTCCTTCGAAACATTCCAGATATTCGGCAACACGTCGTTCGAGTAACCGGAGATAAAGGTTTTGCGGCCGCCTTCGGCCGGATAGACGGAACGCGTTACCGCGCCGATATTTCCACCGTACACGTGAATGCTGATCGACGTACGATCACGAAACGCATTACTTACGCGATGGATATCGCCGATGCGCGGCGACACGGCATCCACCGCGCCGGCATCGAGGCGCTTTGCCGCGCCCTCTTCCGCCAGTGCGCCGTCTCGCGTAACGCGATAGCCCTGAGCAATTTCCGCACCACGCAACACGCCGATCAAACCCCATACGGTGTGATCGTGCACCGGCGTCGACTGGCCCGGTCCCCACACAAAACTGACGATTGAAAAACGCTGCCGCGAATCCGCGTGCAACAGGAATTGCTGATATCGCTCGGGATCGGGCTGCGCGAAGGCGTCGGGCAACCAGTCGTCATGGGCGACCAGATCGCGCAGCGCGGCGCCGCCTGCTTCGAGCAAGTGCGCTTCGGGCACAGGCTCGTCGACAAGCGACGCAATCCGGCCAACGAACGCGCGCAGCCGGTCCGGTCTCAAAGTTTGAGTCATCGAATGCCCGGAATGGGGGTTGGATTGAACCGCTCACGCACCTTGGGCGAGCGCGGCGTTGAAGGTGTCGGTCCACAATGGTGCGACGTCGACGTGCCGGTCGATGACCGCTGCACGCGCGAACGTATCGGCAACCTGCTGCTCGCTCGCAATGTCCGCCGTCGTGATGCCGGTGACGCGGCGCGCCTGGCTCTGGTTGCGATACAGCGAGCGGATCGCCTCCTCGGGCACGCGCAATTCCGCCGACAACACCTTCGCGTAGACATCCTGATGCTGGCCGAACCACGCGCAGGCGCGTTGCAGCCGCAACAGCAGATCCGCCGACGCAGCGCGCCGTTGCGGGTCGACCAGCACCGACGGATGGCCGTAGTACAGGTAATTGCCGGACAGATAGCCGTTGGCGTTTTTCAGCACGCGCGCCCCCGCTTGCGAGATCGCGAGCGGCACGTTGTAGCCGTAAATCGCCCAGGCATCGAGCGAACCGGCGTTGAACGCGGCGAAGCCGTCGCGCGGCGCACGCGAGGTGGCCTGAATATCGTTGAACGACAGCCCGGCCTCTTCGAGCATGCGCAGCAGGTAGTAATGCGTCGTGGTGGCGCGCAGATAGCCGACGCGTTTGCCCTTCAGATCCGCGATCGAACGGATCGTCGAGCCCTTCGGCACCAGCACGACCTGATTGTTGACATCGTCCTTGTAGACCGCGATCACGCGCACCTGAGCATTCTGCAGACGCGCGAAGATCGGTGGAATCTCGCTGCCCGAGGCGATATCGAGCGAGCCGCCGTTCATCGCCTCGACCATCGCGTTGCCGGACTGGAACTCGGACCAGTCGATGGTGTATGGCGTATCCGCGAGGCCTGCGGTTTTCAGGAGTGTGGCGTCGCCACCCTTGTAGGTTGCGACACGCAAACGGACTTTGCTGAGATCGGCATACGGATCGGTTTTCTCGCTCGCGGCGGGGGTGGCTGCGAGGGTGGCTGCGGCAGCGGCTGACGACATCAGGCCTGTGCCTGTTGCGCCGAGCAACGCGGCTGCCGGCAGCGCGGACATGAGCCGCCGGCGCCGGAGCGAAACCGGCGAATCAAAACGTTGGGTCATCTTATGGGGCGCTCAGGTAAGGACGTCAGGCTCGGCTTCAACCAGCCCTTCCAGCAGGCTCTGGAACGCGAACAGCGCACCGCCCGGGCGACCTACCTGCTCGTGCGTAAGCGCGGCGACGTCGTGCGGGATGCTTTGCGGCGTACCGCCAGCCTCGGCAAGCAATTGCGCATGGCAGGCGTTATCGAGCGCGATATACCACCAGGCCGCCGCCTCGACACTCGGACCCGCTGTGAGGATGCCGTGATTCTTCAGGATCACCGCCTTTCGTTCGCCCAGCGCCGCGGCGATGCGCGCGCCTTCGTCCGTATCGAGCACGACGCCGCGAAAGTCGTCGAACAACGCGTGGTCCTGATAGAACGCGCACGAGTCCTGCGTTAGCGGATCGAGCGTGCGGCCGAGCGTCGACCATGCTTTGCCGTAGAGCGAATGCGTGTGCGCGGCGGCGACCACATCGGGGCGCGCCTCATGAATCGCCGCATGAATCGCGAAGGCCGCCTGATTCAGCGGCCCCTCGCCGACCACAATCTCCCCTTGCGCATTCACCAGCAGCAGGTCGGACACGCGAATGCGGCTGAAATGCTTGCCGAACGGATTGACCCAGAAGTGATCGGGCCACTCCGGATCGCGTGCGGTGATATGGCCGGCGAGACCCTGATCGAAGCCATAGCGCGCGAACAGGCGAAACGCCACGGCGAGCCGCTCCTGCCGATAGCGCCGTTCAGCCGCGATGCTGTCGCGCGGCGGGACATCGTCGAACCAGAATTTACGGATCGGCGCGTGACGCTGGAGCGGCGGCGTATCTGAGGTGTTCTGCAGCGTGGCGGCACGTTGCAGCGCCGGAGTGTTTGGCAGCGTAGGGGCGCTTTGCAGCGCGGCGGTGTTTGGCAGCGTAGGGGCGCTTTGCAGCGCGGCGGTATTTTGCGGCGGCGGAGTGTTTTGCGGCGCGTGGGCGCTTTCCGGCGCCGGGGCGTCTTGCAGCGCCTGAGCGCTTTTCGGCGTCGGGGCGTCTTGCGGCGCGTGGGCGCTTCGCGGCGTCGGGGCGTTTTGCAGCGCGGCGGACAGATCGGTCATCACGGCTCCGTTCAGGCGGCCACGCGCTCGACGCGTGCGATCCGTTCGCGGGTAGCCGGAATCAGTTCACGGCCGTAGTCGATGGCGTCTTCGAGCGGATCGAAACCACGCACGAGAAAGGTCGAGACGCCTAGCGCGTAATACTCTGCGAGCGTTTCGGCGACCTGTTCCGGCGTGCCGACCAGCGCGGTCGAGTTCGAGCGTCCGCCGATTTCCTTGGCGACGCCGGTCCACAGTCGTTCGTCGACGCGGTCCGATTCACCGGATGCCGCGAGCAATCGCCGCGCGCCTTCGCTTTGCGCCGGACCGCCGACGCCAAGCCCTTGCGCCGCACGCAGCCGCCGGGTTTCTTCGAGGATATGTTCAGCGCGTTCCCAGGCGACCGCTTCGGTCGCTGCAAGAATGGGCCGGAACGACACTGAGAAGCGCACGGTACGGCCGTGTTTAGCGGCTTCGGCGCGAACGCGGGTGACCTGTTCGCGCACTTGCGCCTTCGATTCGCCCCATAGTGCGTAGACGTCTGCATGTCGTCCAGCGATTTCGAGCGCGGGCGCCGATGCGCCGCCGAAGTATACGGGGATATGGGGTTGCTGCACTGGTTTCACTTCGGAGAAGCCTTGTTCGAAGCGGTAGTACTCGCCGTGGTGATCGAAGGGTTTGGCTTCGGTCCAGATACGGCGCAGGATGTGCAGGTATTCGTCGGTGCGGGCATAGCGCTCGTCATGCGACAGGTAGTCGCCGTCGCGGCGTTGTTCGGCGTCGTCGCCGCCGGAGATGATGTGAACAGCGAGACGTCCGCCGGAATAGTGATCGAGTGTTGCCAGTTGGCGCGCGGCCAGCGTGGGGGCGACGAAGCCCGGACGATGGGCGAGCATGAAGTGCACTTTGCTCGTGACGCTGGCTGCATGGGCGACGGTAAGGAGCGCGTCGGGGCTCGTCGAATGATGCGGCACGAGGATGCGGTCGAAGCCGGCGGCTTCGTGAGCGCGGGCGAATTGCTCGACGTAGTCGATGTCGATGATGGCACCTTGCGGTGCGTGGGTTTCAGACACCTTGCGGGTCTGGATCATGCCGATGAATTCGATGGACACGGTGTGTGTCTCCCAGAATGGTGTTTTTGCCCGGCGGGGCGGTGGCTTTTTTGGCTGGATGCATTGCTCGGTTCGAGGGGTTTAAGGTAGCAGCGCTACATGCGGTTGTTAAATATTGATCGGGCATATCTATATCGGGTTTGCATGTAAAGGTTTTGGTTTTTCCTGTCCAGGAGGGGGGCCTGCGCGGCGCTTGTTTGTCTGTTTGCCTGCGGCGTTGGCCTTTCCTTGAATTCTTATTGGTTTATTGGCGTTGCCCCTGTGCGGGGCGGCACTTACTTTCTTTGCCGCCGCAAAGAAAGATAAGCAAAGAAAGCGGCGGCGGATTCAACCGGTCAATGCAACACCCAACGTTTCCGCCAGTTTCTCGGCAGGGTTCATAAATTGCAAGGTCTGACGGGGTCGACCGTTCAGTTGTGCGGCGACCTTGTTCAGGTCTGCCTGCGAATAGCCGTCCACCGGCTTGCCTTTGGGGAAGTACTGACGCAGGAGGCCATTCGTATTCTCGTTGCTGCCTCGTGCGGCAGGGCAAGCGACATCGCGAGCCGGCTGATGTCCCAGATGAATCCCGCCAGTTCCCGGGCGACGGCGACCACCGCGATGTTCTTCTGTTTGCCGCGCGCAACGAGCTTGCGAAAGCGCCGGCACCGGCGCACCTGTGCGTCCCAGGCGCGATCAACGATCGGCTTGGGGATACCTTCGTGGCGGCGCTGGATGTCGGGACTGACACGGGCCGGGTGCCGGCAGCTCCAGGCCGCTTCGACGAGCAGCTTTCTCGCACAGCTGTTGCCATTCTTCGTGATGCTGCCCTGACGACGCTTCTCGCCTGACGAGTGCTCCGAGGGCGTCACGCCCAGCCAGGCCATCAACTGTCGTGGGTGGGTAAAACGTGACAGGTCGCCCAGTTCCGCGAGCATGCCCACGGCCGTGGTGAACTGCACGCCGCGCGTGCTCTGCAGGCCCAGCACGGCCGGATAGAGGCGCCAGTTGGGGACCGCTTCACGCAATGCGGTTTCCAGGCGCGCGCATTGCGCGAAGCGGTCTTCGATGGTGCGCCGATGTTCCTCGAACGCCAGTTGCTGCCATGCACTGTCGAATGCATGCGCGCCCAGCCAGCGCTGGTGCGCCGGTCCCCAGTCGGCGCGGCCTGTATAGCGCACCCCATGCAGGAGCAGGAAAGCCTTCAGCCGTTGCCGCGCACGCTTCAGATCATCCCTGGCGCCTGCCCACGTACGCACCAGATCGCGGAACGCTTCGTCGTCCACGCTGGGCACGTACACCGCTGACAGGTCGCCAGCGCGCAGCGAACGCACCAGCTTGATCGCGTCACGCCGGTCGGTCTTGACCCGCTCGCCCGGCTTCTTTGGAATCATCGACGGCGCGCACACCATGCAGTCGAAACCCTTCTTCACGAGTTGACGGTAGAGCCCGTAGCCGCAGGGGCCCGCCTCGTAGACGAAGCGCATGCGTGGCGCCTTTGACTGCAGGCGCTTGCACAGGCGATCGATATCGGCCTGCCTCGTACCGGTCTTGCCGAGCAGTTCGACCTCGCCCGTATCGAGCGCATAGGCGACCGTGATCGAGTCCTTGTGAACGTCGCAACCGACGTACAGCGTGCTATCGTGTTCCATGCTGGCCTCCGTGCCGGAATTCGCCGGGTGCGGCCCTGTCCGCACCGTGCGGCTCTGGTAGCAATGCTAACCCGCGTTTGATTCCTCATGGCAGGCCAGCCCTTGCCTCACAGAAATGGAATGGACGCCTCCCACTCCGCACTGCGTGCGTCGCGGATGGGCCTGCATGGGAAACCCGGAGCGTCGGTTGGGCGCGGTGAGGGCTTCGGCTTCGCCTCGGCGAGGTGCCCAGGTATCCGAAAACGAGTTCCCAAACGAATGAGACTGCAAAAACACGGACAGAGTGAAACGACGGTGCGTCGCACTCGCACTCGCTGTTACCATTCTGACATTTTGAGTAGATCAACCAGAAAAGCATTCTGCGACTTGCGCACGTTGTACACACACCCGGCGTAAAGCGCCGGATACATGGAGCCATCTGGACTTTTCTCCCATCCCGCGCCTGCGTCGCGCTGCAATTCACAGAACTTCAGTGCGTTGTCTTGTGCGAACATGTAAGCGTCTAGCAGCTTTACGTGGGGGTTGTCCGTTGGTATCTTCCCACGGACCTTCGCATAAACTCGCTTATTTTCCTTAACAAGATCAGCACTCAGATCACCGTAGCATAGGGTGTCTCCATAGCCGCCGCCTAGATGCTTCAAGCATTCTGGGTCGGATTTTGCTGAAGCTACGTTGCAAAGCCCTGCGAATGCGATACAGAGAAAAATCGTCTTGCTAGTGAGATGCATCGTAAACCCCCGACGCAAAAAGGCGCGCTTCCGAATAACGTCTTGGCGGCAGGCCAGGATTGTTGCTCACGCGATAGGTGCAAATGAAGTCGAACATTGCTTCGTAGTGCCCTGTATTGACTTTCTGGATGATGCCATTCGCACCTTCACCCGCGCCGCAGTTATAAACGACGCTAACGAGAGCATCATATTCAAATGGCGCGCGCAGCGGGCCATGGAAAGAGTCATTGGCGGCGGCTGCCAACCAGTGATGAGTTAGGGAACTGTGCAGACTGCGGGAGCGAAAGCGTAGCGGGTAGTTTCATGAACGCCCCTTCGGCGCGCGCAGCGCCGCCGGAAGTATGACTCCCTTGTCACCAGGGCCGAATGTGCGAGGACTCGGATTCCAGATGCACCACTACCGCGGCTGCGCGGGGGACCCGCTTAGCAGCTCAGGATTGCCCACAAG
>NZ_JAQQDU010000149.1:0-13884 GCF_046027825.1 Paraburkholderia sediminicola
CAATACTCCCGGACGCCAACAGTTTCCACCTTGAGCAGTTGTTCGCCGCTTGACTTCCAATACGGTTGCTTTTCTTTGCAGCAGGCAAAGAAAAGTAGGTGCCCGCCCCGCACAGGGGCGACGCTAATAGACCACTAACAACTCAAGGAAAGGCCAACGCCACAGGCAAACACACGAACAATCGCGGCGCAGCCAACTACATCAAGAAAAGCCCACCGCCGGAGGCAAACCACCCATGCCGCCGCCAAAGGCAAAAAAACCTAGAACACCCCCATAAGCCTGGAAAGCTCCGAAACATACTCCCCGTACAGGGGATCACTCTTAACCTGATCAGGCTCCCGCGGCCGCGGCAAATCGATCTTGAGATCGTGCACAACCTTCCCTGGCCGCTCCGACATCACCAGCACCCGATCCGACAAAAACACCGCCTCATGAATACTATGAGTAACAAGCAAAACAGTCAGCGTACTCTGCTGCCAGATCCGCAAAAGCTCAACATTCAGCCGATCCCGCGTCAGCGCATCCAACGCCCCAAACGGTTCATCCATCAACATCACCCGCGGCTCGAGCAACAGAATCTGCCCAATCGCAGCACGCTGCCTCATCCCGCCAGACAACTCATGCGGATATCGATCGGCGAACGCCGTCAACCCCAACGTCTCAAGCAATGCAGGAAGCCGCGCTTCCACCTGCGTCCGCGGCACGTTCCTCAACTTCGCACCTAATCGGATATTCGCCCCGACCGTCATCCAGGGCAGCATATTGCTCGTCTGAAACACCACGCCAATATCCGGCACCGGCGCGGAGATCGGCTCGGTGCCAAGCAGAATCCGCCCGCCATCGCATGGCACAAGTCCCGCCACCATCCGCAGCAAGGTGCTCTTGCCACAGCCGCTCGGCCCGAGGATCGACACGAACTCGCCCTGGCGAATCTCCATCGATACATCGTCGAGCGCGCTGAACGCCCCCGCCCCGCCCCGTGCTGCAAATCGCTTGCCGACCTTCTCGACCGAAATCAGCGCGGGCGCCGCTTCGTCGCGATGCAAAGGATGAATCTGTGCGCCGGTTGCCGCGGCGCGCTGCACAATACGCAACTTGTCGACCAGTGCCATCAGACCGTCACTCCTCTCCACCACACACCGCGCGAAACGAGTTCGACGGCCCAGTAAAACAGCATCGCCAGCAGGGTCACCATCAGGATCGCAGCGAACGACAACGACGTCTGCGCATTCGACGTCGCAAACACGATCAGATGCCCCAGCCCCGACTCCGATCCAATGAACTCGCCGACAATCGCGCCGATAACCGCCAACGGCATCGCGATCTTCAAACCGTCAATCAGCGCGGGCAACGCAGCAGGCAAACGCAAATACCAGAAGGTCTTGGCCTGCGAGGCACCGAGCGCACGAAAATGCTCATCCAGGTTGCGTGGCACACCGGCGAGCCCCCCCATCGTCGCGATCACGATCGGAAAGAACGCGAACAGCACGGCCGCCGCCAGCTTCGACGCAAACCCATAACCGAACCACACGATCAGCAACGGCGCGAGCGCGATCTTCGGCATGCTCTGCAATGCCGTGACAAGCGGAAACAGCGTGCGCCGCGCAATGCTCGACATGCTCGCGAGCAAACCGATCGTCAAACCGCCGATCAGCGCCAGCGCAAACCCGGCAAACACTTCCCACGCGGTCGCCAACGTGTCGGACAGCAACTGGCCACGCATTTCCCAGCCGGCCGCGAAGACCTGCGACAGCGCCGGCAGCACATATTCGCGCGTGCCCGTCCAACGCACGCCGAATTCCCAGATCAAGCCAATCACGATCCAGAACGAGACGGTTTCGATCAATCGCTTCATTAGGGGTCCGAATTATTCGCTATCAGACGAATGGGATGAATCGGCTTTCGCTGAATCTTGCGAAGCGTTCGACGCCGTGTTCTGCGCTGCCTGCGCCATTTTCTGCGCCACCAGATGCGGTGGCGGCGGCACGACAAAGCGCTCGAAGCGGTACTGATCGAACGATTCGATCGTGCGCTCCCACACCTGCGGCTCATGCGCGTCGCGCTCGCCGATCTGCGTCATCTCGCAGTACACCTCGACGTTGTTACCATCCGGGTCCTTGAAGACGAGAAACAGGTTGTTACCCGGACCGTGCCGGCCGATGCCACGCACGATCTCGACGCCATGTTCCTGCAATACCTTCACCGAGCGCTCCATCTCTTCGTAGCTGTCGATCAGATAGGAAAAGTGCTCGAGGCCGGGGCGCGAATAGCGCGGCAGATCGTTGAAGTCGGCGGAATCTTTCGGCAGCTGCGCAAGCGCGAGATCGTGGTGATCGCTGCCGGCGCGCAGGAACACCATCTGATCGCCGATCCAGTCGGATACTTTGAGGCCCAGCACGTCGGTGTAAAACTGTGCGGACTTCTTGATGTCGCGCACCATCAGCACCATGTGTCCAAGCCGCTTCGGACGCAAACTGTTCATTGCCTGTCTCCTATGCCCCACGCCTCGCGCGGGCTGGTTGGAGCGAACGCGTCGCCTGAGCGACGTGCCGCCCCCGAATGGGTTTATTCGATGAACTGATTCGTATAAAGATCGGCCGCCTTCACCTTCGCGCCGGTGCCGAACGCACGCGACACGAACGCCGCGGTGGCATCCATGCGCGCGGGACGCAGCCAGCCGGTCTTGTGCTGCGCGGGATCGTCGGCGATCAGGCCATTGGTCTCGACGATCTGTTGCAGCAGAATCGCCTTGTCGAGCACCGGATAGAGCGCGCCAATCGCATCGGCGGCTTCCTGCGGATGCTCGCGCATCAGCGCATAACCGCGATACGTTGCGGCAAGAAAGCGTTTGACCACATCGGGATGCCGGGCCACGAACGTATCGGTGGTCACGATCCCGTTACCCATCATATCCAGACCAAAATCCCGGTAGTAAACCTTGCCGAGCTGCTGCCCCGCGCGCTTCGCCAATGCCGCTTGCACGGGGAGGCTCGCGCCTTCCCAGCATTCGGACAGGTCGATGCGCTTCTGCAGCAGCGCTGTATTGATCACCGCCGGGTCGAGGCGCACGGTCTTGATCGCGTCGGGCGCCATGCCGTTCTGCTTGAGCCAGGCGGGCATGATGTTCTGCACCGGTGAGGCCCCACCACCGCCAAGCGTCATCCCCGAGAGGTCCTTCAGCGTGTTCACCTTGAAGCCGGGCCGCTCGAGATAGCACATCGCGCCGGGCCAGCGCGTGTTGATCGCACCGACCATCACCGTATGTCCACCGTGCGCGCGGTTCAGCATCACGCTGACGGGGTCGCCGTAGCCGAATTCGAACAGCCCCTCGTCCACCTCATTGACGGTGCGCTGACCGCCGTATCCCCGCATCACGCTGACGTCGAGTCCGGCGTCACGGTAGTAGCCCTTCGCCTGCGCGAGCAGGATGCCGCCGGTGCTGCCCTGCGGCAGCCACGCGAGATTCACGCGCACCGTATCGGCCGCGTGAGCGCTCGTGAACAGCGCCGTGGCGGCCAATGCAACCGCGCTCAATGCAGCCTGCTGCTTCAGTGGCTGAACCAGCCGTCGTAACGCGTGCCGTACCCGCTGCAACATGTCGTGTTCCCCGTCTATGAGTGGCGTGAGTGGATGGCGCGGCGAGCGTGCTAACGCTCAGCCGGCGACCAGCGGATTCTCGATCGAGCCGATCCCGTCGATCGAAGCGACCATCACGTCGCCCGCCTTCAGATAAATGCCGCGCCCCATGCCGACGCCGGTCGGCGTGCCCGTCGCGATCAGATCGCCGGGCTGCAGCGTGAGGATCGTCGATAAATATTCGATCTGCTCGGCAATGTTGAAAATCATCCCGGACGTGTTGCCGTCCTGCATCATTTCGCCATTCACCGCGAGGCGCATGCGCAGATTCTGCGGCTCGGCAATACACGCGCGCGGCACGAACCAGGGGCCGAGTGGACCAAAGGTATCGAAACTCTTGCCGCGAAACCAGTCGTGTTTGAACGGATAGTCGGTGCGGCGATTCAGGTCGCGTGCGCTGACGTCGTTGAGAATCGTGTAGCCGGCGATGTAGTCGTAAGCATCTTCCTTGGCAATGTGGCGGCCGGTCCTGCCGATCACCACCGCCAGTTCCACTTCCCAGTCGACCCGCTCCGCGTGCGGCGGAATCACCACGCTGGCAAGCGTCGGCACTACGCTCGTTTCGGCTTTCATGAACATGTACGGCGTGCTTTCCTCACGCGGCGCCAGCTCGGTGCCCATCTCCTGTGCGTGCTCGTAATAGTTCGACGCCGCCGCGAAAATGCGTCGCGGCTGGTACGGCACGCACAGCGTGTGGCCGGCGAGCGGCGCGACGTCGAGCGTGCCCGCCTCGATCGCCCGCGCGGCGGTCTGAAGGCGTTCGACGGTCGCCGCGCCGCCCGCCTCCCAACCCGCGATCAGCGTGCCGACATCGGCAAGCGGCGCCGCTGAAGCGGTGCGCTTCAACACAGTTTGTGCGTCGTACAGCATGTCGCCGACCGCCAGGCCGGTGGCCGTGCGGCCATTCAATTCATAAGTTGCGATACCAAACCAGGTCACGTATTGCCTCGCTTTTTGCGTTTGTAGGGTGTTAGTTAGCCGCTGTCGAGGGTTCAATAATTCGTATACATTCAGTCATCTGTGTATTTTTATTTAACTACTCGTATATACTAATCGGGGCATGAACACGTTCGCGCGTACACTGCATGGGCCTGCAGAGGCCGGATATGCGCGGTGGCGATTGAGGCGGTTGGGTCGCTGGCGCATAATGGGGCCGCTTGCTCACGGTATCGCTCAACCCACGACCATCACGATGACGACGCTCTCCTCCAAGATCTACCGCCTGCTGTGCGACGAGATCATCGACGGCACGCTCGAACCGGGCCAAAAGCTCGAAGAAGCAGTACTCGCCGAACGCTTCAACGCCTCGCGCACGCCGATCCGCGAAGCGCTGCGCGAACTCGCCGCTCGCGGCCTCGTCGAACTGACGCCGCGCAAGGGTGTGGTGGTCGCGCAGTTCAGCATCGACGAACTGGCCGACATGCTCGAAGCGATGTGCGAACTCGAAGCACTGTGCTGCCGGCTGAGCGCGCAGCGCATGAGCCTCGTCGAGAAGAAACAGCTCGAAGAGCTCCAGACCGAAATGAACGCCGCGATCGCGCGCGGCGATGAAACGGAGTACTTCCAGCTCAATCGCGAATTCCACGAACTGATCTGCAAGGGCGCGCAAAGCAAATCGCTGGCGTCGATCATGGCGGTCCAGCGGCAGCGTCTGGCGGGCTTTCGTGCCGCGCAGCCGGCTTCGCCGTCGCGCTTCGAAGCCGCCACCGACGAACATCGCGAGATCGTCTCCGCGATCCTCAACTCCGAACCGGAACGTGCGTACAACGCGATGCGCGACCACACGGCACGGCTGTCGATCGTCGTGCTCGGCCGGCTCAAACGCCAGCGCACCGAGCGCGAGAACGCCTGAGCTTTTGAGCGGCAAGCGTCGATGCGGGCGCTGCATCAACTCCATCCCATGCGGTGATTGCATGCGCCGCAGCGGCTGCGATCGCGGCATGCTCACGCGGCCACCGCTGCTAGCGATGCCATCGACGGCATCGAAAAATCCAAGGCCTGCAACTGCTGCAACAGCGCGCCGGACTGCGCCGGATTCATCGGCGTGAGCGGCGGGCGCACGCGCGTCCATTCGTGATCTTGAGCGAAGTGCGCGACGATGCTTTTCAGCGCGGGAATCATCGGCTGCGCCTGCACGGCCAGGCGAACGGTCGCGACCTTGCCTTCCCACACCGCCCTCTCTTCCAGCGTCGCCGCATTCAGCAGGCTGGCAATCGCATGCGGCTGAATATTCGCCGTCGCCGAAATGCAACCGGCTGCACCGAGCGGCAGCGCTTTGCCGAGTAAGCCCTCGGAAGCGGGAAACACCGCGAAGCCGGGAAACTTCTCCAGCATCGCCGCGGTGTTGGCCCAGTCGCCTGAACTGTCCTTGATGCCGACCACCGTTTGCGGATACGCCGCGATCAAGCGCTCGATTAGCGTGTGCGTGATCGGCACACCGGTGAACTGCGGGATGTGATACAGCAGCACGCGCAATTGATCCGAACCGACCGCCTGGATCACGTCGGAGTAATAGGCGAACAGACCATCGTCGCTAACGCCTTTGTAAAAGAACGGCGGCAGCATCAAGGCGCCGGCGCAACCGGCTTCGGTGACGTGACGCGTCAAGGCGATCGCATCGGGCAGCGCACATGCGCCAGTGCCCGGTAACATCTGCGCGGGGTCGATGCCGGCTTCGATCACCTGCTCCAGCAACGTGTGACGTTCGGCAAGACTCAGCGAGTTGGCTTCGCTATTCGTACCGAACAGCGCGAGCCCCGCGCCCTGCCCGACCAGCCACCGGCAGAACGCGACGAAACGCGGCGCATCGACACCCAGCGCAGCGGTGAACGGCGTAACGACCGGCGCGAATACGCGCGGCTTTGCAAAAGCAGACGGACGACTGATGGACATGCGGATCTCCTGATGGGCTGGACGGCTAGGCGTAGACGCTGACGTGGACGATCACGCGCGGAAAAAATCGAGCATCGCGTCGCCTAACAACGTCTCACCCGAATCGAAATGCGCGACGACCGATGTGTGGTTGTGCCGCAGCATCTGCATGAAGCGCGGCGCGCGGTTGGGCGCGGCGTCACCGGCGCGCTGACGCGCTTGCAGTACGCGCTCGAAGAAAGCCGCGCCGTAGGCGTCCAGATAAGGGTTCTCGTATTCGGCGACGACCACCATTAGCGGTGTGTCGAAATGCGCCGCATGGGTCAGCGGTGAACGCGCGGCGTAGCGCGTTTCGTCCGCGCCGAAATAGGCACGCACACCTGCTGCGTTGGGGTTGTCGGGAAGCACGTCGGCGGCGAGCCGTGCGCTGATCAGTACCGCACCGGCGACGGCCGAAGCGCTTTCGCGCAGCCGGGCAAACAACGGATCGCACAGATACGTGGCGACATGCGCGCCACCCGCCGAATGGCCGACCAGAAAGATCCGCTGCGGATTGCCACCGAATTCGGCGACATGTTTCTGTGCCCACGCCAGAGCGGCGGCGACGTCGTCTGCGCCGGCGGGATACGGCGCCTCGTGCGCGAGCCGGTATTCGACGTTCAGCGCGACGCAGCCCTGCCGCGCAAACCAGCGCGACACGTTGTCGTAAATGAGCCCGTTGAAGCTCTTGCTGCCGCGCAAGAACGCACCGCCATGGACGAACAGCACGACATCGGCGTTGCCCTTCTCCCTCGTTTGGGCGGAAGCAAACACATCCAGGCGCTGCCGTTCATGACCGTCGTACGGCGTGTCGCGCGCCACCTCGAACGACTCGCCTCCATCGCGGGCCGCAGCCACCAACGGCGAATACGCGTCGATCACCAGATCGCGATGCGTATTGATGTCGCGCCCCCACACCGGCCCGATCTGCGCAAAGCGCTGCCTGAGCGTGGCGGAGAGACTACCCAACGGTTCCTGCAAGGTGTGCATCGGTGGTCCTCATACAGTGCGGCGAGTCAGCGCTAGCGGCGGCGACCGGCAGATGAGAACCATTCTGGTATATCAAATTGTTTTTGTGTATACATTTATTCTACGTAGTATACCTGGTGAAGTTGCGGACACACTTGATTCACAGTCACGACAACCTTCCTTTCGCCGACAGGCGACTTACATCAGGACAACCCAAGGACAACTTATGGACAAGCTCCGCCACATCGCGCTCTCGGTCGAAGATCCCGAGGCCGCCGCGCAATTCTTCGAGCAGGCATTCGGCATGCGCCGCGCCGGCAATG
The DNA here is from genome assembly GCF_046027825.1 of Paraburkholderia sediminicola. GTDB lineage: Bacteria > Pseudomonadota > Gammaproteobacteria > Burkholderiales > Burkholderiaceae > Paraburkholderia > Paraburkholderia sediminicola_D. The sequence goes on from NZ_JAQQDU010000149.1 coordinate 7,839, forward strand.
CGATGCGCGGCATCTATATGACGGACGGCACGATGAACGTGGCGCTGCTCAACTTCAAGGACGAGACCGTCCCCGGCTACGCGGGCCTGAAAGATGTGCGCGGCGTGATCCACTTCGGCATGTGGGTAGACAGCGTCGAAGACACCGCGGCGCGCGTGGTCGCGGCGGGCGGCACCTATCTGACGGGTCGCCACGAAAAAGATCCGAACGTGTTCTACGAAGTGAAGTACCGGATGCCCGACGGCACCGTGTTCGATATCACAGAGAATGGCTGGAAGGGCGCGGTGAAGGAAGTAGCGCCTGCCGCTCAAACCGACGATCCACGATCATGAGCGGCAGGCATGTACTGGCGCTGATCGCGCTACCCGACGCGACGCTCGATGCGCTACGGCGCGACTACACCCTTCACTATCAACCTGACGGCTGGGGTGAGGCGTTGCCAGCCAGCGTTGATTCAGCAAGCGTGCGCGCGGTGGTGACCAACGGCTCAACCGGTTTGTCCGACGCGCAGATGGCCGCGCTGCCCGCGCTCGAGATCGTCAGCGCGTTTGGAGCGGGCTACGAGAACGTCGACGTGGGTGCCGCCACGCGGCGCGGCATCGTGGTGACCCATGCGCCCGGCGCGAATGCGGCGACCGTCGCCGATCACGCCATCGGCCTGCTTCTCGCGCTCGCACGCGGCTACGCGCCGCTTACCGAGGCCGTCCGTGCCGGTCGTTGGCGCACCTCGCGTGCCGAGCGCCCCACGCTGACGGGCGCGCGCCTCGGAATAGTCGGGATGGGACGCATCGGCAGGCTGATCGCAGCGCGCGCGCAGGGTTTCGACATGACGCTCGGCTATCACGGACGGCAGCCGCATTCCGATGCGCCAGGTCGCTACTACAGGGACCTCACCGAGCTTGCCGCCGACAGCGATTTTCTCGTGATCGCCTGCAACGGCGGCGCCGCGACGAAGCATCTGGTGAGCCCCGAGGTGCTGCAAGCGCTGGGGCCGAACGGCTACGTGGTGAATGTGTCGCGCGGTTCCGTGCTCAACACGCAAGCATTGCTCGACGCCCTCGCTCACGCGGAGATTGCAGGTGCCGGGCTCGACGTGATCGAAAACGAACCCGAGGTGCCTCGCGCGCTGCTCGATCATCCCGACGTGCTCATCACGCCGCATATCGCGGGCCGCTCGCCCGCTTCCTTGATCGCGCAGCGAGACGCATTGCTCGCCAGTCTTTCCCAGCACTTCGCACACGGTCCCATCGAGTTCGCGGTGCGCGCTGCCTGAAATAGGGCGGCGCAGTTTCGCGCCGCCGCCTGACACCTGATTGCAGTCCTGTTGTCGCCTGCCGATGTCCCGCCGTCGCTGTATTGCTGTCTCGCTCCCGCCTCGCTGAAGTCCCGCTGTCGCCTCACCGATGTCTCGCTGTTCTCTCGTTGTTCCCAACTGCACAAGAGGTTCCGCCATGAACGTTCGATCGTTGGGCGCGCTCGCGCTCAGTTGCGCCGCCGCATGGGGACTCGCGTCCCACACTGTTAAAGCGCAAACGTCTGTCACGCTGTACGGGCTCATCGGGCTCGATATCGCCAGCACCAAACGTAGCAACGGGCCACCCGCCGCCATCGCCGAACAGAGTCCGGGACTGACGGCGCCTTACTGGGGCGTCCGGGTCAACGAGGATCTCGGCGCCGGCTATCGCGCGATCGCCGTACTCGAGAGCTTCTTTCAGCCGACTAACGGCGGCGTCGGCCGCACCTCCGCCGATCCGTTCTGGGGACGCAATTCATATGTCGGTATCGCCGGACCGTTCGGACGCGTGACGCTCGGACGGCATACCGACCTGCTCTACCTTGCCGAGCAGGCCGTCAATCCGTTTCAGGCGTCGATCCTGTTTTCACCCATCGTGATGCAAACCTTCACTGCGCCGTACGGCGGCGCCATTGCGGGCGATACCGTCTGGAACAACGGCATTCAGTACACCAGCCCCAATCTGCACGGACTGACCACCACGGCGGTATATGCGCCCGGGGGTTTCGCGGGCTCCGACGGCACGTACAACGCCGCGTTATCGACACTCTATGCAGGCGGTTCACTCACCGCTGTCGCGACCGTACAACGCACGCGCGTGGTCGCCGGTGTGGCGTCACCGACACAGAACGCGTACATCGTCGGCGCCGCCTATGATTTTTCGCTCTTCAAGCTGTACGGCGCGGTGCAAGGCCTGCGTACCGATTCGACCAACATCGGTGCGCACACCTACGAAGCCGGCCTCTCAGTGCCGCTGACCTCCCAGCTCACCGCGCTGGCGGAATGGGCGTACACGCGCCGCAGCGCGCCGAAAAACACCGTCACCGCCCGCAATACGGGCTCCGCGGGGCTCGACTACTTCCTGTCGAAACGCACCGATCTCTACCTGGTCACCGTCTACGACAGGCTCTCCGGCTTCGGCACTGCGATGACCTATGCAACCGGAATCCGGCATCTGTTTTGACGCGCTATGCCATTCGGGTCAACCCGCTATAACTAAATCGCTGTTTTGTATAAAAAAATAAAGCTCGGAATCCAAATTTTGCCGTGGGTATAATTTTTACCAGTTTGTGTATACATGACAAAAAAGGACGTAACCGCGGCTGTCGCGCGCGACGACAGCACTCTCTACCACACGAAAAGAACAACGATTTGTTTGGAGATTGAATGAAAAAGAAGGCACTCGTATCAGGCGCCGTCATGCTCGCATGCGCCGGGGCACACGCTCAGTCGAGCGTCTGGCTGTCGGGTTATGTCGACCTGAACCTCGAACATCTGATTTCTTCCGGCTCCGGTGGAAACATGACCCGCATGTCGAGCGGCGGCCTCAACAACTCGCGCTTCAACTTGAGCGGCGTTGAAGACCTTGGCGGCGGCAACAAGGCCGTGTTCACGGTCGAGCCGATGTTCTCCGCCAATACCGGCGTGCAGTCGACGCAGTTCCGCCAATCGTTCGTGGGTCTGAAGGGCAACTGGGGTGAAGTGACGATGGGCCGGCAATTCACGCCCTCGTACTGGATTGCGGGCTACGCCGATCCGACGTGGGCTGCCGACTTCAGTATGGTCAACAACATGGAGTTCTTCTACGCGTCGTATCGCGTGGACAACGCGATCCAGTACAAGACGCCGACCTTCTATGGCTTCACTGGCCGGATCATGGCGACGACCGGCGTCGGCGACAGCACCCGTGCGGGGCGTTTCCTGAGCACCAGTATCGACTACCGGCACGGGCCGGTTTTCCTCGGCGCGGTGAGCGAGTTGCAGTACACGCGCGATATCTTCAACGCGTCGCAAATCCATTCGTCGCGCGACAACTATTTCGCTGCCGTCTACAAGTTCGGCGGTTTCGAACCCACGCTGATCTATCACACCTACAACGGCTACTACGCGTACCCGCCGTACGTCGCGTTCAATTCGCAGGGGTGGGATGCGCAGATCGGCGCGCGCTGGAATATCGACGGACGCAATCGCCTTTATGTCAGCGTGGTGCATCGTCACGACGACAACAACACGAGCATTTCCAGCGCGACGGGCGGCGTGATCGGCTACATCTACGGTTTGTCGAAACGGACCGACCTGTATGCGACTTTCGCGCACGTGAAGAGCCAGCACGATGTGCCGGTCGCCTACCCTGTGACGTTCCAGGAATATCCAAACGGTGGACAGAATCCGAGCGGCTTCCAGTTCGGGATTCGTCACGCGTTCTAGTATAAAAAGGAGGAAGCCAATGCTTCACAAACGCAATCTGAAATCAACTCTCGCAACCGGCGTCCTGCTGACCTTTGTGTCCGCAGCCGCTTGTGCGGCCACGGAGGGTACGCCGGCTGCAGCCGCGCCGGACGGCGCGGCATCGGCCGCCGCGGCCTCCGCGGCTCAGGTGACGCCCGGCACGCCGAAGGTCAAAGACCCCTACCTCGCGCAGTGGCTGCGCCTCACGCCAGACCGCCGGCCTGCCCCGCTCAAACCGGGCGTCGACTACGGCATGGACCCGGCCACCGGCCAGTTCGTGTGGCCGAAGGCCACCCCCGAAGTGCACCAGGGCCAGCACTTCCCGGGTGAGATGACCACATGGGACAAGAAGAGCTATAGCAAGGACGTGACTGTTCTGGCCTTCTACCCTCTGGTCGATTCGCCCTTCCACGCCTGGAACAATATTGCCGACTTCAACGGGCGCCGTTACCTCTATATCCACGACCGCGACTATTTGCGGATCATGGACGTCACCGATCCCGCCAACGGCAAGGTCGTGTTTTCGCAGGGCGGCACGTGGGGACCGAAGGGACCGACCGAGAAGTTCGATCCGAACAACGTGCAAGACTACCTCGGCGGCGCCACCATTGTGTGGAGCAAGAAGCTCGGCAAACCGGTGCTCGTCGCCTCGTTCGAAATCGGCCGTTATGGCTTGATGACCGACAAGAGCGAGCAGCCTGACAAGGTCGAAGCCCAGCGCCATTACAACTCGCTCAAGGGTTTCAAGGTCTTCGAAATGGACGGCCCGCTGCCGAGCCAATGGAAGCTGATTGCCACGCGCACGACCGACTACAAGCATCCCGATGCGCCGGTGGGTCAACAGCAGGGTTCAGGTTCACTCGATGCGCCGGAATACTACGGCGGCAAGTACATGATCCTGTCGGCCGCACCGGACGACAGCTACGCTTTGACCGAGTACCCGAACTACCTGTATTCCCCCGGCTATCAGGTCTGGGACATGTCGGATCCTGCCGATCCGAAGTTTGTCTCACAGATCTCCGTGCCGGGACAAAAACTGGGCAACGAAGCTGACGAGCAGGCTTATCTGACGAACCCGCGTGCCGGCAACCGTACCTCATGGATGGGCTCGCGTATTCCAATCTTCCTGCCGAAGCCTTTGGAACAGGGCGGCAAGATTGGCTTCGGCGCGATGGGTGGCCTGGGACTCTATTCGTTCGACCTGTCCAACCCGGCGAAGCCGAAAGTGCTGGGCAATGTGAATACCGCGCCGAGCTTTGCCGGCACCGAGTACGACAACGCTGACGTCAGCCAGTACGAGCGCACGGGTTTCGTGTTGACGAGCGGGTATCCGATGAACCGCGATTGCTACGAGCCGTACAAGGACATCTTTATCGTCGATGCGCGCGATCCGTCGCATCTGAAGGTAGCGGGCAAGCTGCCGCAGCCGACACCGCCTGAAGGTGCGCCGTTCACGAGTTTCTGCCAGCGTGGCGGCAACTTCGGTCCGAAGCGTTCGAACGCCATCGGGCAGCCGGGCGGCTCGCGTCAGGGTGTGATTCCGTATTCGTTCTATAACGCCGGCGTGCAGATTTTCGACGTGCGCAATCCGGAAAAGCCAACGATTGCCGGGTATTTCGTTCCGGCGCTGGCCGATGAAAGCGAGCTGCCCAGTTATACCCTCGGCAAGGGTGTGCTGGCGATTTACACCGAGTATGACCGCAACATCATTTGGGCCTTTACGGAGAATGGGGCTTATGCGTTGTCGACGCCGCTGTTGGGCAAGCCGGTGATTGGCGCTCCGGCCAAGCCCTGGCCGCCGCGGTAACGTCTTTGGGTTTCTTCAATTCTTCATGTTGGTTTGTTGAGCGCTTTGCCCTGCCGGCGGTTTTCGTCGGCGGGGTTTTTTGTTTTTTTGCTGGGGTGAAATTGTGAGAGCGATGTTTCGGTTGGGTTTTGTTGTTGCTGTTACTGGGTTGGTTTGTGGGGGTTCTTTTGCTGCGGCGCCGGAGGGTGGTGCTGGTACCACGGGTGGTATTTCGGCTAGCGAGCAGACTTGCCGTGCTTGTCACTCACTGGATACGACCAAGGTCGGGCCGCCGTTTAGAGCTATCGCCGAGCGGTATCGGGGGGATTCCGATGCGGTTGCGAAGCTTGAGAAGAGTATGTTGGAAGGGAGTTCAGGGAAGTGGAATACCGGGGCTCAGATGCCGCCCAATGCGATTTCGGCCGCTGACGCGGAGAGGTTTGCGCATTGGATTTTGGGGATTAAGTAGGACTGTGGTTATTTGCCTGCGCGGCGCTTGTTGTCTGTTTGCCTGCGGC
>NZ_JAQQDU010000015.1:0-130181 GCF_046027825.1 Paraburkholderia sediminicola
GGAAGCGCTGAAATCACTATATAAGTGAGAGCTATGAGTTTGGGACGGTCAAGCAAGCCTTGACAACAAGCGGTTGTTCCCTCATAATCATCAGTTCTCTGCGGAGGGGTGCCCGAGTGGCTAAAGGGGGCAGACTGTAAATCTGTTGGCTTACGCCTACGTTGGTTCGAATCCAACCTCCTCCACCAGAATGCAAGCTGTAGCAGTAGTTGGGAATCCATGGATCCTTGCGGGTGTAGCTCAATGGTAGAGCAGAAGCCTTCCAAGCTTACGACGAGGGTTCGATTCCCTTCACCCGCTCCAGTAACAACGAAGTAGCGCCCATGTGGCTCAGTGGTAGAGCACTCCCTTGGTAAGGGAGAGGTCGGCAGTTCGATCCTGCCCATGGGCACCAGAAGTACTCGGTGATTGTTTGCGCGCGGCGCAACGTACGGATAAATCCTCTTAGGAGTCGAAAATGGCCAAGGGTAAGTTTGAGCGGACCAAGCCGCACGTGAACGTCGGCACGATCGGTCACGTTGACCACGGCAAGACCACGCTGACGGCAGCGATCACGACGGTGCTGACCAAGAAGTTTGGCGGCGAAGCAAGGGCATACGACCAGATCGACGCGGCGCCGGAAGAAAAGGCACGTGGTATCACGATCAACACGGCACACGTCGAGTACGAAACGGCTAACCGCCACTACGCACACGTCGACTGCCCGGGCCACGCTGACTATGTGAAGAACATGATCACGGGCGCAGCGCAGATGGACGGCGCGATCCTGGTGTGCTCGGCTGCAGACGGCCCGATGCCGCAAACGCGTGAGCACATCCTGCTGGCACGTCAGGTTGGCGTTCCGTACATCATCGTGTTCCTGAACAAGTGCGACATGGTGGACGACGCTGAGCTGCTGGAGCTCGTCGAGATGGAAGTTCGCGAACTTCTGTCGAAGTACGACTTCCCGGGCGACGACACGCCGATCATCAAGGGTTCGGCCAAGCTGGCGCTGGAAGGCGACACGGGCGAGCTGGGCGAAGTGGCGATCATGAACCTGGCCGACGCGCTGGACACGTACATCCCGACGCCGGAGCGCGCAGTTGACGGTGCGTTCCTGATGCCGGTGGAAGACGTGTTCTCGATCTCGGGTCGCGGCACGGTGGTGACGGGTCGCGTTGAGCGCGGCGTGGTGAAGGTCGGCGAAGAAATCGAAATCGTCGGTATCAAGCCGACGGTGAAGACGACGTGCACGGGCGTGGAAATGTTCCGCAAGCTGCTCGACCAGGGTCAGGCAGGCGACAACGTTGGTATCCTGCTGCGCGGCACGAAGCGTGAAGACGTGGAGCGTGGCCAGGTTCTGGCGAAGCCGGGTTCGATCAACCCGCACACGCACTTCACGGCTGAAGTGTACGTGCTGAGCAAGGACGAAGGCGGCCGCCACACGCCGTTCTTCAACAACTATCGTCCGCAGTTCTACTTCCGTACGACGGACGTGACGGGCTCGATCGAGTTGCCGAAGGACAAGGAAATGGTCATGCCGGGCGACAACGTGTCGATCACGGTGAAGCTGATCAACCCGATCGCGATGGAAGAAGGTCTGCGCTTCGCAATCCGCGAAGGCGGCCGTACGGTCGGCGCTGGTGTGGTTGCCAAGATTCTCGAGTAACGCCAGAAAGTTCTCGTTGATCGGTAGTTTCGGGGTTGGCGGTGTCGTCAACCCCAAAATGGTTTAGGGGTATAGCTCAACTGGCAGAGCGTCGGTCTCCAAAACCGAAGGTTGGGGGTTCGATTCCCTCTGCCCCTGCCAACTCTCGCGCCGTATATGGCGCTTCGTTAAGGTGTTATGGCGAATCCTTCCGTCGAAACTGTAAATACATCCGGCGACAAGCTGATGCTCGTCGCGGGCGTATTGTTGGTCTTGGCCGGGTTCGTGGGGTTCTTCTGGCTCAGCGGCCAGGAATGGTACGTCCGCGGAGCCGCCTTGGCTGTTGGCGCTATCGCTGGTGTTGCAGTCGGTCTTCTCTCCGCGCCTGGCAAGGGTTTCATCGCTTTCGCCAAAGACTCGTACAAAGAAGTTCGTAAGGTTGTCTGGCCGACTCGTAAAGAGGCCACCCAGACAACGCTCGTAGTGTTCGGCTTCGTGTTTGTCATGGCGGTCTTTCTTTGGATTAGCGACAAATCCATCGAATGGGCGATTTTCTCGGTGATTCTGGGTTGGAAATGATATGAGCGATACTCCGGCATCCCCGAGCGGCAAACGTTGGTACGTGGTGCACGCCTACTCCGGCATGGAGAAGAGCGTGCAACGTGCGCTTCAGGAGCGCATCGAACGTGCTGGCATGCAAGACCAATTTGGTCAAATCCTCGTTCCGACTGAAGAAGTGGTCGAGGTGAAAGGCGGTCACAAATCGGTGACTGAACGTCGTTTCTTCCCGGGCTATGTCCTGGTGGAAATGGAAATGACGGACGAAACGTGGCACCTCGTGAAGAACACGGCAAAGGTGACGGGTTTCGTAGGCGGTGCGCGTAATCGTCCGAGCCCGATTTCCCCGCGGGAAGTCGAGAAGATCATGTCGCAGATGCAGGAAGGCGTGGAAAAACCGCGTCCGAAGACCCTGTTTGAAGTAGGCGAGATGGTGCGGGTGAAGGACGGTCCGTTCACGGATTTCAACGGCAGCGTCGAAGAAGTGAACTACGAAAAGTCGCGCGTCCGTGTTTCCGTTACAATCTTCGGCCGCGCAACGCCGGTCGAGCTGGAATTCGGCCAGGTCGAAAAGTTGTAATCCAGAATTCTACGGGGCGCACCAATCGGTGCGTTCCGTATTTCGCGCTTACGGTCCGCGTAATGGCCGTTGAGGAGCGCAAGTAGTCTGTTTTTCGGCGAACGCGCGCTACTACTCACTGAATGTCCGTCTGTATCACGGCGGCGTTCCTAAGAGGTTTTCAAAATGGCAAAGAAAATCATCGGCTTTATCAAGCTGCAGATTCCTGCAGGTAAAGCCAACCCGTCGCCGCCGGTCGGTCCGGCACTGGGCCAACGCGGCCTGAACATCATGGAGTTCTGCAAGGCGTTCAACGCGCAGACTCAAGCGATGGAACCGGGTCTGCCGATTCCGGTCGTGATCACCGCGTTCGCGGACAAGAGCTTCACGTTCGTTCTGAAGACGCCGCCGGCTACGGTTCTGATCAAGAAGGCAGCGAAGATCGACAAGGGTTCGGCCAAGCCGCATACCGACAAGGTCGGCAAGATCACCCGCGCTCAAGCTGAAGACATCGCCAAGACCAAGATGCCCGATCTGACGGCAGCTGATCTGGACGCAGCGGTTCGTACGATCGCTGGTAGCGCCCGCTCGATGGGCATCACCGTGGAGGGCGTGTAAATGGCTAAGCTTTCAAAGCGTCTGCAAGCATTTGCAGCCAAGGTTGATCGTCAAAAGCTGTACGCGATCGACGAAGCGCTGTCGCTCGTGAAGGAATGCGCAAGCGCGAAGTTCGACGAGTCGATCGACGTTGCAGTGCAACTCGGCATCGACGCGAAGAAGTCGGACCAAGTGGTTCGCGGTTCGGTCGTGCTGCCGGCAGGTACCGGTAAGTCGGTTCGCGTGGCCGTGTTCGCACAAGGCGAAAAGGCTGAGCAAGCTCGTGCAGCCGGCGCAGAAATCGTCGGTATGGAAGACCTGGCTGAACAAGTCAAGGCCGGCAAGCTGGACTTCGACATCGTGATCGCTTCGCCGGACACGATGCGCGTTGTCGGTACGCTCGGTCAGATCCTCGGCCCGCGCGGCCTGATGCCGAACCCGAAGGTTGGCACGGTTACGCCGGACGTCGCGACTGCGGTCAAGAACGCCAAGGCTGGTCAGGTGCAATTCCGTGTCGACAAGGCCGGTATCATCCACGCTACGATTGGCCGTGCTTCGTTCGAGCCGACCGCTCTGCGTAGCAACCTGAACGCTCTGGTCGACGCGCTGCAAAAAGCGAAGCCGGCAACGAGCAAGGGTGTGTACCTGCGTAAGGTTGCGCTGTCGAGCACGATGGGTGTTGGCGTTCGCGTCGACCAGGCATCGATCGCAGCACAGTAATAAATTTCATCGCCTCGATGTGAGTCAAGGCGGTTTTATGGGCTTTGGGCGGTCGCAAGATGGCAGTCTGCATCGAGCGACCGGTTGTCAAAGACCGTTGGCGGGAACGCAGCAGGTAGGCGGACCCTTAATGTAAAGCCAACGCAGATGGCGAACCCGAAAAGGTTTTGTAGTGATGAAGCCGTTGGATGTCTACAGCAATGTGGGTGTCGGGCGGTCGAAATACTCCTGACTGGTCGGACGCCGTTATTGAACGCGGTACACAAGGCGCACGCTGCGTGTATCGAATCTGGAGGTTAACCGTGCCACTCAATAAAGAAAGCAAGCAGGCCGTCGTCGCTGAGGTTGCCGCGCAAGTCGCGAAAGCCCAGACCGTGGTTCTGGCTGAGTATCGTGGGATCACGGTTGGCGATCTGACCAAGCTGCGCGCGAAAGCGCGTGAGCAACAGGTTTACCTTCGCGTGTTGAAAAACACGCTGGCGCGTCGCGCTGTCGAAGGTACCCCGTTTGCTTCCTTGGCAGAGCAGATGACCGGTCCCCTGATCTACGGCATCTCGGAAGATGCCATTGCTGCTGCTAAGGTCGTCAACGACTTCGGCAAGAGCAATGACAAGTTGATCATCAAGGCTGGTTCCTACGAAGGCAAGGTGATGGACAAGGCTGGCGTGCAAGCGCTGGCAAACATCCCGAGCCGCGAAGAACTGCTCTCCAAGCTGTTGTACGTTATGCAAGCACCTGTTTCCGGCTTTGCGCGCGCTCTGGCCGCGCTGGCAGAAAAGAAACAAGGCGAAGAAGCTGCTGCGTAACGCACTTCAGTCGAGCGTGATTGATCGCTGGCTGTATCCGAATTCAATTTAGGAGTATTTCAAATGGCAATCGCAAAAGAAGACATCCTCGAGGCAGTAAGCTCGATGTCGGTTCTGGAACTGAACGAGCTGGTTAAGGCGTTCGAAGAAAAGTTTGGCGTGTCGGCAGCTGCTGTTGCAGTGGCAGGCCCGGCAGGCGCAGCTGCAGCTGTCGCTGAAGAGCAAACCGAATTCACGGTCAACCTGACGGAAGTCGGCGCGAACAAGGTTTCGGTCATTAAGGCTGTTCGTGAACTGACGGGTCTCGGCCTGAAGGAAGCGAAGGACCTGGTCGACGGCGCACCGAAGCCTGTTAAGGAATCGGTACCGAAGGCTGCTGCTGAAGAAGCCAAGAAGAAGCTGGAAGAAGCCGGCGCGAAGGCTGAAATCAAGTAAGTTTCAGCGCGTTGTGCGAAGGCTGGCGGTTTTCCACCGCCGGCCTTTTTGTGCTTGTTGGGGACCACGTTTTTGCCAGCCGGTTTCGGCAAAAACAGGGGCCCCAGAAGCCAAAGAAAACCGCCTATCGGTAATATTGACCGGCGTTTCTCTTTGTCTTCTGAAGCGACTGCAGAAGGCAAGTTTGGTCGGGTAGCGGGCAACACAGGCATCCGCTGCCGTCAGCCAGCGGTTGGTAGCGGCCAACCACCAAGCTTCTAGGCTCGTTCAAGCCATCGGACGGCCATCGGGTCTCAGTCGGTGAACACTCGGGTTGTCTCATCAAGGTATCCTGCCTCGACAACAATGCCCGCCGTGATTCGGAGATCGTATGCAATATTCCTTCACCGAGAAGAAGCGCATTCGCAAGAGTTTTGCGAAGCGCCCCATCGTTCACCAAGTACCTTTCCTGCTGGCTACCCAGCTTGAATCATTCAGCACGTTTCTGCAAGCAGACACGTCGTCCACGCAACGCAAGCCGGAAGGCCTGCAAGCTGCGTTTACATCCGTTTTTCCGATTGTTTCGCATAACGGGTTCGCACGTCTGGAGTTCGTCAGCTACATGCTGTCGCCGCCGGCATTCAACATCAAGGAATGTCAGCAGCGCGGTTTGACGTACTGTTCGGCACTGCGCGCGAAAGTGCGCCTGGTGCTGCTCGACAAGGAATCGCCGAGCAAGCCGGTCGTCAAGGAAGTGAAGGAACAGGAAGTGTACATGGGCGAAATTCCGCTCATGACGCCGACGGGTTCGTTCGTCATCAACGGCACGGAACGTGTGATCGTTTCCCAGCTGCACCGTTCGCCGGGCGTGTTCTTCGAACACGACAAGGGCAAGACGCACAGCTCGGGCAAGCTCCTGTTCTCGGCACGTATCATTCCTTACCGCGGTTCGTGGCTCGACTTCGAATTCGATCCGAAGGACGTGCTGTACTTCCGCGTCGACCGCCGCCGCAAGATGCCGGTCACGATCCTGCTGAAGGCGATCGGCCTGACGCCGGAACAGATCCTCGCAAACTTCTTCGTGTTCGACAATTTCACGCTGATGCCGGAAGGCGCGCAGATGGAATTCGTGCCGGAGCGTCTGCGTGGTGAAGTCGCACGTTTCGACATTACGGATCGTGATGGCAACGTGATCGTCCAGAAGGACAAGCGGATCAACGCCAAGCACATTCGCGATCTCGACAACGCGAAGACGAAGTTCATCTCGGTGCCGGAAGACTATCTGCTCGGCCGCGTGCTCGCGAAGAACGTTGTCGACGGCGACACCGGTGAAGTCATCGCTAACGCGAACGACGAAATCACCGAAACCGTCCTCGAAAAGCTCCGCGAATCGAAGATCAAAGACATCCAGACGCTCTACACGAACGATCTGGATCAAGGCCCGTACATCTCGTCGACGCTGCGTATCGACGAAACCGCGGACAAGATGGCCGCTCGCATCGCGATCTACCGCATGATGCGTCCGGGCGAACCGCCGACCGAAGAAGCGGTCGAGGCGCTGTTCAACCGTCTGTTCTACAGCGAAGACGCATACGACCTGTCCAAGGTGGGTCGTATGAAGTTCAATCGCCGTGTCGGCCGCGACGAAATCGTCGGTCCGATGACGCTGCAAGACGACGACATTCTCGCAACGATCAAGATCCTGGTCGAACTGCGTAACGGCAAGGGCGAAGTGGACGACATCGACCACTTGGGCAATCGTCGTGTGCGTTGCGTCGGCGAACTGGCGGAAAACCAGTTCCGCGCAGGTCTCGTGCGTGTCGAACGTGCTGTGAAGGAGCGTCTCGGCCAGGCCGAAAGCGAAAACCTGATGCCGCACGACCTGATCAACTCGAAGCCGATTTCGTCGGCAATTCGCGAGTTCTTCGGTTCGTCGCAGCTGTCGCAGTTTATGGACCAGACCAACCCGCTCTCGGAAATCACCCACAAGCGCCGTGTTTCGGCACTTGGCCCGGGCGGTTTGACGCGTGAGCGCGCTGGCTTTGAAGTCCGCGACGTGCACCCGACCCACTATGGCCGTGTGTGCCCGATTGAAACGCCGGAAGGTCCGAACATCGGCCTGATCAACTCGCTCGCACTGTATGCGCACCTGAACGAATACGGCTTCCTCGAAACGCCGTATCGCAAGGTGGTGGACAGCAAGGTGACCGATCAGATCGACTATCTGTCGGCGATCGAAGAAGGCCGTTACGTGATCGCTCAGGCGAACGCGGCGGTAGCTGCTGACGGCTCGCTGACCGACGAACTGGTGTCGTCGCGTGAAGCAGGCGAAACGCTGATGGTGACGCCGGACCGCATCCAGTACATGGACGTGGCGCCGTCGCAGATCGTGTCGGTGGCAGCATCGCTGATTCCGTTCCTCGAGCACGATGACGCGAACCGCGCATTGATGGGTTCGAACATGCAGCGTCAGGCTGTGCCGTGTCTGCGTCCTGAAAAGGCCGTTGTCGGTACGGGTATCGAACGCACGGTGGCAGTCGACTCGGGTACGACGGTTCAGGCATTCCGCGGTGGTGTGGTCGATTACGTCGACGCAGGCCGTATGGTGATCCGCGTGAACGACGATGAAGCCGTTGCTGGCGACGTCGGCGTGGACATCTACAACCTGATCAAGTACACGCGTTCGAACCAGAACACGAACATCAACCAGCGCCCGATCGTGAAGGTCGGCGATATCGTGTCGCGTGGCGACGTGCTGGCTGACGGTGCATCGACCGACCTCGGCGAACTGGCTCTCGGCCAGAACATGCTGGTCGCGTTCATGCCGTGGAACGGCTACAACTTCGAAGATTCGATCTTGATCTCGGAGAAGGTGGTTGCTGACGATCGTTACACGTCGATCCACATCGAAGAACTGAACGTCGTAGCTCGCGATACGAAGCTCGGACCGGAAGAAATCACGCGCGACATCTCGAACCTGGCTGAAGTGCAACTCGGCCGTCTCGACGAGTCGGGCATCGTCTACATCGGCGCAGAAGTCGAAGCAGGCGACGTGCTGGTCGGTAAGGTCACGCCGAAGGGCGAAACCCAGCTGACGCCGGAAGAAAAGCTGCTGCGCGCGATCTTCGGTGAAAAGGCTTCGGACGTGAAGGACACGTCGCTGCGCGTGCCGTCGGGCATGAGCGGTACGGTCATCGACGTTCAAGTGTTCACGCGTGAAGGCATTCAGCGCGACAAGCGTGCGCAACAGATCATCGACGATGAACTGAAGCGTTATCGCCTCGACCTGAACGACCAGCTGCGTATCGTGGAAGGCGATGCATTCCAGCGTCTCGCACGTATGCTGACCGGCAAGGTCGCGAACGGCGGTCCGAAGAAGCTCGCGAAGGGTACCAAGATTGAACAGGCTTACCTGGAAGATCTGGACCACTACCACTGGTTCGACATCCGCCTCGCGGACGAAGAAGCAGCGGCACAGCTCGAAGCGATCAAGGACTCGATCGAACAGAAGCGTCACCAGTTCGATCTGGCGTTCGAAGAAAAGCGTAAGAAGCTCACGCAAGGCGACGAACTGCCGCCGGGCGTGTTGAAGATGGTCAAGGTGTATCTGGCTGTGAAGCGTCGCCTGCAGCCTGGCGACAAGATGGCCGGCCGTCACGGTAACAAGGGTGTGGTGTCGAAGATCGTTCCGATCGAAGACATGCCGTACATGGCCGATGGCCGTCCGGCTGACGTCGTTTTGAACCCGCTCGGCGTGCCGTCGCGGATGAACGTGGGTCAGGTTCTCGAAGTGCATCTGGGTTGGGCCGCGAAGGGTCTCGGCTGGCGTATTGCAGAAATGCTGCAACGTCAGGCGAAGATCGCTGAACTGCGCGAATTCCTGACCAAGATCTACAACGAGTCGGGCCGCGCTGAAGAGCTGGACAGCTTCACGGACGACGAAATTGTCGAACTGGCGAAGAACCTGCGCGAAGGCGTTCCGTTCGCTACGCCGGTGTTCGACGGTGCGACGGAAGAAGAAATGTCGCGCGCGCTGGATCTGGCATTCCCGGACGACATCGCGAAGAACCTCGGCATGACGCCGTCGAAGAACCAGGTGCGTCTGTATGACGGCCGCACGGGTGAGATGTTCGAACGTACGGTGACTGTCGGTTACATGCACTACCTGAAACTGCACCACTTGGTCGACGACAAGATGCACGCGCGTTCCACGGGCCCGTACTCGCTCGTGACGCAGCAGCCGTTGGGCGGTAAGGCGCAGTTCGGTGGCCAGCGTTTCGGTGAAATGGAAGTGTGGGCGCTCGAAGCGTACGGCGCATCGTACGTGTTGCAAGAAATGCTTACGGTGAAGTCGGATGACGTGGCGGGCCGGACCAAGGTGTATGAGAACCTGGTCAAGGGTGATCACGTGATCGACGCTGGCATGCCGGAATCCTTCAACGTGTTGGTGAAGGAAATCCGCTCGCTCGGTATCGATATCGACCTCGACCGCAACTAATCGGACTACGGAGAGAAAGCAATGAAAGCTCTGCTCGATCTATTCAAGCAAGTCCAACAGCCTGAAGTTTTTGACGCGATCAAGATCGGTCTGGCCTCGCCAGACAAGATCCGTTCGTGGTCGTTCGGTGAAGTGAAGAAGCCGGAAACCATCAACTACCGGACGTTCAAGCCGGAACGCGATGGTTTGTTCTGCGCGAAGATCTTCGGGCCGATCAAAGACTACGAATGTCTTTGCGGTAAGTACAAGCGCCTGAAGCATCGTGGCGTGATCTGTGAAAAGTGCGGCGTCGAAGTGACGCTCGCCAAGGTGCGTCGCGAACGGATGGGCCACATTGAGCTGGCCTCGCCGGTCGCTCACATCTGGTTCCTGAAGTCGCTGCCGTCGCGTCTGGGCATGGTGCTCGACATGACGCTGCGCGACATCGAACGCGTGCTGTACTTCGAAGCATATGTGGTGATCGATCCGGGCATGACGCCGCTGAAAGCGCGGCAGATCATGACGGAAGAGGATTACTACAACAAGGTCGAAGAGTACGGTGACGAATTCCGTGCCGAGATGGGCGCGGAAGGCGTTCGCGAACTGCTGCGCGCGATCAACATCGACGAACAGGTCGAGATGCTGCGCACCGAACTCAAGAACACGGGTTCGGAAGCGAAGATCAAGAAGTACGCGAAGCGCCTGAAGGTGCTCGAGGCTTTCCAGCGTTCGGGCATCAAGCCTGACTGGATGGTGCTCGAAGTGCTGCCGGTGCTGCCGCCGGAACTGCGTCCGCTGGTGCCGCTGGACGGCGGCCGCTTCGCGACGTCGGACCTGAACGACCTGTATCGCCGCGTGATCAACCGTAACAACCGGTTGAAGCGTCTGCTCGAACTGAAGGCGCCTGAAATCATCGTCCGCAACGAAAAGCGGATGCTGCAGGAAGCCGTCGATTCGCTGCTCGACAACGGTCGTCGCGGCAAGGCAATGACCGGCGCGAACAAGCGTCCGCTGAAGTCGCTCGCTGACATGATCAAGGGTAAGGGCGGTCGTTTCCGTCAGAACTTGCTCGGTAAGCGCGTTGACTATTCGGGCCGTTCGGTGATCGTGGTCGGCCCGACGCTCAAGCTGCATCAGTGCGGTCTGCCGAAGCTGATGGCGCTCGAACTGTTCAAGCCGTTCATCTTCAACAAGCTCGAAGTGATGGGTGTCGCTACCACCATCAAGGCTGCGAAGAAGGAAGTCGAGAACCAGACGCCGGTGGTGTGGGACATCCTGGAAGAGGTGATCCGCGAACATCCGGTCATGCTGAACCGTGCGCCGACGCTGCACCGTCTTGGCATTCAGGCTTTCGAGCCGGTGCTGATCGAAGGTAAGGCTATCCAGCTGCACCCGCTCGTTTGCGCGGCGTTCAACGCCGACTTCGACGGTGACCAGATGGCTGTGCACGTGCCGCTGTCGCTTGAAGCGCAGATGGAAGCGCGTACGCTGATGCTGGCGTCGAACAACATCCTGTTCCCGGCCAACGGCGATCCGTCGATCGTGCCGTCGCAGGATATCGTGCTCGGCCTGTACTACGCGACGCGTGAAGCAGTGAACGCCAAGGGCGAAGGCCTGACGTTCACCGGCGTGTCGGAAGCACTGCGTGCTTACGAGAACAAGGAAGTCGAGCTGGCCTCGCGCGTCAACGTGCGGATCACGGAAATGGTCCACAACGAAGACAAGTCGGAAGGTGCGCCGGCATTCGTGCCGAAGATCACGCTGTACGCGACGACCGTCGGCCGTTCGATCCTGTCGGAAATTCTGCCGCCGGGCCTGCCGTTCTCGGTGCTGAACAAGCCGCTGAAGAAGAAGGAAATCTCGCGTCTGATCAACACCGCATTCCGCAAGTGCGGTCTGCGTGAAACGGTGATTTTCGCCGATCAGTTGATGCAGTCGGGTTTCCGTCTGGCAACGCGCGCCGGTATCTCGATCTGCGTCGACGACATGCTCGTGCCGCCGCAGAAAGAACAGATCGTCGGCGATGCAGCCAAGAAGGTGAAGGAATACGACCGTCAGTACATGTCGGGTCTCGTCACGTCGCAAGAACGCTACAACAACGTGGTCGACATCTGGTCGGCAACGTCGGAAGCGGTCGGCAAGGCGATGATGGAACAGCTGTCGACGGAACCGGTGGTCGATCGCGACGGCAACGAAACGCGTCAGGAATCGTTCAACTCCATCTACATGATGGCGGACTCGGGTGCTCGTGGTTCCGCAGTTCAGATTCGTCAGCTGGCCGGTATGCGTGGCCTGATGGCGAAGCCGGACGGCTCGATCATTGAGACGCCGATTACGGCGAACTTCCGTGAAGGCCTGAACGTGTTGCAGTACTTCATCTCGACCCACGGTGCACGTAAGGGTCTGGCTGATACGGCACTGAAGACGGCAAACTCGGGTTACCTGACGCGTCGTCTCGTCGACGTGACGCAGGATCTGGTGGTGGTCGAGGACGATTGCGGTACGTCCAACGGCGTCGCCATGAAGGCGTTGGTCGAAGGCGGTGAAGTCGTCGAAGCGCTGCGTGACCGTATCCTCGGTCGCGTGACGGTGGCGGACGTCGTCAATCCGGAATCGCAGGAAACGCTGTACGAAACGGGCACGTTGCTCGACGAAGACGCGGTCGAAGAAATCGAACGCCTCGGCATCGACGAAGTGCGCGTGCGTACGCCGCTGACTTGCGAAACGCGTTACGGTCTGTGCGCAGCCTGCTATGGCCGCGACCTGGGTCGTGGCTCGTCGGTTAACGTCGGCGAAGCAGTCGGCGTGATCGCTGCTCAGTCGATCGGTGAACCGGGCACGCAGCTCACGATGCGTACGTTCCACATCGGTGGTGCGGCATCGCGTGCAGCAGTGGCTTCGTCGGTTGAAGCCAAGTCGAACGGTACGGTGCGTTTCACGGCGACCATGCGTTACGTCACCAATGCGAAGGGCGAGCAGATCGTCATCTCGCGTTCGGGCGAAGCCATGATCACCGACGACCACGGCCGCGAGCGTGAACGTCACAAGGTGCCGTACGGCGCGACGCTGTTGCAACTGGACGGTGCGCAGATCAAGGCCGGCACGCAACTGGCGACGTGGGATCCGATGACGCGTCCGATCATCACCGAGTACGGTGGTACGGTGAAGTTCGAAAACGTCGAAGAAGGCGTGACGGTTGCCAAGCAGATCGACGATGTGACGGGTCTCTCGACGCTGGTCGTGATCGACGTGAAGCGCCGCGGTTCGCAAGCGTCGAAGACGGTGCGTCCGCAGGTCAAGCTGCTCGACGCGAACGGCGAAGAAGTCAAGATCCCGAACACCGAGCACTCGGTGCAGATCGGCTTCCAGGTTGGCGCTCTGATCACCGTGAAGGACGGTCAGCAAGTGCAGGTCGGTGAAGTGCTGGCACGTATCCCGGTTGAATCGCAGAAGACGCGTGACATTACCGGTGGTCTGCCGCGTGTGGCCGAACTGTTCGAAGCGCGCTCGCCGAAGGACGCCGGCATTCTGGCGGAAGTCACGGGCACGACGTCGTTCGGTAAGGACACGAAGGGCAAGCAGCGTCTCGTTATCACGGACCTCGAAGGCAATCAGCACGAGTTCCTGATCGCGAAGGAAAAGCAGGTTCTGGTGCACGATGGTCAGGTCGTCAACAAGGGCGAAATGATTGTCGACGGTCCGGCTGATCCGCACGACATTCTGCGTTTGCAGGGCGTCGAAGCGCTGGCGCGCTACATCGTGGACGAAGTGCAGGACGTGTATCGTCTGCAGGGCGTGAAGATCAATGACAAGCACATTGAAGTGATCGTCCGTCAGATGCTGCGCCGCGTGCAGATCGTTGATAACGGTGACACGCGCTTCATCATGGGCGAACAAGTCGAGCGCTCGGATATGCTCGACGAGAACGACCGGATGGCTGCGGAAGACAAGATCCCGGCAACCTACGACAACGTGCTGCTCGGCATCACGAAGGCATCGCTGTCGACCGATTCGTTCATCTCCGCGGCGTCTTTCCAGGAAACGACTCGCGTGCTGACCGAAGCGGCGATCATGGGCAAGCGCGACGATCTGCGCGGGCTGAAGGAAAACGTGATCGTTGGTCGTCTGATTCCGGCTGGTACGGGTCTCGCGTTCCACAAGGCACGCAAGAGCAAGGAACTGTCCGACCGCGAGCGTTTCGATCAGATCGCAGCGGAAGAGTCGTTCGAATTCGGTACGCCGGAAACCCCGGCCGCCGAACAGCAGCACTCAGGCGAGTAAGTGCAGGCGGCGCAAGCCGCTTTCTCTGAATGCTGACAAAGCCGCCCGGTTTCGACCGGGCGGCTTTTTTTTGACCTTCGACAATGCCAGGTCGCTTTGACGCGTGACGTTTTGTCCCGGCTTGTCGCTGCCGCTACGGCACTCGCTTCACGCGCAATCCTCCATTTTCTCTCCCGCCATTCTTAGTCGCTAAGCAATAACTAGGAATCCTCTTATATTTGATAACAATCACCTTGCCTAGCATGCGGAGGCGTCGTCGCGGTGTGGCATCAGCAAGCCAAACCATCGCGTCGACATCACGCTAATCCGCACGATGCCCACGCTTCCCACGCGTCGCATCGGCCTCGCCTGGTGATTGAATGAATGCTGCTGTCCGTAAGTTGCCGTTATCCGACGCGGCGTTGTGGGTTTGCCTCTATCTCGCGACAGGTGTCCTGTCGGGCCAGTTCAATGTGCCGACGGCGGCACTCGGTCCGTACGTATGGTTGCCCGCCGGCGTGAGCCTCGCGGCGATGCTGTTGTCGCGCACGGGTTCTGGCGTTCCACTGGCGGCTGCCTTCGCACTCGTTCAAGCCGTCCTGTCGCATTTTGGCGGGCGTGATATTCCATCATCGCTGGCGTTGGGGGTTTTGGCCGGCGTCGCACCGCTGATTGCATCCGCCGTTGTGCGATGGATGCATGTGCCGCTCGAGGGCCTCCATCTGTTGCGTGCGGTGGTGGTCGCAGCGTTGATTAGCGCGATGCTTCTCGGCGGCGGCGGCGCGCTTTACTTCGCGCTGACCAAGGGCACGCCGTTCGTTCAACCGATGCTCCAATGGTGCGCAGCGATTTTTGTTGGTGTGTGCATCAGCACGCCGCTGCTGGCGGTTTGGGGGCAGTTCCGGCCAAAGCGTTCCGCGCGCCGCAACTGGCGTCGCGAACTGGTCGGGTGTGTCGCGTTCATCACGATGGGCGTGTTGACGTGGTGGCTCTTTGATAGCGCCACGGCGCAGTGGTTCGGCATTGGCGGGGCGACCTGTCCGCTGTACTTGCCGATGTTTTGCGTTGTCATTGTCGCCATCATCGGCGGCGCGCGAGGCGGCACGCTCGCCGTTCTCGTGCTGACGCTGATCTGCCTCGGCCACACCGCTCATGGTGACGGACCATTCGCGTCGCAAACTGCCACACCCGCGTTATCGTTCCTTCAGGCACAGCTATACGTTGGCGTGACCGCCATGCTCGTATTGATCGTGCACGCGCTGAATGACGCGGAAGCCAAGGCCTATGCCGAAGCTGATCGGTGGCGCACGGATCTCGAGTTGGCGCTGGCGGGCAGTGCGCTTATCACCTACGCGGTTGAGCCGCACACCGGCCTGGTTCAATGGCGGGGCGACGTCGAGGGATCGATCGGTTACCCGGCCGATTCACTCTCTTCAGTCGATTGCGTTCTCGCACGCGTACACCCGCTTGACCGCGAGAGACTGCGCGCTCGCTGGAGCGAGCCGGCCGTTCTGATGCCCGGTGCGCCGGTGCAGATTCCCTTCCGGCTTGGCGCGCTTCGTGATGACGACTGGATCCAGTTGGTTGATGTCGGGTCGTCACTTTCCGACGGCAACGGGCGCGTTGCATTCGTGGCCGGTGCGTGGCAACACCAGTCCGCTGCGGCGAGGTAAGGCATGTCATCTCGCATCGGCGCTCTTCTGATTCATGGGTTGGGCGGCACGCAGTTCGATCTCGGATCCATGCACAGGCGTCTGAAGCGATGCGGCATCGAGACGCATTCGCTGACGCTGCCGGGGCACGGCACAACGCCGGAGGCGTTGGTGCCGTTGCGCGCTGAAGCATGGATCGAAGCGGTCACCCTGAAGTACCGGGAACTGATTTATCGGTACGACACGGTTCACGTAGTCGGAATGTGCATGGGGGCGCTGCTCGCGGCTGCGCTTTGTGCGCGTGAGCGGCACTGCAAGGGCCGTTTGATCACGCTTGCTTCACCGATCTACATCGACGGGTGGAGCACCCCCTGGTACCGGGCCTTGCGTCACGTTCTCTACTATGTGCCGCTCGTTCCCGCGAGGATGAAGATCGAAGAGGGCGAACCCTACGGCATCAAGAATTCGCTCGTACGCAACATCGTCAAAGCGAAGTTCGAGCGCGGCGACAACTTCCACTATCGGTGGGTGCCGCTCGCGTGTCTCCGCGAAGTGGACCGCTTGCGCCGTCAGGTCATTCGCGACGCAGAGCAGATCATTTGTCCCACCCTCGTGGTGCACGCCAGAGAAGATGACCTGACGAGCCTGAAGTCGGCGGAATTCATTGCGCGAACAGTGTCGGATGCACGCGTCGTCGTGCTGGAAAATAGTTATCACATGATCTGTGTCGATAACGATCGGGAACAGGCTGCCGTCAGTGTGGTCGATTTCCTCGGCGTTGCACCGCTGGCGCCGGCTGCTTCCGCGATAGTCGAGCCGTGCTTGCCCGAACTGGTGAGCGAGTAGCAACATGCGGCGACGGCTTTTTCGCGCGGCGTTGCTCATCGCAACGTGCGCTCTGATCGGGCATGCGTTCGCCGGGGAACAGGCGAACACGGTTTCCCCGTCAACGAATCAAACAGCACTCCTCCCTGCCGGCGCGCGTCCGCGAATCTGCCTTGCACTGTCCGGCGGCGGCGCGCGGGGCTACGCGCATATCGGCGTGTTGAAGCAACTCGAGGCGCTGCGCGTGCCAATCGACTGTATCGCGGGCACGAGCATGGGTGCGGTGATTGGTGGTTTGTACGCGAGTGGAATGTCGGCCGCGGAGATCGAAAAAGCACTGGCCAGCACTAACTTAACCGACGTCGCGTTCGATCGCGAAGCGCGCGCTGACCAACCGCAGGCGGTCCGTCAAGACAATCTTGTCTATCCGGTCGGCCTGCCGCTTGGCTTCGGTAGCGACGGGGTGCGTTCGGCAAGCGGATTGATTCAGGGGAATCGGCTGCTCATGCTTCTGCAACAGCACACTAGCCGGCTTCCGGGCGATGTCAGCTTCGACGATCTTCCTGTGCCGTTCAGAGCGGTCGCCACCGACGTCGAAACGGGAGGCCCGGTGGTGCTACGGAAAGGTTCGCTGCCCCAGGCGATTCGCGCCAGCATGGCGGTGCCTGGGTTGTTCACGCCCGTCATGCTGGAGCCGCGCACTCTTGTAGATGGCGGCATCGTCGACAATCTGCCGGTGGATGTCGCAAAGCAGATGGGTGCGGACATCGTAATCGCGATCGATATCGGTACGCCGCTGAAACGCGCAAATGAATTGACGTCGATGACAAGCGTCACGCAACAGGTCATTGGGGTGTTGATCAGCCGGAACGTGCGGGACCAGAAGGCCACGCTCGGCGCGTCGGATATTCTGCTAGAGCCCGACCTCTCCGGGCTTGCATTCACGGACTTCGCGGACGCCGGCCGCGGGATTGCGGCGGGCGCCGCGGCGGTCAATAGTGCGCAGGCGCAAATCAGCGCACTGTCGCTGGCTCCGCAAGCATGGTCGGCGTATCTCGCCGGCCGCAATGAGAACGCCTTCTTGCCGGCAGGAACGAGGATCGACCGCGTAGAGGTCGTGACAAATGGCCGTGTTCCGGCGGCGAGGGTACGGCAGGTGCTGCGCACGAAACCTGGCGACGTCTACGATCCGGACGCGATCGACCACGACCTCGCAGCATTGAACAGCGCAAGTGATTTCGAAAGCGTCGCACATACCTTGACCGGTCCGGCCGACGATCGCGTGCTCCAGGTGATCGCGAACTCGAAGACCTGGGGACCAAATTTCCTGCTGTTCGGTCTTGGCGTGTCCAGCAATTTCAACGGTGACGGCGCGTTTGCGCTGCGCATCGGCCATCGCATGCCGTGGATTACCCAAAGTGGACTTGCCTGGTATAACGACGCAGTTCTCGGCAGCCGCGATCTGGCGCTGCGCACCGAATTGCGACAGCCGCTTTTTTCGGTCGATGGTGTTTATCTCGCGCCGTTTGCATCGTTCAAGAGGAATCAGGCGGACGTCTACGCCGACGAGACGTCGGGCGACACGCTGCCGGTGATGAAAATCCGCCAGCAGGAAATTCGGCTTGGCTTGAATGCGGGTGTACCGCTGGGAAACCTCGGCGAAATACGGGCGGGTGTGGCCCGGGTGCGCACGTCGTACACGTCGCTGATGGCACCTCTGGCCGTCATGGTTCCTCCCGATGGTTCTGACCCGGTGCTTGCGGCCGTTAGCGTGCCTTCGTTCTCGAACAGTCAAACGGTCGCGCGCGTCGAATTCGAGGTCGATCAACTCGACGACGCGCTGTTTCCGCGCCACGGATACTACGTCGACGGGTACGCCGAAATGGCGCTTGATCAATCCGACGGTAACTACAACACGGCCCATTTACGCGAGCTCTGGGCTCAAAGCGTCGGCCGTCACAGCCTGAACGCGGCGTTCGAAGCAGGCGGGCAGTTCGGCAACAAGGGGGCCGACGTCTACCCATTCAGTCTCGGCGGCTTCCAGCACCTGGCCGCGTATGCGCAAGACCAGTTCAGCGGCAAATACATCATGTACGGGCGGCTGACGTATCTTGCGCAATTGAAACAGTTTAACTCCGCGCCGATTCAGGGCCTGTTTGCCGGTTCGAGTCTCGAGGCGGGCAACGTATGGAATAGCGACGCGGCTTTTGGACGCGCTCCATGGCGAGCGAGCGCGAGTGTGTTCCTTGGCGCGACGACATCGTTTGGTCCGCTTTATCTGGGTTTTGCGGCAGCGCCGGGCGGCGTGCGCAACGTGTATTTCCAGTTGGGGAACCAGTTCTAGCGCGGGGGCCTGTTGTGATGTGCCGGCGAATTCGCCTGCGCCAGCCGTGATTTCGAGCAATCGCATCCTGCTGCCTGGACTGCCCAACCTGCGCACGCATGCGTATCAACCACTCAAGCGACGGCGCTTTCCTAGTCCGAACGGCTAACGTATGCAAACCTTTCGGGCGGCGCGCGCGTGGGTTGGTAAAATCCGGCCACCGGCATCGCGCTGTCTAACTTCAATTCCATGTCCCGTTCGCTCCAGATCCTCAACGAAGTTTTCGGTTACCCCGCGTTCAGAGGGCAGCAGGGCGAAATTGTCGAGCACGTCTCCGCCGGCGGTGACTGTCTCGTGCTGATGCCAACGGGCGGCGGCAAGTCGCTGTGTTATCAGATTCCGTCCCTCGTGCGGCGTGAAGCCGGGTTCGGCACAGGTATCGTCGTTTCGCCGCTGATCGCGCTCATGCAGGACCAGGTGGCGGCACTCACGGAAGTCGGCGTGCGCGCGGCCTATCTGAATTCGACGCTTTCGGGCGCAGAAGCTATGGCGACCGAGCGCGCACTGCGCGAAGGCGAAATCGATCTGCTCTATGTCGCGCCGGAACGGCTGATGACACCCCGTTTCCAGGAGCTACTGGAACGCTCGCGTATCGGCCTGTTTGCGATTGACGAAGCGCACTGCGTGTCGCAATGGGGGCACGATTTCCGGCCGGAATACATTCAGCTATCGGTGCTGCACGAGCGGTTCCCGAATGTGCCGCGCATCGCGCTCACCGCTACTGCGGACGCGATCACACGCGACGAGATCATCCATCGCCTTGCGCTGGATGACGCGCGTGTCTTCGTGTCGAGCTTCGACCGGCCGAACATTCGCTATCGCATTGTCGAGAAGGACAACGCGCGCACGCAGTTGCTCGACTTCATTCGCGCTGAACACTCGAAGCCGGACGGCACGACCGACGCCGGTGTTGTCTACTGCCTGTCGCGCCGCAAGGTCGAAGAAACGGCAGAGTGGCTCAAAGAGAAGGGCATGCGCGCTTTGCCGTATCACGCCGGCATGGAGTTCGAAATTCGTCAGAAGCATCAGGAGATGTTTCAGCGCGAAGAAGGCATCGTGATGTGCGCGACGATTGCGTTCGGCATGGGTATCGACAAACCGGATGTGCGTTTCGTCGCGCACCTCGACTTGCCGAAGAGCGTTGAGGGCTATTACCAGGAAACCGGGCGCGCGGGCCGCGACGGTATGCCGGCGAACGCCTGGATGGCGTACGGTCTGGGCGACGTCGTGCAGCAGCGCAAGATGATCGACGAATCCGACGCAGACGACGCGCACAAAAGGGTGCAGACCGGCAAGCTCGATGCGTTGCTCGGTCTGTGCGAAGCGGCGACCTGCCGGCGGGTGCGGCTCCTTGCGTATTTCGGTGAGTCGAGCCAGCCATGCGGCAACTGCGACAACTGCCTCGAACCGCCCGACACATGGGATGCGACGCGCGAAGCACAGATGGCGCTGTCCTGCGTGTTCCGCGCCCAGCGCGCAAGCGGCTTTCACTTTGGCGCAGGCCACCTGATCGATATCCTGCGGGGCAACCGCAGCGAGAAGATCCTGCAGCGTGGCCACGAGAAACTGACTACGTTTGGAATCGGCGCGGCGCTTGGGGAGCCTGAGTGGCGAGCGATATTTCGCCAGCTCGTAGCGTTCGGCTATCTGACGGTCGATCACGAAGGGTTTGGCTCGCTGGTCCTCACCGAAGCCAGCAAACCGGTGCTGAAGGGCGGCCAGAACGTCACGATGCGCCGCTATGTGAAACCGACCCGCACCCGCCAGTCGTCCGGTCGCACGAGCGAGCGCGCTGATCCGACGATCGGCATGGGTCCGCGCGAGCGCGCCCGCTGGGAGCGCCTGCGCGCCTGGCGCACGGAGACGGCGAAAAGCGACGGTGTGCCGGCCTACGTAATCTTCCACGACGCCACGCTGGCCGAAATTGCCCGCAACGGCCCCGATTCCATCGAAGATCTGCGCGGCATTCCGGGCATGGGCGTCCGCAAACTCGACCGCTTTGGCGACGAGTTGCTGGAAGTCGTCGCCGCTGACTGACTGCCGGCGAGCCCGGGTTGAGGTCGGCAGGCGTGCGAAACAATGCAAGCTGTTGACTCGCTTAGCATTTTCGGAATATTATGCTAGGTTCCGGTTCTTGGAAATGCCTGTGCATGAAGTCAATTCGTGCGCCGACACCCTGGTTCGGAAGTTCGATGCGCAATCGTTTCTGCTTTGCCCGGAAACAGATGCGTCGATTTTGTTCAATTTCAGGAATAAACAATGCCAACCATCAATCAACTGGTTCGCAAAGGCCGCGCGTCGGAAACGACGAAGAGCAAGAGCCCGGCTTTGCAGGACTGCCCCCAGCGTCGCGGCGTGTGCACCCGTGTGTACACCACGACGCCCAAGAAGCCTAACTCGGCACTCCGTAAGGTTGCCAAGGTTCGTCTGACGAACGGCTTCGAAGTTATTTCGTACATCGGTGGTGAAGGCCACAACCTGCAGGAACACTCGGTCGTGCTGATTCGCGGCGGCCGTGTTAAGGACTTGCCGGGTGTGCGTTACCACATGGTTCGCGGCTCGCTGGATACCCAGGGCGTCAAGGATCGTAAGCAGGCTCGCTCGAAGTACGGTGCGAAGCGTGCCAAGGCTGGTAAGTAATTCGCCGGTCAGTGTAGTTTCAGGTCGCCTGCAAAGGCGGTAATAGCGGTGGTGCCGGAATCGCCGGTGCTGTCGAGTAAGTGGTCACCCGACCGGGCTGGTAAGTCGTTAGAGATGAATCGGGTTAGTTGGTGGCCGCGGGGCTAAAAATAGCTCCAACTGAAAAAGTAAAGGAAGAAACATGCCGCGTCGTCGCGAAGTCCCCAAGCGGGAAGTGTTGCCGGATCCGAAGTTCGGTAACGTAGATGTAGCTAAGTTCATGAACGTGCTGATGCTCTCCGGCAAGAAGTCGGTTGCTGAGCGCATCGTGTACGGCGCTTTCGAACAGATCCAGACCAAGGGTGGCAAGGACCCGCTGGAAGTGTTCACGGTAGCGCTCAACAACGTCAAGCCGGTGGTCGAAGTTAAGAGCCGCCGCGTTGGTGGTGCGAACTATCAGGTTCCGGTCGAAGTGCGTCCGTCGCGTCGTATGGCATTGGCGATGCGTTGGTTGCGTGAAGCCGCGAAGAAGCGCAGCGAGAAGTCGATGGCCCTGCGTCTGGCAGGTGAACTCTCCGAAGCGGCCGAAGGCCGTGGCGGCGCGATGAAGAAGCGCGACGAAGTTCACCGGATGGCAGAAGCCAACAAGGCGTTCTCGCACTTCCGTTTCTAAGCTTCCCGAACCCGGGTTTAGCAGAAAAAGCGGAAAGAAATTCCGGGCGGGTGCGCTTACAAAGCGCCTCGCCCGTTTGTGTTACAGCGCGATGGGTATTTTCTCGCATCGCGTCATCCCAATAGAGGATCAAAGTGGCTCGCAAGACACCTATCGAGCGCTACCGTAACATCGGTATTAGCGCTCACATCGACGCCGGCAAAACGACGACGACCGAGCGCATCTTGTTCTACACCGGCGTGAACCACAAGATTGGTGAAGTTCACGACGGCGCTGCCACCATGGACTGGATGGAGCAGGAGCAGGAACGCGGCATCACGATCACGTCCGCTGCTACCACGGCATTCTGGAAAGGCATGGCCGGCGACCGCGCTGAGCACCGCATCAACATCATCGACACCCCGGGCCACGTCGACTTCACGATTGAAGTTGAGCGCTCGATGCGCGTGCTCGACGGTGCGTGCATGGTGTACTGCGCGGTGGGCGGCGTGCAGCCGCAGTCGGAAACCGTGTGGCGTCAGGCTAACAAGTACAAGGTTCCCCGTCTCGCGTTCATCAACAAGATGGACCGTACCGGCGCGAACTTCTTCAAGGTCTACGACCAGCTCAAGCTGCGTCTGAAGGCGAACCCGGTTCCGGTCGTGGTGCCTATCGGCGCTGAAGAATCGTTCACCGGCGTGGTCGATCTGCTGAAGATGAAAGCGATCATTTGGGACGAAGCGTCCCAGGGCACGAAGTTCTCGTACGAAGAAATCCCGGCAGAACTCGTCGACACGTGCAATGAATGGCGCGAGAAGATGGTCGAAGCCGCGGCTGAATCGAGCGAAGACCTGATGAACAAGTACCTCGAGTCGGGTGAGCTGAGCGAGGCAGAAATCGTCAAGGGTCTGCGCGACCGTACGATCGCTTGCGAAATTCAGCCGATGCTGTGCGGTACCGCGTTCAAGAACAAGGGCGTGCAACGCATGCTGGACGCTGTGCTCGACTTCCTGCCGTCGCCGATCGACATTCCGCCGGTTACGGGCGAACTCGAAAACGGTGAAAAGGCTGAGCGTCGGGCAGCTGACGACGAGAAGTTCTCGTCCCTCGCATTCAAGATCATGACCGACCCGTTTGTCGGCCAGCTGATCTTCTTCCGTGTGTACTCCGGTACGACGAAGTCGGGCGACACGCTGCTGAACGCGACCAAGGACAAGAAGGAGCGTCTCGGTCGTATTCTGCTGATGCACGCAAACCAGCGTGAAGAAATCAAGGAAGTGCACGCAGGCGACATCGCTGCGGCTGTTGGCCTGAAAGACGCAACCACGGGCGACACGCTGTGCGATCCGCTGCACCCGATCGTGCTCGAACGCATGATTTTCCCGGAACCGGTGATTTCGCAGGCTGTTGAGCCGAAGACGAAGCCGGACCAGGAAAAGATGGGTCTGGCCCTGAACCGTCTGGCTCAGGAAGATCCGTCGTTCCGCGTTCAAACGGACGAAGAATCGGGTCAAACCATTATTTCGGGCATGGGCGAGCTCCACCTGGAAATTCTGGTCGACCGGATGAAGCGTGAATTCGGCGTCGAAGCAACGGTTGGCAAGCCGCAAGTGGCATACCGTGAAACGATCCGCGGCAAGGCGGAAGACGTCGACGGCAAGTTCGTCAAGCAGTCGGGTGGTCGCGGCCAGTACGGTCACGCGGTCATCACGCTCGAGCCGAATGAGCAGGGTAAGGGCTACGAGTTCCTGGACGAGATCAAGGGCGGTGTGATTCCGCGTGAATACATCCCGGCAGTCGACAAGGGTATCCAGGAAACGCTGAAGGCTGGCGTGCTGGCAGGCTTCCCGGTCGTTGACGTGAAGGTTCACCTGACGTTCGGTTCGTACCACGACGTTGACTCGAACGAAAATGCGTTCCGCATGGCTGGTTCGATGGCGTTCAAGGAAGCAATGCGCAAGGCGCAGCCGGTCATCCTCGAACCGATGATGGCTGTGGAAGTCGAAACGCCTGAAGATTACATGGGCAACGTGATGGGCGACCTGTCGGGCCGTCGCGGTATCGTTCAGGGCATGGACGACATGGTTGGCGGCGGCAAGATCGTTCGCGCCGAAGTGCCGCTGTCGGAAATGTTCGGCTACTCGACGTCACTGCGTTCGCTGACCCAAGGTCGTGCAACGTACACGATGGAGTTCAAGCATTACTCCGAAGCACCGCGCAACGTGTCTGAAGCGATCATCAACGCGAAGTCGAAGTAAGCGCGCGGCAAGTCATTCAACGATTAACTTTTTGAAAGAAGAGAAACATGGCTAAAGGTAAATTCGAACGGACCAAGCCGCACGTGAACGTCGGCACGATCGGTCACGTTGACCACGGCAAGACCACGCTGACGGCAGCGATCACGACGGTGCTGACCAAGAAGTTTGGCGGCGAAGCAAAGGCATACGACCAGATCGACGCGGCGCCGGAAGAAAAGGCACGTGGTATCACGATCAACACGGCACACGTCGAGTACGAAACGGCTAACCGCCACTACGCACACGTCGACTGCCCGGGCCACGCTGACTATGTGAAGAACATGATCACGGGCGCAGCGCAGATGGACGGCGCGATCCTGGTGTGCTCGGCTGCAGACGGCCCGATGCCGCAAACGCGTGAGCACATCCTGCTGGCACGTCAGGTTGGCGTTCCGTACATCATCGTGTTCCTGAACAAGTGCGACATGGTGGACGACGCTGAGCTGCTGGAGCTCGTCGAGATGGAAGTTCGCGAACTTCTGTCGAAGTACGACTTCCCGGGCGACGACACGCCGATCATCAAGGGTTCGGCCAAGCTGGCGCTGGAAGGCGACACGGGCGAGCTGGGCGAAGTGGCGATCATGAACCTGGCCGACGCGCTGGACACGTACATCCCGACGCCGGAGCGCGCAGTTGACGGTGCGTTCCTGATGCCGGTGGAAGACGTGTTCTCGATCTCGGGTCGCGGCACGGTGGTGACGGGTCGCGTTGAGCGCGGCGTGGTGAAGGTCGGCGAAGAAATCGAAATCGTCGGTATCAAGCCGACGGTGAAGACGACGTGCACGGGCGTGGAAATGTTCCGCAAGCTGCTCGACCAGGGTCAGGCAGGCGACAACGTTGGTATCCTGCTGCGCGGCACGAAGCGTGAAGACGTGGAGCGTGGCCAGGTTCTGGCGAAGCCGGGTTCGATCAACCCGCACACGCACTTCACGGCTGAAGTGTACGTGCTGAGCAAGGACGAAGGCGGCCGCCACACGCCGTTCTTCAACAACTATCGTCCGCAGTTCTACTTCCGTACGACGGACGTGACGGGCTCGATCGAGTTGCCGAAGGACAAGGAAATGGTCATGCCGGGCGACAACGTGTCGATCACGGTGAAGCTGATCAACCCGATCGCGATGGAAGAAGGTCTGCGCTTCGCAATCCGCGAAGGCGGCCGTACGGTCGGCGCTGGTGTGGTTGCCAAGATTCTCGAGTAAAATCGAGGGTTGAAGTTGCAGTAAGTGGTGCCCGGAGCCGGGCGCCAGCCCACAGCGGGTGCCCGGCTCTACGTTCTTTTACTATCTGGCGGCGCAATACCGCCTCGCTCTTTCCAAGGAATTGTCATGCAGAACCAGAAAATCCGCATTCGCCTGAAGGCTTTCGACTATCGCCTGATCGATCAATCGGCAGCTGAAATCGTCGACACGGCAAAGCGGACTGGCGCAATCGTTCGCGGTCCGGTGCCCCTGCCGACCCGCATTCAACGTTTCGACATCCTGCGTTCGCCGCACGTCAACAAGACGTCGCGCGATCAGCTCGAAATCCGTACGCACCAACGCCTGATGGACATCGTCGATCCGACGGACAAGACCGTTGACGCACTGATGAAGCTGGATCTGCCGGCTGGCGTGGACGTGGAAATCAAGCTCCAATAAGGCTTGTAGCGGTTGCCTGGCATGCCAAGCAACGCTAAGTCATTGATTGCTTGCGGAAAACGAAAAGCCTCGCTACAATAGTGGGCTTTTCGCGCATTTGCGCAAAAAAGTCGGTGTGCTGCAGCATGAATTCATGCCCGAAACGGCACCGGCATTTTGTAAATTAGCCCCGACCAATCGCAGTCGGGAATGGAGAAAACGATGAGCCTTGGACTCGTAGGTCGCAAGGTTGGCATGACCCGTATCTTCACGGCAGAAGGGGATTCGATTCCCGTTACCGTGCTGGACGTGTCCGACAACCGCGTGACGCAGATCAAGACTGTTGAAACCGACGGCTACACCGCCGTGCAGGTTGCATTCGGTACGCGCCGTGCATCGCGTGTGACGAAGCCGTTGGCCGGTCATCTCGCCAAAGCCGGTGTTCAAGCCGGTGAAATCCTCAAAGAATTCCAGATCGATGCTGCCAAGGCTGCCGAGTTGTCGAACGGCGCCGTGGTCGGTCCCGACCTGTTCGAAGTAGGCCAGAAGGTCGACGTGCAAGGCGTGTCGATCGGTAAGGGCTACGCCGGTACCATCAAGCGTTACAACTTCGCATCCGGCCGTGCATCACACGGTAACTCGCGCTCGCACAACGTGCCGGGTTCGATCGGTATGGCGCAGGATCCGGGTCGTGTTTTCCCGGGTAAGCGCATGACCGGTCACATGGGTGACGATACGGTAACCGTGCAAAACCTCGAAATCGCTCGTATCGACGCTGACCGCAAGCTGTTGCTGGTCAAGGGCGCCGTTCCGGGTGCGAAGGGTGGCAAGGTATTCGTTACGCCGGCCGTGAAGACGCGTGCCGTGAAAGGAGCGAAATAATGGAACTTAAGCTCCTGAATGCCAATGGTCAGGAAGGTGCAGGCGTTAGCGCGTCGGACGTAGTGTTCGGTCGCGATTACAACGAAGCCCTGATTCACCAGGTCGTGGTGGCGTATCAAGCGAATGCCCGTAGCGGCAACCGCGCGCAGAAGGATCGTGAGCAAGTTAAGCACACGACCAAGAAGCCGTGGCGCCAGAAGGGTACGGGCCGCGCCCGTGCCGGTATGTCGTCGAGCCCGTTGTGGCGCGGCGGTGGCCGGATCTTCCCGAATTCGCCGGAAGAAAACTTTTCGCACAAGGTCAACAAGAAGATGCATCGCGCAGGTCTCTGCTCGATCTTCTCGCAGCTGGCTCGCGAAGGCCGCATCTCGGTGGTCGACGAGCTGACGCTCGAAGCGCCGAAGACGAAGCTGCTGAACGAAAAATTCAAGGCGATGGGTCTCGACTCCGTGCTGGTGATTACCGACACGGTTGACGAAAACCTGTACCTCGCGTCGCGCAACCTCGCCCACGTGGCGGTTGTCGAGCCGCGTTACGCCGACCCGCTGTCGCTGATCTACTTCAAGAAGATCCTGATCACGAAGGCTGCGGTCGCCCAGATCGAGGAGTTGCTGTCATGAGCGAGATTCGCAAGAACGATCATCGTTTGATGCAGGTCCTGCTCGCGCCGGTGATCTCCGAAAAGGCGACGCTGGTGGCCGACAAGAACGAGCAAGTTGTGTTCGAAGTCGCGCCCGATGCCACGAAGCAGGAAGTGAAAGCTGCAGTCGAGCTGCTGTTCAAGGTGGAAGTCAATTCCGTCAACGTGCTGGTCTCGAAGGGCAAAGCCAAGCGCTTTGGCCGCTTCATGGGCAAGCGCAAGGACGTGAAGAAGGCGTACGTCTGCCTGAAGCCCGGCCAGGAAATCAACTTTGAAGCGGAGGCCAAGTAATCATGGCAATCGTTAAAGTTAAGCCGACTTCGCCGGGTCGCCGTGCGATGGTCAAGGTGGTCAACAAGGATCTGCATAAGGGCAAGCCGTTCGCACCGCTGCTCGACTCGCAATCCACGACCGCCGGCCGTAACAACAACGGCCACATCACCACGCGCCATAAGGGCGGTGGTCATAAGCATCATTACCGTGTTGTCGATTTCCGTCGCAACAAGGACGGCATTCCGGCAAAGGTCGAACGTCTTGAGTACGATCCGAACCGTAGCGCGAACATCGCGCTGGTTCTGTACGCAGACGGCGAGCGCAAGTACATCATCGCTCCGAAGGGGTTGACGGTTGGTCAGCAACTGATGTCGGGTTCGGAAGCTCCGATCCGCGCAGGTAACACGCTGCCGATCCGCAATATCCCGGTTGGTACGACGATTCACTGCATCGAAATGCTGCCGGGCAAGGGCGCGCAAATGGCGCGTTCGGCTGGTACGTCGGCGATGCTGCTGGCTCGTGAAGGCATCTACGCACAGGTCCGCCTGCGCTCGGGTGAAATCCGCCGCGTTCACGTTGAATGCCGCGCGACGATTGGTGAAGTTGGCAACGAAGAGCATAGCCTCCGTCAAATCGGTAAGGCTGGCGCGAATCGCTGGCGCGGTATCCGCCCGACGGTGCGTGGCGTTGCAATGAACCCGGTCGATCACCCGCACGGCGGTGGTGAAGGCAAGACGGCTGCAGGTCGCGATCCGGTGAGCCCGTGGGGCACGCCTGCTAAGGGCTATCGCACCCGCAGCAACAAGCGCACGACGAGCATGATCGTCCAGCGCCGTCACAAGCGTTAAGGAGTAGGCAATGGCACGTTCTGTAAAAAAAGGTCCGTTCTGCGACGCCCATTTGCTGAAGAAAGTTGAGTCGGCAGCCGCTGCGCGTGACAAGAAGCCGATCAAAACCTGGTCGCGTCGTTCGACGATTCTGCCGGATTTCATCGGTTTGACGATTGCTGTGCATAACGGCCGTCAACACGTTCCGGTGTACATCTCGGAAAACATGGTCGGCCACAAGCTTGGCGAGTTCGCATTGACCCGGACGTTCAAGGGTCATGCAGCCGACAAGAAGGCTAAGAAATAAGGGGATCATGATGGAAGTGAAAGCAATTCATCGCGGTGCCCGCATCTCGGCGCAGAAAACGCGCCTTGTGGCTGACCAGATCCGCGGTTTGCCGGTCGACAAGGCGCTGAACGTTCTGACGTTCTCGCCGAAGAAGGCTGCGGGAATCGTGAAAAAGGTTGTGCTGTCGGCGATCGCGAATGCGGAGCATAACGAAGGCGCTGATATCGACGAGCTCAAGGTAACGAGCATCATGGTCGACAAGGCTGCCTCGCTGAAGCGTTTTACCGCGCGCGCTAAAGGCCGTGGTAACCGCATCGAGAAGCAATCCTGTCACATCACTGTGACGGTCGGGAATTAAGGGGTCATACGATGGGACAGAAAATTCATCCGACTGGCTTCCGTTTGGCCGTCAGCCGCAATTGGGCGTCGCGTTGGTACGCGAACAACAACAATTTCGCGGCGATGTTGCAGGAAGACATCGGTGTTCGTGAATACCTGAAGAAGAAGCTGAAAAACGCTTCGGTTGGCCGCGTCGTTATCGAGCGTCCGGCGAAAAACGCGCGCATCACGATTTATAGCTCGCGTCCGGGTGTGGTCATCGGTAAGAAGGGCGAGGATATCGAACTGCTGAAGTCGGAACTGCAACGCCGCATGGGCGTTCCGGTCCACGTCAACATCGAAGAAATCCGTAAGCCGGAAACCGATGCGCAACTGATCGCGGATTCGATCACGCAACAACTCGAGCGCCGGATTATGTTCCGCCGCGCGATGAAGCGTGCGATGCAAAACGCAATGCGTCTGGGTGCTCAAGGCATCAAGATCATGAGCGCTGGCCGCCTGAACGGTATCGAAATCGCTCGTACGGAGTGGTATCGCGAAGGTCGCGTGCCGCTTCATACGCTGCGTGCTGATATCGACTACGCAACTTCGGAAGCGAAGACGACGTACGGCATCATCGGCGTGAAGGTGTGGGTCTACAAGGGTGACACGCTCGGCCGCAACGACGCACCGGTGGTTGAAGAAGTCGCCGAAGAAAAGCGTCCGCGCCGCAACGCACGTCCGGGTGGCGATCGCCGTCCGCGTCGCGATGGTGAAGGTGGTGGCCCGGCAGGTGCACGCCGTGGCGCTCCTCGTCGTGCTGGCGGTGCCGGCGACGGCGGGAAGACTGGAGAATAACGATGCTGCAACCGAAACGCAGAAAGTATCGCAAAGAGCAGAAGGGTCGTAACACCGGTATCGCTACCCGCGGCAACGCGGTGTCGTTCGGTGAATTCGGCCTGAAGGCTATCGGTCGTGGTCGCTTGACCGCGCGCCAGATTGAAGCGGCACGTCGTGCAATGACGCGTCACATCAAGCGTGGTGGCCGCATCTGGATCCGCATCTTCCCGGACAAGCCGATCTCGCACAAGCCGGCTGAAGTACGTATGGGTAACGGTAAAGGTAACCCTGAGTACTACGTCGCGGAGATTCAACCGGGCAAGATGCTGTACGAAATGGACGGCGTAACCGAAGAGCTGGCACGCGAAGCGTTCCGTCTGGCTGCAGCTAAGCTGCCGCTTAAGACGACGTTTATCGTGCGTCAGCTCGGCGCCTAAGGAGTAAATGATGAAGGCTTCCGAACTTCACCAGAAAGATCAGGCCGCGCTCAACAAGGAGCTGTCGGACCTGTTGAAGGCGCAATTCGGCCTGCGCATGCAACTCGCGACCCAGCAGCTCACGAACACGAGCCAGCTGAAGAAGGTTCGTCGCGACATCGCACGTGTGCGGACCGTCCTGACTGAGAAGGCGAACCAGAAATGAACGATAGCGTAAAAACCTCGCTCAAGCGGACGCTGGTCGGCAAGGTCGTCAGCAACAAGATGGACAAGACGGTCACCGTGCTGGTTGAGCACCGCGTGAAGCACCCGATCTACGGCAAGTACGTTGTGCGTTCGAAGAAGTACCACGCGCACGACGATGCAAACACGTACAACGAGGGTGACCTCGTTGAAATCCAGGAAACGCGTCCGATTTCGAAGACGAAAGCCTGGGTTGTGGCTCGCCTGGTCGAGGCTGCTCGCGTCATCTGACGCCGCAAAGTTGTAGAAGTAATTGAAATCGCAGCAAGTTTCGCTTGCAAGACCGGGATTATATGATATGATCTCGGTCTTCCCTCTTTTATGGGAGCCCCGTCGCGGGCGAAGTTGGTGGGGGAAGCGGTTCAGGCGCCAGTCTGTTCCGAAGGATTCACCGGATTGCGATGGCGGGTTTCGTTTGCCGTCGCTGCTGTTCATACCCAAGCAGCCGATTGGCTGACGGGACCAAGACTGACCGGGTACGCCATGGTGGTGTGACCGGATTAAGTTGGGAAAGATAAACCATGATCCAGACCGAAACTCGGCTTGAAGTGGCCGACAACACCGGTGCGCGTGAAGTCATGTGCATCAAGGTTCTCGGCGGCTCGAAGCGTCGTTATGCCAGCATTGGCGACATCATCAAGGTGACCGTCAAAGAAGCAACGCCGCGCGGGCGCGTGAAGAAAGGCGAAATTTATAACGCCGTGGTGGTTCGCACCGCCAAGGGCGTACGTCGTCAAGACGGCTCGCTGATCAAGTTCGATGGCAATGCTGCAGTGCTGTTGAATGCCAAGCTCGAACCTATTGGCACCCGTATTTTCGGGCCTGTTACGCGCGAGTTGCGCAGCGAACGATTCATGAAGATCGTTTCGTTGGCACCTGAAGTGCTGTAAGGAGTCGCGATGAACAAGATTCGCAAAGGTGACGAAGTTATCGTCATCACCGGCAAAGATAAAGGCAAGCGCGGCGTCGTGCTGTCCGTAGGCGAAGACAAGGTGATTGTCGAGGGTATCAACCTCGTCAAGAAGCACGTCAAGCCGAACCCGATGAAGGGTACGACGGGCGGTGTGGAAGCCAAGACGATGCCGCTGCAAATTTCGAACGTCGCATTGGTCGACGCGAATGGCAAGGCGTCGCGTGTAGGCATCAAGGTCGAGGGAGACAAGAAAGTCCGTTTCCTTAAGACGACCGGTGCTGTGCTGAGCGCCTGACGCTGCGGAGTAAAAAAATGGCTCGTTTGCAAGAGTTTTACAAAGAAAAGGTTGTACCCGGCCTCATCGAGAAGTTCGGTTACAAGTCCGTGATGGAAGTGCCGCGCATCACCAAGATCACCCTGAACATGGGCCTTGGCGAAGCGGTTGCTGACAAGAAGATCATCGAAAACGCCGTTGGCGACCTGACGAAGATCGCAGGCCAGAAGCCGGTGATCACGAAGGCACGCAAGGCAATCGCTGGCTTCAAGATCCGTCAGGGCTATCCGATCGGTGCAATGGTCACGTTGCGTGGTCAGGCAATGTACGAATTTCTGGACCGTTTCGTGACGGTTGCGCTCCCCCGTGTGCGTGACTTCCGTGGCGTGTCGGGTCGTGCGTTCGATGGTCGCGGCAACTACAACATCGGTGTGAAAGAGCAGATCATTTTCCCCGAAATCGACTACGACAAGATCGACGCACTGCGTGGGCTGAACATCAGCATCACGACAACTGCGAAGACCGACGACGAAGCAAAGGCTCTGCTCGCCAGCTTCAAGTTCCCGTTCAGAAACTGAGGTTACCGTGGCTAAACTGGCACTGATCGAACGTGAAAAGAAGCGTGCTCGCCTGGCCGCTAAGTACGCTCCCAAGCGTGCTGAGCTGAAAGCGATCATCGGCGATATGAGCAAGTCGGACGAAGAGCATTACGCAGCACGTCTGGAACTGCAACAACTGCCGCGCAACTCTAACCCGACCCGTAAGCGCAATCGTTGCGCAATTACCGGTCGCCCACGTGGCACGTTCCGTAAATTCGGGCTGGCGCGTAACAAGATTCGCGAAATCGCGTTCCGCGGCGAGATCCCTGGCCTGACCAAGGCGAGCTGGTAATAGGAGAAACGTAAATGAGCATGAGTGATCCTATCGCCGATATGCTGACTCGCATCCGCAACGCGCAGATGGTTGAGAAAGTTTCGGTGACAATGCCCTCGTCGAAAGTCAAGGTTGCGATTGCGCAGGTCCTGAAGGACGAAGGCTATATCGATGATTTCGCAGTGAAGTCCGAAGGTGCGAAATCTGAATTGAACATCGTGTTGAAGTACTACGCTGGCCGTCCGGTGATCGAGCGCATTGAACGCGTTTCGAAGCCTGGTCTGCGTGTGTACCGCGGCCGTAACGACATCCCCGTGGTCATGAATGGCCTCGGCGTGGCAATCGTGTCGACGCCGAAGGGCGTGATGACGGACCGCAAGGCGCGTGCAACGGGCGTTGGCGGCGAAGTCATCTGCTACGTCGCTTAAGGCCGAAAGGAGAGAAACATGTCTCGAGTAGGTAAAAGCCCGATCGCGCTGCAAGGCGCAGAAGTGGCCCTGAGCGACGAACGCATTACCGTCAAGGGTCCGCTGGGTACGATTTCGCAGGCTGCAAACAGCCTCGTGAAGGTGGTGAACGACAACGGCACGCTGAAGTTCGAGCCGGCTGACGAAAGCCGCGAAGCGAATGCGATGTCGGGCACGATGCGCGCACTGGTTGCGAACATGGTGAACGGCGTGACGAAGGGTTTCGAGCGCAAGCTGACGCTGGTTGGCGTCGGTTACCGCGCACAGGCGCAAGGCGACAAGCTGAACCTGTCGCTGGGTTTCTCGCACCCCGTGGTGCACCAGATGCCGGAAGGCGTCAAGGCTGAAACCCCGACGCAAACCGAAATCGTGATCAAGGGGATCAATAAGCAACAAGTTGGCCAGGTCGCTGCAGAAGTGCGCGGCTATCGCCCGCCGGAGCCCTATAAGGGCAAGGGTGTGCGTTACGCCAATGAGGTTGTGATCCTCAAAGAAACGAAGAAGAAGTAAGGGTGCGCAATCATGGATAAGACTCAATCTCGCCTGCGCCGCGCTCGTCAGACGCGTATCAAGATCGCTGAGCTGCAGGTCGCGCGTCTCGCCGTGCATCGCACGAACACGCACATCTATGCGCAAGTGTTCTCGCCGTGCGGCACCAAGGTGCTCGCCAGCGCGTCGACGCTCGAAGCCGAAGTGCGTGCGCAATTGGCTGATCAAACGGGCAAGGGCGGCAACGTCGCTGCTGCTACGCTGATCGGTAAGCGCATTGCAGAAAAGGCTAAGGCTGCCGGCATCGAATCCGTCGCCTTCGACCGTTCGGGTTTCCGTTACCACGGCCGCGTGAAAGCGCTGGCTGATGCGGCGCGCGAAGCCGGACTCAAGTTCTAAGGGAAGAATTCGTCATGGCAAAGATGCAAGCGAAAGTTCAGGCTGACGAACGCGACGACGGCCTGCGCGAAAAGATGATT
Source organism: Paraburkholderia sediminicola (assembly GCF_046027825.1). Classification (GTDB taxonomy): domain Bacteria; phylum Pseudomonadota; class Gammaproteobacteria; order Burkholderiales; family Burkholderiaceae; genus Paraburkholderia; species Paraburkholderia sediminicola_D. The sequence goes on from NZ_JAQQDU010000015.1 coordinate 34,307, forward strand.
TCGGTCAACCGCGTGACCAAGGTTGTGAAGGGCGGCCGGATTCTCGGTTTTGCCGCGCTGACCGTGGTTGGCGACGGTGATGGCCGCGTCGGTATGGGCAAGGGCAAGGCAAAGGAAGTGCCGGTCGCTGTTCAGAAGGCGATGGAACAGGCTCGCCGCAACATGTTCAAGGTGCCGCTTAAGAACGGTACCCTGCAACACGAAGTGCACGGTAAGCACGGCGCATCGATGGTCCTCCTCGCTCCGGCGAAGGACGGTACCGGTGTGATCGCTGGTGGCCCGATGCGCGCAGTGTTCGACGTGATGGGCGTGCAGAACGTTGTGGCCAAGAGCCACGGTTCGACGAACCCGTACAACCTCGTTCGTGCAACGCTCGACGGTCTGCGCAAGCAGTCGACGCCGGGTGATATCGCGGCGAAGCGCGGCAAGTCCGTCGAAGATATTCTGGGCTAAGGTGGACACCATGTCTGATAAAACTGTCAAGGTCCAGCTCGTCAAGAGCCTGATCGGCACCCGTGAAACGCACCGTGCAACGGTGCGTGGCCTGGGTCTGCGCCGACTCAATTCGGTTAGCGAGTTGCAGGACACGCCGGCTGTGCGCGGCATGATCAACAAGGTTTCGTACCTCGTTAAGGTCATCGGCTAAGCGGCTGACCAGGACTCAAGGAGTTGATAATGGAATTGAATAACCTGAAGCCGGCTGAAGGCTCGAAGCACGCTAAGCGTCGCGTCGGCCGTGGTATCGGCTCCGGTCTGGGCAAGACTGCTGGCCGTGGTCACAAGGGTCAGAAGTCGCGTTCGGGCGGCTTTCACAAGGTTGGCTTCGAAGGCGGTCAAATGCCGCTGCAACGTCGCCTGCCGAAGCGTGGCTTCACCTCGCTGACGAAGGAATTCGTCGGTGAAGTGCGTCTCTCTGATCTGGAAAAGCTGCCGGTCGACGAAATCGATCTGTTGGCTCTGAAGCAAGCCGGCCTGCTCGGCGAGCTGATCAAGAGCGCCAAGATCATCGCGACGGGCGAGCTGACGCGCAAGGTCGTTGTGAAGGGTCTGGGTGCGACGAAGGGTGCGCGCGCTGCGATTGAAGCAGCCGGCGGCTCTTTTGCCGAGTAACGCGCAAGTTATTTGCCGTCACTAGCATTAGCATCGGAGAAGGTACTTGGCTAACAGTCCGAGTCTCGCAAAACCCGGTCGCGGCGCGGCGAAGTTTGGCGATCTGCGTCGGCGGGCAGTGTTCCTGCTGCTGGCGTTGATCGTCTACCGTATCGGCGCGCACATTCCGGTGCCGGGTATTGACCCGGACCAGCTGGCAAAGTTGTTCCAAAGCCAGTCGGGCGGCATCCTGGGCATGTTCAACATGTTCTCGGGTGGTGCACTTTCGCGGTTCACGATTTTTGCGCTGGGGATCATGCCGTACATTTCGGCGTCGATCATCATGCAGTTGCTGGCGATTGTCTCGCCGCAGCTGGAAGCGCTGAAAAAGGAAGGGCAGGCGGGTCAACGGAAGATTACGCAGTACACGCGTATCTTTACGGTCCTGCTGGCGACGTTCCAGGCGTTCGGCATCGCTGTCGCATTGGAAAATCAGCCGGGCCTGGTGATCGATCCGGGGATGGTATTTCGGTTGACGACGGTCGTGACGCTGGTGACCGGCACGATGTTCCTGATGTGGCTGGGTGAGCAGATCACGGAACGTGGGCTGGGTAACGGTATCTCGATCATCATCTTCGGCGGTATTGCGGCGGGTTTCCCGAACGCAATCGGTGGTCTTTTCGAACTGGTGCGAACCGGCTCGATGAGCATCATCTCGGCGATTATCGTGGTTGCGCTGATTGCTGGTGTGACGTATCTGGTGGTGTTCATCGAACGCGGCCAGCGCAAGATTCTTGTGAATTACGCCAAACGGCAAGTCGGTAACAAGATTTACGGCGGACAGTCTTCGCATCTGCCGCTGAAGTTGAATATGTCGGGCGTGATTCCGCCGATCTTTGCATCGTCGATCATTCTCTTCCCGGCAACCATCCTGAACTGGTTTAGTTCGGGGTCGCGTACCAGCTGGTTCGCAGACACGTTGCACAATGTGGCCGAAGCCCTTAAGCCCGGTCAACCCGTGTACGTGTTGCTGTACGCGTTGGCGATCGTCTTCTTCTGCTTTTTCTACACCGCACTGGTGTTCAACAGCAGGGAAACGGCCGACAACCTGAAAAAGAGTGGCGCTTTCGTCCCAGGCATCCGCCCGGGCGATCAGACGGCGCGATACATCGACCGCATCCTGACGCGTCTGACGCTGGCTGGTGCGATCTACATCGTGTTTGTTTGTTTGCTGCCTGAATTTTTGGTACTGCGCTGGAACGTGCCGTTTTATTTTGGTGGAACGTCGCTGCTGATCATTGTCGTCGTCACAATGGATTTCATGGCGCAGGTGCAGTCGTACGTTATGTCGCAACAGTATGAATCGCTGCTGAAGAAAGCTAATTTCAAAGGCGGCGGCGTCCCGATGCGTTGAAAGGACTTATGGCCAAAGACGATGTTATCCAGATGCAGGGTGAAGTCATCGAAAACCTGCCTAACGCTACCTTTAGGGTGAAGCTGGAAAACGGCCATGTCGTATTGGGACACATATCCGGCAAGATGCGGATGCACTACATCCGAATCTTGCCGGGCGACAAGGTAACGGTTGAATTGACGCCTTACGATCTGTCGCGTGCGCGGATCGTGTTCCGGGCGAAGTGATTTGAAAAAAGGGTAATATCATGAAAGTGATGGCATCGGTTAAGCGCATTTGCCGCAATTGCAAGATCATCAAGCGCAAAGGCGTTGTGCGCGTGATTTGCAGCTCTGATCCGCGCCACAAACAGCGTCAAGGCTGAACGCCGCGCTTTTTGCTGCGCTTTTTGTTTGAGGAAAAACAATGGCTCGTATCGCAGGGGTTAACATCCCGAATCACCAGCATACCGAAATCGGCCTGACGGCTATTTACGGTGTCGGCCGCACGCGCTCGCGCGACATTTGCGTCGCTGCTGGTGTGGCATTTTCGAAGAAGGTCAAGGACCTGAACGACGCAGACCTCGAAAAGCTGCGTGAAGAAGTCGGCAAGTTCATCGTTGAAGGCGATCTGCGCCGTGAAACGACGATGAACATTAAGCGCCTGATGGATCTCGGCTGCTACCGTGGCGTGCGTCATCGCAAGGGCTTGCCCCTGCGTGGCCAACGCACGCGTACGAATGCCCGTACGCGCAAGGGTCCGCGTCGTGCAGCGCAATCGCTGAAGAAGTAAGCGGAACTGACAGTTACAGGAAAACGTAATGGCTAAGGCTTCGAACAACTCCGCGGCGCAACGCGTTCGCAAGAAGGTCAAGAAGAACGTCGCCGAGGGCGTGGTTCACGTTCACGCGTCGTTCAACAACACCATCATCACGATCACCGATCGTCAAGGCAATGCACTTGCTTGGGCAACGTCGGGTGGTCAGGGCTTCAAGGGTTCGCGTAAATCGACCCCGTTTGCAGCCCAGGTGGCAGCCGAATCGGCTGGCCGCGTGGCGATGGAATACGGCGTGAAGAACCTCGAAGTGCGGATCAAGGGCCCCGGTCCTGGCCGTGAGTCGGCGGTGCGCGCGTTGCATGGTCTTGGCATCAAGATCACGGCGATCTCCGACGTGACCCCGGTCCCGCACAACGGCTGCCGTCCGCCGAAGCGTCGTCGTATCTAAGACGCTGTTTTCGCTAGCGCCTGTCGCCGCCGGGGTTGAAGCCGGCGACCACAGGCTGCTTGCGCTATTGAATTGACTAAGCCCACCGTTCGACCCAAAGGGTTCGGACTAGCGCGAGTGCATGCATTCGTGTGATTAATCATAGAAGGAATCAACGTGGCACGTTATATCGGCCCTAAGGCCAAGCTGTCCCGCCGTGAAGGCACTGACCTCTTCCTGAAGAGCGCCCGTCGTTCGCTCGCTGACAAGTGCAAGCTTGACAGCAAGCCTGGCCAACACGGCCGCACGTCGGGTGCACGTACGTCCGACTACGGCACGCAGCTGCGCGAAAAGCAAAAAGTGAAGCGCATCTACGGTGTCCTGGAGCGTCAATTCCGCCGTTACTTCGCTGAAGCCGACCGCCTGAAGGGCAACACGGGTGAAAACCTGCTGCAATTGCTCGAATCGCGTCTCGACAACGTCGTGTATCGCATGGGTTTCGGCTCGACGCGCGCTGAAGCGCGTCAGCTCGTGAGCCACAAGGCGATCACGGTGAACGGCGTTGTGTCGAACATCCCGTCGATGCAAGTGAAGGCAGGCGACGTCGTCGCAGTGCGCGAACAAAAGAAGAAGCAGGCGCGTATTCTCGAAGCGCTGTCGTTGGCTGAGCAAGGCGGTCTGCCGAGCTGGGTTGCTGTCGATTCGAAGAAATTCGAAGGTACGTTCAAGAGCAAGCCGGAACGCAGCGACATCGCTGGCGATATCAACGAAAGCCTGATCGTCGAATTGTATTCGCGGTAATCGGATTAACGGCCGGGGCACCTCGATTGCGTTGCGCAAGGAGGCGTCTCGGCTGTTTATTTTCAGGTTGTTACCGGTCAGCCTTATCGGTGTAACGAGCCGAGGGTATTGAAAAGGAAAACCTATGCAAACCAGTTTGTTGAAGCCCAAGATCATCGCTGTTGAATCGCTTGGCGAGAGCCATGCGAAAGTGGTCATGGAACCGTTTGAACGCGGTTACGGCCACACCTTGGGTAACGCGCTCCGGCGCGTGCTGCTGTCGTCGATGATCGGCTACGCGCCGACCGAAGTGACGATCGCAGGCGTCGTACATGAGTATTCGACGCTCGACGGTGTGCAAGAGGATGTGGTCAACCTGTTGTTGAACCTGAAGGGCGTGGTGTTCAAGCTGCATAACCGTGACGAAGTGACGGTTACGCTGCGCAAGGAAGGCGAAGGCGTTGTCACCGCTGGCGACATCGAACTCGCGCACGATTGCGAAGTGATCAACCCGGATCACGTCATTGCGCACCTGTCGAAGGGCGGCAAGCTCGACGTGCAGATCAAGGTCGAAAAGGGCCGTGGTTATGTGCCGGGCAATGTGCGTCGTTACGGCGAAGAGTCGGCCAAGATCATCGGCCGTATCGTGCTGGACGCGTCGTTCTCGCCGGTTCGCCGCGTGAGCTACGCTGTTGAAAGCGCGCGCGTCGAACAGCGTACCGACCTCGACAAGCTCGTGATGAACATCGAAACCAACGGTGTGATTTCGCCGGAAGAAGCGATCCGTCAATCGGCGCGTATTCTGGTTGATCAACTGTCGGTGTTCGCTGCACTGGAAGGCACCGAAGCAACGGCGGAAGCGCCGTCGCGTGCGCCGCAGATCGATCCGATCCTGCTGCGCCCGGTTGATGATCTCGAACTGACGGTTCGTTCCGCGAACTGCCTGAAGGCCGAGAACATTTACTACATCGGCGACCTGATCCAGCGCACGGAAAACGAGTTGCTCAAGACCCCGAATCTGGGTCGCAAGTCGCTGAACGAAATCAAGGAAGTACTGGCGTCGCGTGGTTTGACGCTCGGCATGAAACTCGAAAACTGGCCGCCGGCAGGTTTGGACAAGTAAGTCGAGAAGTCATCCCGGGACAGAACCCGCTGCTGCACTGGCAAAGACGCGGATTTTCCTTTAAAATCCGCGTCTTGTCTTTTTTCACTACCGGCCCGTGCACTCGTCACCGTTGGGAAACCGAAGGTAGGCCGAGCGCGATAGAAGAGCTGGACCAAAACTTTGAATCGAAGGAATTAACATGCGTCACCGTCATGGTCTGCGGAAACTGAACCGCACGAGCAGCCACCGTCTGGCAATGCTCCGTAACATGTCCAACTCGTTGATCGAGCACGAAGTCATCAAGACGACGCTGCCGAAGGCGAAAGAACTCCGTAAAGTCGTCGAGCCGCTGATCACGCTCGGCAAGAAGCCGTCGCTGGCAAATCGTCGTCTGGCGTTCAACCGCCTGCGCGATCGTGACTCGGTCACGAAGCTGTTCGAAGTCCTCGGCCCGCGTTACGCTACCCGTCCGGGCGGCTACCTGCGCGTCCTGAAGTTCGGCTTCCGCGTCGGCGACAACGCACCGATGGCACTGGTCGAATTGCTGGACCGTCCGGATGTCGAAGAAGTTGAAGTGCAAGAAGCTGAATAAGTTTTTTAGCATCGAAGAAAAAGCCAGGCGCCAAGCCTGGCTTTTTTGTTTCTGGCGGCGGAGTTGAGCCCCGTACTCCAATCATCGCGGCCAAATGCCGCACGTTCGCCGCGGGCGCTTCAGCGGCACCACAGCGGCGCTGCAAGGCTAGGTGATACGATATCGGCACTTGAATCGTGCCTGTCCGGAGCCTGTGTGAGCCTGAATGTGACCTTGATTTTGACCACGGTACCGGATGCCGCCGTTGCTCAGAAGCTCGCGGCGGGCGCACTGGCCGCGCGACTGTGCGCCTGCGTCACGCAGCTAGGCACTGTGCAGTCCAGCTATCACTGGCAGGGCGCGATCGAAACGGCGCAAGAGATCCAGTTGCTGTTCAAGACGAGTGCGGTACGCGCGCTTGAACTCGAGCAGTACATCCAGGCACACCATCCCTACGACACGCCGGAAATCCTCTCGTGGCAAGCTACGGCATCGGTCGCGTACGGCCAGTGGATCACTGCTGAAACCCAACGTCCTCTCCATGTTTAACGGTCTTAATCGGCGTGCGCGTCATGCGTTGCGCGTAGTCTTTTTCCTGCTCGGTTGCCTGATCTTCGCTCAGCTCGGCACGCTTGCGCACGCCGCGGACGACTTCCTCGATCCCGCCGCCGCCTTCAAATTCAGCGCGACAGAGAAGCCCGGCGAAGTCGACGTCACCTACAAGATCGCGGACGGTTACTACATGTACCGGGAGCGCTTCGCGTTCGCGACCCGCAACGGCACGACGACGATCGGCGAGCCACAATTGCCGGCCGGCCACGTAAAGTTCGATCAGACCTTCAGCAAGAACGTTGAAACGTATCGCAATGAGTTGACGATCCGCATCCCGGTGAAACAGGCCCAGGGGCCGTTTGACCTGGTTGTCACGTCGCAGGGCTGCGCCGATGCCGGCATCTGCTATCCGCCGATGGAGCGCGTGTATCACGTGAGCGGCGAGGCTTTGCAGCCAGCCGACAGCGCCGCGACCACCGCCTCTACGCAACCATCCGCAGGAGCCGGTGTCTCGTGGTATGAGCGTGCCACCAGCGCCGATTACGCCCAGTCGCTACTGCAAGGCGGCGGCTTCTTCGCGATTATCGGGCTTTATTTTTTGGCGGGCGCCGTACTCAGTCTGCTGCCGTGTTCGTACCCGATGATTCCGATTCTGTCGGCGATCATCATCGGTGAGGGCGCGCGGGTGACGCGTGCTCGCGGCCTTGCGTTGTCGCTGGCGTATGTGATCGGTATGGCGCTCGTGTACACGGCGCTTGGCATTGCGGCTGCGCTGGTTGGGCAGAGCCTGGGCGCGTGGCTGCAGAACCCGTGGGTGCTCGGTACGTTCGGCGTGCTGCTGACCGTTTTCGCGCTGACCCTGATCGCGGGCTTCGATATCGCGTTGCCGCAGCGCTGGCAGGAAGGCGTGTCGCGCGCGTCGACGGGGCGTTCCGGCGGCAAATTTGCCGCGGTGGCTGTCATGGGCGCGCTGTCCGCGTTAGTGGTCGGCGCTTGCATGACAGCGCCGCTCTTTGCCGTGCTGGCGTTCATCGCGCACACAGGCGACGCGTTACTCGGCGGCGCGGCGCTGTTCTCAATGGGACTCGGTCTCGGCGTGCCGCTTCTGATCATCGGTCTTGGCGCCGGTACTTTGCTGCCGCGCGCCGGCGCGTGGATGGACGGCGTCAAGGTGTTCTTCGGCGTGGTGCTGCTTGCGGCCGCCCTGTGGATTGTCTGGCCGGTGCTCGGTGCGACAGCGACCATGCTGTTGAGCGCGTTGTGGCTGCTGATCGCCGCGGCAGGACTCGGTCTTTTCTCGGCCCCAGCCGCGGGCGCGTCGGTGTGGCGCCGGCTCGGCCGTGGAATCGGCGCGGCGCTGGCAATCTGGGCGGCGGTGCTGCTGGTAGGCCTCGCTGCGGGCTCGTCCGATCCGCTGCGTCCGCTAGCTGTATTGGCGGCGCGCGGCGCTGGGGAGGCTGGCGTGGCCAATGCCGCCAATAAGTCGAATACGGCGTCACAGAGCGATCTGACGTTCGCTTCGGTTCGTTCCTCGGCCGAGCTCGACGAGGCCGTCAAAACGGCTGCGCAGCCCGCTATGCTCGATTTCTACGCAGACTGGTGCGTGAGCTGCAAAGAAATGGAGAAGTTCACGTTCAGCGATCCGCGTGTCCAGGCGAAATTGAAGCAGATGAACCTGCTGCGCGCCGACGTCACCGCGAATAACGCCGACGATCAAATGCTGCTCAAGCGTTTCAGCCTGTTTGGGCCGCCTGGCATCATCTTCTTCGATCAAGGTGGCAAGGAAGTGTTGCGCGTCGTCGGATACGAGTCTGCTGACAAGTTCTTGCGCACCCTCGATCGCGCGAGTGCGCCTGGGGCGTAACGGAAAGTGATTCGCCTGCCTGAGCGCGCCAGGAAACGCGCGCCGACGCGCCCGTAAAAGGCGCCCGCCGGAACAAGCATAAAAAAACGGAGGCACGACTTAAGTCGCGGCCCCGTTTTTTCAGCTTTGAGAAGACAGGTGTCGCCGACAAAGCGACACCTTAGATCACTTCTGCGCGCGCAAAATCCGAGCGGCATCCAGCGCGAAGTAGGTCAGCACGCCATCCGCGCCTGCCCGCTTGAACGCCAGCAGCGACTCCATCATCGCCTTGTCGTGATCCAGCCAGCCGTTCTGCGCGGCCGCTTTCAGCATGGCGTACTCACCGCTCACCTGGTACACGTAAGTCGGGAACTTGAACTCGTCCTTCACGCGACGCACGATGTCCAGATACGGCATGCCTGGCTTGACCATCACCATATCCGCGCCTTCTTCGATGTCCGCTTGCACTTCACGCAGCGCTTCATTCGAATTGGCCGGGTCCATCTGGTAGGTCATCTTGTTGCCCTTGCCGAGATTCGTCGCGGAACCGACGGCATCGCGGAACGGGCCGTAAAACGCCGACGCGAACTTGGCGGAGTAGGCCATGATGCGCGTGTGGATATAGCCCTCGCTCTCGAGCATTTCGCGGATCGCGCCGATGCGGCCGTCCATCATGTCCGAGGGCGCGACGATATCGACGCCCGCTTCAGCTTGCGCGCGCGCCTGTTCAACCAGGATCTCGACGGTCTCGTCGTTGATCACATAGCCGGCCTCGTCGAGTACGCCGTCCTGGCCGTGACTCGTGTACGGGTCGAGCGCGACGTCCGTGAGTACGCCCAGATCGGGGAAATGCTTTTTCAGTTCGCGAACCGCGCGCGGGATCAGGCCCGCCGGGTTGGTCGCTTCGCGGCCATCCGGCGTTTTCAGGGAGGGCTCGATCGCCGGAAAGAGCGACAGCACCGGCACGCCCAACTCGACGCATTGCTCGGCCACGCCCATCAGCAGATCCACCGACACGCGCTCGACGCCCGGCATCGACGGTACGGCCTGCCGCACGTTGGTGCCTTCGACGATGAACACGGGGTAGATCAGATCGTTGGTGGTGAGGATGTTTTCTCGCATCAGGCGGCGCGAGAAGTCGTCACGGCGCATGCGGCGCGGACGGAAGTGCGGAAAGAAGCTCATAAACGAATCGAAGATCGTGGATGTGTGGAGTGGACACATAACGCCTGCCTCCGCTCCCGGAAACTTTTCGAGACAATGGTATATCATACCGATCGAGCAAGGCGCCCTGCGCTGACCTCCCCGCTTCTCCTCCCTGAGCGGGTGCCTGTCGTTTTTTCGATTAGGCTGTTTGACCCGCCGTTAAAGCGGCGGGTTTTTTTATGGGCGGCCGAAATGGGGCTTGTACCCCGGCTGACAGGCGCCGTTGCGCTTATTGCGGCGCGTCTTCTTCGCCCTTTGCGTCGGGGATCAGCCAGCTTTCGATCAGCTCGTGCGCCTCGTCGATTCCGATACGCTTGAGCGCCGAAAACAGCTGCGCGGTCAGTTCGCCCTGGTAACCGTTGGCGCGATATTCGGCCAAACCCTTCTGCGTCGCGCGCAGCGCATTCACACTTTCCTGGCGCGTCAATTTGTCGCACTTCGTCAGCAGCGTGTGGATCGGCTTGCCGGTCGGGGCGAACCACTCGATCATCCGCCGGTCCAGATCCGTCAACGGGCGGCGCGAGTCCATCATGAGGATCATGCCGCGCAGTTGCGAGCGCGACTGCAGGTAGGTGGAGAGCAGCGCTTCCCAGTGAGCCTTGGCTGCGCCCGGCACTTCCGCATAACCGTAGCCCGGCAGGTCGACCAGGTGCGCAGTCGGCTCATCCGCCTTGCCCACCGAGAAATAATTGATGTGCTGCGTGCGGCCCGGCGTCTTACTGGCGAAGGCGAGGCGTTTCTGATTGCACAGAATATTGATGGCCGTCGACTTGCCCGCATTCGAGCGCCCAGCAAAGCAGATCTCGGGTTGCGCCGTGGCCGGCAGATCACGCAGGTGATTGACGGTCGTGAAAAAGCGGGATTGGTGGAGCAGGAAGGAAGACATGATCAGGCCAGGATTCGAGACGCCGGGGAACCCGGAGTGGGGACGGGTCAAGCCCGACTGGCGTCTTAGCGATTAGCGAGTTATTGTACAATACGATGGTTTACTGAAAACCTGAGGGGGCCAGCCCGCGTGCCTTGGCGGCTCTTAGCGGTCAACTCAGTCGCTGTCGTATCTTGCAAAACCTCTAAAATCCCACAAGACGAGACAGGGTGTGCGAATGAATCGACTGTGCAAGACTCTGATGGTGCTTCAAGTAGCGGCAGGTCTTTCAGGTTTGGCAATTCAGGCACGAGCAGCAGATCCGGCAAAGCCGGACGTCAATCGGGGGCAGGCAATCGCGGTGCAGGTTTGCGCGTCATGCCACGGTGCTGACGGCAACAGTGCTGGCGGTGCGTATCCGAAGCTGGCGGGTCAACATCCTGAGTATCTCGTCAAGCAGCTCATGGATTTCAAGACGCAACCGGGCGCCAAGCAGCCAGCGCGCAACAATGCGATCATGGCGGGCATGGCTGCCGCGTTGTCCGATCAGGACATGGTCAACGTCGCAGCCTATTTCGCGACGCAGACCCCGAAGCCAGGCTATGCGCATAACAAAGACACCGTCCCGCTCGGTCAGAAGATTTATCGTGGCGGTATTGCGGACAAGGGCGTGCCGGCGTGTGCAAGCTGCCACGGGCCGACCGGTCAGGGGATCCCGTCGCAGTATCCGCGTCTGTCGGGGCAGTGGGCCGAATACACGGTGGCGCAGTTGACCGCGTTCACGCAAGGTCCGGGCGCACGTAATAACAATGAGGCGATGCACGCCATTGCATCGCGTCTGTCGGACAGCGAAATCAAGGCTGTAGCCGATTACATCGCGGGCTTGCATTAAGAAGCCCGCACGCAAGTGCAACCGGTCCAGCGAGGCCGGTACAAAACAAGAAAAGGGTGAGGGCGTCGTGTCCACGACAGCCCTTCACCCTTTTTTGCTGTTCAGTCGGAGTATGAATGAGTGTCACCACGTCGGGTTTGCAGTCGAAGTCGGGCAATCGCATCACGCGCAGCATCATCGAAGTATTGAGTTCGATGCGTTTCGCCATTGCGCTGCTCGTGATTCTGTCGATCGCCAGCATCATCGGCACCGTCCTCACGCAGGACGACCCCTATCCCAACTACGTCAATCAGTTCGGGCCGTTCTGGGCGGACATCTTCCGTTCGCTGAGCCTGTACACGGTGTACAGCTCGTGGTGGTTCATGCTGATTCTCGGCTTTCTGATGGTGTCGGTGTCGCTGTGCGTGATCCGCAATGCGCCGAAAGTGGTCGCGGACGTCAAGAGCTGGAAGGACAAGGTCCGCGAAGGCAGCTTGCGCGCGTTCCACCACAAGGGCGAGTTCGCGGTGCACGGTACCCGCGCGCAGACCACGGCGGTGCTCGCCAAGCTGTCGGCCAAGCTCGGCTACAAGTTCGTTACACGTGAGTCGGACGGTGCAACACTGATCGCCGCCAAGCGCGGCGCGCTGACCAAGTTCGGCTACATCTCCGCGCATATTGCGATTGTGGTCATCTGTCTGGGTGGTCTGCTCGACAGCAATCTGCCGATCAAGCTGCAAATGTGGCTGTTCGACAAGTCGCCGATCCGCGCCAACACGGTGATCAACGACATTCCGCCGGAACATCGCCTGTCGCAATCGAACCCGACTTTCCGCGGTTATGCATGGGTGCCGGAAGGGCAGCATGTGTCGACGGCGATTCTGAACCAGCCGGACGGCTCGCTGATCCAGGACCTGCCGTTCTCGATCGAGCTGAACAAGTTCATCGTCGACTATTACTCGACCGGCATGCCGAAGCTGTTCGCCAGCGACATCGTCGTGGTCGACCATAAGACGGGCGCACGTGTGCCGGCACGCGTCGAAGTGAACAAGCCGTTCACCTACGACGGTGTGTCGATCTACCAGTCGAGCTTCCAGGACGGCGGCTCGCAGATGCAGATGACCGCGTACCCGATGTCAGGCGCGAGCGCGAAGACCGCGCCGTTCGGCGGCACGATCGGCAGCAACGCGCCGTTGAGCACGGCTACGCCGCTGGCCGACGGCCAAACGGTCGAATTCACCGATTTCCGCGCGATCAACGTCGAAAACATCTCCAATGGCAGCGGCCAGAACGATGCTCGCGGCGTCGCCGCGCATCGCACGCTGAAAGAAGCGTTCGACGAACGCCTCGGCTCCGGTGCCAAGACCTCCAAGCCGCTCGATCTGCATAACGTTGGCCCGTCGGTGCAGTACAAGGTGCGCGACAAGGACGGCCAGGCGCGCGAGTACAACAACTACATGCTGCCGGTGGATGTAGGCGGCGAAAAGATGTTCCTCGCCGGCATGCGCCTGAATCCGGACGACCCGTTCCGCTACCTGCGTATTCCCGCCGACACCGGCGGGACTGTCAAGGAATGGATGAACCTGCGCGCCACGCTTGAAAATCCGGCCATGCGCGCCGCGGCCGCCCATCGTTTCGCGCTGCGTTCGGTGCCCGGCAATGCCGAACTGCAGCAGCACCTGGAAGAAAGCGCGCTGCGTGTCCTGACCCTGTTTGCTGGTGCGGACAACAGCATCAAGATGCCGAACGGGCAGGTGGTCGGCGGTTTCCAGGCGATTGCCGGTTTCATCGACCAATCGGTGCCGAAGGGCGAGCAGGAAAAGGCTGCGGGTCTGCTGCTGCGCATGCTGGAAGGCGCGACGTGGGATATGTGGCAACTGTCGCGTGAGCAGTTGGGCGAGCCGGATGCGCAGCCTAATGCGGACGCCAGCCGCTTCATCCAAAGCTCGATCAATGCGATATCTGACAGCTTTTTGTATGGTTCGCCGGTCTATTTACAGCTCGACTCATTCAAGCAGGTGCAAGCTTCGGTATTTCAGTTGACGCGCGCGCCGGGCAAAAAAGTCGTGTATCTTGGCAGCCTGCTCCTCGTGTTGGGCATCTTCTCGATGTTCTACGTCCGCGAACGGCGCCTCTGGTTCTGGCTTAAAGATACCGATCACGGCACGAATGTCGTGATGGCGATGTCGAGCGCGCGCAAAACGCTCGATTTCGAGAAGGAGTTCGTCCAAACGCGCGACGCAGTTGGTGCCGCGCTGGGCGCCAAACTCACCGAAGCACCCGACGCCTCCGGCAATGCCGGCGCGCCGTCCGCACGCTCACAAGATTCGAACCGGTAAGATCATGGACTTGACTCAGGTTTCCTCATCCTCTTCTTCGTCAGCTTCGCGGCCCAACAGGGCGTTCGCGAGCGAGACACTCAACGTCGCGCAGTATGACGAGCGGCCGTTTCTGAAGCGGCTCGGTGTCGTCGACTGGCTGTTCGCCGTCGTGATGGTCGCGGGGGCCGGGTTCGCGCTGTCGCGCTATCACCCGTTCATGAATTACTACGACAAACTGGTGCTGTGCCTGGCGGTGCCGGTGTTCATCGTGCTCGGCTGGCGCTGGAAGCCCGTGCGCCCGCTGATGGCCGCTATTGCGGCGCTGTCGCTGCTGGCGATTCAGATCTATCACGGCGATCTCAGCCGCGCGGATACCGCGTTCTTCCTCAAGTATTTCCTGTCGAGCCAGTCCGCGATTCTGTGGATGAGCGCGCTTTTCGTGTTCGCCACCGTCTTCTACTGGATCGGCTTGTTGTCCCGTTCACCGACCGGCGCCGCGATCGGTTCGAAAATGACGTGGGCCGCGGTGGTGATGGGCTTCGTCGGTTTGATGGTGCGCTGGTACGAGTCGTACCTGATCGGCGCGGACGTCGGCCATATTCCAATTTCGAACCTGTACGAAGTGTTCGTGCTGTTCAGCCTGATCACGGCGCTGTTCTATCTGTACTACGAGCAGCACTACAACACGCGTGCGCTCGGCGCCTTCGTGCTCCTCGTGATCGGCGCGGCGGTCGGCTTCCTGATGTGGTACTCGGTCGCTCGCGACGCGCAGCAGATCCAGCCGCTGGTTCCCGCGCTGCAAAGCTGGTGGATGAAGATCCACGTGCCGGCTAACTTCATCGGTTATGGCAGCTTTGCGCTGTCGGCGATGGTCGGTGTCGCGTATCTGGCGAAGGAGCGCGGCGTGCTGGCGGACCGCCTGCCGCCGCTCGATGTGCTCGACGACCTGATGTACAAGTCGATCGCCGTCGGCTTCGCGTTCTTCACGATCGCAACGATTCTCGGCGCACTGTGGGCCGCTGAAGCATGGGGCGGTTACTGGAGCTGGGACCCGAAGGAAACGTGGGCGCTGATCGTCTGGCTGAACTACGCGGCCTGGCTTCACATGCGCCTGATGAAGGGCCTGCGTGGTGCGGTGGCCGCATGGTGGGCGCTGACCGGCCTGCTGGTCACGACGTTCGCGTTCCTCGGCGTCAATATGTTCCTGTCGGGGCTGCATAGTTACGGCAAGCTGTAAGATCTGCCGTTCTGAGCCGACTAAGAACCGCCGCGTGCTTCGCACCGGCGGTTTTTTTACGTCTGGTGGAATATTCGCTGCATCCACGGTGTTCGGTAGAGCAGTACCTAAGGATGGCTGGGCGAGTAGCTAGACGAGTCGATCATCAATATGGCCCCGTAAGATAGACAACCCGATGGGCCGGCAAGGAGCAGCACGATGTGGATCAAGCGAAGCGACAGAACGCAACTCATTGGCGACGACATCGCGCGCAGCGAAATCACGCCGCAGCGCGTCTTCGAGAACCGGCGGCGCGTATTGCAGGCGGCCGGCGCGTTAGCGCTCGGCAGTCTGATCGGGGTGAATGGCGAAGCGCTGGCAGCGTATTCGTCGCCGGATCCGAAGGCGCAGAAGCTCGCCGCGAAGACCAACGCGAAGTTCGTTGCGCTCGACAAGATCACGCCGTACAAGGACATCACCACGTACAACAACTACTACGAGTTCGGCACCGACAAAGCGGATCCCGCGCAGAACGCCGGTACGTTGCGCCCGCACCCGTGGAAGGTGAGCGTCGAGGGCGAAATCAAGAATCCGAAGGTGTATGACATCGACGAATTGCTGAAGCTCGCGCCGCTTGAAGAACGCGTGTACCGGTTGCGTTGTGTCGAAGGCTGGTCGATGGTGATTCCGTGGATCGGCGTGCCGCTCGCGGAGTTGATCAAGCGTGTGCAGCCGACCGGCAACGCTAAATACGTGCAATTCATCACGCTCGCCGATCCGTCGCAAATGCCCGGCCTCTCGACGCCGGTACTCGACTGGCCGTACACCGAAGGCCTGCGGATGGACGAAGCGATGAATCCGCTGACGCTTTTGACGATGGGCCTCTACGGCCAGGTGCTGCCAAATCAGAATGGCGCGCCGATCCGGGTGGTGGTGCCCTGGAAGTACGGCTTCAAGAGCGCGAAGTCGCTGGTGAAGATCCGCTTCCTCGACAAGCAGCCGCCGACCAGCTGGAACACGTACGCATCAAACGAATACGGCTTTTATTCGAACGTGAATCCGAACGTCGATCACCCGCGCTGGAGCCAGGCAACCGAGCGGCGCATCGGCGAAGACGGTTTCTTCACCCCCAAACGCAAGACGTTGATGTTCAACGGCTACGGCGATCAGGTCGCGTCGCTGTATCAGGGCATGGACCTGAAGAAAAACTTCTGAGCGACGGCGCGAATATGGCTTCCGATACTCAACCTGTTGCTCAACCCGAAACCAGAGCGCTGCGAGCGGCGCAGGCATCGGCTACGGCGAAACGCCCCGCAAGCGGCGCGCGCTGGATCGTGCCCGCGAAGATCGCGGTGTTTATCGCGGCGTGGTATCCGCTCGCGCGCATCGTGCTGTTCGGCATGACCGATCGGCTGGGTGCGAATCCGATCGAGTTCATCACGCGCTCGACGGGCCTGTGGACGCTCGTCTTTCTTTGCATCACGTTGGCCGTGACGCCATTGCGCCGGCTGACCGGCATCACAGCATTGGCCAGGTTTCGCCGGATGCTGGGTCTTTACGCGTTCTTCTACGCGACGCTGCACTTCACCACTTACCTGTGGTTTGACAAGTGGTTCGATGTTGCCGCGATTCTCAAGGACATCGGCAAGCGGCCTTTCATTACCGTGGGCTTCGCCGCGTTCGTGCTGCTGATCGCGTTGGCCGTGACGTCGCCGCGCGCGATGGTGCGCAAACTTGGACGCCGCTGGCAGACGCTGCATCGTGCGATTTATGCGATCGGCGTGCTTGCGATCCTGCACTTCTGGTGGATGAGGGCGGGCAAGCACGACCTGATCTTGCCGAAGATCTACGGCGCGATCATGGTCGCGTTATTGGGGTGGCGTTTGCTCGTATGGCTGCGCGAGCGGAGGTTGAAGACGCGCTGACCACCAGGATCCGCGCGCAAATAGAAAAAGGCGATGCCGCAGCGGCATCGCCTTTTTTATGCTTTGAGTTCTGACGCTTACGCCGGCAAGATGGTTTCGCCCGCAAACAGCTGCTTGACCTCTTCACGAGCGCGAACGAGATGCATTTGTGTACCATCAACCATCACCTCGGCCGCACGCGGACGGGTGTTGTAGTTCGAGCTCATCACAAATCCATATGCGCCAGCCGAGCGAATCGCCAGCAGATCGCCCGGTTCGACCGCCAGCAGACGTTCACGACCCAGCCAGTCGCCGCTTTCGCAAACCGGGCCGACCACGTCGTAGACGTGAGCGTGCACGTCGCGCTTAACGACCGCGTCGATCGCGTGATAGGCCTCGTACATGGCAGGGCGCGCGAGATCGGTCATCGCCGCATCGACGATGGCGAAATTCTTTTCCGCGCCTGGCTTCAGAAACTCGACGCGCGTCAGCAGTACGCCGGCATTGCCGACCAGCGAACGGCCTGGCTCGAAATAGACCTCGCGGTGCCCGTGACCGCGCGCTTCGATGCGATCCAGCACGGTGCGCACAAAGTCGCCGATTTCCGGTGGGGTTTCGTCGTCGTACGTGATGCCGAGACCGCCACCCACGTCGATGTGGCGAATCTTCACGCCGTCCTGCTCGATCTGTTCGACCAGTTCGAGAACCTTGTCGACCGCGTCCAGATACGGCGCGACTTCAGTGATCTGCGAGCCGATATGGCAGTCGATGCCGACTACGTCGAGATGCGTCATTGCCGCAGCGGCTTGATACGTGGCGCGTGCGTCTTCGAACGCGACGCCGAACTTGTTCGACTTCAGGCCGGTGGAAATATACGGATGCGTTTTTGCGTCGACATCAGGATTCACGCGCAGCGAGACGGGCGCTTTCTTGCCCATTTCCGCCGCAACCGCATTCAAGCGGTCGAGTTCGGGAATCGATTCGACGTTGAAGCATTTGACGCCGGCCGCGAGTGCCTGACGCATCTCGTCCGCATGCTTACCGACGCCGGAAAACACGGTGTTTTCCGCTTGGCCGCCCGCGGCCAGCACGCGCGCCAGTTCGCCACCCGACACGATGTCGAAGCCGGCGCCGAGGCGTGCGAACACATTCAGCACCGCGAGATTGCTGTTGGCCTTGACGGCAACGTGCACGGTCGCGCGGCGGCCGGCGCAAGCGCCTGCATAGGCATTCCACGCTTCGGTGAGCGCGGCACGCGAATAGACGTACAGGGGCGTGCCGAATTGCTCGGCGAGTGAGATGGCGGACACGCCTTCGGCGTGCAACACGCCGTCGACGTAGTCAAATGCGGATCGAGTCATGCGAAAGTCTTATTGAGCGGGAGTGACTGCAGAGGCAGGTTGCGCGGGCATAGCGGCGGATGCAGCAGAAGCGGGCGGCGTGGCGAGTTCGCTTTCCGGCGACAACGAGAGCGGTGCGCCGGACGTATCGGGTACCTCACCCATCGGAGCGGTGGTTTGCTCGCCCGATTTCCCCGCATCCGGCGACGGCGGTTGCGTGCGCTCGACCGGCTTGGCCGGTAGCGGCGGCACGGTGGGCAAATAGAGCGAACCGCGTTGCCCGCAGCCGGCAAGTGCACAACCTGCGAGAATGGCTAAACCCGCTACAATCGCGCGGCCGGGCGCCGCCGCGCGCATCCGAGATACGACTCGCATGACTGTCCCTGAATAAATAATCGATGGAGTTTAGCATGTCCGATAGTGAATACCTGACCCGCGCGGAAGCCGCGCTAGCCGCCATCGAACGCGCGCTTGACGACACGGAAGTCGACATCGAACTCGAGCGCAGCGGCAATGTCCTGACCCTCGAATTCGAGAACCGCACGAAGATCATCGTCAACCTGCAGCCGCCGATGAGCGAGATCTGGATTGCCGCGAAAGCGGGCGGGTTTCACTTCCGTTTCATCGACGGCGAGTGGCGCGATACGCGCAGCGGCACGGAGTTTTTCGCCGCGCTGTCGGAGTACGCGACGCAGCAGGCTGGCGAGCCGGTTCACTTCGCGGCCTAAAGCGCTCGTTTCTGAATTGGATTCGGGAAGGGCCGCTTGATTGACTGCTTGCTCGACCATTGAATCGAACACCGAAGCGACCGCCTGAAAGAAAAAAACCGCCGCGCATCGAGCGCGGCGGTTTTTTTCGACTGTTCCTGGTATTGCTTTAGTGCCCCTTGAACAGATTCATGATGTCCTGCTTTTCCTGCTCGCCGACTTGCTCGGGCGCCGCCGCCGCCGCGGATGCGTCGCTCGCATCGGCATCCAGTGCAGCCTGACTGATACCGACTGTCGCGACGAAACCGTGCCCCGGCGTGAAGTCGTCGAAATACAGTTCTGAACCGAGCTCTGTCACGCCGTCGGGCATCGGCATCTTGTATTCCGGCACGCCTTTGAGGGCGCTCGCCATGTATTCGATCCACACCGGCAACGCGAGGCCGCCGCCGGTTTCCTTATCGCCGAGACTGCGCGGGTTGTCGTAGCCAATCCACGCGATGGCGGTGAGCGTGTGCTGATAGCCGGCGAACCATGCATCCCGCGAATCGTTAGTCGTGCCGGTCTTGCCGCCGAGATCGGTACGCTTCAGCACGTTGGTCTTCGCGCCCGTGCCACGTTGCGCGACGCTTTGCAGCAGGCTGTTCATCACATACGCATTGCGCGGCTCGATCGCGTGCGGCGCGCTCTGCGCGGCGACCAGCGGTTGCACATGCGCCACGACGATGCCGCGCTGATCGGTGACTTCAGCGATCAGATACGGGTTGACGCGATAGCCGCCGTTAGCAAACACCGAGAACGCGCCGGCCATCTGCAAAGGCGTGACCTGACCCGCGCCGAGCGCCATCGGCAGATAAGCCGGGTGACGCTCCGCGTCGAAGCCGAAACGCGTGATGTATTGCTGCGCGTACTTGGTGCCGATCTGGTTAAGGATGCGAATCGACACGAGGTTCTTCGACTTCTGCAGC
The DNA here is from genome assembly GCF_046027825.1 of Paraburkholderia sediminicola. Classification (GTDB taxonomy): domain Bacteria; phylum Pseudomonadota; class Gammaproteobacteria; order Burkholderiales; family Burkholderiaceae; genus Paraburkholderia; species Paraburkholderia sediminicola_D. The sequence continues at coordinate 54,239 of NZ_JAQQDU010000015.1, forward strand.
GCAGTGCGCATGGTCATCGGACCGTCGAAACCGCCGCCGTAGTTCTTCGGTTCCCACGCCTGACCACCGGTCTCCGCCGCGCTGAAAAAGAGCGGCGCATCATTGATTATCGTGGCCGGTCCGAGCCCCTTTTCGAGCGAAGCCGAATAGATAAACGGCTTGAAACTCGAACCCGGTTGACGCCAGGCTTGTGTCACGTGGTTGAACTTGTTCTTGTTGAAGTCGAAACCGCCAACCAGCGCGCGAATCGCGCCATCTTGCGGCACCACCGAAACGAACGCGCCTTCCACTTGCGGCAACTGTGTGATCGACCAGTTGCCGTCGTCATCCTTCACAAGGCGAATGATCGCGCCGGGCCGCACGCGTTGATTCGGCTGCGCACGCGTGCCGAGCGCGAACTGGGCGAAGCGCAGGCCGTCGCCCTGGATGGTCGCAACATTGCCGTCGATAAAGGCGGCCTGTACCTGCTTTGGACTCGCCGCCGTCACCACCGCGGCGATGATTTCGCCGTTGTCGGGATGCTCGAGCAACGCGTCGTCGATGGCCTGCTCGCGGTCGTCCGCATCGGAGGGCAAATCGATGAACGCTTCCGGCCCGCGATAGCCGTGGCGCCGTTCGTAGTCCATCAGACCTTTGCGCAGGGCCCGGTAAGCGACGTCCTGATCGGCCGAGTCGATGGTGGTCACTACATTCAGGCCGAGCGTGTACGCCTCTTCGCGATACTGCGCGTACATCATCTGCCGCACCATTTCCGCGACGTACTCCGCGTGCACGCTGAACTCCTTGCCCGCACCCTTGACAACCAGCGGCTGCTTGCTTGCTTCGTCGTATTGTTCTTGACTGATGTAGTGCAATTCGTACATGCGCTGCAGGATGTACTCCTGACGGATCTTCGCGCGCTTCGGATTGACCACCGGGTTATACGCGGACGGCGCCTTCGGCAGCCCCGCCAGCATGGCCGATTCCGCCAGTGTCAGATCCTTCAGATCTTTGCCGAAGTACACCCGCGCTGCGCTCGCGAAGCCATACGCGCGCTGACCGAGATAGATCTGATTCATGTACACCTCGAGAATCTGATCTTTCGTCAGCTTCGACTCGATCTTGTACGCGAGCAACATCTCGTAGATCTTGCGCGTGTAGGTTTTCTCACTCGACAGGAAGAAGTTGCGCGCCACTTGCATGGTGATCGTGCTGGCGCCTTGCGTGGCGTGACCATTGGTCAGTGCGACGAAGCCGGCGCGCGCGATGCCCGTGAGGTCGACGCCGCCGTGATCGTAGAAGCGCGCGTCTTCGATTGCCAGCACGGCTTTCTTCAGGCTGTCGGGCACGTCCTGGATATGGACGATGTCGCGCCGCTCTTCACCGAATTCGCCAATCAGCACGTGGTCGGCCGTGTAGATGCGCAATGGCACCTTCGGCCGGTAGTCGGTCAGCGCATCGAGCGACGGCAGGTTCGGCGTGGCAACCACCAGGGCATAACCGAGCACCAGCAGCACGCACAGGATGCCTGCGACGATCAGACCCACCAAGCCCATGATGAGCTTGAGCCACAAGGGGCGTTTGCGCTTCTGCGGCGCGGGCGGTGGGGACGTAGGAGACGTGGATTGCATATGGGCACCAAAATACAGTCCCGCGATTATAGCCGCCTCGCTTTTCAGCTTTCGGCATGCTTACTGACACTTCTTGACAAGTCGGTGCGCCGCGCAGGAATGACTTCACTGTAGACGCTTTGATGGCGCGCAGGGCAGGCGTCGCGCAACGTTAGCCATTCGGCTGAGTGTCGCGCGGCGGCGCGGCTACGCACAATTCTCCCTCTTTACTCGCGTTCGAATCGTTCGTCGCGTGAGTCTGAGGGAGGGCGTGATGACGTTCAGAAGTTCGTGGCTTCAGGGTGTGCAACTCGGTGCGCAGCGTTTTGCTGCGGGAATCGATGTGGGTTCGCAGGCGGTGCGTCTGGTTGTGGTGAGTCAGCATTCACGCACACGTGCCGTGCTGCATATCGAGTACGCGAGCACGGTGCCGCTTGGCGCTGGCGCAATGGCCGGCACGGAGATCGCCGACCGGCATGCGGTGGCGCGTGCGTTGCGCGACGTATTCGCCGGTCTGCCGCGCGCGTGTGCGACGCACGCATTGCGATGCGCGATGGCGCTGCCCGCCTCGGCCACGTTGACAACCACGGTGCCGCTCACACGGCTCGCCGCGCTCGCCGGTTGCGCGGAAGACGGCGGGCATGAACTCGCCGAACTCGAGCCCGCGGTGATGAGCGAAGTCGAGCGCATCGCGGGCCTCGAGCGGCATGCGTTGGCGGTCGACTGGTTCGTCGACGAAACGCGTTCGCCGATTCGTTCGGTGACGATTGCCGCCACCGCACGCCAGCACCTCGAAGCGCGTATCGAATGCGCGGCGACCGCGGGTATCTCTCTCACCGCGATCGATGGCGAGCCGCATGCGGCCTTGCGCGCCATGCGCTACGCGGCGAGCCACGAACTCGATCCGCACGAGCCCTATGTCGCACTCTGGATCGGGATGGACGGCGTGTACGGCTGGCGCATCGTCGACGACTGCCTGGTCGGCGAAATGCGCTACCCGGCGCCCGAGCACACCGATCTTGCCGACGCATTGCGCGATCTCGTCCACGGCCCCGTACTCGACTGTGCGTTGTTGAGCGGCGAGGTGGATTTGCTCGACGGCGTGGGTTTCTCGATGGCGGATATCGCCGACGTGTTGGGCTGCACTGTGCTGCCGTTCGAATGTGCGGCGCTGGGTGGGCTTGCCCTTCAACTGCACGATCCGTTGTTGCACGAACCTGCCGCAGCGGTCGCATTCGGACTGGCGTTGCGCGGGGTGCTCGAATGAGGCGCGGTCCGGGCGCGGGTTTGCATCCGGCGGGCCCCGCCATGCCACCTTCTACGCGTGGCGTGCGCTTCGCACGGTCGTGGCTCGGCGGCTTCAATCTGCTGCCGTACAGGCAACGCAATGCGCGGCTCTTGCGCCGGCAGCGTCTGCTCGAATGGGCTGTCGCAGCGCTCGCTGGTTTTGCGGCCGTGCTCGCCTTGATCGGGTGGCAGGCATTCGAAAAGTCGCGGCTCGACGCGCAGCGCGCGTCGATCGAACAATCGCTCACGCATTTGGCCATGCCGCTCGCGGAGCACGCCAGGTTGTTGCTGGCGCAGGACGAGCAACGCAAAGGCGCGGCGCGTGCGATGAACTTATCCAAACCGCTAACGCATTTGCGCGATCTGCTGGATGCATTGAGTTTCGAACCCGGTGACGGCGTGGTGCTGCAGCAGTTGCGCCAGCGCGAGCACGAGACGGAGTTGTTCGCAACCTCGCGCGGACATATCGCGTCGGCCGGGTGGCTCAAACGCTTGAGCGCGATCCGCGGCGTGCAGGGCGCAGAGGTTAGCGACCTGCATCGCTCGACGCCCCGCAGTAGCGCAGTTGCGCAGTTGCGGCGGCCAGCATGACCGGCCCGATCGAATTCGGGGCGCATCTGCGCTGGGACGACCCGCCAAAGAAAACGGCACATACAGCCGGCTTGGCGGCGCAACGTCCGATGAAGTCTGAACAATCAGGAGGTGCGAAATGAGTACGACTTTTGTCGAGTTTGACGGCGCGACGAGCGCGCGGGTTTCTTTTTCCCAGTGGATGAAGCGTGTGCGCTTGCCACTCGCTGCCTGGAGCCTGCGGCGCCGCTGGGTGGTCGCATTGCTGATCGCCGGGGTGGTGTTCGTCCTCAGCGCGCATGGCTGGGTGGTGGCCGATCTCGGCGGGGTCGAGGCGAGCCGGACGGCATTGGATGCGGGCACAAGGCATCTCGCGGATGCGCGCCGCGCGCTGGCGCAATTGCCCGCGCTGCGCCGGGAAGCCGCCGCCACGCCGGGCGCACAGTTGCCTGCGTCGTGGACCTCAGCGGACGATGTGCGCATCGTGTCCGAACTCGCAGCGCAGAATAGCGTCTCGTTGCTCTCGGTAGAACCCGATGCCGCTAGCGGCTCGGGAGCCGAAAGCATGCGTCCTATCCAGCTCACCGCGCACACCGATTTCGTCCACCTGATGGCATTTCTGCGTGGCCTGTCGGATCTGCCGGTGCTGATCGTTCCCGTCGATGTGACGGTGAAGCGTGATGTTGCTTCGCTAGCGGTGACGGCGACGCTGCACGTATTCAGCGCGCTGAGGCCGGTGCCTTCAACGGCTGCTGCGGACGCGTTTGCCGACGAGAGCCTCGATTCAGACGACGAAGAAGACATCGTGGTCTTCGATCCGTTCTCGCTTCCGCAGTCGCTCGCGTCAGGCGAGCCACAGCCGGACGTTACGTCATTGCGCCTGGTCGGCCTGCTGCACGATCGCACGCGAGGCCTGGCCTTGCTCGATACGCCAGATGGCGCGACCACCGTCGTGCCCGGGCAGCAACTTGGTACTGAGCGTGTCACTCGACTCGACGCGCTCGGCATCACGCTGGTCAATGGCGACGCGACGCGCACATTGGTAATGACGGAGGCGTCCTGATGAGGCTGATGAAGCCAGTGGGCGCGGCGGCGTTGCGCTTCGGCGTTCGCGTGTGTTTCTGTCATGGCGTGTGTGGTGGCCTGTCTGCAAAGATGCGTGGAGGCGCGTTTTGCAGATCGATTGGCAGATTGCTTTGCAGTCCGCTTTGCCGCCTTCTTAGCCGTCTGGTCGCCGGCATGGCATTAAGCGTCGGCACCGCGCACGCGTCGACCCCGCTGCTGCCTCCACTTCCCGCGCACATGTCGCTCGACGATGCCATTGCGCTGCCCGATGCGGGATATGACAGACCGCCACTGCAGCGCGGCATCGCTGCCGAAGTGCCCAACCCGTTCCGCGATGATTCCGACGACGAGCCCCGCGTATCGCGAGCGGCGGCAACCGCCGACATCGGGCGCACCGACGGCCTGGCTGATGACGCAGACGGTTCAGTGCCGCTACGGAGGCAATCCGTGGCCTCTGTGCCCGACGACCTCACCGGAACCGCGCCGCTCGAAGGCCCACCGGTCCCGCTGCCGCCGCTCGCGCGCCTGAGCGACGCACCGAAAACGCCTGCCGACGCCCAACTTGCCGCCGACGACAAGCCGAGCTCGCTTAATTTCCAGCGTGCCGAACTCGGCGCGGTACTCAACGCCTTCGCCCAGTTCACCGGACTGAACATCGTCGCGAGCGAGAGAGTGCGCGGCGCCGTTTCACTACGGCTCGACAAGGTGCCGTGGCGCACCGCGTTCGATACCTTGCTCGACGTCAACGGGCTGGCTATGGAGCGCCACGGCAACGTGATCTGGGTCGCGCCGATCGCGGATCTGGCCGCACGCGAGCGGCAGCGTTTCGAAGCGCACGCGAGAGCCGCCGATCTTGAGCCGCTCGCAAGCCGCACGTTCGAGTTGCGCTACGCCCGTGCCGAGGACGTGCGACGCCTGTTGGCCGGCGCCGGAAACCAGCGCGTGCTGTCCAGACGCGGTGCCGCGACTGCCGATCCGCGTACCAATCTGCTGTTCATCACCGATCTCGAAGGGCGCCTCGCGCAAATCACGGCGTTGCTTGCCTCCGTCGACCGCCCGACCCGCCAGGTTTTGATCGAGGCGCGCATCGTCGAAGGCGAGCATGGTTTTTCGCGTAATCTCGGTGTGCGGCTTTCCATGGCGGCGGCCAACGCCGACACCGACGGCTCCGCCCGAGGTTTGACGGGGTGCAAGGACGGCTCCGTGTACGATCTGTCGGCGCGGCCGATTGCCGGTTTCGACGCCGCCACCGCCGGCCTGACCTTGTTCGCAGCCGGGGCGACGCGGCTCCTGAACATCGAGCTGACCGCGCTGGAGGCCGAAGGGCGCGGTGAAATCGTCTCGAGCCCCCGGGTCGTGACGGCGGACCGGATGAAAGCGGTCGTCGAGCAGGGCACCGAGCTGCCCTATCAGGCGAAAGTGGGGCAGGGCGTGTCGGGCGTGCAGTTTCGTCGCGCCACGCTCAAACTGGAGGTCGAGCCGCAAATCATGCCGGACGGCAGGGTGGTGCTGGACCTCGACATCGCCAAAGACAGTGTCGGCGAGCAGACCGATGCCGGGCCCGCGATCAACACCAAACACGTGCAAACGCGCGTCGAAGTCGAAGATGGTGGTACGGTGTCGATCGGCGGAATTTACGCGACCGACAACCGGGACGATGTGACGCGGGTGCCGGTCCTGGGCAAAATACCTGTTTTGGGAGCGCTTTTTCGCCATCGGGCCCATCGGGACCAGCGCAGTGAACTGGCCGTTTTCATCACGCCGCGCGTCGTTCAGACAAATTAGGGGCACGCTGCCACCGCTCGCGAGCGGCGGCACGCAGGCTCGACAAGGCAGCCGCTTTGCCAGTAAGCTGCGGCACGAACCATACCGGATTAGCCAGAGGACACCGTTGCAAGCGCGGGACGCATACGCCAATGTATTTTTTGTAGGGCTCATGGGGGCAGGCAAAACCACCGTGGGCCGGGCCATTGCGCGCCGTCTCGATCGCCCGTTCTTCGATTCCGACCATGAAATCGAGGTGCGCACGGGCGCGCGCATCCCGGTGATCTTCGAGCTGGAAGGCGAAGCAGGCTTTCGCGATCGCGAAGCGCACGTGATTTCAGATCTGACCGGGCGCGAAAATATCGTGCTGGCCACGGGCGGCGGCGCGGTGCTGCGGCCGGAAAACCGCGAAGCGCTGCGGAATCGAGGTCTGGTGATCTATTTGCGCGCCAACCCGCACGATCTGTGGCTGCGCACCCGGCGCGACAAGAATCGCCCTCTTTTGCAGACAGAAGACCCCAAAGCGCGCCTCGAGGCGCTCTACGAAGTACGCGATCCGCTATACCGGGAATGCGCGCACTTTGTGATTGAAACCGGCCGGCCTTCGGTCAACGGACTCGTCAATATGGTTCTGATGCAGCTCGAGATGGCCGGTGTCGCCAAACATCCTGCGTCATAATGGACCGTATGATTACCGTCAATGTCGAACTGGGCGAGCGTGCCTACCCCATCCATATCGGTGCTGATCTGATCAGCCAGACCGCGTTGTTCGCGCCGCATATCGCCGGCAGCTCGGTCACCATCGTTACGAATACCACGGTCGACCCGCTCTACGGCGACACGCTGCGCGCGGCGCTCGCGCCGCTCGGCAAGCAGGTGTCCACGGTCGTTTTGCCGGACGGCGAAGCGTACAAGAACCTCGAAACCCTGAACCTGATTTTCGACGCGCTGCTGGGCTCGCGCGCCGATCGCAAGACCACGCTGATCGCGCTCGGCGGCGGTGTGATCGGCGACATGACCGGGTTTGCCGCGGCTTGCTACATGCGCGGCGTGCCGTTCATCCAGGTGCCGACCACCTTACTCTCGCAAGTCGATTCGTCGGTGGGCGGCAAGACCGGTATCAACCATCCGCTCGGCAAGAACATGATCGGCGCGTTCTACCAGCCGCAGGCTGTGATCGCCGACATCGGCGCGCTGCGCACGCTGCCGGCGCGCGAACTGGCCGCAGGCGTTGCTGAAGTGATCAAGACCGGCGCGATTGCCGACGCCGGCTTCTTCGATTGGATCGAAGCGAACATCGGGGCGCTCAATCGCTGCGAGCCGGCAGCGCTAGCCGAGGCGGTCAAGCGCTCGTGCGAGATCAAGGCGTCGGTCGTGGCGCAGGACGAGCGGGAAGGCGGACTGCGCGCGATCCTCAATTTCGGCCACACCTTCGGCCATGCGATCGAGGCCGGACTCGGCTACGGTGAATGGCTGCATGGCGAGGCGGTCGGTTGCGGGATGGTGATGGCGGCGGACCTGTCGGTGCGTATGGGCCATCTCGACGAAGCCGCGCGCAAACGTCTGGTCGACGTGATCGTTGCCGCGCGTTTGCCCACCCGGGCGCCTGCGCTTGGCGAATCGCGGTATGTCGAACTCATGCGGGTCGACAAGAAGGCGGAAGCCGGCGCGATCAAATTCATTCTGTTGAAGCGTTTCGGTGAGACGCTGATCACCCAGGCGCCCGACGCCGAGGTGCATGCTACGCTGGCTGCTGCCGTCTAGACCGACTCGGCGAGGGCTTGGCAGCAAGGCAACGCGCACCAGCGTCACGAGGCGCCGCCCATGTTTCGGAGAATCCGGTGACTGACAGGCGCAGCGACGATGTAAAGCATGACCCGGCAGGCACGCCCATGAGCGGCGTGCCTTCGCCGGAAGCACTCGAAGCGCATCTCGCGCCGTATGCGGCGCATTCCGCCCAATCGCGTGGCCGCCGCTATCCCGAAGCCGCGCCCAGCGCGCGCACCGAGTTCCAGCGCGATCGAGACCGGATCGTCCACTCGACGGCATTCCGCCGGCTTGAATACAAAACGCAGGTATTCGTGAATCACGAGGGCGATCTGTTTCGCACGCGACTCACCCATAGCCTGGAAGTTGCGCAGATCGCCCGTTCGGTTGCCCGCAATCTGCGCGTCAACGAAGACCTCGTCGAAGCCATTTCGCTGGCGCACGATCTCGGTCATACGCCGTTCGGCCATGCGGGCCAGGATGCGCTGAACGAATGCATGCGCGAACATGGCGGCTTCGAGCACAACCTGCAAAGCCTTGCCGTGGTCGATGATCTGGAAGAGCACTACGGCGCGTTTAACGGCCTGAATCTCTGCTTCGAAACGCGGGAAGGCATTCTCAAGCACTGCTCACGCGAGAATGCGCGGCGCCTCGGCGTACTGGGCGAGCGTTTTCTGGAGGGGCGGCAGCCTTCCATCGAAGCGCAGATTGCCAATGTCGCCGATGAGATCGCGTACAACAATCACGATGTTGACGACGGCTTGCGCTCAGGCCTGCTCACGGTGGAGCAACTGGCCGAAGTGGAGTTATGGCAGACGCACTACGCGGCGGCGCGTGACGACTTCCCGCAGATCGAAGGGCGCCGGCTGATTCACGAGACCGTGCGCCGCATCATCAACACGTTGATCGTCGACCTGATCGATACGACCTCACTCAATCTTGCAAGGCACGCGCCCGCCTCGCTGGACGCCGTGCGCGCCGCACCGCCGCTGGTCGCGCATAGCGAAGCGATCGCCGCGCAGGCGGCGGCACTTAAGCGCTTTCTGTTCAAGAACCTGTACCGCCACTATCGCGTCATGCGCATGGCCAACAAGGCGCGTCGCGTGGTGACCGGCCTGTTCGATGCATTCACGGACGATCCGCGGCTCTTGCCACCCAGCTATCAATCGAAGGACGTGTCGCAGCAACCGCGTCTGATCGCCCACTACATCGCTGGCATGACGGATCGATACGCGGTGAAGGAGTATCAGCGGCTGTTCGTGATCGACGACAACTGAACGAACGGACGCCGGCAAGTAACGGCGCTTGACCGGCGTCAGAGCTGGCTCCCAGGGAGCCAGCCGCTCCTCATGTAGCGCAACCCGTCTACCGTAGCCGCGAGGCGAACAGCGCGCCTGCGATTAGCGCAGCGCCGCCGACGATCGCAATCACCTGCCAGGGGTTTTCGCGCACGTAGTCGTCAGCATCAGAGATCGCCACTTCGGCGCGTTCCCGCATGGCTTCGCGGGTGTCGTTCAGGCGCCCACGCGCGGCGTCGAGTTGTTTTCGCAGTTTGCTGCGCAGCGCGACGGCGTCGGCCTCGGTGCCGTCCGCCAGGGTGGATTCGAGTTCCGACATCAGTGTGCGCAGTTCGCCTGCGATATCTTCGGCCGCGTGGCGGCTATGGCGAGCGATACGCCGTGCACGGCGGCTTGTGGTGGTCCAGGATTCGCCGAGGGCGTCTCGCGTGTTCGGAAGTGCTGTCATGGTCGCTCCGTCGATGGGGGTGATAAGGTCCCGCTGTCACGCAGACATACGCTGTCGCGCGGGAAGCGCCCTTTGAACGCAACTTCGGTGCCACACCCGCGACCCCTTTCCACCGTGACGCGGACCCACATTCCTCAGCAAATACTGCACGAGCCCATTCAATGGTGGGTTAAATTTACAAAACGCTCACGCCTGCCCGCTGGGCGAGGTTCCCACGCCGCGAACGGCCTCCCGGCTAGCGCACAAAATGAAAAACACCGCCATTGGCTATATGACGGCGTTGTCCAAGTCACGAAAATTCGACTACCCTAAGTCAACAGCCCCTAATTTCGTGAGGCGTTAGAAACGGTAACCGATGTTGACGTAGGAAACGATCGGGTTGAGCCTGATCTTGGTTTGCGATTGCACATTCAGCGTGCCGACCGGCGTGTTTGCGGCGGAGTTCAGCTTGGCGGTCGTGCTGAGTGGCAAATACGAAATCGAGACGCCCGCGAACCAGTGCTGGTTGAACGCATAGGTGAAACCAGCATTAAAGACCGGTGCCCACGAACTATCCGTAGAGACGCTGGTCGGACCATGCAGTACGTTTGCCTCGAACACGCTGTTAGTGATCTCAGCATCGGTGAACCAGACGCGGCTCACACCAACGCCAAGATACGGGCGGAACGTGGCGGTCGGTGCGTTGAAGTAGTACTTGAACAGCAGAGTCGGGCTCCACTGTTTTGCCTGGCCGAGCTTGCCGAATTGAGCGAGGTTGCCCGAGCCTTCGAGGTCGAACGAAGGCGGGACACCGATCACGAACTCGGTCGCAATGTGATCTGTGATGAAGTAACCGGCGGTGAAGCCGATCGTGTCGGCCGAATCCAGCTTTGCCCCGGTGTTGGGTTGTGTGAGATTGGTCGGGCTGCCACCTATGCTCGTCACGGTCAGCGGGTCGCTGCTCGATTGAGGCGCAAGATGGAACCAACCTGTCGTGACGTAAAAGCTTCCGGCCGATTGCGCATGTGCTGCTGTTGTCATGCAGGCTAGTGCGGCGATCCCCGTTACGGCCTGTTTTAATTTCATATGTGCTCCTCCAAAAAGGCCCGCTCATTATGACTACAACGTTTGAAACAAACCATACGCGGCGGCTAGAGCTTTCTCCCTAGGCCCCGCGCGGTTTCTGGCTGAGCCGCGCCGCGCCGAACCTCGGGCGCATGCGGCTCTTCGGACCTTCGGGTATGTACCAACGCGACTATTGGATACTTCAGCATGGCACGGCTTGCACGTCTCTATGTCCCTGACCAGCCGCAGCACGTCATCCTCCGCGGACTCGATCAGCAGCCCGCGTTTGTCGATGACCAGGACTACGAGCTTTTCATCGACTGTCTGAAAGCGGCTTCACGCGACCATCACTTGTCCATCCACGCCTATGCGCTGATGCCGGGCTCTGTCCAACTGCTCGTCACACCCACTGAAGAGTCGAGCTTGCCGAAGGCAATGCAGGCGGTGGGGCGCCGCTACGTCGCGCACTTCAACCGGCGTTATGCGCGCCGCGGCACGCTGTGGGAGGGCCGCTACCGTGCCACGGTAATCGAAGGCGAGCGCTATTTCCTGCTGGCGAGCCGTGTTGTCGAGATGTCGCCGGTACGCGCCGGGCTCGTGAGCGCGCCTGAGGACTATCGCTGGTCGAGCTACCGTCATCACATCGGCCTGACGCTTGATAGCCTGATTACCGACCACCCGTTGTACTGGTCGCTCGGCAATACGCCGTTCGAGCGGCAGCGCGCGTACCGTGAACTGTGCGAGCAGCCGCTCGACGAACGCGAAGCCAGTCAGCTTCAGCAGGCCACCTTGAAAGGCTGGGTTCTGGGCAGCGACACCTATCGGGAGTGGGCGGCGCGGGCCGCCAACCGGCGCGTTTCGCCGCTGCCGCGTGGGCGGCCGCGCAAGGTTCGCGAAACGCCGCAGACACAATAAAGCGTTTCGCATCAAAGTGTTGCACCCGAAACGGCATCTTCGCGTGCCGTTTTCTTTTGCACCATTTTGATATGGCACCAATAAAAAACAACCGCAATGCACCAATTTGATAATTAGGGATCGATCATCACGTTTTATTTGCTATTCCATTGATTCGTCGCGTATATTCCGAATTCCGGTACTTTTTGATACGCGTAGCATTCAAGCGTACTGAGACGCCGACGCGGTTGCGGTGCGAACTGCGGCAATAGAAAAACGGTTTAACGGCCTGTCCGGCCCCTCACAGACGGTGTCCCCATGAACGATCACCAGCAACCGACTCACCCGGTTCCCGCCGCGCAAGGTCTGTACGACCCGCAAAACGAACATGACGCCTGCGGCGTCGGCTTCGTTGCTCACATCAAGGGCAAGAAAAGCCACGAGATCATCGAGCAAGGCCTGAAGATTCTCGAGAACCTCGACCACCGGGGCGCCGTCGGCGCCGATCCGCTGATGGGCGACGGCGCGGGCATCCTGATCCAGATCCCGGACGGTTTCTATCGCGAGGAAATGGCCAAGCAGGGCGTCGTGCTGCCGCCGAACGGCGAGTACGGTGTCGGCATGGTCTTCCTGCCGAAGGAACACGCCTCGCGTCTCGCTTGCGAACAGGAACTGGAACGCACGGTGAAGGCCGAAGGCCAGGTCGTGCTGGGCTGGCGCGACGTGCCGGTCGACCACACCATGCCGATTTCGCCCACCGTCAAGGCGAGCGAGCCGCTGATCCGCCAGATCTTCATTGGCCGCGGCAAGGACATCATGGTGACCGACGCGCTCGAGCGGAAGCTGTACGTGATCCGCAAGACCGCGAGCCACCGCATTCAGGCGCTCAAGCTCAAGCACGGCAAGGAATACTTCGTGCCGTCCATGTCGGCGCGCACGGTGGTCTACAAGGGCCTGCTGCTGGCCGGCCAGGTCGGCGTGTACTACCGCGACCTGCAAGACGAGCGCACCATTTCGGCGCTGGCCCTGGTGCACCAGCGCTTCTCGACCAACACGTTCCCGGCGTGGGAACTGGCTCACCCGTACCGCATGATCGCCCACAACGGCGAAATCAACACGGTGAAGGGCAACGTCAACTGGCTGAACGCCCGTACCGGCGCGATCGCATCGCACGTGCTCGGCGACGATCTGCCGAAGCTGTGGCCGCTGATCTACCCGGGCCAATCCGACACGGCATCGTTCGACAACTGTCTCGAACTGCTCGTAATGGCCGGCTACCCGCTCGTCCACGCGGTGATGATGATGATCCCGGAAGCCTGGGAACAGCACACGCTGATGGACGACAACCGCCGCGCGTTCTACGAATACCACGCCGCGATGATGGAGCCGTGGGACGGCCCCGCTGCGATCGCCTTCACCGACGGCCGTCAGATCGGCGCCACGCTCGACCGTAACGGTCTGCGTCCGGCGCGCTACATCGTCACCGACGACGATCTCGTGATCATGGCGTCGGAGGCGGGCACGTTGCCTATCCCTGAGTCGAAGATCGTCAAGAAGTGGCGTCTGCAGCCGGGCAAGATGTTCCTGATCGATATGGAACACGGTCGCATCATCGACGACAAGGAACTGAAGGACAACCTCGCCAACGCCAAGCCGTACAAGAGCTGGATCGACGCGGTCCGGATCAAGCTCGACGAAATCGAGCCGAAGGCCGAAGACGTCGCAACGGAACGCCGCGAAGCCGCTGCCTTGCTGGATCGCCAGCAGGCGTTCGGCTACACGCAGGAAGATCTCAAGTTCCTGATGGCGCCGATGGCGCAAGCCGGTGAAGAAGCCGTCGGTTCGATGGGCAACGACTCGCCGCTGGCGGTCATGTCCAACAAGAACAAGACGCTCTATCACTACTTCAAGCAGCTGTTCGCGCAAGTCACGAACCCGCCGATCGACCCGATCCGTGAAAACATGGTCATGTCGCTGGTGTCGTTCGTCGGTCCGAAGCCGAACCTGCTGGACACGAACAACATCAACCCGCCGATGCGTCTCGAAGTGTCGCAGCCCGTGCTCGACTTCAAGGACATCGCCAAGATCCGCGCGATCGATCAGTACACGGGCGGCAAGTTCAGTTCGTACGAACTGAACATCTGCTACCCGGTGGCCTGGGGCAAGGAAGGCATCGAAGCGCGTCTGGCGTCGCTGTGCGCGGAAGCTGTCGATGCGGTCAAGTCCGGCTACAACATGCTGATCGTGTCGGACCGCAAGACCGACCGCGACAACGTCGCGATTCCGGCGCTGCTGGCTACGGCCGCGATCCATACGCACCTCGTCCAGCACGGTCTGCGCACGAGCGCGGGCCTGGTGGTGGAAACCGGTTCGGCGCGTGAAACGCACCACTTCGCGTTGCTCGCGGGCTACGGCGCGGAAGCCGTGCACCCGTACCTCGCGATGGAAACGCTCGGCCAGCTCGCAGCGGGCCTGAAGGGTGACCTGTCGCCGGAAAAGGCGGTCTATAACTTCACCAAGGCAGTCGGCAAGGGCCTGCAGAAGGTCATGTCGAAGATGGGCATTTCGACCTACATGTCGTACACCGGCGCGCAGATTTTCGAAGCCGTCGGCCTGGCTGAGGGTCTGGTGTCGAAGTACTTCAACGGCACCTCGTCGAAGGTCGGAGGCATCGGCCTGTTCGACGTCGCGGAAGAAGCGATCCGTCTGCATCGCGATGCGTTCGGCGACAACCCGGTGCTCGCGAACATGCTCGACGCCGGTGGCGAATACGCCTACCGCGTGCGCGGCGAAGAACATATGTGGACGCCGGATGCGATCGCCAAGCTGCAGCACTCGGCGCGCAGCAACTCGTACCAGACGTACAAGGAATACGCGCATCTGATCAACGATCAGACCAAGCGCCACATGACGTTCCGCGGCCTGTTCGAATTCAAGTTCGATCCGACCAAGGCGATCCCGCTCGACGAAGTCGAATCGGCGAAAGATATCGTCAAGCGTTTCGCAACGGGCGCCATGTCGCTGGGCTCGATCTCGACCGAAGCCCACGCCACGCTGGCTGTTGCGATGAACCGCATCGGCGGCAAGTCGAACACCGGCGAAGGCGGCGAAGACGTGAACCGTTACCGCAACGAACTGCGCGGTATTCCGATCAAGAACGGCGACACGATGAAGTCCGTGATCGGCGATGAAGTGATCGTCGACATTCCGCTGAAGGACGGCGATTCGCTGCGCTCAAAGATCAAGCAGGTGGCGTCGGGCCGTTTCGGCGTGACGGCGGAATACCTCGCGTCGGCTGATCAGATCCAGATCAAGATGGCGCAAGGCGCGAAGCCGGGCGAAGGCGGTCAGTTGCCGGGTCACAAGGTGTCGGAATACATCGGCAAGCTGCGTTACTCCGTGCCGGGCGTCGGCCTGATTTCGCCGCCGCCGCACCATGACATCTACTCGATCGAAGATCTGGCGCAGCTGATTCACGACCTGAAGAACGCCAACCCGGCGGCCAGCGTGTCGGTGAAGCTGGTATCGGAGTCGGGCGTCGGTACGGTGGCAGCGGGTGTTGCCAAGGCGAAGGCCGATCACGTCGTGATCGCCGGCCATGACGGCGGCACGGGTGCATCGCCGCTGTCGTCGGTGAAGCATGCCGGCACGCCGTGGGAACTGGGTCTGGCTGAAACGCAGCAAACGCTCGTGCTGAACCAGCTGCGCGGCCGCATCCGCGTGCAGGCTGACGGTCAGATGAAGACCGGCCGCGACGTCGTGATCGGCGCGCTGCTCGGCGCGGACGAATTCGGCTTCGCGACGGCGCCGCTCGTCGTCGAAGGCTGCATCATGATGCGCAAGTGCCACCTGAACACCTGCCCGGTCGGCGTCGCGACGCAAGATCCGGTGCTGCGTGCGAAGTTCCAGGGCCAGCCGGAACACGTCGTCAACTTCTTCTTCTTCGTTGCGGAAGAAGCGCGCGAAATCATGGCGCAACTGGGCATTCGCAAGTTCGACGACCTGATCGGCCACGCCGAACTGCTCGACATGAAGAAGGGCGTCGAACACTGGAAGGCGAAGGGTCTCGACTTCTCGCGCGTGTTCTATCAGCCGCAGGTGTCGGCTGAAGTCGCACGCAAGCATGTCGATGTGCAGGATCACGGTCTCGAGAAAGCGCTGGATCACGTGCTGATCGAGAAGGCCAAGGCCGCGATCGAGAAGGGCGAGCACGTCTCGTTCATCCAGCCGGTGCGTAACGTGAACCGTACGGTCGGCGCCATGCTGTCCGGCACGATCGCGAAGAAGTACGGCCACGACGGCCTGGCCGACGACACGATTCACATCCAGTTGAAGGGCACCGCGGGTCAGAGCTTCGGCGCGTTCCTCGCGAGAGGCGTGACGCTGGATCTGGTCGGCGACGGTAACGACTACGTCGGCAAGGGCCTCTCGGGCGGCCGCATCATCATTCGTCCGACCAACGATTTCCGCGGCAAATCGGAAGAGAACATCATCTGCGGCAACACGGTGATGTACGGCGCGATCGAAGGTGAAGCGTTTTTCCGCGGCGTCGCCGGCGAACGTTTCTGCGTGCGTAACTCGGGTGCGACGGCAGTTGTCGAAGGCACGGGCGACCATGGTTGCGAATACATGACGGGCGGCACGGTGATCGTGCTCGGCGAAACGGGCCGTAACTTCGCGGCCGGTATGTCGGGCGGTATCGCCTACGTCTTCGATCCGGACAGCACGTTCGCGGGCAAGTGCAACAAGTCGATGGTCGCGCTCGATCCGGTCTTGCAACAGGCCGAACAGGAACGCACGGTCGACAAGGGCCTCTGGCACAGCGGCACCACCGACGAAGCCCTGCTCAAGGGTCTCATCGAACGTCACTTCCAGTTCACGGGTTCGCCGCGTGCAAAGGCGCTGCTCGAAAACTGGGATGCATCGCGCCGTCAATTCGTGAAGGTGTTCCCGACCGAATACAAGCGCGCGCTGGGCGAAATGGCAGCGAAGAAGGCGAACAAGGAAGTGCTCGCCGCCTAACTGACCCGCCCGTGACCCGCCTGCGGCTCGGCCCGCAGACGTCACACTTAGCCGTACCCGCCGCTCGACTATTCGATTGTTCGACGCGGCGGGTGTAGATCACCTCACCTGATACAGATAGAGAAGAGAACCACATGGGCAAGGCAACCGGTTTTCTCGAGTATGAGCGCCGCCACGAGGCGTACGAAGCTCCGCTCACACGTGTGAAGCACTACAAGGAATTCGTCGCGGCACTGACCGACGACGAAGCAAAGATTCAAGGCGCGCGTTGCATGGACTGCGGTATTCCGTTCTGCAACAACGGCTGCCCGGTGAATAACATCATCCCGGACTTCAACGACCTGGTGTTCCATCAGGACTGGAAGAACGCGATCGAAGTGCTGCACTCGACGAACAACTTCCCCGAGTTCACGGGCCGCATCTGCCCGGCACCGTGCGAAGCGGCGTGCACGCTTGGCATCAACGACGACCCGGTCGGCATCAAGTCGATCGAACACGCGATCATCGACAAAGCGTGGGCCGAAGGTTGGGTCGCGCCGCTGCCGCCGAAGCACAAGACCGGTAAGAAGGTCGCCGTGGTCGGATCCGGCCCTGCCGGTATGGCCGTCGCGCAGCAACTCGCGCGCGTGGGGCACGATGTCACGGTGTTCGAAAAGAACGACCGCATCGGCGGCTTGCTGCGTTACGGCATTCCGGACTTCAAGCTGGAAAAGTGGCTGATCGATCGTCGCATGCGTCAGATGGAAGCTGAAGGCGTGACGTTCCGCGCCAACGTGTTCATCGGTAAGGCGGATACGCTGCCGGAACACATCGGCAACACCGCGAAGGAAACCATCACACCGGCCGAACTGAAAGAGCAGTTCGACGCGGTCGTGATCGCCGGCGGCTCTGAAACGCCGCGCGATCTGCCGGTGCCGGGCCGCGAGCTGGAAGGCATCCACTATGCGATGGAATTCCTGCCGCAGCAGAACAAGGTCAACGCCGGCGACAAGGTCGCGAACCAGCTGCTCGCGAAGGGCAAGCATGTGGTCGTGATCGGTGGCGGCGATACGGGTTCGGACTGTGTCGGTACGTCGAACCGTCATGGCGCGAAGAGCGTCACGCAATTCGAATTGCTGCCGCAACCGCCGGAAGCAGAAAACAAGCCGCTCGTGTGGCCGTACTGGCCGATCAAGCTGCGCACGTCGTCGTCGCATGACGAAGGCTGCTCGCGTGACTGGGCGGTCGCGACCAAGCGTCTCGAAGGCAAGAACGGCAAGGTCGAGAAGCTGATCGCCGCGCGCGTCGAATGGAAGGACGGCAAGATGCAGGAAGTGCCGAACTCGGAATTCGAAATGAAGGCCGATCTGGTGCTGCTGGCGATGGGCTTCACGCAGCCGGTGTCGCCGGTGCTCGAAGCGTTCGGCGTCGACAAGGACAACCGTGGCAACGTGCGTGCCGCGACTGAGGGCGACAAGGCGTATTACACGTCGGTGGACAAGGTCTTCACCGCGGGCGATATGCGTCGTGGCCAGTCGCTGGTGGTGTGGGCGATTCGCGAAGGACGCCAGTGCGCACGTTCGGTCGATGCATTCCTGATGGGGCATTCGGAACTGCCGCGCTAACGTCTCTGTCGACCAGAGTTGGCGCTTTAGCTGTCGACTGGAGTCGCGCTTTAGTGCGTTACTCCAGTCCCATGCAAAGCACTTACTCTGGTCCCATGCAACACGGTTGCTGCTGGTTTCGCCTTTGAGTAAGCGTAGAAACCGGCTAATGCTTGCAGGACTAGGTGGAGACGACAAAGCGGTACATAAGCAGTACACCAAAGCGGTAAAAAAACAAAGCCGGGCACCTGAGAGGGTGACTTGGCTTTTCCGTTTTGCGACGCGCTGAGCGTGCTGTCTATGCCTTGCGTCGCGAGCGACGTCCCGCGCCAGGCCGCACAGTCATCGAGTCATTTCCTATACCGGTTCAACGTCAGCCCGTCGAGATCGATGTCCGGCTTGCGCTGCGTGATCAGATCCGCGACCACGCGCCCCGAGCCCATCGACATCGCCCATCCCGTCGAACCGTGCCCGAGATTCAGCCACAGATTGTCCACGCCGGACGGGCCAAGCAACGGCGCGCCATCGGGCGTCATCGGACGGCGGCCCACCCAGAAGTGCGCGGAAGTCGGATTGGCCGCGTGCGGAAACCAGTCGCTGAGCACTTTCATCAGCGTTTGCAAGGCCTGCTCGCGCAAGGTTGTCTGGCGATTGCCGAGTTCCGCGGTGCCGGCCACGCGCAGGTTGTTGCCGAAGCGCGTGATCGCCGTTTTCAGCGACTCATCCATCAGTGCCGCGTGCGGGGCTTTTTCTTCGTCGGTGATGGGCAGCGTCGCGGAGTAGCCTTTGACCGGGTAGAGCGGCACCTTCACACCGAGCGGCGCGAGCAACGCCGCACTGTCGACGCCCAGCGCCACCACCACGGCATCCGCTTGCATCGTCTCGCTGCCGCGTTCGCTCTCGATACGCACCGCCCGAACCGTACCGCCTCGCACGTCAAGGGCGCTCACACGCGTGTCGAAGCGAAACTGCACGCCATTGCGCTCGCAGATCGCGCGCAATTCGCGGGTGAAGCGGGCGCAATCGCCGGCTTCGTCGTCGGGGAGATAGAGACCTGAGACGGGCGTCTGACGCGCCCAGCGCAAACCCGGTTCGATCTCGACGCACTGCGCCGCACTGACTTCCCGATGCGCGATACCCGCGTCGCGCAGGACCGCCAGCGCGGGTTGCGCGAGTTCGACGTCGTACTCGCTGCGGAACAACTGCAGATAGCCCTGGCTGCGGCCATAGTCGAACGGATAACAGCGGCGGAATTCGTGCAGGCACTCGCGGCTGTAGTAAGCGATGCGTTGCATGCGCTGCTTGTTGACGCGAAAGCGTTCGAGGTCGCATTCACGCAGCCAGCGTGCGATCCAACGCCATTGAGCCGGGTCGAAAGTAGGGCGGAAAATCAGCGGTGAGGCCGGCTTGAACAGATACTTGAGAATCTTCGCCGGCATGCCGGGCGCGGCCCACGGCGTTACATAACCCGGCGCGATCACGCCGGCGTTGCCGAAGCTGGTGGAGAGCGCGACGTCCGGCTCGCGCTCGATGAGGGTGACGTCGCAGCCTTGCTGGCTCAGATAAAACGCGGTAGCGACGCCGATTACGCCGCCACCCAGAACGATCGTTTTCATGTGTGTGACCCGCGATTTCAGGCGGTAGGGCGGGCCGCGCCGAGCACTTTGCCTTTGGTTTCCGGCAGAAGCACGGCGGCGACAATCACCAGCAGGTAGCCCGAACCGGCGACTATGCCCATCGCCTTAACTAGCGTCATGGTTTGCGACAGGGTACCCACCAGGATCGGAAAGAACGAGCCGAGGCCACGGCCCAGGTTGTAGCAGAAGCCTTGCCCCGAGCCGCGGATCGAATTCGGATACAACTCGGACAGATAGGCGCCCACACCCGCGAAAATCCCTTGCACGACGATGCCAAGCGGGAAGCCGAGCGCGAGCATCATGCCGTCGGTGATCGGCAGCATCGTATAGACCATGCCGAGCACGAACGAGCCGATTGCGAACAGCACGAACGACGCGCGCCGGCCGATCTTGTCGCACAGAATCGCCCCGAGGATATAGCCGGTGAATGAGCCGACGATCAGCACGATCAGATAGCCGCTGGTGTTGAAGACCGACAGATGGCGCACGGTTTTCAGATAGGTCGGCAGCCAGGTGGTGATCGCGTAGTAGCCGCCGAGCATGCCGGTGCACAGCACGCTGCCTAACAGGGTCGTTTTGAGGTGAGGGAAGGAAAAGATCTGCAGGAAGTGCGAGGTATCGAAGCCGCTTTCGCGGGCGCGGCGCGTTTCGAGAAAGATCTCCGGATCGCTGACATTGCGGCGGATGTAGATGATCCACAGCGCGGGCAGCAGGCCGATCCAGAAGCAGGCACGCCATGCAACCTGTTCCGGCAGCAGCGCGAAGAACGCCCAATAGATGATGGCCGCCGCCGCCCAGCCGAAGGACCAGCTGCTTTGCACGGTGCCGACGGCTTTCGCCCGATGCTGAGGTGAACGGATGGTTTCGGCCATCATGATCGTCACGACCGACCATTCACCGCCAAAGCCGATGCCTTGCAGCGTGCGGGTGGTGAGCAGTTGCCAGAACGAGTGGGTGAAGCCGGACAGGCAGGTGAAGATCGCAAAGGTGGCGATGGTCCACTGGAGGACACGCACGCGTCCGTAGCGGTCGGCGAGGATGCCGGCGAGCCAGCCGCCGACCGCCGACGAAATCAGCGAGCTGGTCGCGATCATGCCGGCTTCGCTTTTGGTCATGCCCCACGTCGCGATCAGCGTCGGGATGAGGAATGAGTAGATCATGAAGTCGAAGGCGTCGACTGCGTAGCCGCCGAAGCCCGCGTAGAGGGTGCGGCGTTCGCGCTGGGTCAGTTCGGTGAACCATTGGAGAGAGGGCATGTTTTTTTGTGGTCTCCAGGCGGTTTTTGCCTTCCGGCGGCTTGATCGTGGTTTTTTGTATTCTAAGGGCGCGGGGTGTTATGCGGCCAGCTATGGTCAAAAATGGCGGTCGGGTAAGAAACTCCATTCCGGTTCCTTACGAACTACTACCATGTAACCCAAAAATTATTCGTCACCGTTAAACTGCGCCGGCAGTGCTCAAGCTGCGAAATTCATCCTCACGCTCGCGCACGCCACTCTTAATGCCCGCAACCGCAAAAGCCTGCTCGCCATACCGCCGCTCCGCGAGCACGTCTTTGCGGGTCCATCAATCGCGCCGCGCGTTCCTGAAATCGTCGGCAAGCGTGTTGCTGCTTTCCGGTATGAGCAGTTCGCTGCTGTCGGCGTGCGGGGGCGGCAATCTCAACGCTGATCAGCCGGCAACGCCGCGCCTCACGTCGGTGAGCAACTTTCGTGACGTGGCGGGCGCGGCCGCCGGCTATCCCACCGTCGACGGCAAGCAGATGCGCCGTGGCGCTTTCTATCGCGCGAATGCGCTGAGCCTCAGCGCGGCCGACGCCGTCACCATCGATAAACTCGGCATCGCCTCGGTATACGACCTGCGCACGCCAGCCGAAATCGCACGCGTTGCCGATATCCTGCCGACCGGCGCGACATCGCAAGCGCTCGATGTCCTGGGTACCAGCGACTTCGTTACGCCAACGTTCGATACGCCAGGCGCCGCCGTGGCGTTCATGGAAGCCCAGGTGCGCGGCTATGTCACCGGCGCCGCCCAGCGCGTCGGGTATGGCGAGCTCCTCGCGCGACTCGCCAATGGCGCCGGCGTGCAACTGTTTCATTCCAACGCGGGTAAGGATCGCACCGGCTGGGTCGCGGCACTCCTGCTCAGTATCGCCAACGTGCCGCTCGACGTCATCACGCAGGACTATCTGCTCAGCAACGTCTACCTGGTCCAGTCGATTGCGGCGCGGACCGGAACGCTGCGCGCGCAGAGCGGCGACGCGGCCGCAACGGTCGAGTCGCCCGTGTTCAACGTCCAGGAAAGTTATCTGCAGGCGGGGTTTGATCAGGTGCAGGCGAGCTACGGCACGATGGCGAGCTATCTGACGCAAGGCCTTGGCCTGTCTCAGGCGACGATCGACACGTTGCACGACCGTCTGGTGGTCTGACTGACTTACGTTCGCCGCGCTTGCGGTGCGCGAAAGCCTGCGACCTGTACAGACGAAAAAAAGTCCGCCCCAAACAAGCAGGCGGACAGAGAAGGGCGGCATCGAGGTTGCCGGGGGCGACTATAAGGCCACAGCCCTCGCGAAAGCCCTTCCAGTAAGGGCGCGTAAGCGCCCGCGCTCTACGCCGTTCTGCCCTTCCAGATCATCCTTACGCTTGTGCCGGCCCAACCGGCAATTCGATCCTTACTTCCAGCCCGCCTTGCGCGTGATTGCGCACATGGCAATGTCCGCCGCGATCGTGCGCGAGCCGCGCGACAATCGCGAGACCCAGTCCGCAATGACCTTCGCCGCCACGCGCGGCATCGAGCCGTACGAACGGTTTCATCGCCGCGGCGATGCGGTCGTCAGGAATCCCCGGGCCGTGATCGCGCACGCTGATGACCCAATGTCCGTCATTGCGCGCCGTGGCAATATCCACCGGTGGTGAGCCGTGCTCGAGCGCATTGTCGACGAGGTTCGTCACCAGCCGGTCGAGCAAGGTGCGCGGCAGCGTGAACGACGCACCCGCGCGCAGATCGAGCGTGAATAGCGGCGTCTCGGTGCTGTCGCCGGCGGAAAACTGTTCCTGCAGGAATTCGTCGACTTCGACCGGCGGCCCCGCGTCGGCGGACTGACCGGCAAACTCCAGAAACTGCTGGACGATGTTGGTCAACGAGTCGACGTCGCGGATCAGTCCGGCCCGCTCGTTCTCTGCGACCAGCACGCTCGCGCGCAACTTGAGCCGCGTGAGCGGTGCTTTCAGATCGTGCGCGACACCGGCCAGCATCACCGCCTGATCATCGCCGGCTTCGTTCAGGCGACGCATCATGTCGTTGAAGGAACCGATCAGATCGCGCAGTTCACGCGGGCCTTGCACGGTCACGGGCTCCGGCCGGCCGCCTGAACCGAAGGCGCGGGCGGCATCGGCCACGCGTGATAGGGGCCGCTGCATCTGCCAGACCGCGAACAACGACAGGATCAGCGCGGCCAGCAACATCGAGATCGATTCGACCAGGAAGCGCGGGCGCGGCGGAACGTCCACCGGCACGACGACCCAGTTCGACTTGCCGGGGAACAGCACCCATAGTTGCGGCGGGCGCAGGTCGTCGACAGCGATTTGCGTGCCGGGCGGCAGGTTCTCGCGCAATTGCCGGCTCAGCTCGACCAGCGGATGAATGGTCGGCGCGTGCAGATGGACGCTCGACGGCATGTTCCAGGTGGGGACGAGGTGCACACGCATGGCGGGCGCGAGCGCGGCGCCCTTCATCGGCTCGCCGTTGATCGCCTGCAGCACCAGCAGAATGCCCCGCGCGAAGCCGTCGATTTCGTGGCGCGGCGGCTGCATCACCACCAGCACGAACCACCCGGCCTGAATCGCGAACAACACCGCCGTGGACAGCAACGCCATTCTGCCGAACAGCGTGTTCAGCGGGTTTTTCATGCGCTTGAGGCAGCCTCGTCGACAAACGGCGTGCCGTCGGCGTCGGGCACGAACACATAGCCTTTGCCGCGTACTGTCTGCACGTAGCAGGGGTTGGACGGGTCGTTTTCGATCACGCGGCGCAGGCGCCAGATCGGCACATCGAGGCTGCGGTCGCGGAAGGCGAGATTGTCGCGATGCACGAGATCGTGAATCAGTACGCGCGACAGCACCTTATACGGATTGTTGACAAAGATCTTTAGCAGCGCGAACTCACTGTCGCGCAGGGGCAGCTTCGCGTCGTCGCGCGACAGCGAGCGCGTGGCGAAGTCGAGTTCGAACGGGCCGAAGCGATACGGCTTGCGGGCTTCCGGCGCACTCGTGGTGGACGGCCCACGGCGGCGCAGCACCGTATGGATGCGCGCGAGCAGTTCGCGTGGGTCGAACGGTTTGGTCAGATAGTCGTCCGCGCCGAGCGAAAGCCCGACGATGCGATCGGCTACCGTACCGCGCGCCGTGACGAAGATCACCGGAATGTCATCGCCGGCGGCGCGCAAGGCTGTGAGCGCGCGCAGGCCGTCGGTGTTCGGCATCATGATGTCGAGCACGACGACCGATGGCCGTTCACGTTCGAGCCGGCGTTGCAAATGGGTGCCGTCGTGCAGCACCGACGCGTCGAAGCCGTTCGATTGCAGAAACTTGCAAAGCAGATCGCGTACGACCGGATCGTCGTCGACGATAAGGACCTGTGGATTCATGGCGAAATTCTAGACTGGCGCGCGCGGCGCGCGACCGACTGTTTTCTTACCAATGCTTACGCAAAGCCGCGCCGTCCTTGCCGGTTCGGGCGTCAGGCCCGTCACCAAAGGCTCACGGCATATTTCACGGTTGCCATATTTAGCAATGCGTCAGCCACGCGCCACCCGTGCTCAATGCGGCGTGGAAGTCATTTTGCACCGCTTGAATTCCTCCGATGAAAGAATCTGCGCGCAATTGCTACTGATGGCAATGGGTCGCAACGGGTCGTAAGAACCGCCGAAAAGCGCACGTTCCTTCGTGCATCGCCACCGCGTGTGCGGCGAGATGATTCGTCGTGCAGTACGTTGCGTCGCATGTCGAAAACAGCCTAACGCCTTGGGCCCACGGCAGGCGGCGTGAAATCGAAATCTAGCGCCACGCGAGGCTCATCATGACCATTCACAGCACTCACACCTCAACCCGCTTTTCTTCGCTCGCGCCCACGCGGCCGGCAGAAAAACCCGCCACGCCAGCCAGTCCGGCGGCGACGCCGCAGGCCCCGGAGTCCGCTAGCGAGACGCCACCGTCGCTGCCGTCGGGGCTGGTCGGGAATCTCGTCAACACGACTGCCTGACGCACCGAGGCCCGTGTGTCGACCCCGAGCATTCCTCACCGTTTCATCCGTGTCGCTGCGTGGTTGACACTCGGCGCGGCGCTGCTGCCACTCGGCGGCTGCGCCGTTGCCGCGCTGCCGTGCCGGCTGACGTCGGCCACGCTGAAAATCATCCCGGTCGTTGGCCATGCCGCGGCCACACCGTTCGACATGTGTTCATCTGCCATCGACTGAATCATGACACTCAAACGGATGGGTTGTGCGCTGGCGCTGCTGGGCGGCATGGTCTCGATGACCGCTCAGGCGCAGTCGGTCGAGCGCGGCGCGAATGCGTCCAGCGCCGCTTCGAAGGGCGCTTCCACTGAGGCGCGCCGACGTTCGCAGGACGTGCCGTTCGCGTTTCGCGGCATAGCGCTCGGCATCACGCTCGACGAATTCCGCGCGGGTTCGACCGTGCGGGCCACGCCGCTTGGCAGTGTGCCCATCTGCGAGACGGACGTGCAGGCGGGCGCGCTCGGCATGCGGCTGAAGTCGCACGAGAGTCTGACGGTGGCCTGCCGCTGGGCGCATCGGGCGGACGACGGTTGGGCGGTGTCGCAAGCCGTCGTTGATGGCGCACCGGCACAGGAACATGTGCTGCGCTTTGCGCGTGTCGACGGCCAGAGCGCACTGCGGCTGTACGAGATTTCTTTCGTGATCGACGAGATCACCGCCGAAGATCTGCGCGACGCGCTCGCGGACCGTTATGGCCCGCCGCGCCTGGTGACGCACAGCGCGTCGTCGTCGGGCGCGATGCCGGTTTACGTGTGGGACAACGCGGTCAGTTCGATCACGTTGTGCTTTCTGCCGGGCACCCGCAACGGCACGCTCACCTATCTCCTGAAGGGCTCGGACGCATGGGTGAAATCGGTCGTGCGGCAATGGCAGGCAAGCGGTGCCGAGGCGGGTTGATGGGCTGCCTCATCCATTGCGCGGTTGGCGGGCTCATGCGTGGCACCGATTGCATCGTTGAACAAAGCATCGGTAGCGCGACCGCAAAGTCCATTTTCAATCCGGCCGATCCGGCCAGGGAGCGTGCATGACTGCGCTACGTCTCACTGTCACACTAGGCGCGGCGGCCTGTCTCGCGGCTTGCGCGAGCAGCCAGCAGCCCTCAATCGTCGAAACCCCGATGTCGCCGCCGCTCGCGTCGGCGCCGTTGAACGTCAACACGCAGGGTGCGATCTATCAGGCCGGCGCGCCGTTGCTGCTCTACGAAACGCCGCGTGCGCAGCATATCGGCGACGTGCTGACGATCCGCCTGTCGGAGTCGTATAGCGGCAACAATAGCTCGACCGCCGCCGCGAGCCGGTCGAGCAGCATCACCGCGACCGCCGCCGATCAGTCGACCAACGCCGCCGCGCGGCTCGCGAGGCTGTTCAACATTGGCTCGGCCAGTACCGACTACAAAGGGCAGGGCAGTCTCACCGATGTCAGCGGCATGACCGGCACGCTGGCCGTGACGGTGATCGGCACGATGTCGACCGGCAATCTGGTGGTATCGGGCGAGAAGGTGATCGCGATGAGCGGCAACCGCGACCGCTTGCGCCTGTCGGGCATCGTCAATCCGAAGGATATCGAAGCAGGCAACTACGTGGCGTCGAGTAAGGTCGCGAACGCGCGCATCGAGCAGGCGGGCGCGGGCATGGTGTCGGACTCCACCACGATGGGCTGGCTGCAGAGAATGTTTCTGAGCGTGCTGACGTTTTAAAGCGGCCGCAGGTCGGGCGCGGGCTGCACGCGAGGTGTGCATGAGATGCACGACCTGCAGCGTACGTTGGCCTAAGCGCTACGCAAGCCCCGAAGCGTTGCGTTCCGCTGCGCCGATCTCGCCGTCCGGGACGAACACATAGCCGCGCCCCCAGACGGTTTGCACATAGCGAGGCTCGGATGGATCCACTTCGATCAGCCGCCGCAAACGCCAGATCGATACATCCAGGCTGCGATTGCGATGCGCCTCGCTATTGCCGTGCAGTTTCTCCAGCAACTGCGCGCGCGTGAGTACGGTCATCGCGTGCGTGACAAACACCTTGAGCATTGCGAATTCACTCGAACGCAGCGGGATGCGCTCGCCATCGCGGCGCAATTCGCGCGCCGGGAAATTCACCTCGAAACGACCGAAGCGATAGGGCGCGCGTTGCTCGGGTGCGCTCGGCGCAATCGTGCCGCGGCGGCGCAGGACCGTGCGAATTCGCGCGACCAGCTCGCTCGGTTCGAATGGCTTGCCGAGATAGTCGTCGGCGCCGAGTTCGAGGCCGATCACGCGGTCGATCGGATCGGCGCGCGCGGTCAGCAGGATCACGGGAATATCGTCGCCGGCGACGCGCAATGCGCGCAGCGCGCTGATGCCGTCGAGCTCCGGCATCATGATGTCGAGCACGATCAGCGCGGGACGCTCGTTCTGCATGGCGCGCTGCAGCGCCATGCCATGTTCGAGTGTGGACACGTTGAAGCCTCGTCCTAGCAGATATTCGCTGACGATCTCGCGTACGACGGGGTCGTCGTCGACGACCAGAATGGATGGGTTCATCCAGGTCATCTTAGTGATCCGCGCGAGCGGCGCAAAGCGCGTAACGCTTTCGAATCCTTTCTCGTGTAAGAGACGGCAAGGAGGCGGTGCGCCTAGTTTGCCTGCGACGTCTGGATGGTCTGCATCGGCTGCGGGGCCAGGTCGGTCTGATCAATCACCATCTTGCCGATCAGACCGTTCAGCTTGGTCGATGCGGTAGAGAACCGGTCGGTGTTGAGGCCGCCGGTCTGATAGCGCGCGGTGACGAGAATGCGCCCGTGCTGGATCAGCGTCAGATCGATGATCGACAGATACTGGATCGTTTCGTCGCTGAACGCGCGGCGGCCGTAATCGATCGCGGCGTTGTACACGAGGCGTGCCTCGCAGCTGGCGGGCGAGGTGCCGGGATTGTAGACATCCGAACGAATGCCGCGCCGGTCGAGCGCCAGTTGCAGCGCCGGCACGAAATCGCCGACCGACACCGCCTGATTCACTTCGATGCAGACGTTACGCACGTCCGCCCGCCGGCCGTTGACGAAGGTTGGCGACGAGTAGTTCGCCGCGATCGCGTAGCCCGCCTGAATTACAGAGCCGGTGGCGTCGGCCGCCGAGATCAGCGTCCACGCGCAGCCGTTCAGACCGAATGCGAGGGTGGCCGAGGCGGCGAGCCACGTGCAAGGCCGCCGCAACATGACCCACGCGGCCCAAGGGGCCCGCGTGAAAGCGTAAGCGCGCAAGCTCGGCATGGAGGTCATGATGCGGTGCCTGGTGGCGGTGAAGAGTAGTGGCGAATCAAAGGCGGGTCGCTAGCGGATTGCGGCTGATAGCGGCCGCTGAAGAGGGTAAAAGCGACCCACGCTCAACGCGTGACACGCAGGCGTAATTCGTTTTGTCCTTGCACGCTTGCCGTGACGTTCACGTGCCGGTCATCGGTGGTCACGATGAAATGCTGACGCGTCGGCGTGTTGACGTCATGCACGACGTTCGGAAAGCAGGCGGCGATATCGGCGCCGAATTCTTCGAGCGGATCGTTGACGACGCCGTCAGCTTGCCAGTGCGCGCGCCAGTGGCAATCGTAGGCGTGCGTGCTGGCGCGGCAGTCGTCCGCGGGCGACGTCCCCGGCAGTTGCGCGGCGGGTTGCGTGTGCAGTTGTTTGAAGTCGGCTGCGTTGACGATATGTTTGAGCGCGGGGCAAACGTCCGCCGGCTCATCGGGCTGGGTGGACTGCGCAGCGTACGCGGCGCTCGTGAGCAGCAGGGCTGCGCCAAGAGCAAGCGCGATGCGCTGGGTCAAAGGATAGGGGCGGCGATCGAATGACATGTGCGGAGAGTCCCGTAGCAGTGAGTGGCGTGGCGGGCCGCGCGTGGTACGGCCAGCACGACTATCGTCGCTGCTATAAGGGTTTTTCAAAGCGGGGAACAGCTTGCCCGCTTCGTAAATGCTTTCGAACTCTTCTCGCGTGTTTCTGGATGTTGCTGCGCGTTGCCTGGCCGCGTGGCGGGTTGTCAGAATGTGCGGCGTGTCGACGGGCGGCGCGCGGCGAGTTGTGCGAACGTGCGCGCTGCCTCGCTGTGCTGAAGGTTGCGTTGACAGTGGCGTGATGCCTAGCCGAGCGTGAGGCCGCCGTCGATATGAATCACCTGGCCGGTCATGTGACGCGCGTCATCGGAGAGCAGAAACGCGATCAGCGCGGCGATATCCGCGGGCTCGGCGACATGACCCAGCGGCGTCGCGTCGGCGGCGCGGGTCCACACCGATGCATTGTCGGCACTTGGGCCGCGATCTTTACGGGTGTAGCCGGGCGCCACGCAATTGACCGTCACGCCATGCGGCGCAAGTTCGGCGGCTGCGGTCTTAGCCAGCGATTCGAGTGCCGCTTTTGCCGCTGCCGTAGCGGCGAACGGCGCATCCGCGCGATAGCGATGCGCGACGAACGAACTGAGCGCGACCACACGACCTCGCTTCGAGGTCTCCAACGCAGGTGTCGCACGTTTGACGAGCGCCGCGAACGCGGCCGGCATGGCGGCGAAGGCGGTGCTGAATACATCGGCGTCGAGCCCGTTGAGCGTTTGCCGTTGCGCGTGACCGGCGTTCGCGACCAGTTGATCGAGCGCACCGAAGCTCGCGAGCGTTTGATGAATCACGTGTTCGGCGGCGCCGCGTTCGGCCAGATCACCGAACACCGTCGCGCAGCGTGCGCCGTTCGCGCTGGAATCGGCAGCGACTTGCGCAAGACGCTGGCGCGCTTCGTCATCGGCGCCGCGTGCGTGCAGCATCAGCGCAGTACGCGGCGCGGCAATGCGCCGAGCCAGTGCCGCGCCGATGCCGGAGCCCGCGCCGGTGATCAGGACGACGCGATCGAACTCGGCGCCGCTCATATCGGTTGTGCTGCTCGTGTCACGCGAGCCACTCGCATCGCTCACGCTGCTCATGCGGCGACCGGTTCGGCCGAGCGCTCGACGTCGAGCGTGTCGCCATGGAACGCCGCCAGCGATTCGCGATGCGCGACGCTGACGATCGCCGCCTTCGGCAGCCGCTCGGTGAACAGGTGATAGAGACGTGCTTCGTTTTCCGCATCGAGCGCGCTGGTCGCTTCGTCGAGGAACAGATAGTCCGGTTTGTGCAGCAGCACGCGGGCGCCGGCAAGACGCTGTTGTTCGCCCGGCGAGAGAATGCGCGTCCAGTGCCCCGATTCCTTCAGGCGGTCGGCGTACTCCGACAGGTGGCAGGTGATGAGCGCTTCGCGGCATTCGTCGTCGGTGTAGGTGTCCGCGGACGACGGATAGGTGAGCGCGGCTTTCAGCGTGCCGATCGGCATGTAGCTGACCTGCGGGATGAACATCATGCGCGCGTTGACCGGTGCGTCGATCGAGCCGTCGCCGAACGGCCACAAACCGGCGAGTGCGCGCATCAGCGTGCTCTTGCCCGAGCCGGACGGGCCACGCACCAGCCAGCGCGAGCCCGGCGTGATCGAGATATCGCGAATGCGCGACAGCGGGTTGCCGTTCGGCAGCGCAAGCTGAAGGCCCTCGGTGGTGAGCTTGTCTTCGTCGACAAGATGCAGATTGATGCCGCCATGCGCGGTAGCGGGCGAGACCGATTCCTTCAGTCGCGGCGCATGCACGACGCGTTTGAATTCACGCAACCGGTTCACGGTCGCGCGCCATTCAACGAGGCTGCCATAACTATTGATGAACCACGAAAACGAATCGCTGACGGTGCCGAAGGCGCTTGAGATCTGCATCAGAACGCCGAACGTGAAAGCGCCGGCAAAGTATCGGGGCGCGGCGACCACGATCGGAAAGATGATCGCGATCTGACCATAGAAGCTCAGCACGAAGGTGAGCCGCTTGGTGTACTTCATCACCTGCCACCAGTTGTCGCGAATGCGGCCGAACAGCGAGTGCGCGTTCGTCTTCTCCGTGTCCATACCGTTGTAGAAGGCGATCTGCTCGGCGTTTTCACGCAGACGGATCAGGCCAAAACGGAAATCCGCCTCGACTTTCTGTGCCTGGTAGTTGATCGGCACGAGCGGATGGCCGACCTTCTGGATGATCAGCGAGCCGACCACCGCGTAGAGCGCCGCGGCCCACACCATGTAGCCCGGAATCTGCAACGGCATGCCGCCGAGCGAGATGGTCAACGCGCCGGCCAGCGACCACAGGATCGTGATGAACGACACCAGCGTGACGATGGTGGACAACAGGTCGAGCGTGAGCGAGAGCGTGTTGGTGGCGAATGATTGCAGATCGTCACTGATCCGCTGGTCGGGGTTGTCGGCGAGCCGGTCGCGTTCGATCCGGTAGAAGGCGCTATCGTCCAGCCACTCGTTGAGGTAGCGCGTGGTCAGCCACTGGCGCCAGCGGAAGCCGAGCATCTGGCGTAGATAGCGGCCATATACCGCGAGGATGATGAAGCCGAACGCGAGCCCCGAGAACACCATCAGCAGGTGTGGGAAGTCATGGACGTTCTTGGATTGCAGCGCGTTGTAGAAGTCGGCGCTCCAGCGATTCAGGCGCACGTTGATCCACACGACCAGCAGGTTCATCACGATGATCGCGATGAGCAGCCCCCACGCCGTTTTTCGTTCTTCGGAAACCCAGTAAGGTTTGATCAGACTCCAGGCGGAGACTTTTTCGTCCGGCGGCAGCGCGGGGCGGGAAGCGGTATTCGATGTCATGAGCATCCTGATGAAGTGCTGGCCCATCCGGGCTGACCCATGTCGGGCTGGCCCCAGGCGGGCCGGCCCACGGTAGGTTTACGGTGCGTGCCCCGGGCGTCGGGCTCGACGAACGCACACCCGGGTGAGCGACCGATTCTGGCGCGAAGCCCTTAAGTGAAAATTAATTTCCGCTCAGAGGTCTCGCCTCGATGCCGCTGCCGCGCGGGCGGCTAAGCATACATACCGCCCGCGCGGCAGCGGCATCCGGTCCTGGCATTGTGCCAGAGCGCTGCATTCGGCCATATTGATGAATCGAATGATGGTGCCGGATCAACTGGACGCGATTGCATGGGCCGCTGGTTTGCGGGCGCTGCGCCTTTTATGGTCTAATGACCTTCGACGAAACAGGGGTGCTTTGCCCACAGGCTGCGTGATTTTCATGCAGCGGCGGCGAGGCTGAGAGAGACCCTTTGCACCCGATCCGGGTAATACCGGCGCGGGAAGTTTCCGGAAGCAGCCAGTCTTCCATTCCCCGCCGGGCGGCGTCCGTCATTGGACGCGCGTATTGCCCGGCCGGCCTCACCCGCCGGTTTCGTCCTGGGTACGTGCGTTTTTTGGCCGTACGGAAAGGACTCGATGACCGCCTATTCTTCAGACATGTGTTTTGCTCTTCGTCACGCTCTCGTCGGTTATGCCGGCGCGCCGTGCTGCTTTAGCCTTGCTAGCCGTTGTGACGCGGAGTGGGCGCGATGAATCGTTCTGCTCAACCCGATTTCGCAGTGCTCGGTGGTGGGCTGTGCGGGCGCCTCGTCGCGTGGCGCCTCGCCGGTGAGGGGCATCGCGTGGCGCTTTACGAGCGCGGCGATGCCGCGGGCACGCAAGCCGCGGCCTGGGTGGCCGCCGCCATGCTGGCGCCGCTGGCCGAAGCCGCCAGTGCTGAACTGCTGATCACACGTCTTGGCGCGAGTTCGCTCGACACCTGGCCGCAAGTGCTGGCCGAATTGCCCGAACCGGTGTTCTTCCAGCGTAATGGCACGCTGGTCGTATGGCATCACGCCGATCGTACCGAAGCACCGTTGTTCGAACGCCGCGTGCGCTCGAACGCCCCTGCTGAACTGCTCGACGGCGGCTTCGTGACGCTGGCCGGTGCCCAGCTCGGCGCCGCCGAGCCCGCGTTGGCGGGCCGCTTCAACCAGGGCTGGCTGCTGCCGCGCGAAGGCCAACTGGATAACCGCCAGGTGCTGGCCGCGCTCGCTGCGGGGCTCGCCCAGCGCGGTGTCGAAACGCACTGGAACACGCCGGTCGACGATCATGCGCTGCCGCCCGCGCGCATCACGATCGACTGCCGGGGTTTGGGCGCGAAGCCGGTGCTGCCCACGCTGCGCGGCATCCGCGGCGAAGTCGCCCGCGTGCATGCGCCGGGTATCAAGCTGACGCGACCGGTACGCCTGCTGCATCCGCGCTACCCGCTCTATATCGCACCGAAGCCGAACGATCTCTACGTGATCGGCGCGACCGAGGTGGAAGGCGAGGACATGTCGCCGGTCAGCGTGCGCTCGGCGCTCGAGTTGCTGAGCGCGGCGTTTTCCGTGCATCCCGGCTTCGGCGAGGCACGCATCCTCGAACTGAATTCGCAGTGCCGCCCGACTTTGCCGGACCACCGTCCGGCCTTGCTGTGGGATGGCGCGCAAACGCTGCGCGTGAACGGCCTGTACCGGCACGGTTACATGATCGTGCCCGAAGTCGCCGACGAAGCTGTGCGCTTCGCCGCGGCGCTGCTCGACGGCCGCATCGGCGACGCCGATGCTTTCGCCGACTGGCAAAGCGCAGCTCGCTGGAGCGAACTGTTTCAACTGGATTCCACGCGGGAGCCGGCATGAGCATTGCGCGCCTGCTGGTGAATTAACCGCAGGCGAGTCAGCGCGTTGAGCCGCTCCCGCCATCGATTGAACCGTATTCGAACACCATGGACATTCATATCAATCAGAAGCCGTTGTCGCTGCCCGAAGGCGCGACTGTCGCCGATGCGCTCGCCGCGTTCGGCGCGCGTCCGCCGTTCGCGGTCGCGTTGAACGGCGATTTCGTCGCACGTACCCAGCATGCGGCGCGCGCGCTGCAACCGGGCGACAAGCTCGACGTCGTGCAACCCGTGGCCGGCGGCTAACCCCGCGCCATGCATTGCCGGAGACCAGGACTATGCAAATGACTGCCCCCCAAACCGCCGACGCGCTCACGCTCTACGGCGAAACCTTCGCGAGCCGCGTGCTGCTCGGCACCTCGCGCTATCCGTCGCTGCAATCGCTGTCCGACTCGATCGACGCGGCGCGGCCCGGCATGGTGACCGTCGCGCTGCGCCGGCAGATGAACGAATGCGGTGCCGAAGCCGGTTTCTTCGATCTGCTCAAGCGCCACGGTGTGCCGCTGTTGCCCAACACGGCCGGCTGCCTGACCGTCGGCGAGGCGGTGACGACCGCGCATATGGCGCGTGAAATCTTCGAAACCGATTGGATCAAGCTCGAACTGATCGGCGACGACTACACGTTGCAGCCTGATCCGATCGGTCTGATCGAAGCGGCTGCACAACTGATCAAAGACGGCTTCAAAGTGCTGCCGTATTGCACCGAAGATCTGGTGATTGGCCGCCGTCTGCTCGATGCGGGCTGCGAGGCCCTGATGCCGTGGGGCGCGCCGATCGGCACGGGTAAGGGCGTGATCAATCCGTACGGACTGCGGGTCTTGCGCGAGCGCTTGCCCGACGTGCCGCTGATCGTCGATGCCGGCCTCGGCGTGCCGTCGCACGCGGCGCAAGTGATGGAGTGGGGCTTCGACGGCGTGCTGCTGAACACCGCCGTTTCGCAGGCGACGCACCCTGACGCAATGGCGCGCGCCTTTGCGCTGGGCGTCGAAGCGGGCCGCCAGGCTTTTCTGGCGGGGCCGATGGCCGAGCGCGAAAGCGCGCACGCGAGCACGCCGGTGGTCGGCATGCCGTTCTGGCACCAAGATGGGAGCGCCGCATGACGCAAACTTTGCCTTTGACGGGCCGTGACCTCTTCTGGCCGCCCGCCGATGAACTCACCGAAGCCGCCGAGCGGATCCGCGTCCGTCTGGGCGAGTGGCCGCCGACCCACGCGCCGTGGCGCATCTGCCTGACCGCGCCGGACGCACCGAACGGCGGGGACCTGATCGTCATCGCCGACGCGCAGCAGCATGGCGAGCAGGTGGCGCGCTGGCAGGTGCAGGGCGCGGGTGTGATCGTCGCCACCGAGAACACGGCGACACTCCATCTGGGCGGCGAGAAATACTCTCTGGAAGGTCACCTGGCGGACGACTGGATCCCCGCGCTGGCGGCGTTTCTGGACTGCGGCTTCGATCCGCATGACGCACTGGTGCTGGCTCTGGCCTGGCGCGACGGCGACGAAACTAAAGCGGACGACGCCTTTCCGGCCGATATCGCGCACTTCCCGCGACTCACTGGCCTGCCGGCCGCCCCGGCGCAAGCGTTCGCGCGCTGTCCGGACCGGCTCGGTCTGTACCCGGTGCTGCCGACCGCGGAATGGGTCGAACGGGTGGTGGGCTTCCGCGTGAAAACGGTCCAGTTGCGCCGCAAATCGGCCGAACCCGCCGATGAACTGAAGCGCGAAATCGCCCGCTGCGTCGCCGCGGGCCGTGCGCACGATGCCCAGGTGTTCATCAACGATCACTGGCAAGCCGCGCTGGAAGCGGGCGCTTACGGCGTCCATCTTGGCCAGGAAGACGTGCATACCGCCGATCTGTCGGCGCTGGCCACCGCCGGCATGCGGCTCGGTTTGTCGACGCACGGTTTCTACGAGATTCTGAAGGCACTGCACTTCCGGCCAAGCTACATCGCGTTGGGCGCGGTGTTCCCGACCACCACCAAGGTCATGCCGACCGCGCCGCAGGGCCTCAAGCGTCTGGCGCGGTATGTGCGCCTGCTCGACGGCGTGGTGCCGCTGGTGGCGATCGGCGGAATCGATCTGCAGGTGCTGCCGGACGTGCTGGCGACCGGCGTGGGCTGCGCGGCCGTGGTGCGCGCCGTGACCGAGGCTGCCGATCCGGCTGCCGCGGTTTCTGCGTTGCAACATGCGTTTACGCAATAATCGTCAAGTTCAGTAAAGGGACAGGGCACCTCACGGCAGCTTTTGCATGATGGCCCTATAATTCGGCCTTCCGTGTAAAAGGACTGTCAGTTTCGTGTCTTCCTCCCCCGAGACCTTCCTCGAGCTGCGTGACGTCGACTTCGGTTATGGCGACCGGCTCGTCCTGTCGAACCTGAATCTGCGCTTCAAGCGCGGCCAGGTCGTCGCCGTTATGGGCGGCTCGGGTTGCGGCAAAACCACAGTGCTGCGCCTGATCGGCGGTCTGGTGCGCGCGCAGCGCGGCCAGATCCTGTTTCAAGGCCAGGACATCGGCGCGCAAACGCGCGACGGCCTGTACGCGCTGCGCCGCAAGATGGGCATGCTGTTCCAGTTCGGCGCGTTGTTCACCGATATGTCGGTGTTCGAAAACGTCGCCTTCGCGCTGCGCGAGCACACCGACCTCCCCGAAGAACTGATTCGCGACCTCGTGTTGATGAAGCTCAACGCAGTCGGGTTGCGCGGCGCGCGCGATCTGGCGCCGTCGGAGATTTCGGGCGGGATGGCGCGGCGTGTGGCGCTGGCGCGGGCGATTGCGCTCGACCCCGAGCTGATGATGTACGACGAGCCGTTTGCCGGCCTCGATCCGATTTCGCTCGGTATCACCGCGAACCTGATTCGCGCGCTCAATCAGGCACTTGGCGCGACTTCGATCCTCGTCACGCACGACGTGCCGGAGTCGTTCGCGATTGCCGATTACGTCTATTTCCTCGCCAATGGTGGGGTGCATGCCGAAGGTACGCCGGCTGAGCTGCGCGCGTCGACGGATGCTACCGTGCGCCAGTTCATCGACGGTGCGCCGGACGGTCCATTCAAATTCCACTATCCCAGCCAGACGCCGCTCGCGGCGGACTTCGGTCTTGGCGGAGGTCAGTCATGATCAGTGCGCTTGGACGCTCGGTGATCGACGGGCTGGGCACGGCCGGTTACGCCACACGTTTCTTTTTCCGGCTGCTGCTTGAATTTTTCCCGCTGCTGCGCCGGCCGCGTCTTGTCACGAAGCAGATCCACTTCGTAGGTAATTATTCGCTGGTGATCATCGCCGTGTCGGGGCTGTTCGTCGGCTTTGTGCTCGGCTTGCAAGGTTATTACACGCTGAACCGTTACGGTTCCGAACAGGCGTTGGGGCTGCTGGTCGCGCTTTCGCTGGTGCGCGAACTTGGGCCGGTGGTCACGGCGCTCCTGTTCGCGGGCCGCGCCGGCACATCGCTGACGGCCGAAATCGGCTTGATGAAAGCGGGCGAGCAGTTGACGGCGATGGAAATGATGGCCGTGGATCCGGTGAAGGTGGTGGTGGCGCCGCGCCTCTGGGCGGGCATCGTTTCCATGCCGATTCTGGCCGCGATTTTCAGCGCGGTCGGCGTGTTCGGCGGTTATGTCGTGGGCGTGCTGCTGATCGGCGTCGATTCCGGCGCGTTCTGGTCGCAGATGCAAGGTGGCGTCGACGTCTGGCGCGATATCGGCGCCGGGGTCATCAAGAGCGTGGTGTTCGGCCTCGCGGTGACCTTCGTGGCGCTGTTTCAGGGCTACGAAGCCAAGCCGACGCCGGAGGGCGTGTCGCGCGCGACCACCAAGACGGTGGTGTACGCGTCGCTTGCGGTGCTCGGCCTCGATTTTCTGCTGACTGCACTGATGTTCAGCTAAAACTGCGCTGCACGTTTCCGCTCAGCGGGCGCGCCTCGGGTTGCGCGTGACGGGAGCGGGAGCAGCGTGGCGGATTCACTTTGGGATGACGATGAAAAAGACTGCTCTCGACTTCTGGGTCGGCCTGTTTGTGGTGTTGGGTTTCGTGGCGTTGCTGTTTCTCGCGCTGAAGGCCGGCAACATGAGCTCGTTGTCGTTTCAGGCAACGTATCCGGTCAAGCTCAAGTTCGACAATATCGGCGGACTGAAGGTACGCGCACCGGTGAAGAGCGCCGGCGTGACGGTCGGCCGGGTTGCCTCGATCGGCTTTGACAGCAATGCGTATCAGGCTGTCGTCACGATCGACCTCGACAAGCAATACCCGTTTCCGAAAGACACCTCGGCGAAGATCCTGACCTCGGGTCTGCTCGGCGAGCAATACATCGGGCTCGAACCCGGTGGCGACAGCGAGATGCTTAAAGCGGGTGACACGATCTCGATGACACAATCGGCGATCGTGCTGGAAAACCTGATCGGACAATTCCTGTATAGCAAGGCCGCGGACTCGGGCGCATCCAAGCCGGGCGCGGGTTCGGCTGCGGCCGCCCCCGCCGCGGCGCCCGCGGCGCCGACTCTGCCCGCTTCTGGCGCGGCCGGTCAATAAGGAGAATAAAAATGCAGACCCTACGCACACGCACACGAGGCGTGCGCACCGTCCAGATAGCGACGTTCGCGCTTGCGGCCGCTACGCTGGTCGGCTGCACGACCGTGCAGACGCCGACCAAGGGCGACCCGCTCGAGGGCTTCAACCGCACGATGTTTACCGTCAACGACAAGCTCGACCAGTACGCGCTGAAGCCGGTCGCGAAGGGCTATGTCTGGGCGACGCCACAACCGGTGCGCGACAGCGTCACGAACTTCTTCTCGAACATCGGCGACGTCTACATTGCGGCGAACAACCTGCTGCAGTTGAAGATCACCGATGGCGTCGAAGACATCATGCGGATCGTGATCAACACGGTGTTCGGTGTCGGCGGTCTGTTCGACGTGGCGACGCTCGCCCAGTTGCCCAAGCACGACAACGACCTCGGCCTGACGCTCGGCCACTACGGCGTGCCGGCGGGCCCGTACCTTGTGCTGCCGCTGTTCGGGCCGAGCACGGTGCGCGACGCGGTCGGCTCGATCGGTAATTACTATGTCAATCCGCTCAGCTACATTCATCCGGATGGTCTGAGCTGGGCGCTGTATGGCCTGAACGTGGTCAACACGCGCGCGAATCTGTTGGGCGCGAGCGACGTGCTGGAAGGCGCCGCGCTGGATAAGTACTCGTTCGTGCGTAACGCGTATCTGCAACGCCGCCAGTATTTGCTGTCGGACAGCAAGCATGCGCAATCACTGCCGAACTACGGCGAAGAAGCACCACTGCCGAAGTACGACGACGTCGATAGTGGCGCGGCTGCGGCACCGGCAGGCGCGGCGGGCACGCAGGGTGCGGCCGCCAAGGCAGCGGCCGCGTCCGGTACGGCCGCCGCAACGCCGCCGCAAGCTGCTTCGGCAACGGGCG
This sequence comes from Paraburkholderia sediminicola, assembly GCF_046027825.1. Classification (GTDB taxonomy): domain Bacteria; phylum Pseudomonadota; class Gammaproteobacteria; order Burkholderiales; family Burkholderiaceae; genus Paraburkholderia; species Paraburkholderia sediminicola_D. The sequence continues at coordinate 93,494 of NZ_JAQQDU010000015.1, forward strand.
CCACCACAGGTGCAACCGGCACGGCCGCTGCCCCTGAAGCCGCTTCCGGCAGCTCCACCTCGCCGCCGCTGGACCTGAACGGCGGTCCCGAAACGACGCAGATCCCGGCCGGCCAACTGGTCCCGCCGCAGCGTTTCAACTTCCCGTCATTCAAATTGCGTTGATCGTGCAGCCGTAACAGATCGATACGACTCTCGTAGTTTGCGCATGGATTGCTGCTGAACTCGCGTGCTAATGTCGGCTCAAACGGTTGCACTATTTTTAAGGCAAGGCTCGATATGAAAAAATTCTTCCTGATTCCGCTGTTTGCTGCGTTGTTCTCTTTCGCCAGTACTGGCGCATCGGCACAAACCGTCGACTCCAGTTCGCCGGACACATTGATCAAGACCGTCACCCAACAGGTGGTCGATGCGGTCCGCAGCGACAAGTCGATCCAGCAAGGCGACATTACGCACATCACCCAGCTCGTCAACGAAAAGATCCTGCCGTACACCGATTTCCGCCGCACCACGCAACTGGCGATGGGCCGCAACTGGCGCACCGCGACGCCTGAGCAGCAAAACGCCGTGGTCGAGCAGTTCAAGATGTTGCTGATCCGTACCTACTCGGGCGCGCTCGCGCAAGTGAAAGACCAGCAGATCCAGTACAAGCCGTTCCGCATGAGCCCGGACGACACCGACACGGTGGTCCGCTCGGTGGTGATGAACAACGGCTCGCCGATCGAACTCGACTACCGTCTGTACAAGACGCCGAACGGCTGGCGCGTGTATGACATCAACGTGCTCGGCGCGTGGCTGATCCAGGCGTATCAGCAGCAGTTCAACGAGCAGATCCAGCAGAAGGGCGTGGACGGACTGATCCAGTTCCTCACGCAGCGTAATCAGCAACTGGCTGCGGGCAAGCAGTCGTGAGCGAAGTGCTGAACGCCGTCGCAAGCCGCTTCGAAAGCGGCGCGACGCTGACCCACGAAAGCGCGAAAGCCGCGTTCGAGGCGGGTTTGCAGCGCATCGCCGCGGGCGCGACCGGCGTGGATTGCGCGCCGCTCGTGCAATTCGATTCGACCGCGCTTGCCGTCCTGCTCGCATGGGAGCGTGCCGCCCAGGCACGCGGCGTCGTGTTCGAGATCGTCAACCTGCCGGCTGGTCTCGCCAGCCTGGCGCAAGCCTACGGCGTCGACACTCTGATATCGACGCGACATTGACGCTCCCCTGGCGTCACTTCCAACCGCCCCGGCTGAGCCGGGGCTGCTGATTTTTGCCCTATAATCAAATGTTTTTCGGGGCACATAACCGGCCCCAATTTCGTCCCTTCCAGCACTTTTGCGCCCCCTCAGGGCTCCTTTAGGCGCCGCGACGCACGCGGCCCACAGTCATGTCAGCCATAGAAATTCGTAACGTCAAGAAGCGCTACAAGGATTTGCAGGCGCTCAAGGGCGTCAGCCTCACGGTGGAAGAAGGCGAGTTCTTCGGACTGCTCGGTCCGAACGGCGCGGGCAAGACGACGCTCATCAGCATCCTCGCCGGTCTCGCACGCGCCGATGAAGGCAGCATCGCGGTGCGCGGGCATGACGTGGTCAGCGATTTCCGCGACGCTCGCCGCGCGCTCGGCGTGGTGCCGCAGGAGCTCGTGTTCGATCCGTTTTTCACGGTGCGCGAAACCTTGCGTATCCAGTCCGGCTACTACGGGCTGCGCAACAACGACGCGTGGATCGACGAGATCATGGCCAATCTCGACCTGACCGATAAAGCCGACGCCAACATGCGTGCGCTGTCGGGCGGCATGAAGCGCCGCGTGCTGGTGGCGCAGGCGCTGGTGCACCGGCCGCCGGTGATCGTGCTGGACGAGCCGACCGCGGGCGTCGACGTCGAGTTGCGTCAAACCTTGTGGAAATTCATCTCGCGCCTGAATCGCGAGGGCCACACGATTGTGTTGACCACGCACTATCTGGAAGAAGCCGAATCGCTGTGCGACCGCATCGCGATGTTGCGGCGCGGTGAGGTTGTCGCGCTCGAGCGCACCAGCACGCTGCTGCAGCGCTTTGCCGGCATGCAACTGTTCCTGCGCTTTGCACAGGGCGTGTTGCCGGCTGAGTTGCGTCCGCTCGAAGTGGAAAGCGGTACGGGCAACGGCAATGGCCGTCAGCATCTGCTGCGTCTGGCGAGCTACGACGACGTCGAGCGGATTCTCGCGCAGTGCCGCGCAGCGGGCTGTGTATTCGAAGAAATCGAGGTCCGCAAAGCCGACCTCGAAGATGTGTTCGTTCAGGTGATGAACGGTCCGGAAGTGATCGAGGGGCTGGCATGAGCGGCTTTCGCACGCTGTTTTACAAGGAAATCCTGCGTTTCTGGAAGGTGGCGTTCCAGACCGTGCTGGCGCCGGTCATCACCGCGCTGCTGTATCTGACGATTTTCGGCCACGCGCTGCGCGGTCACGTTCAGGTCTATCCGGGCGTCGAGTACACGAGCTTCCTGATTCCCGGCCTCGTGATGATGAGCGTGTTGCAGAACGCCTTTGCAAATAGTTCGTCCTCGCTGATCCAGTCGAAGATCACCGGCAATCTGGTGTTCGTGCTGCTGCCGCCGTTGTCTCACTACGAGATGTTCGGCGCGTATGTGCTTGCCGCCGTGGCCCGGGGTCTGGCGGTCGGCTTCGGCGTGTTCATCGTGACGATCTGGTTCGTGCCGGTCAGCTTCAGCGCGCCGCTGTACATCATCGCGTTCGCGATTTTCGGCGCGGCGATCCTCGGCACGCTCGGTTTGATCGCCGGCATCTGGGCCGAAAAGTTCGATCAGCTTGCCGCATTTCAAAACTTTCTGATTATGCCGCTCACGTTCCTTTCGGGCGTGTTCTACTCGACGCATACGCTGCCACCGGTGTGGCGCGAAGTGTCGCGGCTCAATCCCTTTTTCTACATGATCGACGGCTTTCGCTACGGTTTCTTCGGGATGTCGGATATCAATCCGCTCGTGAGCCTTGCGATCGTTGCCGGTTTCTTTGTGGTGCTGGCCGTGGTGGCGATGCGCATGCTCGCCTCCGGCTACAAACTGCGCCACTGATCAGGAGCTTCTCTCATGTTGCCGACTCCCGAACAGGTCAAGCAATACATCGCGGCTGGACTCGCCTGCCAGCATCTCGAAGTCGAGGGCGACGGTCAGCATTTCTTCGCGACCATCGTTTCGCCGAGCTTCGAAGGCAAGCGTCTGATTCAGCGCCATCAACTCGTGTATGCGGCGCTTGGCGACCGCATGCGCGAAGAAATCCACGCGCTCAGCATGAAGACGCTGACGCCCGCCGAATGGCAGAACGCGTAATCTGGAACTTTAGTGCGAATTACTCAAGAAGGGCGCGACGCGGGTAGCGGCGCGTCGAACACAGTCAAAGCGGGCCCGGTTGAAGTCCGGGTCAATCAGGAAGTGACAGGCATGGATAAACTCGTCATTGAAGGTGGCTACCCGCTGTCGGGTGAAGTCGTCGTCTCAGGTGCGAAGAACGCGGCGTTGCCGATCCTGTGCGCGGGTCTGCTCAGCGCGGAGCCGGTGCATCTGGACAACGTGCCCGACCTGCAGGACGTGCGCACAATGCTGAAGCTGCTTGGCCAGATGGGCGTGCGCATCGAGAGCGGTGAGGGGCGCGTGTCGCTGGATGCGTCGAAGGTCAATAACCTCGTCGCACCGTACGAAATGGTGAAAACCATGCGTGCGTCGATCCTCGTGCTCGGCCCGCTGGTCGCACGCTTTGGTCATGCCAAGGTGTCGCTGCCGGGTGGCTGCGCCATCGGCGCGCGTCCGGTGGATCAGCACATCAAGGGTCTGCAGGCCATGGGCGCCGAAATCACGATCGAGCACGGCTTCATCGAAGCGCGTGCGAAGCGTCTGAAGGGCGCGCGTATCGTGACTGACATGATCACCGTGACCGGCACCGAAAACCTGCTGATGGCGGCGGTGCTGGCTGAGGGCGAGACGGTCATCGAGAATGCCGCGCGTGAGCCGGAAGTCGGAGACCTCGCGAATCTGCTGGTCTCGATGGGCGCAAAGATTGAAGGCATCGGCACGGATCGCCTGGTGATCCAGGGTGTCGACAAGCTGCATGGTGCAAAGCACACGGTGATTCCGGATCGTATCGAAGCCGGTACGTTCCTGTGCGCGGTCGCTGCTGCCGGCGGCGATGTCACACTGCGCAAAGTGCGCCCGCTGATCCTCGAAGCCGTAACCGAAAAACTGCGTGAAGCCGGCGTCGCGATCGAAGAAGGCGACGACTGGATGCGCGTGCGGATGGACAAGCGTCCGAGCGCGGTGAGCTTCCGCACGTCCGAGTACCCGGCGTTCCCGACCGACATGCAGGCGCAGTTCATGGCGCTCAACACGATCGCTGACGGCACGTCGCAAGCCGTCGAGACGATCTTCGAGAACCGCTTCATGCACGTGCAGGAATTGAACCGCCTCGGCGCGAACATCACGATCGACGGCAACACCGCGCTTGTGACCGGCGTCGAGAAGCTGTCCGGCGCGAAGGTGATGGCGACCGACCTGCGTGCGTCGGCGAGTCTCGTGATCGCCGGGTTGCGCGCCGAGGGCGAAACGCTGATCGACCGCATCTATCATCTGGATCGTGGTTACGACCGGATGGAGAGCAAGCTCAACCTCATCGGCGCCAAGGTGCGCCGCATCTCGGGGAGCCAGGCATGAGTTCGATGCCGCAAACGTCGTCTTCGCCGGCCGTGGGCGCTCCGCTTACGCTCGCTTTGTCGAAAGGGCGTATCTTCGAAGAGACGCTGCCGCTGCTCGCCGCAGCCGGCATTGAAGTCGCCGAAGATCCGGAAACCTCGCGCAAGCTGATCCTGCCCACTACGGACGCGAATCTGCGCGTGATTATCGTGCGCGCCACTGACGTGCCGACCTACGTCGAATACGGCGCCGCCGACTTCGGCGTGGCGGGTAAAGACGTGTTGCTCGAACACGGCGGTAGCGGGCTGTATCAGCCGGTCGACCTGGATATTGCGCGCTGCCGCATGTCGGTCGCGGTGGCCGCCGGTTTCGACTACGCGAATGCGGTGCGCCAGGGCGCACGCCTGCGCGTGGCGACCAAGTATGTGGAAACCGCACGTGAGCATTTTGCCGCCAAGGGTGTGCACGTCGACCTCATCAAGCTGTACGGTTCGATGGAACTGGCGCCGCTGGTCGGCCTCGCCGACGCGATCGTCGACCTGGTGAGCTCGGGCAATACCTTGCGGGCTAACAATCTTGTCGAGGTGGAAGAAATCATGCAGATTTCGTCGCGCCTCGTTGTGAACCAGGCGGCGCTGAAACTCAAGCGCGCCGCGCTGCGGCCGATCCTCGATGCGTTTGAACGCGCGTCGAAGGCCGGTGCTACCGCGGCCTGAATAGTTTGACCACGCGCGTGGTCAAACTTTTAACGCGCGCCTTACCGAAACGGATACCCGTATGTCTATCAAGATTCGCAAACTCGATTCCAGCGCGCCCGACTTCCAGAAGTCGCTGCACGCGGTGCTCGCGTTCGAGGCGAGCGAAGACGAAGCAATCGAGCGCTCGGTCGCGCAGATTCTGAACGACGTGAAGGCCCGCGGCGACGCTGCGGTACTTGAGTACACGAACCGCTTCGACCGCGTCGAGGCGAAAAGCGTTGCGGCGCTCGAGTTGCCGATGTCCGAACTCGAAGCGGCGCTCGAAGGCCTGGAGCCCAAGCGCCGCGCGGCGCTCGAGGCGGCGGCGGCGCGTGTGCGCGGCTACCACGAGAAGCAGAAGATCGAGTGCGGCAGCCATAGCTGGCAGTACACGGAAGCGGACGGCACCGTGCTGGGCCAGAAGGTCACGCCGCTCGATCGCGCGGGTATCTACGTGCCGGGTGGCAAGGCGGCGTATCCGTCGTCGGTGTTGATGAACGCCATTCCGGCACGCGTGGCCGGCGTGCGCGAAATCGTCATGGTCGTGCCGACGCCGGATGGCGTAAAGAATCCGCTGGTGCTGGCGGCTGCCTTGCTGGGCGGCGTGGATCGCGTGTTCACGATCGGCGGTGCGCAGGCGGTGGGCGCATTGGCGTATGGCACGGAAACGGTGCCTGCAGTCGACAAGATCTGCGGCCCGGGCAATTCATATGTCGCGTCGGCCAAGCGCCGCGTGTTCGGTACGGTCGGGATCGACATGATCGCCGGGCCGTCGGAAATTCTCGTGTTGTGCGACGGCACGACGGACCCGCGCTGGATCGCGATGGACCTGTTCTCGCAAGCCGAGCACGACGAGCTCGCGCAATCCATCCTGCTGTGCCCGGACGATGCCTTCATCGCCCGCGTGCGCGACGCGATCAACGAACTGCTGCCCACCATGCCGCGCCAGGACGTGATCCGCGCGTCGCTCGAAGGCCGCGGTGCGTTGGTCAAGGTGCGCGATATGGCGGAAGCCTGCGCGATCGCCAACGACATCGCCCCGGAACACCTCGAAATCTCCGCGCTGGAGCCGCATCAGTGGGGCCAACTGATCCGCCATGCCGGTGCGATCTTCCTCGGCCGCTATACCAGTGAAAGCCTTGGTGACTACTGCGCGGGGCCGAATCACGTGCTGCCTACGTCGCGTACCGCACGGTTCTCGTCTCCGTTGGGCGTCTATGATTTCTTCAAGCGTTCGAGCGTGATCGAGGTTAGTGCGGATGGTGCGCAGACGCTTGGTGAGATCGCCGCTGAGCTCGCCTATGGCGAAGGCTTGCAGGCGCATGCTCGCAGCGCCGAATACCGGATGCGGCAGAACGGCTAGGCGTGGCTGAACGCGGCGAGCCTGAGCGCGGAGGCGGGCATCGAGCCGATGCCCGCGAACGCTGCCGACGGATTTCGCGCGATTTCCCGTTCAATAACGACAATACAGATGAACCTGGGGCGGCGCCCGTGCCGCCAATACCAGGCTGACATCTCCCTGCGGCCCGGTCCACTGACTTATGACGACACCTCAAGACATCATCCGCCGCGACGTGCTCGCGATGACGAGCTATCCGGTTCCGGACGCTACGGGCTATATCAAGCTCGATGCGATGGAAAATCCGTTTCCGCTGCCACCGGTACTCGCTGCCCATCTGGGCGAGCATCTGGCCGGTGTCGCGCTGAACCGTTACCCGGCGCCGCGCCCGGAAGCGCTGATCGAGAAGATCAAGCGCGTGATGGGCGTGCCCGCCGGTTGCGACGTGCTGCTCGGCAACGGCTCGGATGAAATCATCAGCATGGTGTCGGTGGCGTGCGCGAAGCCGGGCGCCAAGGTGCTCGCGCCGGTGCCGGGTTTCGTGATGTATCAGATGTCGGCGAAGCTGGCGAATCTGGAGTTCATCGGCGTGCCGCTGAAGCCCGATTTCACGCTCGACACCGAAGCGATGCTGGCGGCGATCGCCGAGCATGAACCGGCTATCGTCTATCTGGCCTATCCGAACAACCCGACCGGCACGCTGTACGACGACGCGGACATGGAGCGCATCATCGCCGCGGCGAGCAAAAGTCTCGTGGTGATCGACGAGGCCTACCAGCCGTTTGCGCAGCAAAGCTGGCTGCCGCGAGCCGATGCGTTCGACAACGTCGTCGTGATGCGCACCGTGTCCAAGCTCGGTCTGGCCGGTATCCGCCTGGGTTATCTGGTCGGCAAGCCCGCCTGGCTCACCGAATTCGACAAGGTGCGCCCGCCCTACAACACCAACGTGTTGACGCAAGCCGCCGCCGATTTCCTGCTTGACCACGTCGACGTGCTCGACACCCAGGCCGCGCAATTGCGCGAAGAACGCACGAAACTCGCGCAAGCCGTGGCCCAATTGCCGGGTGCCGAAGTGTTCCCGAGCGCCGGCAACTTCCTGCTGGTGCGGGTGCCTGACGCATCCGTTATGTTCGAAACGCTGCTGGCAGCACGGGTTCTGATCAAAAACGTGAGTAAAATGCATCCATTGCTGGTCAATTGCGTGCGTTTGACCGTCGGTTCGCCCGAAGAGAACGCCCAGTTGATCGCCGGATTGAAACTCGTGCTGCACTGAACGGCGTGCCGAATGGCCGCGTGAGCGCTTTTCCCTACCGCGGGAAGCGCACGCGGCCCGCCGTTTTCCCAACCCACACACCTATCGCTTTCTAGCTAGATTCGAGGAATTACCATGCGCCTTGCGGAAGTCGTTCGCAACACCAGCGAAACGCAGATCCGTGTGAAGATCAATCTGGACGGCACCGGTCAGCAGAAGCTGGCCACCGGTGTGCCGTTTCTTGATCACATGCTCGACCAGATCGCACGGCACGGATTGTTCGATCTCGACATCGAAGCGCATGGCGACCTCGAAATCGACGACCACCATACGGTCGAAGACGTCGGCATCACGCTCGGCCAGGCCGTTGCAAAGGCAATCGGCGACCGCAAGGGCATCCGCCGCTACGGTCATTCTTACGTGCCGCTCGACGAAGCGCTGTCGCGCGTCGTGATCGACTTTTCCGGCCGTCCGGGCCTCGAATTCCATGTGCCGTTCACGCGCGCGCGCATCGGCACGTTCGACGTCGATCTCTCCATCGAATTTTTCCGCGGATTCGTGAACCACGCTGGCGTCACGCTGCATATCGACAACCTGCGTGGCCTGAACGCCCATCACCAGATGGAAACGGTGTTCAAGGCCTTCGGGCGTGCATTGCGCATGGCCGTCGAGATGGACGAACGCGCGGCGGGGCAGATTCCGTCGACCAAGGGCAGCCTTTAAGCGCCCACTGACCGGCGCATTGACCCGCTCATTTACCAGAATCAAAACCAGGACCGGCCGCGCGTGCGTGCGCCCGGTGTGCGATGGACATTCTGAAGTCGTTTATTTCGCTGCTGGCGCTGATCAACCCGGTCGGCGCCATCCCGTTCTTCATGAGCCTGACGGCGCATCAGAGCGACGTTGAGCGGCGCAGAACCATCCGCATCGCGGCGATTTCGGTGTTCTGCGTGATTGGGGTGACGACGCTGCTCGGGCAGCAGATCATCAGCTTCTTCGGCATTTCGGTCGGGTCGCTCGAAGTGGGCGGCGGGATCATCATGCTGCTGATGGCGATCAACATGCTGAACGCGCAGATCGGCAACAGCCGCTCGACGCCGGAAGAGCGCCATGAAGCCGAGCAGAAGGACAATATCGCGGTCGTGCCGCTGGCGATCCCGCTGTTGACCGGCCCGGGTGCGATCAGTACCACGATTATTTATGCGGCCGGCTCGGCGCACTGGTATGACCGGCTCAGCCTGATCGCGATCGGTGCCGTGCTGGCGGCGATCTGCTTTTTTTCGCTGCGCCTCGCTGAACCGATTGCCCGCTGGGTAGGTCGCACGGGTATCAACATCGGTACGCGGCTCATGGGTTTGATGTTATCGGCGCTGGCGGTGGAATTCATCGTCGATGGATTGAAGGCATTGCTGCCTAACTTGAAATGAAAACTTCGATAGCGATTGTGGATTACGGAATGGGCAACCTGCGCTCGGTTGCCCAGGCGCTGCGAAAAGCCGCGCCGGAAGCAGATGTGGCGATCGTCGATCAACCCGACGCGATCCGCTCGGCTGATCGCGTCGTGCTGCCCGGCCAGGGCGCGATGCCCGACTGCATGCGCAGTCTGGCCGAATCCGGCCTGCAGGAAGCGGTCATTGAAGCCTCGCGCAACAAACCGCTGATGGGCGTGTGCGTCGGCGAGCAGATGCTGTTTGACTGGAGCGCCGAGGGCGATACGCCTGGCCTCGGCCTGTTGCCCGGCAAGGTGCTGCGCTTCGACCTGGAAGGTCAGGTGCAGGACGACGGCTCGCGCTTCAAGGTCCCGCAAATGGGCTGGAACCGCGTGCGTCAGGCGCAGCCGCATCCGTTGTGGGATGGTGTCGCGGACAACGCATTCTTCTACTTCGTGCACAGCTATTACGTCGTGCCGGACAACGCCGCCCATACCTCGGGCGAAACGGTGTACGGTGTGCCCTTTACCTCGGCGGTGGCGCGGGATAACATCTTCGCGACCCAATTCCACCCGGAAAAGAGCGCCGAAGCGGGGCTGCGCGTGTATCGCAACTTCGTGCACTGGAACCCGTGAGCGCCTTTCTTCATTCTGTTGCCGTGCGCCGTTCCGCCACAAGCGGGGCGTCGGCCGTGCGCCACAATCGCAGCAAGACGATTTCGCTCCAAACCGGCGCTCCGCAAGGGCGTCGAAAGAGTTGTACTAAACTAGCGAAACGGCGTTATGGCGGGCTGGCTTGTCAGCCGCTGCCGCCGACCTTCAACCACCTCCCAGACAACACCCGATTGCTATGCTGCTGATTCCCGCCATCGACCTGAAAGATGGTCACTGTGTACGCCTCAAACAGGGCGATATGGACCAGGCGACGATATTTTCCGAGGAACCGGCGGCGATGGCCCGGCATTGGGTCGATCGCGGCGCCCGTCGCCTGCACCTCGTCGACCTGAATGGCGCGTTCGCCGGCAAGCCGAAAAACGAAGACGCGATCCGCGCGATCATCGAGGAAGTAGGGGGCGAGATTCCCGTCCAGCTGGGCGGCGGCATCCGTGACCTGAACACGATCGAGCGCTATCTGGACGACGGTTTGTCGTACGTCATCATCGGCACGGCTGCGGTGAAGAATCCGGGCTTCCTGCAGGATGCATGCACGGCTTTCGGCGGCCATATCATCGTCGGTCTGGATGCGAAAGACGGCAAGGTTGCCACTGACGGCTGGAGCAAGCTGACCGGCCATGAAGTGGCGGATCTGGCGCGCAAGTTCGAGGACTACGGCTGCGAGTCGATCATCTACACGGACATCGGCCGCGACGGCATGCTGCAGGGCATCAACATCGAAGCGACGGTGCGTCTCGCGCGCGCGGTGAAGATTCCGGTGATCGCGAGCGGCGGTTTGTCGAACCTCACGGACATCGAATCGCTGTGCGAAGTCGAGGACGAAGGCATCGAAGGCGTGATCTGCGGCCGGGCAATCTACTCGGGTGATCTGGACTTCACGGCGGCGCAGACCCTCGCGGACCGGCTGCGCGAATCGGACGACGCGTAAGGTAAGGCAGCGCGTCAAGCCGCGTGCCTGTATGGGCACACTGGCGGCCTGACGCGGCTTGCCGCGCCGGCACTGTGCCGCTCGTTGAAGGTTTATGCGAGCGGCCTCATCAGCGGTATTGGCAGAATTGCAAGATCATGGCTCTAGCTAAACGCATCATCCCCTGTCTCGACGTCACGGCTGGACGCGTGGTCAAGGGCGTCAACTTCGTCGAACTGCGCGACGCGGGCGATCCCGTAGAAATCGCGCGCCGCTACGACGATCAGGGCGCCGACGAACTGACCTTCCTCGACATCACCGCCACCTCCGACCAGCGCGATCTGATCCTGCCGATCATCGAAGCGGTCGCGTCCCAGGTGTTCATTCCGCTGACGGTCGGCGGCGGCGTGCGCGCGGTCGAAGACGTGCGGCGCCTGCTGAACGCGGGCGCGGACAAGATCAGCATGAACTCGTCGGCGGTCGCGAATCCGCAACTCGTGCGCGACGCGACGGACAAATACGGCTCGCAGTGCATCGTCGTCGCCATCGACGCGAAGCGCGTCTCCGCGGACGGCGAACCGCCGCGCTGGGAAGTCTTCACGCACGGCGGCCGCAAGGCGACCGGCCTCGAAGCTGTCGAATGGGCGCGCAAGATGGCCGAACTGGGCGCGGGTGAAATCCTGCTGACCAGCATGGACCGCGACGGCACCAAGAGTGGCTTCGATCTCGCGCTCACGCGCGCGGTGTCCGATGCGGTGTCGATTCCGGTGATCGCCTCGGGCGGCGTCGGCTCGTTGCAGCATCTGGCCGACGGCATCAAGAACGGCCACGCGGACGCGGTACTGGCCGCCAGCATTTTCCACTACGGCGAACACACCGTGGGCGAGGCCAAGCGCTTCATGGCCGATCAAGGCATTTCGGTGAGGTTGTGACGTGGTGAATCCCTCGGCAGCAGAGTGGCTCGACAAGGTCAGGTGGGACGCGAACGGCCTCGTGCCGGTGATCGCGCAGGAAGCGTCGACCAACGACGTGCTGATGTTCGCGTGGATGAACCGCGACGCATTGGCGAAAACCGTTGAAACCGGCCGCGCGGTGTACTTCTCGCGCTCGCGCCAGCGCTTGTGGTTCAAGGGCGAAGAGTCCGGCCACGTGCAGCATGTGCGTGAAGTGCGGCTCGATTGCGACGAAGACGTCGTGCTGCTGAAGGTCGAGCAGGTGTCGGGCATCGCGTGTCACACCGGCCGCCACTCGTGCTTTTTCCAGAAATTCGAAGGCACGGTTGAAGATGGCGGCTGGGTCGCCGTCGATCCCGTGTTGAAAGACCCCGAACACATCTACAAATGACGCAATCCACGCATTCCACGGAACCCGCTTCGTCCACCAGGGACACGCTGCTGCGCCTCGCGGCCATCATCGACGGCCGCAAGGGCGGCGATCCGGACGTCTCGTACGTGTCGCGCCTGTTCCACAAAGGCGATGACGCGATTCTCAAGAAGATCGGCGAAGAAGCCACCGAAGTCGTGCTGGCCGCCAAAGACGCGCGTCACGGCGGCGCGCCGAACGCGCTGGTCGGCGAAGTGGCGGACCTGTGGTTTCACTGCCTCGTGATGCTGTCGCATTTCGACCTGAACCCGGCGGACGTGCTGGCCGAGCTCGAGCGCCGTGAAGGCCTGTCGGGCATTGAGGAAAAGGCGCTGCGCAAGAGCCGCGAGCGCGAGCAGAACGGCGACTGATTGTCCGGATTTGTCCGCTCTGTCTTGAAGTGGCGAACGTCGGCACCCACATTGCACTGAACGCATAGGATCGCATCCTCGGGAGGACGCAAGCATGGAACAGTCGCAAGGAAATTATCCGCCGCCGGTCTACCGCAACGCGATCGAGCCCGAGCGCGAACGCAGTCTGCGCACGCTCACGCATGTGCTGTACGCGCTGTACGCGGTTCATTGGCTGACGGGCGGCCTGACGATTCTGATCGCGATCATCATCAACTACGTGAAACGGCCCGATGTCGTGGGCACGCCTTATGAAGCGCATTTCGAGTGGCAGATCCGCTCGTTCTGGATGGTCCTGCTAGGTTACGCGATTGGCGGCGTACTGCTGTTCGTGGTGATCGGTATTCCGGTTCTGTGGGCCGTCAGCATCTGGATGTTGTACCGTATTATTAAAGGCTGGCTGTATCTGTACGATAACAAGCCGCTTGCGAATCCGCGTGCCTGGTTTTGAGTTGAGTCCGGTTGCGGCTGGGCGGAACATGAACGGTGCCGCATCACGCTGCGCGCGCTAGCCATACTGTGTCAGGAATACGATGAGTCACGACCCAAACTGTCTTTTCTGCAAGATCGCCGCCGGCGAGATTCCGTCGACCAAAGTCCATGAAGACGAAGAGTTTGTTGCCTTCCGCGACATCCGTCCGGCAGCTGAAACGCATGTGCTGGTGATTCCCCGCAAGCACGTCGCCACGCTGTCGAATTGCACCGAAAGCGATGCACCTCTGCTTGGTAGAATGCTTGTGCTGGTGGCGCGTCTGGCCGACCAGCTGGGCGTGGCGTACAGCGGTGGCGAAACCGGTTTTCGCACGGTCATCAATACCGGGCCGGGCGGCGGGCAAGAGGTGTATCACCTGCACGCGCATATCCTCGCGGGGCCGCGCCCGTGGCACCGAATGGGCTGACAAATAACGGCGGGCCGCGAGGCGCGTGGCGAGTTTTGGCCGTCGACCCTAGCGTGGCCATTGTTTTTGCTGCACTGTAACGACGCCGACGTGATCGTCAGGTCACAATGACACACCGGTCGCAGGTTGAATCGGAACAGTCTGCAGTAACGTATAGATGAAGCGTACGCGCTTCGAGTCACGCCGCAAGGCGCACGAATTTTGCCGCATCACGGTGCGGTGTCGGGGTTAAGGAGAGTAGTCATGGGTTCGTTGAGCATTTGGCATTGGCTGATCGTGTTGCTGATCGTAGCGCTCGTATTCGGCACGAAGAAGCTGCGCAACATCGGCACCGACCTGGGTGGCGCGGTGAAGGGTTTCAAGGAAGGCATGAAGGAAGCCGAAACGCCCGCAGGTGACGCGCAGCAGCAGCGTGAACTGCCGCGTAACGGCACCGTGGATGTGGATGCGAAGGAAAAGACGCCGCGTTCCGGCGATTACCGCTAAGCCGCGGCCCAACCGCGTTACTGACGGACATTCCACTTCATGCTGGACCTCGGTCTAACCAAGATGGCGCTGATCGGCGTCGTCGCGCTAGTCGTACTCGGGCCTGAGCGCCTGCCTCGCGTCGCCCGCACGGCCGGCGCGCTGTTCGGCCGCGCGCAGCGGTATATCAACGACGTGAAGGCCGAAGTCACCCGCGAAATCGAACTCGACGAACTGCGTCGCATGAAAACCGAGTTCGAAGCGGCGGCGAGCAACGTCGAAACCTCCGTTCAGGAGAATCTGCGCAAGCACGAAACCGAACTGAACGACGCGTGGAATAGCGGCACGTCGGTGTCGCCGAGCATTGCCGGCGGCGCGCTTGAAGATGTCAGCAATTCGCCGTGGCAGACCAGCACGCCACCGGCAGGCCCCAAGCGCAAGAACTGGCGCGTCAAGCAGACGGCCATGCCCACCTGGTACAAGCGGGCCACCACGCGCCGCACGCGCGTGCAGTCGGGCGCGGCGCGCGTGGCGCGGCATACGCCGGCCGGCATGCGTCGTCAGACGCGGTTCTTCTGATGATCAGAACGACAATCTCTAACCGAGGGCCGGCGTGAGCGACCCCCAGCAAACCCAGGACGAAGGCACTGAAGAGACCTTCATTTCTCACCTCGTTGAATTGCGCGACCGTATCATCCGCGCCGGCCTTGCCGTCATCGTGGTGTTTGTCGGGCTCGTGTATTGGGCGCCGGACATCTTCCGGCTGCTGGCGCGGCCCTTGATGCAGAATCTGCCGAAGGACGGCAAGATGATCGTCACCGACGTCACCGGCTCGTTCTTCGTGCCGATGAAGGTGACCATGATGGTCGCCTTCGTGATTGCGCTGCCGGTCGTGCTGTACCAGATCTGGGCGTTCGTCGCGCCGGGTCTGTACCAGCATGAGAAGAAGCTGGTCGGGCCGCTGGTGGGCAGCAGCTACACGCTGTTCCTGTGCGGCATGGCGTTCGCGTACTTCGTGGTGTTTCCGACCATCTTCCGCGTGATGGCGCACTACAACGCGCCGCTCGGCGCGGAGATGAACACCGACATCGACAACTATCTGAGCTTCGTGCTGACCATGTTCCTCGCGTTCGGGGTGACGTTCGAAGTGCCGATTGTCGTGGTGTTGCTGGTCCGCATGAACGTGCTGACCATCAAGAAGCTCAAGGAAATCCGTCCGTATGTGATCGTGGCTGCGTTCGTGATTTCGGCGGTGGTGACGCCGCCGGATGTGTTCTCGCAGCTGATTCTGGCCATTCCGCTGATTGTGCTGTACGAGGCGGGGATCATTGCGGCGCGGTTGATTGTCGGCAAGCAACCGGTGGTCGTGGACGACAGGCCGCCGAATTAACGGCGTGATGTGCGGCACGCGTTGGTTACGCTAGTCTCGCCGCTAAAGGGGCCAGGCAAACAAAAAGGGCACTCCGCAATGGACTGCCCTTTTTGTTTTGCGGCAGTGTTGCCGTTTGATTTGCCGCGTCGCCGGCTGCCTAAGCCAACGGTGTCGTCTCATCTCCCGTTGGCTAGCACCGCCTGACTGCCGTTGTGCCCGCCGTTGCCCTGTATATCAACTGGCGCTGTCCTGCTGGCCGCTGCGTTGTTTCTCAACCGCGGGTGTGCGGCTGGCCGCTGCGGTCCCTTTTTTTAGCCGCCGTCATCGTCCTGATCGCCGCCACCATTGTCCTCGGGCTGCTGCTTCGGAGGAGGCGGGCGCTTGCCGATGGTCACGTCCAGATCCATCTCGCGGCTCTTGCGCACCAGATGAACCTTGGCAGCCGTGCCCGGCTTGATCTGCGCGATGACATTCAACAGACGCGTGGTGTCGGTGATCTCCTGCCCATTCACGCTCACCAGGATATCGCCCGGCTTGATGCCCGCCCGGTCGGCTGGCCCGTTCTTCAGCACACCCGCGACGATCGCGCCCGATTTCTGCTCGAGCCCAAACGATTCGGCGATTTCCGGCGTCACGTCCTGCGGCTCCACGCCGATCCAGCCCCGCGTGACCGAGCCCGTCGTGATGATGCTCTCCAGCACGCTGCGCGCGGTCGAGACAGGAATGGCAAAGCCGATGCCGAGCGAGCCGCCCGAGCGCGAATAGATGGCGGTATTGATGCCGAGCAGGTTGCCGTTCACGTCGACCAGCGCGCCACCCGAGTTACCCGGGTTGATGGCCGCGTCGGTCTGAATGAAGTTTTCGAAGGTGTTGATGCCGAGGTGATTGCGCCCGAGCGCGCTGACAATGCCCATGGTCACCGTCTGGCCGACGCCGAACGGATTGCCGATCGCCAGCACCACGTCGCCCACGCGCGTCTGGTCCATGCGGCCGAGCGTAATGGTGGGCAGGTTGGTCATGTTGACCTTCAGCACGGCCAGATCGGTCTCAGGATCGACGCCGATCACCTTCGCATTGGTGGTGCGGCCGTCGGCCAGCGCGATTTCGATCTGATCGGCGCCGTCCACGACGTGCTGGTTCGTTAGAATGTAACCTTCCGAACTCACTATCACCCCTGAGCCGAGATTCGACGCGGGTTGCTCCTGCTGCTTGCCCTTGTTCTTGTCGCCGAAGAAATAGCGGAACAGCGGATCTTTCGCGCGCGGATCGGGCGGCAGTGAGCCATCCTTGCTGGAGAACACATTGACGACCGCGGGCATGGCTTTTTGCGCGGCGTCTGCATAGGACGCCTGTGCAGGGCCGGTGCCGATGCCTGGCGCCACTTCCCGAAGGGCGACGATCGGTTCGGCGAGTTGCTTGCCGAATTGCCCTTGACGCTGGAGCCACTGCGGTTTGAGGGTCGCAATGATGAACATCAGCGCCAACAGCACAGTCACCGCTTGGGCAAAGAACAGCCAAAAGCGTCTAAGCATCTGAAGACTAGAGGTTTATATGGATCGGATCGAACTTGAATTGTACTTGAACAATCTTCTTGAAACCGCGCGCTTCAAGGACTATTGCCCCAATGGATTGCAGGTGGAAGGGCGCCGCAAGATCAATAAGCTCGCGACCGGCGTGACCGCTTCGGTGGCCTTCCTCGAGGCCGCGCTCGACTGGGGCGCGGACGCGGTGCTGGTCCATCACGGCTACTTCTGGCGCAACGAAGCGCCGCAGATCACCG
The DNA here is from genome assembly GCF_046027825.1 of Paraburkholderia sediminicola. GTDB lineage: Bacteria > Pseudomonadota > Gammaproteobacteria > Burkholderiales > Burkholderiaceae > Paraburkholderia > Paraburkholderia sediminicola_D. The sequence continues at coordinate 110,785 of NZ_JAQQDU010000015.1, forward strand.
GGCGCAAACACGCACGGCTGAAGCTGCTGATCGCCAACGACCTGAACCTGTTCGCCTATCACCTGCCGCTCGACGACCATCCCGAGTTCGGCAACAACGCGCAGATCGGCGAGAAGATGGGCTGGATCAGCGACGCGCGCTTCGGCGAGAACGATCTCGGCTGGCTCGCCACGTTTCCGATGCCGATCACGCTCGCGCACTTCACGGCGCAAGTCGAGCAGACGCTCGGCCGCACGCCGCTCGTGTTCGGCGACCCGGATCGCGAACTGCGCCGCGTCGGCTGGTGCACGGGCGCCGCGCAAGGCATGTTCGAGGCCGCGATCAATGCCGGCGCTGACGTCTACCTGACCGGCGAAGTGTCGGAATCGGTGATGCACACATCGGCCGAAAGCGGTGTCGCGTTTCTTGCCGCCGGCCATCACGCCACCGAGCGCTTCGGCGTGCAGGCGGTGGGCAAGCATCTGTCCGAGGAGTTCGATATCGAACACCTGTTTATCGATATCCCCAATCCCGTTTGAACTGAAAATCGGCATTAGATAAGAAAAAGGTGCGAATAACGCAGAGGGCGCTTAAAAGGAGGCACAAAAAAGTTTGCGATCCGTACGGAGAAACCCTGATTTATCAAAGGCTTCGCACGGTTTTTGGCAATGGGGCCTTGTAAATGCCGACTCCATTCGCGCAAACTAGCGGCGGTAGAAGCGACGTGAAGGAAAAATCCAACTCAGAAGTGGGGCGTGTGATGCGAGACAAGGAAGATGAACGCGTCGACGGCAGCCGCCGTACCTGGCTGATAGCGACGACCGTAGCAGGTGGCATAGGAGGCGTTGCCACTGTCGTACCCTTTGTTAGTTCGTTTGCACCATCTGAAAAGGCCAAGGCAGCAGGTGCCCCGGTCGAAGTCGATATTAGTGATCTCAAGCCCGGCGACATGAAGACTGTTGCCTGGCGCGGTAAGCCGGTGTGGATCATCAATCGCACCGACAGAATGCTCGCCGATGTCCAGAAAGCCGATAACGAAGTAGCGGATCCCCACACCAAGAATCCTTTTTCGATGCCGTTGCCGGAGTACTGCAACAACGAATTCCGTTCACGCACCGACCACAAGAACCTTTTCGTCGCCGTCGCCGTATGTACCCATCTGGGCTGTACGCCGACGCCGCGCTTCCAGGAGGGGCCGCAGCCCAATCTTCCAGACGACTGGCCAGGCGGCTTCCTGTGCCCTTGCCACGGCTCGACCTATGACATGGCCGGCCGCGTCTTCAAGAACAAACCTGCGCCGCAGAACCTCGACATCCCGCCCTATATGTTCACGTCGGCCACCAGCCTCGTGATCGGCAAGGACGAGAAAGGAGAAGCGTAATGGCGATCGAACACGAAGTAGAGACAACCGGGCTGGTTGGCTGGATCGACCGGCGCTTCCCCATGACGTCCACTTGGAAGAAGCACGTTTCCGAGTACTACGCGCCGAAGAACTTCAACTTCTGGTACTTCTTCGGTTCGCTCGCGCTGCTGGTGCTGGTCAATCAGATCGTCACCGGCATTTTCCTCACGATGAACTACAAGCCCGACTCGACGCTCGCGTTCGCGTCGGTCGAGTACATCATGCGCGAGGTGCCGTGGGGCTGGCTGATCCGCTATATGCACTCCACGGGCGCGTCGATGTTCTTCGTCGTCGTGTATCTGCACATGTTCCGCGGGCTCATGTACGGCTCGTACCGCAAGCCACGCGAACTGGTGTGGGTGTTCGGCTGCGCGATTTTCCTGTGCCTGATGGCCGAAGCGTTCTTCGGTTACCTGCTGCCGTGGGGCCAGATGTCGTTCTGGGGCGCGCAGGTGATCGTGAACCTGTTCTCGGCGATTCCGTTCATTGGGCCGGACCTGTCGCTATGGATTCGCGGCGACTATGTCGTGTCGGACGTCACGCTGAATCGCTTCTTCGCATTCCACGTGATCGCGATTCCGCTGGTGCTGATCGGCCTGGTGGTTGCTCACCTGGTGGCGCTGCATGAAGTGGGGTCGAACAACCCCGACGGCATTGAGATCAAGGCGAAGAAGGGTCCGGACGGTATCCCGCTCGACGGTATTCCGTTCCACCCGTACTACTCGGTGCACGATTTCATGGGCGTGACGGTGTTCCTGTTCATCTTCGCGGCGATCATCTTCTTCGCACCGGAAATGGGCGGGTATTTCCTCGAGGCGAATAACTTCATTCCCGCCAATCCGCTGCAAACGCCGCAGGAAATTGCGCCGGTGTGGTATTTCACCGCCTTCTATGCGATGTTGCGGGCCACCACCGATCCGTTCAAGATCGTCCTGATGATTATCGTCGCGCTGCTTGGCCTCTATTCGCTGGTGCGCGCGCGCGGCAAGTGGAAGCTTGGCTTGCCGGTGCTCGCGGTGCTGGTGGTGCTGGCCATGGCGTTCACCGAATCGAAGTTCTGGGGCGTGGTGGTGATGGGCGGCGCGGTGATCTCGCTGTTCTTCCTGCCGTGGCTCGACCGCTCACCGGTGAAGTCGATCCGTTACCGGCCGTTTTTTCACAAGGTGTTCTACGGGATCTTCGTACTCGCATTCCTGACGTTGGGCTTCCTCGGCACCAAACCGCCGTCGCCCGCCTCGACGTTGATTGCCCAGATTTGTGCGCTGATCTACTTTGCGTTTTTCCTCGGCATGCCCGTCTGGACGCGGCTTGGCACGTTCAAGCAGCCGCCCGAGCGGGTGCGGTTCAAGCCCCACTAATCGCGAGCCAGGAGAACACGACAATGAAAAAACTGCTTTCGACGTGTGCGCTGATCGGCGCGACACTGTTCGCGGTGCTGGCCGGCCCGGCGCACGCAGACGAGAATTTCCCTCTCGACCGCGCGCCCGATAACGCAGAGAATTTCGCTTCGTTGCAGCACGGCGCGCAATTGTTTGTAAACTATTGCCTGAATTGCCACAGCGCGAATCTGATGCGCTACAGCCGACTGACCGATCTCGGCATTACGCCGAGCGAAATTCAGTCGAACCTGCTGTTCACCACAGATAAAATCGGCAACACCATGACCGTGGCAATGCGCCCGGAGGACGCGAAAGCGTGGTTCGGCGCGAGTCCGCCTGATTTGTCAGTGGAAGCGCGGGCGCGTAGCAAGGACTGGCTGTACACGTATCTGCGCAGTTTCTATCGCGACAATACGCGGCCGACCGGCTGGAACAATCTGGTGTATGAAAACGTGAGCATGCCTCACGTGCTGTGGCAGCTTCAGGGGCAACGTACCGCGAAGTTCGGTGACGAAGTCGATGAAAAAACAGGCGAAACGGTGCACAAATTTGTCGGCTTCCAACAGGTCACGCCGGGGACGATGTCGCCGGTAGATTATGATTCTGCTGTGGCCGACCTCGTGTCGTACCTTTCGTGGATGTCCGAACCGACGCAGAAAACCCGCAAACAGCTTGGCGTGTGGGTGCTGTTGTTCCTCGGGGTCCTGAGCTTTTTCGCCTGGCGACTGAACGCCGCGTACTGGAAAGATATCAAATAATCACGCCGTCACCCGGCGTGGGGCCGGCGCCAGGAAAGACCTGTTGAACGGTTTTTCCGCGCGCTGGCCTTTCAGCTTTTTGAGGAAACGTAAATATGATGGTTCTGTATTCCGGCACAACTTGCCCGTTCTCCCAGCGCTGCCGGCTGGTGTTGTTCGAAAAGGGCATGGACTTCGAAATCCGCGACGTCGACCTGTTTAACAAGCCGGAAGACATCGCCGTGATGAATCCGTATGGTCAGGTGCCGATTCTCGTCGAACGGGACCTGATTCTGTACGAATCGAACATCATCAACGAGTACATCGACGAGCGCTTCCCGCACCCGCAACTGATGCCGGCCGATCCGGTTCAGCGCGCCCGCGCCCGCCTGTTCCTGCTCAATTTCGAAAAGGAACTGTTCGTTCACGTCGGCACGCTCGAAAACGAAAAGGGCAAGGCCGCCGAGAAGAATCACGAGAAGGCACGCCTCGCGATCCGCGATCGTCTGACGCAACTCGCACCGATCTTCCTGAAGAACAAGTACATGCTCGGCGAAGAGTTCTCGATGCTCGACGTCGCGATTGCGCCGTTGTTGTGGCGTCTGGATCACTACGGCATCGAGCTGTCGAAGAATGCTGCACCGCTGATGAAGTACGCCGAGCGCATTTTCAGCCGCCCGGCTTATATCGAAGCGCTGACGCCTTCGGAAAAGGTGATGCGTCGTTGAGTTTGGCTTTGGGGTGAGGGCGTCGCGTCTCGATTGTTTTCCGTGAGCGCCCGAACCCGGTAAGAGGACTGTTGATGCAAGAGATTTCTACCAAGCCTTATCTGCTGCGCGCGCTGTACGAATGGTGCACGGATAACGGCTACACGCCGCATATTGCGGTCCGGGTCGACAATCAGACGCGCGTGCCGCGGCAGTTCGTGCGCGACAACGAGATCGTGTTGAACATCAGCTTCGAGGCGACCAGCCAGTTGCAGATGGGCAATGAATGGATCGAGTTCAGCGCGCGCTTCTCCGGCAAGTCGCACAAGATCGAAGTGCCGATCGCCAATATTCTCGCGATCTACGCGCGCGAAAACGGGCAGGGCATGGCGTTCCCGGTCGAGTCGGCGGGCGGCGAAGCGCAGGATTCAGGCGCCGATGCGGAAGTGGCGGACGAAACCGTGTCGCCGGCCGCGCCGCGCGCGGTGGAAGCGTCGCCGGCGGCCGATGCGGCTGCCGCCAAAGCGGACACCGCGACGGATGGCCCGCAGCCTGACGATGATGGATCAAAAGGTGGCGGAAGGGCTCGCCTCAAGATCGTAAAATGAAGTAGAATCACGGCCTCATGCCGGCTTAGCTCATCAGGTAGAGCGCTTGACTTGTAATCATGAGGTGGCGGGTTCGAGTCCTGCAGCCGGCACCAGTTGTACGAAAACGGGTTTCTGAAGAATTTCAGAAACCCGTTTTTTTATTCCCGACGTGGATCTGGCTGTGCGGATAGTCCCGTTGCAAGCGGCGTCGCCGCGAATAGCTGGAATCCCGCCAAAGCCTTGCTGGGCATGCATTTGGCGGCCGCTGTCTCACGCGTAGGAGACGCGAAGTCCCGTCAATTCAGCATGTTGAGTGGGGCGGAGAATGGCGCATTTTTGCCAGATCTCATTCACCTTGTCGATTGTGGACAGTTTAGTCTGCGCGATCTCATTATTTGCCCGCACACCACAGCAAAAGGCAGTGGCATCGGCCTGGTCCGGGCAGCCGTCAACAGATACCGTCCCGCGGACCCGACCGGGAGAGGTACTATTCGGGCGTCAGTCGGCATCGCAAGAAAATCACTCCGGCGGGCAATGCCCCCCGAGACGCGACGTTTCACCGCGTCACTCCCGCAACACAGACCCCACCTTCATCATGACCAGCCCCGCAACCATCACCTGGCCCGAAGCCGACGGCCCCCGCTCTGCGCGTTGGCGCTCCGAAGCCGCAGTGCCGCCGCCCAAGCGCGTTGTCGTCGCGGACGACCGCACTACCGCCGACTCGGCCTATCGCCTCGCCTGCGAAGGGACGGCTCTATTGTGGAACGGCGATTTTCAGAACGCCCGCCAACTGTTGCAGGCGGTCACGCGCCGTCTGGAGCGCAAGCCGCGCAAGCAGGGTGAAACACCGATCGATGCGTTCAACCTGCATCGTCAGGCGCAGTCGCAACGCGCCCGCACGCTCGGCATGATTCTGATTCCCCTCGACGCCGCTTATGGCATCCCGCTTCGCCGCGCGCCTGAAGTACAGCAGGCTTGCATCGAAACCTACGGCCCGTCTACCGACGAACCCTCGGTCGTGTCGCTGCGCGAATTGCTCGGTCTGGTCGGTGCGCACGAGTGGCGCAAGAAGGGCGTGGAAATTCCCGCGCTGGCTGAGCGCATCCATCCGCACTACGGCGTGTTTTCGCCGGTGCGCGGCGAGTATGTGGATCTGGTTGCGCGCACGCCGTTGCCGTCTTTGAACAAGGCGTTCGATATCGGCACCGGCACGGGCGTGCTGGCCGCACTGCTCGCCAAACGCGGCGTGAAGAAAATCGTCGCGACCGACCAGGACCCGCGAGCGCTTGCCTGTGCGCGAGAAAACCTCACGCGTCTTGGCTACGATCAGCAAGTCGAGATCGTGCAGGCCGATCTGTTTCCGGAAGGCCGTGCGCCGCTGGTGGTCTGCAATCCGCCGTGGGTGCCGGCGCGGCCCGCATCGCCGATTGAATACGCGATCTATGATTCGGAAAGCCGTATGCTGCTCGGTTTTCTGAACGGCCTGGCGGACCATTTGTCGCCGGGCGGGGAAGGCTGGCTGATCATGTCGGACTTCGCCGAGCATCTCGGTTTGCGTACGCGCGAGTGGCTGCTTGCCGCCATTGAAAAGGCGGGACTGACGGTGGTTGGCCGCGAGGATATTCGTCCGCGGCACCCGAAGTCGACCGATGAGACCGATGCGCTGCACACGGCGCGCATGGCTGAAGTGACGTCGCTCTGGCGGCTGAAGGCGCGCTAAATAGTGGCGCGCGATGGCGCGCAACAAGGCTCGATAGGGCGCCGCAGACGAGCGGCGTGTCAGACCGGCACGCCGCTCGCTTTGAGATACGCTAATGCACCGCGTCCTGCCGCCAGCCCGCTGGCGAAGCAGGCGGTGAGCAGATAACCGCCCGTCGGCGCTTCCCAGTCGAGCATTTCGCCCGCGCAGAACGCACCGGGCAGACGCTCAATCATCAAATGCTGATCGAGCGCTTCGAAGGGGATGCCGCCCGCGGTGCTGATCGCTTCCTCGATAGGCCGGGCGCGCGTGAGCCGCACCGGCAGCGCCTTGATTGCGTGCGCCAGACCATTCTCATCGGCGAAGGCTTCCTTCGACAGAATCTCATGCAGCAGGGCCAGTTTTACGCCACCAATCCCGATTCTGCCGTGCAGGTGAGTCGACATCGAGCGCGAACCGCGCGGTCGCGTGACCTCCGCCACGACACGCTCCAACGTCAAGCCTGGCGCCAGGTCCAGCGTGATCGTGACGTCGCCGTCGGCCAGAATCCGCTCCCGGATCGCTGCTGACAACGCGTAAATCAGGCTCCCTTCGAGGCCCGTTTCGGTCAGAAGTATTTCACCTTGTCGATTGTGGACTTTATTGTCTACGTCGGTGAGTGTGATGACCACCGATTTCACCGGCTGGCCGGCGAAACGCTCGCGCAGATAGGGGCTCCAGTCCGCATCGAAGCCGCAGTTCGCGGGCCGCAACGACGTCACTGGCACCGAGCGAGCGCTCAGCAGCGGCACCCAGGCGGCGTCGGATCCGAGCCGCGGCCAACTGGCGCCGCCGAGTGCGAACACCACGGCATCGCAGGCCACGCGTTGCTCGCCGTCCGGTGTGTCGAAGCGCAACGGGTGCGCGGCGGTGTTGCCGCCATCATTGTCCCAACCCGTCCATTTGTGGCGCATGTGAAAGCGCACGCCGGTTTCTTTCAACCGATGCAACCACGCTCGCAGCATCGGCGCCGCTTTCATATCGGTCGGAAAAACCCGCCCGGAACTGCCGACGAAAGTTTCGACGCCGAGCGCGTGCAACCAGGCCCGCAAGGCGTCGGGACCGAACATGTCGAGTAGCGGCGCGATCTGTTCGCGGCGCGCACCGTAGCGGCCGAGAAACGGCTCGAGCGGTTCCGAATGCGTGATGTTCATGCCGCCTTTGCCCGCCATCAGGAATTTGCGGCCAACTGACGGCATCGCGTCGTAGACGTCGACCTGTACGCCGTGCTGGGCGAGCGCCTCGGCGGCCATCAAGCCGGCGGGGCCGCCGCCGATTACGACGACGCGGGAGGAATCGAAGGAGGATGACATGCGGTCCTGCGGATGAGCGGAAGGGGCGGCGCGGTGGCCCGATCTGACAATCGGGCGGCGCGAAGGGCGCTATTTTCACATCGTGGGCAGCGCAGGGCAAACGGGCGGGCGCGTGCCGGATTAACCGGCCGAAAATCGCTGGGTTCGGGCGCTTTCGACTCCGTTGAGTTTGCGCGCGCTGCTTTGCAATCCCCACGCGCGAACTATACTTTTCAAACGCCTTCCATCGGACGCAGTGTGCGTCTTCCCCGCGTCAAACTAACCCACCGCTCTCATTTCGCCCGACGTGGCCCATGCTGCCGCGTCGCGGCTGACGACGGGGTCTGCGCGTCCGCTGTTTGTCTGGATGGGTTGGCGTTTGATCAAGGAGATGGCCATGACTCGCAAATACATCGACTGTCGCGAGTTCCCAAGCGAAATGAATTGCACCGTTGCCCTATCCGCCGACAGCGAGAGCGAATTGCTCGACGCGGCCGTGCAGCATGCCGTCACGGTGCACAAACATGCCGACTCGCCGGAACTGCGCTCGCAACTCAAGACGCTATTTCATGAGGGCACGCCGCCAGTCGAGGCGCCGCACGCTTGATTCGTCGTCCTTTCCCCTGAGGACGGAGGCCGGTTGATCAGTTCGAGCGGCGGCGAGCCGCTCGAACGGGTCGCGGCGTTGCCTGGGTGTCCTAGCCAGGGTAAGCCTCATCCACCTTCAGGCCGGCCAGCTTGAAAATGACCCGAAGCGTTTGCGGTTTGATGTCGCGACGCGACGCGAGCGTCGTCATGACGAAGTCGAGCACTTTCGCGTACTTGAGCATCGTCAGGCACGTCTCCATGTCGACGCTGCCATCGCGCATGACCTCGGCTAGCCGCAGCATTTCGGTGGAAATGTCGCGAGCCATCTCGAGTTCGAGCTGCTGCTTTTCCGACCACGCAGGGGTGGCGGTGAGCTTCGCCAGCATTTCCTGAAATTTCTGTTCGACGTTTCCGTTGGGTACCGTGTCCATTGCTGCCTCTTCTATTATCCCGGCGCGCGCCCGTTTGAGATCGCGGCGCACTGCTGGTTACGTAACGTTCGGTCCGTGTTCCGGGACCGTCCTCCCCACATGCATTCGGTTCGCGTGATCGACGTCACGGCCGGCAGCCTGTTGTTATGCGCAACGCGGCTTACCCCATCGGGTGAACCGGCCCGCAAGATGCTTCCAAGCCACGTCGGACACGACCCGCGCACTGCTTTTTGAGCAGGAAGTGTTCCAGGTTTGCGGCATTTCTCGCAGGGTCAATGCGGCTCCTCAGGTGAGCGGGCTGCGCTTTGGGTAAACTGGCAGCAACTTTTCCTTTTTTCCGTCATCTGTCGCACGTTCGCGTAGCAATCGATGGCGGTCCCCACGATGTCCAGCAAAACTCACGAAATCCGTCCGAACCAGTCCGTCGAGCTGTTGAAAGAGCTTCATATCCTGACGCGCGACGGCAAGATGAACCAGGACAGCCGCCGCAAGCTGAAGCAGGTCTACCACCTGTTCCAGTTCATCGAGCCGCTGCTGAAAGACCTCAAGGAACAGCAGGGCGCGGTGACGCTCGTCGACCACGGCGCGGGCAAGTCATATCTAGGTTTTATCCTGTATGACCTTTTCTTCAAGGAGTTTCAGGACGCCGCGGGTGGTGCGTCGCACATTTACGGCATCGAGACACGTGAGGATCTCGTGACGAAATCCGAGGAGCTGGCCGAGCGGCTGGGCTTCAAGGGGATGTCGTTTTTGAATCTGTCGGTGGCGGAGTCGATTACTTCAGAGCGTTTGCCGGCGCAGATCGATATCGTGACGGCGCTGCACGCGTGCAATACCGCGACTGACGACGCGCTCCGGTTTGCGCTGGAAAAGCGTGCGAAGTACATCGTGGTCGTGCCGTGTTGCCAGGCTGAGGTGGCGGGGGTGTTACGGCAGAACAAGGGTAAATCGCTCGGCAATGCGCTGACCGAGATCTGGCGCCATCCGCTGCATACCCGGGAATTCGGCAGCCAGATTACTAACGTGCTGCGCTGCTTGCAGCTGGAAGCACACGGCTATCAGGTGAGTGTGACGGAGCTGGTCGGGTGGGAGCATTCGATGAAGAATGAACTGATTATTGCCCAGTTCAAGGATCTGCCGAGGCGTCGCCCGGCCGAGAGGCTGAATGAGGTGATGGAGACGCTCGGGATCGAGGAGCTGAAAGAAAGGTTCTTTGTCCCTGCCTGATCTGTCCTGCGGCGGTGGCGTTTTCATAGCCACCGCGTGAACTACATTTTCATCAGGTCGTTCCAACCTTTAAGACCGATCCGCCGAAGGGTTTCCTGATTCCGCTCATATATATCTTCCGCATTGGGAAAAGCTTGAACCGCCCGTTCAATACTTTCCTCGCGAAGCAGATGAAAAATGGGATACGGCGCCCGATTCGTATAATTCTCGATATCGTCCAGTTCACTGCCTTCAAACTGATATTGAGGGTGAAAGCTGGCAATCTGAATCACGCCCTCGACCCGACGTTGCTTGATCATTCTCTCGGCAAAAAACAGGCAATCGTTATAGTCGAGAAAATCGCCGAGCGCATGCGGTATAACCAGAAGCGTGGTATCCACCATTTCAGGATTCGCCGCAACCAGCGCCTGAATCTCGGTTTCGAGATCGGTTAAAACCCCTTCCGTATCCACAGCGTCGCTAACGGCATAGCGAATCTGCCCCTTCACATGCACGGCCTTGGCAAAAGGGCACAAATTGAGTCCTATCACGGCCTCGGTCAGCCAATGACGAGTGGCGGCGATAACGGCATCATGAGATTCGGCAGGCAACGACATGGCGAGCAGCGAAAGGGGAAAGTGCCATTCTAACGGCGCGGAACGGCACTGATCCGAGCCCTGCCGCAACAGGACGGCAAAAACCTCAACCCGCTTGCGCGCCGCTGCACGCCGCGGCGATCAACTGCGCCGCCACCTTCGGTGCGGCAAGAATCGGCCCGCAGCCCGGGCCGTAGGTCTGGCTGGCCGCGTACACGCCCTCGATCATCAGACCCAGCCCATTGGCCAACGCCACGGGATCATCGGCGCCTGCCGCGGTTGCCAGTTCCAGAAGCCGCGCCATCAGCCGTTTCTTGTTTCGAAACACGAATTGCCGCGCCGGATGCGTCGCGTCGGGAAACTCCACCGACACATTCACGAAAGGACAGCCGCGGTAGTCGTCGATCGATGCACGCACCGCCAGGTCGTCAAAATATTGCTGAAGCTGTTTCGCCGGCTCGCCAGGATGCTTCGCAAAGCTCTTTTCCACGTAGCCGAAAAACTGCTCGTCCTTTTGTTCCAGGTATGCCATCACCAATTCGTCCTTCGACGAAAACTGGCGGTACAAGCTCATCTTGTTCACGCCCGCGCGTTCCACTACCGCGTCGACGCCAACTGCCCGCACACCCTCGCGATAGAACAGTTCGTCCGCGGCGCGCAACAGATGCTGCTGCGCCTCGGGGCCGGCCGTCTGCGCGCCGCGCGCTCGCCGCGCACCGGATCGTTTGAGGGTTTCACTGTCGGACATGGAATGCCACCTGAATTGAATTGACGCCTTGACATGTTACCGATCGGTAACTAAGATCGCAACACCCATTGTGACTGATCTGTCACAAGTCCTTTACCGAAGTCGTAACAATGCGAGCGGCGCGGCCTGTGGGGAACGCGTCGATTGGAGAACCGATGAACTGGGCAGCGAGACTGATTGGCGGACGTTTCCACTACGGCTGGTTGACCGTCGCGGTGGTGTTTCTGGTGTTGCTGGCGGCGGCCGGCACACGCGCTACGCCGAGCGTGATGATGGTGCCGCTGGAGCATCAGTTCGGCTGGAGCCGCGCGACGATTTCGCTCGCGATCTCCGTGAACATCGCACTCTACGGTTTGATGGGGCCGTTCGCGGCCGCGGCGATGCAACGCTTCGGTGTGCGTCCGACCTTGCTGATCGCGCTCGGCACGATGGCGGCAGGCGTGGCGCTGTCGTCGCTGATGACGCATCCGTGGCAGATGGTTCTGATCTGGGGCGTGATGGTCGGCGGCTCGACGGGGGTGGCGGCGCTGTCGTTGTCCGCGACGGTCGTGACGCGCTGGTTCACCACGCATCGTGGCCTCGTGATGGGGATTCTCACGGCCAGTTCGGCGACCGGCCAACTGGTGTTCCTGCCGATGCTCGCGGCCATCGCCGAGCATTACGGCTGGCGTCAGGTGGTGTGGGTCGTCGCGGGTGCGGCGGCGATCGTCTTGCCGCTGGTCGCGTTTCTGTTGCCGGAGCGGCCTGCGGATATGAAGTTGCGCCCGTTCGGCGAACCGGCCGACGCGCCGATCTCTGCTTCCGTGACCAAACAGAATCCACTGGCCATCGCCTTCGGCACGCTCGCCATGGCGAGCAAGACGCGCGATTTCTGGCTGCTGTTCTTTAGCTTCTTTATTTGTGGCGCGAGCACCAACGGTTACGTTGGCACGCATCTGATCGCGATGTGCGGCGACTACGGCATGACCGAAGTGCAGGGCGCCTCCTTGCTGGCCGCCATGGGCATCTTCGATCTGTTCGGCACGACGTTGTCGGGCTGGCTGTCAGACCGCTTCAATAGCCGCGTGCTGCTGTTCTGGTACTACGGTCTGCGCGGTTTGTCGTTGATGTATCTGCCGCACGCTTTCGGCATCGATTTCTTTGGCCTGCCGTTGTTCGCGGTGTTCTATGGGCTCGACTGGATCGCCACCGTGCCGCCCACGGTGCGTCTGGCGACCGATGTCTACGGCAAGGAAGCGGCGCCGGTGGTGTTCGGCTGGGTGGTCGCCGGCCACCAGCTCGGCGCGGCCTTCGCGGCGCTTGGCGCGGGTATGCTGCGCGCGAGCCTCGGCACATACACGGTGGCATCGATGATTTCCGGCGGGCTGTGCCTGGTAGCCGCCGCGATCGTGCTCCGGATCAATCGCCCAGCCAAGGTGCCGGAGCCGCAAGCGGTGTGAAGCTGCGCCCCGTGCACGATGATCGAATCAAACCCACGCAAACGGTCCCGTTCGGGGCCGTCTGTCATTGCAGCCGACATGAAAACTAAAGCGCACTTGTCGGAGCGCGAGTGCCTCAGCCCGGTTATGCTATGAGACCCCGGGCAGCCGCCCGCCGATCATGAATTTCGACCGAGAGAAGCGCATGACCAACAAACCCGCCCCTACCGCAGTTGCCATTCACGAGCTGATTGCAGGTCGCTGGAGCCCGCGCGCGTATTCGAGCGAGCCGGTGAGCCGCGAGAATCTGCATTCGGTGCTCGAAGCGGCACGCTGGGCGCCGTCTTCGTATAACGCGCAACCGTGGCGTTTCCTCGTATTCGATCGCAGCGTCGATGAAGTCTCGTTCAAGCAGGCATTTGCCACGCTGGTGCCGTTCAACCAGGGCTGGAATGCGCCGGCGCCGGTGCTGATCGCGGTGACCACGCATACGCTCACCAACAAGGGTGAAGTGAACCGCTGCGCGCCGTACGACGCGGGTGCCGCGGCAATGGCGCTGGTGCTGCAGGCGCACGCGCTCGGTCTCGCCGCGCATCAGATGAGCGGCTTCGATCCGAACGCGTTCCGTACGGCGTTCAAGCTGCCGACCGATGTCGACGTGATCGCCATCATTTCGCTCGGCCATTATGGCGACGTCGACAAACTCGATCCGGTGCTGCGTGAGCGCGAGAAGTCGGTGCGTCAACGTCTGCCGCTTGCCGACATCGCTTATGGCGGCGGCTGGAAGAAGGCGTTCTGAGCACTTTGCGGGTTAGTGATGACACAAACGCGCGGCGCTGACCGCGCGTTTTTTTATTCCGGATTGTCCGCTGCGCTTAAGACGACGCACGGTTGTCCCCGCTGTCCGTGATACGCAGCGCGTGTGGTTCGTCGACCGCTGGCCGCGATACTCAAGGGGACGTCCCCGCCCCCTCGACGCGTGAAGGCGCGTGATTCATTCCGCCCCGTCCGCGACGCTCGAAAGCGGCATGGCGACATGCTCGAGCGACTTGCGCTCCGCATCCACGCCCCAGATCGCGGCGATCACCGCCGCGGCGAGCATCAGACCCGAGCCGACCAGATAGCCGAAAAACACTTCGCTGCGCTGATGCGTATCGATCAGCCGGCCGAAGAACGCCGGGCCGATGATGCCGCCCAGCGCCGTGCCGAACGCGTAGAACACCGCGATCGCCAGCGCGCGGACTTCCAGTGGAAACGATTCGCTGACCGTCAGATACGCCGAACTCGCAGCCGCCGAGGCGAAGAAGAAGACCACCATCCACGCGATCGTCTGCGTCACGACGCTCAGCATCTGCTGCTCGAACAGATAGCCGCTCAGCGTCAGCAGAAGGCCGGACAGTGCATAAGTCGCGGCGATCATCTTGCGTCGCCCGATTACGTCGAAAAGGCGGCCGAGCACCAGCGGTCCAAGGAAGTTGCCGAGAGCGAACGGCAACAGGTACCAGCCAATGTGGTCGCCCGGCACGTGATAGAAATCGGTCAGCACCAGCGCGTAGGTGAAAAAGATCGCGTTGTAGAAAAACGCCTGAGCGGTCATTAACGACAGGCCGACCAGCGCGCGCCGTCGGTGCACGTTGAACAGCGTGTGAAACACCTCGCGCAACGGCGTATGTCCGCGTGTCCGCAGTTTTAGCCGCGTGAGGTCATCGTCGGGGAGCGCATGGCCTTCGTTGCGAAAGCGCGTTTCGATGCCGTCGACGATCGAACGCGCATCGCGTTCGCCGCCGTGCGTCAGGAGCCAACGAGGACTTTCGGGCACCCAGATGCGCATTGGCAGAATCGCCAGCGCCAGCACCGCGCCGATGAAGAAACAGGCGCGCCAGCCCCAGTCTCCCGGCAGCAGATTCGGATCGAGCAGGATCAGCGAGCCCGCCGCGCCGAGTCCTGCGCCGACCCAGAAGGTGCCGTTGATGCCGAGATCGGTCCAGCCGCGCACCCGTGGGGGCGTGAACTCCTGAATGGTCGAATTGATCGCCGTATATTCGCCGCCGATGCCTGCGCCGGTGAGAAAGCGAAACAGCAGAAAACTGGCGAGATTCCACGACAAAGCGGTCGCCGCAGTGGCAGCCAGATACAACGCGAGCGTGATGAAGAACAGTTTGCGGCGGCCGAGCCGGTCGGTCAGCCAGCCGAAGCCGAGTGCGCCGAGCACGGCGCCGGCAATGTAGGCGCTACCGGCGAGACCCACGTCGGCGTTGGTAAAGCGCAACGATGGGCTAGACTTCAACGCACTGGCCACGGCGCCCGCCAGTGTCACTTCGAGACCGTCCAGCAGCCACGTCACGCCCAGTGCGACGACGATCTGCGAGTGAAAGCGTCCCCACGGCAAACGGTCGAGCCGCGAGGGCAGGTCAGTTTCAATGATGGCGGCGTTTTTCTCGTGGACAACGGCGGTAGGCGGCGCGCTCATTGCTATAAGTCTCCTGATTGCCGAAAATTGGCGGCGTATCCTGTCGAATCCAGCAATTTTTGTTCCGTCGAGCGGGCTTGGGATCGTATTGCGGTCGTCCCGGAAAGCGTCAGTTGATGCTGGTTGCGCTTTCGTGATACAAAGCCGCTCCCCCTTCTGTCCGCGCCAGCCGTGAGCGGCGATTCCTGCCATGAACTATTGCGCGATTGACTTCGGTACTTCCAATTCGGCAGTAGCCGTCCCTGACGGTGCTGCGCTTAAGCTTGCGCCGGTCGAGGGCGCCTATACGACGCTGCCGACCGCCGTCTTTTTCAACACCGACGAGAACACCCGCGAGTTCGGGCGCTCGGCGTTGGCGGCGTACATCGACGGTTTCGACGGGCGTCTGATGCGCTCGATGAAAAGTATTCTCGGCTCGCCGCTCGCCGAAAACTCGACCGATCTCGGCGACGGTTCGGCGATCAAGTACACGGACATCATCGCGATTTTCGTCGACCACCTGAAGCGCTCGGCCGAGAAGAGCATTGGCGGCCCGATCAGCCGCGCTGTGCTGGGCCGCCCGGTGTTCTTCGTCGACGACGATCCGCGCGCGGACCAGATGGCGCAGCAGCAACTCGAAGCTGCAGCGCGGTCAGCCGGTTTGCGGGAGATTCACTTTCAGTATGAGCCGATCGCGGCCGCGTTCGACTACGAATCGCATCTGACGGAAGAGGGGCTCGTGCTGGTGGCCGACATCGGCGGCGGTACGTCGGACTTTTCGCTGGTGCGGGTGGGGCCGGAGCGGATGAAGCGCGTCGAACGTAAAGACGATGTGCTGGCCCACCACGGTGTGCACGTTGCAGGCACCGATTTCGACCGCCGGGTCGAGCTGGTGACGATCCTGCGCGAACTCGGTTACCAGACGCTCGATCCCGAAGGCCGTGAGATTCCGAACCGCATCTATTTCGATCTGGCCACCTGGCACCTGATCAACACCGTCTACGCCCCGAAGCGCGTCAGCGAACTCGCGCTCATGCGGCATCTGTTCACGCAGGTCAAACATCACGACCGCCTGATGCGCGTCGTGGAGCGCCGCTTGGGCCACGCCTTGGCGGCTCATGCGGAAGAGGCGAAGATCGGCGTGGCGGCAGGTGGCGAGACCGTGATCGATCTCGACGAGGTGGAAGACGACCTGCGCCTTGCATTCGACGAAGCGCAACTCATCAAGGCCGGGCAGGACGAGACGCAGCGCATCGTGCAGGCGGCACGCGATACGGTGCAAGCGGCCGGTGTAGCCCCGCGCGACGTCAACGCGATTTACTTCACGGGTGGCTCGACTGGATTGGCGTTTCTATCGGGCGCATTGGCGGCGGCATTTCCAGATGCCAAAGCGGTATTCGGCGACCGTCTTGCCAGCGTCGCGACAGGTCTCGGTATTCACGCGCGGCGTCTATTCGGATAACCCGACTAACCAATCACATACTGCGAAGATAATCACCACATGCAGTTGTGACGGATATAAAAAAACCCCGCCGAGGCGGGGTTTTTTGCGTCCAGAAGGAAGCGTGCTTGCTTACACCGGCTTGATGTTAGCAGCTTGCTTGCCCTTCGGGCCCGTCTTCACTTCAAACGTAACCTTTTGGTTTTCTTGCAGCGTCTTGAAGCCTTCCGTGCGGATTTCCGAGAAATGCGCGAACAGATCTTCGCCACCGCCGTCCGGCGTGATGAAGCCAAAGCCCTTTGCGTCATTGAACCACTTGACGGTACCGGTTTCCATATTACTTGTTCCTAAAGATGGTAAATAAGGCCGAAGCCCAATGGGTGCGCATGAAAATCAAGGAAGGGGGTAATGGGACCAACCGGAGTACCGTTGATGGGCGAACTACGAAAGACCAATTCACTCGCCGCTTGAAATCCTGCCCGAACGTTATACGGCCATTTCGGGCGAAGGTCAACACTCAGATCCCAACTTTACAATATTTTGATAGATTGGCGCAAAAATTGCTTACAAAGCTTGCTGTTCGTCCGAGAATTTTGCTAGGGAGAACCCTTAGTTTGGCTGCAACGTGGGGGTGCAACCGTTAAACTACGCGCCGCGCGTCGGTTGCACCTGATTAGAATGGACCGTCGCGCACGCATGCGCGTCACCCCGTCTCCAACGCCACAAGCGATGTCACGCGGTGCCGACATGGTTCTGCTGCAACTTGCATGGGGACGGAGTCACTGCTACAGCACTAACTCCGACCGAAATACGGTGTATGGGGCCAG
Organism: Paraburkholderia sediminicola; assembly: GCF_046027825.1. Lineage (GTDB taxonomy): Bacteria > Pseudomonadota > Gammaproteobacteria > Burkholderiales > Burkholderiaceae > Paraburkholderia > Paraburkholderia sediminicola_D. The sequence continues at coordinate 128,313 of NZ_JAQQDU010000015.1, forward strand.
AGTAAGCGCTAAATCGCTAACGCTGGTCGACACAGGAGAGGATGTGAAAAGTTCTATACAACGGAACATCGGACCGGTCGCGCTGCTGCTGACCGGCTTGGGGTCGATCATCGGATCGGGCTGGCTGTTCGGCGCGTGGAAGGCTGCAAAAATTGCAGGACCGGCTGCCATTTGTGCATGGGTCATCGGCGCGGTCGTGATTCTCGCGATTGCACTGACCTACGCGGAACTCGGCGCGATGTTCCCCGAGTCCGGCGGCATGGTGCGTTACGCACGCTACTCGCACGGCGCCCTGGTGGGTTTCATCAGTGCGTGGGCAAACTGGATCGCCATTGTCTCGGTGATTCCAATCGAGGCTGAAGCCTCCATTCAATATATGAGTACCTGGCCGTATCCATGGGCGCATGCGCTATTCGTGGATGGGTCATTAACGACCAATGGGCTGTTGCTGTCCGCAGCCCTGGTGATCGTTTACTTCCTGCTGAACTACTGGGGCGTGAAGCTGTTCGCACGCGCCAATTCGGCGATCACGGTCTTCAAGTTCCTGATTCCCGGGGCGACCATCGCCGGCTTGATGGCGACGGGCTTCCACAAGGAAAACTTCGGCGCAGCGAGCACCTTTGCGCCGTACGGCTGGTCGGCTGTGCTGACGGCCGTGTCGACGAGCGGTATCGTGTTCGCCTTCAACGGTTTCCAGAGCCCGATCAACCTCGCGGGTGAAGCACGCAATCCGGCCAAGAGCGTGCCGTTCGCGGTGATCGGCTCGATCCTGCTGGCACTGGTGATCTACGTGCTGCTGCAAATCGCGTATATCGGCGCGGTGAGCCCGGGCGACGTGATGAAGGGCTGGAGCCACTTCAACTTCGCGTCACCGTTTGCCGAACTGGCCATCGCGCTGAACCTGAACTGGCTGGCGATTTTGTTGTACGTTGACGCGTTCGTCAGCCCGAGCGGCACCGGCACGACCTACATGGCGACCACCACCCGCATGATCTACGCGATGGAGCGCAACAACACGATGCCGAAGATGTTCGGCAATGTGCACCCGTTCTACGGCGTGCCGCGTCAGGCGATGTGGTTCAACCTGCTGGTGTCGTTCATTTTCCTGTTCTTCTTCCGCGGCTGGAGCTCGTTGGCGGCGGTGATCTCGGTCGCGACCGTGATCTCGTACCTGACTGGCCCGATCAGCCTGATGGCGCTGCGCCGCGCGGCGACGGATCTGGAACGCCCGCTGCACATTCCGGGCATGAAGTTCATTGCACCGTTCGCTTTCGTGTGCGCGTCGCTGATTCTGTACTGGGCGAAGTGGCCGCTGACCGGCGAAATCATTCTGTTGATGGTCGTCGCGCTGCCGGTGTACTTCTACTTCCAGGCGAAGTCGGGTTTCGGCGGCTGGGGGCGTGACCTGAAGGCTGCATGGTGGCTGGTGGCCTACCTGCCGGTGATGGCGATCCTGTCGCTGATCGGCAGCAAGGAATTCGGCGGCCGCGGCGTTCTGCCGTACGGCTGGGACATGCTGGTGGTGGCGGCGTTCTCGCTGGTGTTCTACTACTGGGGCGTGCATAGCGGCTACCGGTCGGAATACCTCGAAGAGCGTCAGACGCACGACGAAGTGCTCGAAGGCATGGGCGCACACTAAGTTGCTGCGCTGAGTCGTTCGCTGGATCGCCGGACCGTCGTGATCCGGCCTAGTATGAAAAAAGCCCGCCTGAGTTGCTCACCAGCCGCTCACTTAGCGTGTTGTTCGGGGGCTTGCCGGGCGGGGCTGATTTAAGGACAGGGGCCCAAATCCCTGTCCTTTTTTATACAAAGCAGCCTGTTTGTTTAAAAAAAGTACAGGATTTCCTGCGGGTCGACCGGATGCGACGC
>NZ_JAQQDU010000150.1:0-13884 GCF_046027825.1 Paraburkholderia sediminicola
CGCAGGCAAACAAACCAGGCAAAGTTCAACACCACAGGCATACAGAAAACAAGCGCCGCGCAGGCAAAAAACCATCGCAGCCCCTACATCGACGCCCACTGCGTCAACTAAAAAGCCGCATCAACGCCGTGCGTGCATTGCTGACAAGTTCGCTTTCGCCGATTCGCCCCGGCAACAGATGAAACTCAACGGGAGGTAGTGCGGGCAACCCGACACTCGATGGGCAGGCCACCACGCCCCCACCGATTGACGATTCGTTCAGGCAGGAAATGCCCAGCCCCGCCTTCAATGCCAGTTGCAGCCCGGCCACGCCGGACGCCGAATGCGACACCAGATACGGCACCTTGTGTTCGTCGAGGAGCTTCACGACGAAGCGTTGCAACTGGCAACTCGACGGCAGCAATACCAGCGGATAAGGCGTGGCCGGCCGAGGACTGGCATCGGCCGCACTGACCCACAGCAGTTTCTCGCGCCGCACCACCGTGCTTGGCGCGTCGGCGTCGGCACGCCGGCTGGTGGCGCGCGTGTTCCTGGTGACGAGCCGCAACGAGAGGCCGATGTCGTACGACGCATCGTCGCCGGCGCTGCCGTCGATCACGGCACTCGGCAGCACGGTGACGTGCAGCTTCAGGCGTGAGTGCTGTTCGGAAAAAGTCTTCAGGATGCGCGCGATGTCGAGCGGACGGTAGTAGTCCGTGATGGCGATGCGCAGTTCGCCGTCGAGCGAGCGGCCGTGCAGGTCTTCGAACGCCGCCTCGCTCATTGCGATGATGCGCTGCGCGTGATCGAGCAGGCGGCTACCGGCCGGCGTGGCGGTCACCCCCTGCTTGCTGCGCACGAACAGTGTCTGGCCGGCGCGCTCCTCGAGTTTCTTCAACTGCTCGCTCACCGACGATTGCGACAGGAACACACGCTCCGCACCCGCCGAGACGCTGCCCGATTCGGCGACGGCGACGAAGGTGCGCAGCTGCGTCAGGTCAAATCCGCGTTGGCTCATGATTCGGCATATCCGATGGAAGTCATCTGATTTTCCGGCTTTTCCGATGGTTAACCCAGCCGTAGGATACCTCCAATTCATTCATTGCGGAGGTTGTGATGGGAAACGAATCGATTGCTGCCGTGCGGGTACCGGGTGCGCGTGCAGCAAGTCATCGGTGGAAGGTGCTGGGAGTCGGCTTTGCGGCGAACGCGAGTTTTTCGGCCGCTTTCTCCGGGATTCCGACCACGGCCGTGTTTTTGCGTTCGGGCTATCACCTCGGTAACGACGGGCTGGGGCTGGTGCTCGGCATGCTCGGTCTGGGCATTGCGGTCAGCGAGCTGCCATGGGGCCTCCTGACCGACCGCTGGGGCGACCGCCGCGTGCTGCTGCTCGGACTTCTTTCGACTGCTGTGGCACTGGCCGGGCTGGCATTGTTCGTGGTGCCGTCCGGCACCCATGTGCCGAGCGTGGCGACGCTCGCGCTCGGCTTATTGCTGGTCGGCCTGCTTGGCGGCAGCGTCAACGGCTCGAGTGGCCGAGCCGTGATGGCCTGGTTTCGCGAGGGTGAGCGCGGCCTCGCGATGAGTATCCGGCAGACCGCGGTGCCGGCCGGCGGTGGACTGGGGGCGCTGATCCTGCCGGTGCTCGCCTCGAGATTCGGCTTTGCCAGCGCGTACACGGTGTTGGCGCTTGCGTGCGCGATTACGGCGGTGTTTGCCTGGTGCTGGCTGCACGAACCTTCGCATGCCGAAGGGAGTGGTGCGGGTGCGGCTCGCCACGCGAGCGCGGTGGGTGAAATGGGTACAACGCCGACGAAGGTTTCGCCGTTACGCGACATCGGCATCTGGCGTGTGGCGCTCGGCGCCGGCGCATTGTGCGTGCCGCAACTTGCCGTCGTGACATTCGGGACCGTCTTCCTCCACGATTTCAGCCGTGCCGGTGTGCTGGCAATCAGCGTGACGATGGCGGCGATGCAAACGGGGGCGGCGATTGCGCGAGTCTGGAGCGGTGCGTGGACCGACCGCCGCGGCAATCGACGTGCTTACATGCGTGCCTGCAGTGTGCTGACCGCGGTGCTGTTCGCCTCGCTCGCCTTGGTGACGGGCCTGGCTGGCCTGCACCACGCGGCGATGACGGCGGTGTTCGCGCTGATGATCGTGCTGGGCGGCGTAAGCGCATCCGCATGGCATGGCGTGGCCTTCACGGAACTCGCAACGCTCGCAGGGACGAGTCGCGCAGGTACCGCACTCGCGATGGGCAACACCTGTGTCTTTCTCACGCTGTTCCTGACGCCGCTCGCGATCCCGCCGTTGTTGTCGGTGGGTTCATGGCCCATGGTCTGGGCGGTAGCCAGCGTGTGCGCATTGATCGCGCTACCGGTCTTTCCGCGTGCGGCTCACGCTAGCAAGCTGACGGCGGCACGCGCTTGTGATGCCACATGATGAGGTAATGGTGGCCGGCGGCGTGATGCTGCCGGTCCCATTGGTCAATTTCCATGCGATGGGGGCGGCGGAGCGCGCTCTCATCGCTGCTTTGTTTTTCAGCCGTCAATAAACAACGAGAAAAAACTTTCGCGTATTCAATATGCATAAATACGCACTCCTACTTTGATAGATTCGAGATGGGCCATCAAATAGTTAACGGGTTTCGGAACGATCCGATTTTCGCCCGGTTGAAGTGGTGGTTTTATGGCCGACCCTGGCATGTCATCCCAGGCCGGGAGGCCGTCAAAGCAAATGTGACGCGTGTGGGATTTATCCTGCGCGTTCGCAGAATAGACCTACACCAACCGAGAGAAGTCATAGTGAAAATTCGAACCATTCTGGCGGACAATCATCCTTTCGTTCTACTTGGCGTTAGAGCTGCACTGGAAATGCATGCCAGTGTCACCATTGTCGGCGAAGCAGCTACACCCACTTCCTTGATAAAACTGTTGCAACGCACGCCGTGCGACGTGCTCGTCACCGACCTGACGATGCCAGAGGCGTCTGGCGCGGCTGAAGATGGCTTGGATCTTGTCCGGCGAATCCGACCGTGCTGGCCGTTGGTGCGCATTGTCGTGATGACAGCGCTGACGAACTCCGCGATTCTGCGTGCCATCGTGTCAGATGGTGTAGTCAGCGCGCTCAGCAAAATGGAAACAATGGACGAGCTTTGGCAAGCAATCGAGGCGGGCGGAAGAGGGGATGTCTACGTAGGCCGTTCCATCATCGAAGCGCTTGCCCAGCCCGGGGATGAAGCCTGCGATCTGCCGCCAGTTTCACGGTTGTCCCGCAGACAGGCGGAAGTGATAAGCATGTTCGTGCGTGGCCAATCGATCTCCGAGATCGCGGACGTGCTCGGATGTCATCGCCGTACCGTTACCCGTCAAAAACGCGAAGCAATGGCTAAACTCGGCGTCGCCAATGACCCCGGTCTTTTTGCTTATGTTCGCGCACATGGAGTTTATGGAAGTTAAATCGCATAGCTAATCAATTATTAGAGTGGATTCATCGACCTATTTAAGAGCGATCTTATATTAATTCTCCGGAATGTGTTTAATGATCGCGGGAGGGCCAGTTGCTCCGGAGAGAGCGACAGGGAATCTAGGTAGGGGGGAGAAAGACGATGAACGATAACGCTGACTTAAGCACACCTGTTCGAACCATCATCGCGGACGATCATCCACTGGTTCTGTTGGCGATCGAAAATCTGATGGTGGGTTATCCGGATATGCAAATCGTCGGCCGCGCTGCCGACGCCACAGAACTTTTTAAGGAAGTCGATCGGATTCCGTGCGACCCGGTTCTCATGGACCTCTACATGCCGGGAGGCTTCAACTGTGACGGACTGGAAACAGTCAGGCAGTTCAAGGTCCGCTATCCCGAAGTCGCACTCGTCATCCTCACTATGGAAACCGAAGCGGCCGCGCTGAGAAAGGTCATCGCGCTCGGTGTCGATGGGCTGATTAGCAAACGCGACCGGATCGATCTGATTCACGTGGCAGTTGTCACGGCACGGGCTCGTGAGTGCTATCTCGGGCCGGCGGTGCGCGCGCTGATAGCCGACGCAACGGTCGCGCAACGGCTCGATTTCGCCCGGCAGATGTTGTCGCGCCGCGAACTGGAGGTGTTCACAGAGTATGCCTCTGGGCTTGGTGCAACAGAGATCGCCGCGCGTTTTGGGCGCAGTGTCAAGACAATCAGCGCCCAGAAATGTACCGCGATGCGCAAGCTTGGCCTGCACAGCGACGCGGAGTTGTTCCGCTTCGCCGTCGAGCACGGCGTGATCTCTGAAGATTGCCTGCAAAACCGGCGCTGAGCCGACGAGAGGTCGTGCCGGTCTTGTGGCATGACGAACAGAAGATGCACTTGGCATAGCCCGGGGATGCACGTCGCGTGCAGGGAGTGCCAGTCGATAAGACAACAAAAAATGACACAAAAGATCCGAGTCATCGTGGCCGACGATCACGATTGCGTTCGTGTGGGCGTTATGCGTCTGCTGCAAGGGACACCGCACATCGAGATAGTCGGCGAGGCGCCCGATACCCAAACGCTGGCCGAATTGCTCGACACCCATGCGTGCGACGTCGTCGTGTCGGACATAGGCATGCCGGGCATTCACGGCGCCAACAACGCCGTGTCGTTCCTGCGCCGCCTGTTGCGGACCCGGCCGCTTCCCTGCGTCGTCATCCTGACGATGATCTGCCATGCACACATGCTGTCGGGACTGTTGCACCTCGGCGTGGGAGGAATCGTCGACAAGCGCGATACCGCCACGGCGCTAATCGACGCGATCGAGGCAGTCCTTGCCAGAAATGTTTATCTCTCGGATCACGCGCGCGTCGCGATTGAAGCGTCTGACACCCCCCCTGCAGCCACGCGCGGGTGTGTTGAGCGTACGCGAATGGGAGGTCTTCCAGCTTTATGTGCAAGGTCTCGCCGTCCACGAGATTGCGGAGCGCCTGCAGCGCAGCGGCAAGACCATCAGTACGCAGAAGCGTAGCGCGATGCGCAAGCTCGGTCTCGAGACAGAAAACGACCTCATCGATTACGCGAGACAGATAGGGTTGGCCTGACAGTCGTGTGAGAAAACTGACCTCGACAATCGATGGTTCTTAAGACTTTAGGAGTCTTCTGATTGGTTGGGTGACGTTGCCGCTTCATAGTTCTGAATAGTCTGAGGCTCGCGTTCCAACGCCGGCCTGACGAAAGCAGTTGTTTCGTCAGGCTGTGCAGTGCCGCGCCTGGAAAATTCAGGCAGATGTATGGCGGCTGGCGTGCGGCGCCGTCTGCCATTCGCACAAATACTGGGAGGCGGGATGATGGCGCTAGGCAAGCGGTTATTGGTCGAGGGGGTCGGGACAGGCTGGGTGGTGTTCATCGGCTGCGGCAGCATTGTTTTGAACACCGGCGCGGTGCAACAAGGCTACGGCGTGCTCGAGGTGTCACTCGCATTCGGTCTCGCGCTCGTCACGGCGAGCTATGCATTCGGCGCCATCTCCGGTGCTCACTTTAACCCGGCTGTCACGATCGGCTTCACGGTCGCGCACCGTTTCCCGGTTCGGGATCTGCTGCCCCACATTGCCGCCCAGATTCTCGGGGCCATCGCGGCCGCCCCGGCTTCGACCTGGTCGCGAGCGAATTTGCAGCGAACGGTTTCGGCGACCATTCTCCAGCCGATTATCAACTTCATTCTGCACTCGTCGTCGAGCTTGCACTCTCGTTCGCTTTCGTCATGGCAAGCCTGATGATGGCCGGTCGGCGAAAGTTGCGGCCGATCGCACCGCTGGTCGCCGGCGCGTGTCTGGTGATCGTGTACATGGTGTCGATTCCGGTGACCAACGGCTCGATCAATCCCGCTCGCTCTACCGGTCAGGCGTTGTTCGTCGGGGACTGGGCACTCGACCAGCTCTGGCTGTTCTGGGCTGCGCCGCTGCTGGGCGGCGTCGCCGCCGGTGCGCTGTTTTCATTTCTCTACGGCAAGTCCGGCCGGCATACGGCGTCGCTCGCTCACAGGCAGGGCGAAGTCGCGTGAGCGCCGCCTGGTTTCATATCATGGATCCCTTGATGAAACTCCAACGCGGTGTCGCGGCGAGGCGGATGGTGCGACGTGTATCGCAGCGCCTGCTTGTCGTGTTCGCGTTTGTCGTCGCGCAGATGCACCCGGCGGTGGCCCAGCCGTTCGCCGGGCCGTCGTATCCGCAAGTCGCGGGCGCATTTCCTGGCAAATTGACCGTCGGTGTGCTGACTAATGGATGGATGCCTTTCGACGGGCTTCAGGATGGCCAGCTAACCGGGTTGAGCGGCGACTATCTGCGCGCGCTGGTCGGACAGAACGTGGTGATCGAGTCCAAAACGTTTCCCGATATGCCGCAACTGCTTGCCGCGGCTTGCGCCGGCAAGGTCGATCTGGTCATGAGCCTCGCTCGCACGCCCGAGCGGGAACGCTGCTTGAGCTTCACCGCGCCATACTTTCGGGCGTCCGCATCGGTGGTGGTTCGCCGCGACGGCGATGGGTACGCGAGCGCCGCTCAGCTTGCCGGCGCGCGCCTCGCGGTAGAGAAAGGGTTTGCGCTGGAACGCTCGTTGCGCGAGCGCTTTCCACGTGCCCAGCTGGAAACCTTCCCAAGTACTCACGCGGCGCTCCAGGCTGTCGCCCACGGCAATGCCGACGCCTATCTCGGTTTTAGGCCTGCCGTTCAGTACGCCTTGACCACCGAGGAATTTCGCGGACTGCACGTCGCTTTCGAGGAGCGCGGCAGAATCGCGGACTTGCGTTTTGCCGTGCCGCGCAACCGGGTGGCGTTGCGTGACCAACTCGACCGCGCGCTCGCGTCGATGAATCCGGCCGACGATACGGCGATCCGCGTGCGCTGGCTATCCGGCAGCTTCGACGCGCAAGCAGCGTCCGCTGCCCGGCGCCTCGTGCTGACACCGGATGAGCAAGTCTGGCTCCGTTCGCTGCCGCCGTTGCAGGTGGGTTTCGATAACGGCTGGCCGCCCTTCAGTTATGTCGACGAGTCCGGCCATCCTGCCGGCATTGCCGCGGAATATCTGGACTATCTGAGCCGTGCGCTGGGCGTCGTGTTCAACCGCGCGCACACGGCCGACTGGCCTGCGACCATCGCAGCGTTTCAGCACGGCGATCTGGCGATTCTGGCGACCTCATCCAGCAACGATCCACGTCTGAAGAGCGCGCTGCACACCCGTGCCTACGAAAGCTATCCGTTCGTGATTGTCGGGCGTGAAGACGAACCGGCCGCACGCGCCCTCAACGATTTCGCCTCGCGGCGCATTGTGGTTTCGTCGCATATCGCCGGCTCGATTCCGCTCGCGCTCGACAATATTCCGGCCGCCAACATCACTGTCGCGCCCAGTCTGGATGACGCGCTCAAGATGGTCGAGAACGGCCAGGCAGACGTACTGGTGGGCAACGTAGCCGCCGTCGATATCCTGCTCAAGCAACGTTACGCCGGTGTCCTCAAGATCCTCGGCACGGTTGGCGGATCCGATGCGCTCGGCTTCGCGGTGCGGCCTGATCTGGGCCCGCTCGCTAGTTTGATCGACCGGGCGTTGCTGGCCATGCCGCCGGCCGAGAAGCAGCGCATCCGGCAGAAATGGGTGACCGGCAATACGGGAGAGCAAGGGACATGGAGCGTGAACGCTGTGCGCCTTCTGCCGCTGTTGATCGGCATCGGTATCGTGTTGCTAGTCACGCTGCGCGCTTATCTGCTGCTGCAACGCGAAGTCAGGCTGCGCAAACAGACCGAACGCGAACTGGCGCTACAACTGAACTTTCAGGAAACCATGATGGAGATGGTTCCCTATCCGCTCGTCGCCAAAGATCTGGAGGGGCGCTACATCGCGATCAACCGGGCATACGAAGACGCGTGTGGCTTGCGCCGCGAAGCGGTGATCGGACGCACGACCGTAGACGTGCAGACATGGGGCGAAGCCAACAGCCACGTTCTGGATGAACTCACCCGCAAGATGCTGACAGGCGCCGAGCCGGCACAGGCGGAACTCCAGTATGAACGCGGCCCGGGCGACCAGCGGCACGGCTTGTTCTGGACACGGATCTGCCATAGCAGCGACGGCAAGCCGAGTTGTGTGCTCGGAACGATGGTCGACATCACCGATATCCGGCGTGCTGAAATGCTCGCGCGCGAAACCGAGCGGCGCCTTTTCGACGTCACGCGCTCGTTGCCGGCCGTCGTGTTTCAACTGCGCCGCACCGCGGACGGGGCCTATTCGTTTCCCTATGTCGGCGGCGATACGCGACATCTGCTGGGTGGCGACCGCGCCTCCTCGGCGAGCCGCGACGAGATCGATTTCAGGCGCGTATGCGAGGAAGACCGGCCTTTCGTGCTGGCCGAGCTGGAACGATCGGCGCGTTGCGAAATGCCGGTGAATATGGAGTTTCGCTTCGACGTGGAGCATGGACTCAAGTGGGCGCGCGCGGAACTGGTGCCGCGTCGCGAGAAAGATGGCAGCGTTGTGTGGAGCGGCTATTGGGTGGACGCGAGCGCCGAGCACGCGCGGTCCGATGAACTCGCGCGAGCGCGTGACGTGGCCGAAGCCGCCTCGCGCGCAAAAGATGACTTTGTCGCGATGATGAGTCACGAAATCCGTACGCCTATGAACGGCGTGCTCGGTCTTGTGGAAGTGCTGGAGCGCACGCCGCTCAATGCGGATCAAGGGGAAATGCTGAGCATGATCCACGAGTCGGCGGGGGCATTGCTGCAGATTCTGGACGACCTGCTCGACTATTCGAAGATCGAGGCGGGACGACTGACCATCGAAGCCGAACCCATCGATATGCGCGAGCTGGTCGATAACGCCGTCGGTTTGCTCGCGGGCCGCGCCCACGAAAAGGGTCTGAAGGTCCGCGTGGATATCGCGCCCGACGTTGCGGCTACGCTGCGCGGCGACAGCGTGCGATTGCGGCAGATCCTGTTCAATCTGCTCGGCAATGCCATCAAGTTCACGCCAGAGGGCGAGGTCGACGTGCAGGTGGCGGTCGTCGATCAGACCGGCGGCGCGCAGACGCTCGAGATCACCGTCGAGGACACAGGCATCGGTATTGCACCGGAGGTGCAGGCGCGTCTGTTCGAGCCGTTCGTGCACGCGGAATCGTCGACCACCCGCCGCTTCGGCGGCACCGGTCTAGGCCTGACGATCTGCCGCAAGCTGATCGACCTGATGAGCGGCACCCTCGAATTGCAAAGCGAACCTGGGGTCGGTACGCGCATGATTGTGCGCCTCACCATGCCTGTGGCGTCGCAGCGTTACTCCGTGAGCGGTTTGCGCGGCAAGTGCGGCGTCGTGGCGACGGGTGACGCGCGGGTCGCGCAGGCGTTGATGCATTTTGGGCAGGCGCTCGGACTTGAGTTGCGCCGGGTATCGCCCGATGCGGCTGAACTCGGTAATCCGACTGCGCTCGCAGGCGTGGATATGATTTTCGCGAGTGAGGATGTGGTGCTGCCTGCCAGCATCGGGTCCGGTTCGCGGATCATCTGTCTGACCGAGAAACCGAAGCCGACCGGCTACCGCATCATCGACAACAACGTGCGCGTCAGTATCAACCCGATCTCGTGGCGCGGCCTCGGTGCGGCGTGCGCCGCGGCGATGACGGGGCTGCCTTCGGTGGCGCCGCGCTCTGCCGGCATGGCGCGCGTGGCTGAAGGCGCCACCGTGCCGCCGGACCGTGAACGGGCCATTGCCAGCGGACGGCTGATCCTGGTGGCAGAGGACCATCCGGTCAATCAGGAGTTGATCCGTCATCAACTGGCCTTGCTCGGTTTTGCCTGCGACGTGACGAACGACGGCGCCGAGGCACTGGCCGCGCTCGAACAAACCAGCTATGGATGTCTGATCACGGACTGCCACATGCCGAACGTGTCCGGCTACGAGTTGGCGCGGCGCATCCGGGAGCAGGAGCAGGGTGGCGCGCACCATCTGCCGATCCTCGGTATTACTGCGAACACCGCGCCAGAAGACCTGAAGCTATGCCGTGACGCGGGCATGGATGACTGCCTCGTCAAGCCGACGCGGCTCGCTACGCTGCGCGACTACCTGAGCCGGTGGTTCGGCACGGATAGCGCATGGCAGACCGCACCCGCCGAAATGGTTAGCGCGCCGCCGGTTTCCGGGCCGGATGCGTGCGGCGGCCCCGAGCCATTCGTTCCGGTCGACCTCGGTCACATGACGCAGTTATGGGGGAGCGAATCGACCGTTAAGGCATTGCTCGATTCATTCGTTTCTTCGGTGCGCGAAGACGTGCAGGCATTGGCGCCGCTACTCGAGCGCGTCGAGGTTGAGCGTCTGCGCGAGTGGCATCATCGTGTGGCAGGGGCGGCGAGCGTGCTGCAGTACCCGCCATTGCTCAACGCGTTGGAAGACTACCGCCGGGACATTACCGTCAAGACGCCGGAACGCTTGCGCAGCGACGGGCTGGCGTTGGCGAGCAAGTGCAATGCGATGCTGGATGGCATCGAGGAGCAGGCCGCATTACTGGCGTGACGTTTTGTCGCGCAGCAGCGAGGCGAGACTGTAGCGCCTTGCCCGGGTAATTGCATTCGCCTGCTCGGGAATGCATACACGCAGCGAATCGGGCAGGCGAAAAAAAACGCGGCCGAAGCCGCGTTAAAGATTTGGAGACATCCCTCGATGAAGGAGTCACTTCTCGCAGTCGGAAGCATAACCGGAGCTGCGTAAAAGATTCATCACAAAATGCGCAATTAACTGTTTGTAAATATCGATGAAAGCGTTGATCCGGCTCTATTTCGAAAATAGTCGACGGTGAATTCGACAAATGAGCGCGTTTTGGCGGATACGTGCCGGCGCCCGGGATACACCAACGAGACTTCCTTGTCTGCCCCTTTGATCCGGTAGTCCGGCAGCACTTGCACAAGCGCACCGTTTATCAGGTCTGCGGAAACGTGATTCTCCGGCAGGATGGTAATACCCATGTCGGCGAGCGCCGCCTGGCGCAACATCACCGCGTTGTTGACCGCGTAAGTAGCCTCCATGTTGGCGGTTTCCTCTATTCCGTTGGCGTCGACGAAACACCATTGCGCGCTGTGAACATTGGCTGACGGCGCCAGAAACGGGTGCGCAGCAAGTTGCGCAGGGGTGAGCGGCGTGCCGCGCGCGGCGAGGTAGGCTGGCGAAGCAACGGCCACCGAGCGGACCTTGAATAGCGCTCGCTTGATCAACGTGCCGCCTCTGACCTGCCCCGGGACCACGATGCCGACGTCGAAACCCTCTTCAATCAGATCCACTGGCCGATGCAGCAGTGTCACCGACAGTTTGACTCGCGGGCACTGCAAGCGATAGCGCTCCAGCAGCGGCGTCAACCCGGATAGCGAAAACGACGCAACCGCCATCAGTTTCAGCGTACCGGACGGGTCGTTCGCTCGTCGGGAGACACTGGATTCCATCGTTTCCAGTTGTTCAAGGAGTTGCCGGCAGCCGTCGGCGTAGGCGAGACCCGCTTCGGTCAGCGACAGGCTGCGCGTGGTTCGGTTGACGAGTCGCGTATCGAGGTGCGTTTCGAGTAGGGCGACATAGCGTGTCACCACCGCATTGGAGATATCCAGACTCGCTGCCGCGCGCCCGAAGGAACCGTTTTCGGCGACTTTCAGAAAGACGCGCATGGCCTGAAGCTGATTCATCGTGACAGTGGGTTTGAGCGGGAACTGCGTGGGTGTGTGTAGGGGCAGTGTTCGGTTGAACGCGTGACGAGCGCGGACCGACTGCCGTCGTTGCGAGGTGCAGTCAGGTGGCGCACGCGTGAGGGGAGCATGGTAATCGCTGGGAAAAATGTGCGGCGCGAGAACCGGACGAATCGCTGTTGAGAGAATTCAGATTGGGTCATGTGGTGGAGCCACAACGCTTTAATTAGATAAGTATCGCTAAATATATGTAGAGGTAAATGACCACGCCTTGTGGATCAAGGCTCGCCGACGCTCTCTGGCCGAGTTTTCGACTAATTCAAAAAATCTTTTGCGCGAATGCGCGTGGTGTCTCTGAAAGTTGGACACCTAAACTCCGCTCTGCAGATCAAGCCGGTGTGCAGTGAACGCTGCTGGATGCAGCCCGTCCCCAGCCTTCAATCGCGCCAAGCAAATAAATCGAGTCGAAGACTCAATAACCACACGTTATTTGGAACACGATGAAAAAGATCCTGATTCTCGCGGCGGTCGCCGCGACGTTCGCTAGCGCCGCCAATGCGCAAAGCAGTGTGACGCTGTACGGTGTCGTCGATGCCGGTTTTACGTATGTGAACAACGAAGTCTCGGCCAGCGACGCGTCGAAGCATGGCGCCTCGTATGGCCTGACGAGCGGCAATTTGTCGGGTAGCCGTTGGGGCATGCGTGGCCGTGAAGATCTCGGCGCCGGTTACGCGGCAGTTTTCACGTTGGAAAACGGCTTTAACGTGGGCAATGGCACCGCCGCGCAAGGTGGCCGCAGCTTCGGCCGCCAGGCGTTCGCCGGTATCTCGAGCGACTACGGTACGGTTACGCTGGGTCGTCAGTACGACTCCGTGGTCGACTATCTCAGTCCGTTGACGGCAACTGGCAGTTGGGGTGGCACGTACTTCGCACACCGTGGCGATAACGACAACGCCAATGCGTCCATGCGCGTCAATAACTCGGTGAAGTTCCAGAGCGCGAACTACGATGGCCTCTCATTCAGCGGTCTGTATGGCTTCTCGAACCAGGCTGGCGCCTTCGCGAACAATCGCGCCTACAGCGCGGGCATGGGCTATTCGATCGGTGGCCTGAAACTGGCGGCCGGCTACTTGCAGGCTCAGGGGGCCGGCGGCAATGCGAACGGCGCAATCCAGGACGGCGCACCGAACATCGGCGTGGCGGGCGAACGTCAACGGCAGCGCACGTGGGGCGCCGGCGGCAGCTATGCATTCGGCCCGGCAACGGTCGGCCTCGTCTACACGCAAAGCCGTTTCGACTTCGCGTCAACGATGCGTCAGTGCGTTACAACAACTACGAAGTCAACGCGCGCTATAACCTGACGCCGGCGCTCGCATTCGGCGCGGCTTATACCTACACGCAAGCGTTGCAGCACGCGCCGGGCACGTCGAACGGCTCGAGCCACTGGAACCAGTTCGGCCTGCAGGCTGACTACGCGCTGTCCAAGCGCACTGACCTGTACGCTGAAGGCGTCGCGCATATCGGCGCTGACGGCAACGCGGTCGGCGCGCAAGTGTTCGGCACCGACGCACCGTCGTCGAGCAAGAGCCAGGTGGTGGTCACGACGGGTATCCGTCACCGCTTCTAAAGCGTTACTGTGGGAAGAGAAAAGCATCGCTCGCGGTGCTTTTTTCGTTGATGCTTGCGAGCGCCAGGTGCGGCTATGTCATTTGGCCCTTACGCAAACAGCCTCGACGGATTTGCACTAGTATGTGGTGGCTCCGCGCGTCGCCGACATTTCGGTGCGGCGGTGCATCAAAGTCCGGAGAAGACCATGATTGCGCTTCGAAAACTGAATTTTGCCGTGGTGGTATGGGCGTTGGCGTCGGGCGTTGCCTTCGCGGATACGGTGGCGTTGAAGGCCGATCTCGAGCCGTCGAGCGAAGTGCCGCCGCGCGTGAGTCACGGGCACGGCATGTTGAACGCCACCTTCGACACGTCGACCAAGTCCCTGCAATGGACGGTCACCTATGAAGGGCTGAGCGGCCCGGCCACCGCCGCGCACTTCCACGGTCCCGCGCCGGTCGGGCAGAACGCCAAGGTCCAGGTGCCGATCGCAAAGGATGCGCTCGCGAGCCCGATCAAAGGATCGGCGGCGCTCACCGAACAGCAGGTGACGGATCTGATGGCGGGGCAGTGGTACTTCAACGTCCATACCGAGCAGAACCCGACGGGCGAGATTCGCGGACAGGTGTTGCCGGCGAACTAG
>NZ_JAQQDU010000151.1:0-13779 GCF_046027825.1 Paraburkholderia sediminicola
AGGCTTGCGCCGGCGGGGTTTTTTGCTGAAGCGGACTGCGTGCGCTTATTCTGCGAGCGCGGCGACCGGTTCGGTGCCTGCAGCTTCGGCGAGCAGCAGCGCCTTGTCCGTGGCTTCCCACGTGAATTCCGGCTCTTCACGGCCGAAGTGACCGTAGGCCGCGCTCTTCTCGTAGATCGGGCGCAGCAGGTCGAGCATCTGGATGATGCCCTTCGGACGCAGATCGAAATGCTCCAGCACCAGCTTCGTGATGACTGCATCCGACACGCGGCCCGTGCCGAACGTGTTGACCATGACCGACGTCGGTTGAGCAACGCCGATCGCGTACGACACCTGAATCAGGCAGCGCGACGCCAAACCCGCCGCCACGATGTTCTTCGCGACGTAACGGCCGGCATACGCTGCTGAACGGTCGACCTTCGACGGATCCTTGCCCGAGAACGCGCCGCCGCCGTGCGGCGCTGCGCCGCCGTACGTATCGACGATGATCTTACGGCCCGTCAGACCGCAATCGCCTTGCGGGCCGCCAATCACGAACCGGCCGGTCGGGTTCACCAGGAACTTGATGTCGCCCTTGATCAGATCAGCCGGCAGCGTCGGCTTGATGACTTCTTCGATCACGGCTTCGCGCAGCGTGGCCAGATCGATGTCCGGCGAATGCTGAGTGGACAGCACCACGGTATCGATCGCATGCGGCTTGCCGTCGACATAACGCACGGTGACCTGCGACTTCGCATCCGGACGCAGCCAGGGCAGACGGCCGTCGCGGCGCAGATTCGCCTGACGCTCCACCAGACGGTGCGACAGATGGATCGGCAGCGGCATCAGTTCCGGGGTTTCTTCGCACGCGTAACCGAACATCAGGCCCTGGTCGCCGGCGCCTTGATCGAGGTTGTTGTCGTGCGCACGGTCCACGCCCTGGGCGATGTCCGGCGATTGCTTGTCGTACGCCACCAGCACCGCGCAGCCGCGGTAATCGATACCGTAATCGGTGTTGTCGTAGCCGATGCGCTTGATCGTGTTGCGCGCGACCTGGATGTAATCGACGTTCGCGGTGGTGGTGATTTCACCGGCCAGCACGACGAGACCCGTGTTGCACAGCGTTTCGGCTGCGACACGCGAGTACTTGTCCTGGGTCAGGATGGCGTCAAGGATTGCGTCCGAAATCTGATCCGCGACTTTGTCGGGATGGCCTTCGGAAACGGATTCTGAGGTGAAGAGATAGTCGTTTGCCACGTTGCAGACTCCTGTTGTGTGGTTACGGTTGAGTTTCACGTAGCCAGCTTCGGGAGCCTTGAAGCGGCGACGCTTTAGCGGATTACCTTTCCGGCAGGGGCATATCCCATGGATCGCACCCGCCAGCTTCGCCCCGCAAGTTGTCTATTAACTCGGCGAAGCCCTTATTATAGCGACTTCCTTTGATTGTCACAGAGTGATCGCCCGTGCTGTATTTCGACCCGTATTCAGGTTTCTTGAGCAAAGCGTCGCTCGACGCCCTACACGGAGGTGCGGCATGCTGAGTCGCCTTGGCGCCCACCTGGCCATTGGACTGCTGAAATTTCTGGCGTTATTGCCGTACGGTTTCGTCGCGCGACTGGGCGACGGGCTAGGCTGGCTGCTCTATCAGATTCCCAGCAACCGTAAGCGCATCGTCCACATCAATCTGAGTTTGTGTTTCCCTGAGTGGAGCGCCGAGCACCGCGAAGAGATCGCGCAGAAACACTTCCGCCACGCGATCCGCAGTTATGTCGAGCGCAGCGTCCAGTGGTTTGGCTCTGCCGAGAAGCTGGAGAAGCTCGTGCAGGTGGATAGCGAGATCGACCTGAGCGACCCGGACATGCCTCCCACGCTGCTGCTTGGCGCGCATTTCGTCGGCATCGAAGCGGGCTCCGTGTTCATCAATTACGCGCTGCACCGACAGTGCGGCGCGCTTTACCAGCCGATGTCCAACAAGGTGCTCGACGACGTGGCGAAGGCCGCGCGCGGCCGCTTCGGCGCGGACATGGCAAGCCGCGCCGACAGTGCGCGCATCGTGCTGCGCTGGTTGCGCGACTACAAGCCGGTCATGCTCGGCGCCGACATGGACTACGGCGAGCGCAACTCCACCTTTGTGCCATTCTTCGGCATACCGACCTGCACGCTAACCGCCGTGGCGCGCCTCGCGAAGGTCGGCCACGCGCGGGTCGTGCCGTTCATCGGCGAAGTGCTGCCGAACTACAAGGGCTACCGGCTGAAGGTGTTCAAGCCGTGGGACAACTACCCCACCGGCGACGACGACGCCGACGCGCGACGCATGAACGCCTTCCTCGAAGAGCAGATTCCGCTCATCCCCGAGCAGTACTACTGGGTGCACAAGCGCTTCAAGACCCGTCCGCCGGGCGAGCCGGGCGTGTACTGACCCGCTTTCGAAAAAAGTGCCTGAACGCGGAATTGAGCTGACAAATAAGGCGACAAATAAAGCGGCGTTCGGCCCACCTGCAGGCGTGTCACTTACAATAGCGTGATGAAACTGAAATTCACCAAAATGCACGGCGCGGGCAACGACTTCGTCGTGCTCGACGGCTACACCCAACCGGTCAACCTGACGCCGGCGCAGGTGCGCGCGCTCGCGGACCGGCATTTCGGCGTCGGCGCCGACCAGTTGCTGCTGGTCGAGAAACCCACTGTGGACGGCTTCGATTTCAGATATCGCATCTTCAATTGCGACGGCGGCGAGGTCGAGCACTGCGGCAACGGCGCGCGCTGCTTCGTCAAGTTCGTGCGCGATAGCGGCCTGACCGACAAGCGCAGCGTGCGCGTGCAAGTGCAGAACGGCACCCTCCTGCTGACCATGCAGGAAAACGGCGAAGTGCTGGTCGACATGGGCGCCCCCGTGTTCGAACCGGAGCGCGTCCCGTTCGCCACCAAGGGCCTCGAATGCCGCCGCGAGGGCGCTGACACGCTCTGGCCGCTCGATGTGAACGGCGTGACGCGCTGGATTTCGGTGGTGTCGATGGGCAATCCGCACGCGGTGCAAGTGGTCGACAACGTCGAAGATTTTCCGGTGCTCGTCGAAGGCCCGGTGATCGAACGGCATGCACGCTTCCCCCAGCGAGTGAACGCGGGTTTCATGCAGATCGTCGGTCGCAGCGAGATCAAGCTGCGGGTCTATGAACGCGGCGCCGGCGAAACGCTGGCGTGCGGCACGGGCGCGTGCGCGGCAGTGGCCGCCGGCATTCGCCGCGGGCTGCTGGATGCGCCGGTGCTCGTACACACGCACGGCGGCAAGCTGACCATCACGTGGGACAGCACGCAAGAAGGCACGCCGCTGCTGATGGCCGGCCCCGCGGCAACCGTCTTCGAAGGCGAGATCGAACTGGCCGACTGACCCGCGCCAGCGCGCTAACCGGCGCACGACCCGATTTACCGGCCGAGCGATCGACCGGGGAAGTACCCGATATGTGGCCTCGAACAGGCCGATGAAGGGGCCGATGAAGCGCCGGACAAAACGGCGCTTACACCGGCCGACCGAACTCATGACCGACGCGCCGCCCGAAGGCGTCGCCCTGTAGTCCTTTAGCCGAAACCATGAACGATCGCGAAGTCGCCGAATATCTGCTCGCCAACCCCGATTTCTTCGCCGAACACGCGGAAATGCTCGCGACGATCCGGCTTGCGAACCCGCACGGCAAAGCCGCGGTGTCGCTGCAGGAGCGGCAGATGGAAATGCTGCGCGACAAGAACAAGCATCTCGAACGGCGTCTGGCCGAGCTGCTGCGCTACGGTCACGAGAACGACAGCATCGCCTCGAAATTCAATCGTTGGACCATCCGCGTAATGGCCGAGCGCGACCCGTACGCGCTGCCGCGCACGATCGCCACCGGTTTGCGCGATATTTTTGACGTGCCGCAAACCGCGCTGCGCGTATGGGACGTCTCCGAGCCGTATGCGCAGGCCGAGTTCGCCCGCCATGTCGGCGAGGAAGTGCGAATCTTCGCGAACAGCCTCACCACGCCGTACTGTGGCGCGAACACCGGCTTCGAAGCGGCGCAGTGGCTGGCGCCGGCGGTCTCGGCGGTGAACGACGATGGGGCCGCAGGCAGCACAAGCGAGTCCGCACACGCTACTGAGTCGATTGCGTTGCTCGCGCTGCGCGACCCCGAAGGCAAGGAAGAAGCGCCCACCTTCGGCTTGCTGGTCATGGGTTCGGCCGACGCACGCCGCTTCCACGACGGCATGGCGACCGATTTCCTGACGCAGATCGGCGCGTTGGCGAGTGCGGCGCTGAGCCGTCTGCTGCCGCGCTGAGCCACGAAAAACCATTGTGACCGACGCCGACCCGATCGCCGCCTATCTGTCGAATCTCGAACATGAGCGGCGACTGTCGGCGCATACGCTGCGCGGCTACACCCACGAACTCGAGGAGCTCAAGCTGCTGGCCAAAGGCCGGCCGCTCGAAAGCCTCACCGCTGTCGATATTCGCGGCGCGGTGTCGCGAGCGCACGCCGGCGGCCTGACGGCGCGCTCAATCAGCCATCGGCTGTCGTCCTGGCGGGCGTTCTACCGCTGGTTCGCGGGCCGCGTCGACCTGCCGGCCAACCCGGTCGCCACCGTGCGGGCGCCGAAACAGCCCAAAGCACTGCCGAAAGCGCTTTCCGTCGACGACGCCACTCGCCTGATGGAAAGCCCGCCCGCCGCGACGCCCGAAGGGTTGCGCGACCACGCGATGCTCGAACTGTTCTACTCGTCGGGGCTGCGTCTGTCCGAACTGGTTGGCCTCGACGCCCGTTTTGCCGATGCCGGCGACTACCGCTCGGCGGGCTGGCTCAAGCTCGACTCCGCCGAAGTCGAAGTGCTCGGCAAAGGCAACCGGCGCCGCATCGTGCCGGTCGGCAGCAAGGCGCTCGTCGCGTTGAACGCGTGGCTCGCGGTGCGTGATCAGATGGTGAAACACGATCCGCATCCGCTGTTTCTGTCAGCGCGCGGTAACCGGCTGTCGCCGAATGTCGTACGTGATCGGGTGAAGCGCGCGGCGCTGGTCGCCGGCATTCCCGCCAATGTGCATCCGCACGTGCTGCGGCATTCGTTCGCCACGCACGTGCTGCAGTCGAGCGGCGATCTGCGGGCCGTGCAGGAACTGCTCGGGCACGCCAGCATCACCGCCACGCAGGTCTACACCGCGCTCGATTTCCAGCATCTCGCGCACGTCTACGATCAGGCGCATCCGCGCGCCAAAAAACGCGACTGATTCCGCTATTTGCTTGTTGCAGCGTGCGGTCTCCCTCTTCGCTTCACCTGCCGCGTGACGCTTTGTCCACGCGGCCTACTGCTTCTGCTGACATCCTGATGAATACCGTTACGCTCAAACCGTCGAAAGAAAAATCGCTGCAGCGCCGCCATCCGTGGGTCTATGCCAACGTGATCGATCGCGTCGACGGCAATCCCACGCCCGGCGCGACCGTGCTGGTGCGCGCGCACGACGGCCGTTTCCTCGCACGCGCCGCCTACAGCCCGCATTCGCAGATTCGCGCACGCGTGTGGAGTTTCGACGAAGCCGAGCCGATCGATCACGCGTTCTTCAAGCGCCGCGTGCAGCGCGCGCTCGCGCATCGTCAAACGATGGTGCACAACACCGGCGCCGTGCGGCTGATTTTCGGCGAAGCGGACGGCCTGCCGGGTCTGATCGTCGATCATTACGTCGCCGAGGACGAAGGCCAGCGCAGCCAGTTGGTGTGTCAGTTCATGGCGACGGGCGTCGAGGCATGGAAGGACGCGATCGTCGCCGCGCTGACCGAGGCGACCGGCTGCCCGAACGTCTACGAGCGCTCGGACGTGTCGATCCGCCAGAAGGAAGGGCTCGAGCAGATCACCGGTGTGCTGGCAGGCGATGCGCCGTCGGACGCGCTGATCGCGAGCGAAAACGGCGTGCGTTATCACGTCGACGTACGCAACGGCCACAAAACCGGCTTCTACGTCGACCAGCGCGACAACCGCCTGCTGGTGCAGGAACTGGCGAAAGATCGCGACGTGCTGAACTGCTTCTGCTACACCGGCGGCTTTTCGCTGGCGGCATTGAAAGGCGGGGCGAAGCGCGTGGTGTCGATCGATTCGTCGGGCGACGCGCTCGCGATCGCGCAACAGAACGTGGTCGCCAACGGCTTCGACGCCGAACGCGCCACCTGGCTCGACGCCGACGCGTTCAAGACCCTGCGCCGCCTCTACGACGAAGGCGAACGTTTCGACCTGATCGTGCTCGATCCGCCGAAGTTCGCGCCGTCGCGTGAACACGTGGACCGCGCCGCGCGCGCCTATAAGGACATCAACCTGACCGGCCTGAAGCTTCTGCGTCCGGGCGGCCTGCTGTTCACCTATTCATGCTCCGGCGCGATCGACTCGGAGTTGTTCCAGAAGATCGTGTCCGGCGCGGCGGCCGATGCGCGCGTCGATGCGCGGATTCTCAAGCGCCTCGGCGCCGGGGTTGACCACCCGTTGCTCACCGCATTCCCGGAAGGCGAATACCTGAAAGGCCTGCTGTTGCAAATTGCCTGATCGCCCATAGTTTCAGGGTTATTTCCCGTGCGCTGCGAAGGGGTTCGCTCCTGCCGCCAGCGCCGGCTTGACAGATATGTTTCAATATCCGGCTAGATCGGGCCGCGCGCCGTCAGGCTGCCACGCCCGGCAAACCGGATTCGCAGGCGCATTTTCTGCACATTTCGCGCTGCCTATTTCGCGCTTCAGATCCCGATTACGCACAGACTCACGTACTTACAGGCGACCAACATGATTCCAGTCACCATCCTGACCGGCTTTCTCGGCAGCGGCAAAACCACCCTGCTCAAGCGCATCCTGAACGAAAAGCACGGCATGAAGATCGCCGTGATCGAAAACGAGTTCGGCGAAGAGAACATCGATAACGAAATCCTCGTTCAGGACACGAGCGAGCAGATCATCCAGATGAGCAACGGCTGCATCTGCTGCACGATCCGCGGCGACCTGTCGCGCGTGCTGGGCGATCTGGCCGCGAAGAAGCAGTCCGGCGAAGTGGATTTCGACCGTGTCGTGATCGAAACCACCGGTCTCGCCAATCCGGGCCCGGTTGCGCAGACGTTCTTCATGGACGATCAGATCGCCAATGAATTCCTGCTCGACGCGATCATCACGCTGGTCGACGCGAAACACGCGAATCATCAACTGGACGAGCATGAAGTGGTGCAGCGCCAGGTCGGCTTCGCCGATCGCCTGTTCATCACCAAGGCCGACCTGGTCGATGAAAAGCACGTGGACGATCTGCGTCACCGCCTGCTGCACATGAATCCGCGGGCGGCGATCAAGGTCGTCAATTTCGGTGAAGCGGACATCAAGGAAATCTTCGACCTGCGCGGCTTCAACCTGAATTCGAAGCTCGAAATCGACCCTGACTTCCTCGCCGAAGACGAACATGCGCATAACCACGCTCACGCGCATGACGAGCACGGCCACACCCATGCCGATCACGACGATCACGAAAACTGCGATCACGACCACGGCAAGTGCGACCACGAAGACCACGACCACGCGCATCACCATCACGCGCACCATGACGACAAGATCAAGTCGTTCGTCTACCGCAGCGACCGTCCGTTCGATCCGAACAAACTCGAGGACTTCCTCGGTGGCATTCTGCAAATCTACGGCGAGCGCCTGCTGCGTTACAAGGGCGTGCTCTATATGAAGGGCGTCGACCGCAAGGTGGTGTTCCAGGGTGTGCATCAGATGATGGGCAGCGATCTGGCCGCGAAATGGCAGCCGATCGAGAAGAAGACCAACAAGATGGTGTTCATCGGCATCGAACTGCCGCAAGACCTGATCACCGACGGCTTGGACGCCTGCCTGGCGTAAGCGTCACGCCTGCCGTGCCGTGCAAATGGCGCGGCGTGCTGTCGTGCGCTAGCCACGAGCGTGCGCCCCTCGGGCACCTGGGCAATCCTCTGCAGAATACGCAGGGGAGCGGCCGAAAGCCCGCTGAAATGTCGGTCGTGTGAAAAACACGTGAAAACCCTGCTGTATTAAAGCGTGCACGACCATCGCTTTTTGACCGTGCGCGCGTTATATTTTCGGGATATCGGTGCGCCGCCGGGGATTTTCACCAGTTGCGGTGCTGGATTGTGATTCAGTTACAATACGTGCCCACTGGAGAATGACAACGAATTGCCCGGTCAGCGCGTATTCCGTACCGGGCCTGAAACGGCGCCGGAAAATCTTGTCCGGAACTCACGCCGACAATGCCGGCTGGCACAGCTCGAAAAGCGCGCTGCCGGCAAGCAATGCCTCAGGAGCAATTGAGAAACGGTTTCCAGAGGAGTTCGGCCCCGCATAGGCGTAGCGACGCCCGGCGCGTGGGCGCAAGGCGCTGCGGCGTCACGACAGTCCACCGTCCGTGCGCACCCAGCGCCCAGCGTCCTCGTGGCGCCTTTGCGGGCAATACGAAAGTGCGGGCACTATGTAAGAGTTTTGCCTCACATTGAAGAAGCAAGCCAGATGACGACGAAACGACTCTTGACTGAAGCCGAAATCCTGAAGATGAGCGACAAGGATTACATGAATGAGGATCAGCTCGCTTTCTTCAAGAACAAGCTCGAACAGCTGCAGGCGGACATTCTCCGCAATGCCGGCCAGACGACCGAAAACCTGCGCGAAACAGTAATCGTGCCGGACCCGGCCGATCGTGCAACGATCGAGGAAGAGCATGCGCTGGAACTGCGCACGCGCGACCGCGAGCGCAAGCTGCTGAAGAAAGTGCAGCAATCGATCGCGCGCATCGATTCGGGCGATTACGGCTGGTGCGAAGAAACCGGCGAACCGATCGGCGTGCCGCGTCTGCTCGCTCGGCCCACGGCTACCCTGTCGCTCGAAGCACAGGAACGCCGCGAACTGCGCCAGAAGCTGTTCGGCGACTGAACGCCTGCGGCGCGGCTTCGGCTCCGCGCCCTTTTAAGCTGCTTCGTCGAGAGGCGCACGGTGATCTGTGCGCCTTTTTTCTTTTGTGTGCCCCTCCGCACAATTCCCCGCTCTGAATCCCGTGTTTTTGTCTTATGCCGTTTGCCGGCTCTTGATATGACCGCGCACGCCCTAAAATAAGTCGAACATGCGTTGCACGAGCGCGCGCCAACCGGTTGATCGTTTCAGCGTTGCGCGCCGTCCGCTTTCAGGATTCATGCGGTGGTGCTGCACCACCGTGTCCTACCCGTTTTGCAAAGAGGAACGCATATGGAGCAATTTCACGGCACGACGATCGTTTCCGTGCGCCGCGGCGACAAGGTCGCGCTCGGCGGCGACGGCCAGGTGACGCTGGGCAACATCGTCATGAAAGGCGGGGCAAAGAAAGTCCGGCGCATCTATAACGGCAAGGTGATGGTCGGCTTCGCCGGCGGCACGGCCGACGCCTTCTCGCTGCTCGACCGCTTCGAAGCGAAGCTGGAAAAACATCAGGGCAATCTGACCCGCGCCGCCGTCGAGCTCGCCAAAGACTGGCGCACCGACCGCATGCTGCGCCGCCTCGAAGCGATGCTGATCGCCGCGGATGCCACCACCACCCTCGTCATTACCGGTAACGGCGACGTGCTCGATCCGGAAGGCGGTATCTGCGCGATCGGTTCGGGCGGCGCTTATGCGCAAGCCGCCGCGAAGGCGCTCGTTGACAACACCGAGCTGTCGCCGCGCGAGATCGTGGAGAAGTCGCTGGAGATTGCCGGCGACATGTGCATCTATACGAACCATAACCGCGTCATCGAGACGATCGAGTAAGGACCCACGATGAGCACCATGACCCCTGCCGAGATCGTCTCGGAACTCGATAAACACATCATCGGCCAAGGCCGTGCGAAGAAAGCGGTTGCCGTGGCGCTACGCAACCGCTGGCGCCGTCAGCAGGTTGAAGACCCGCTACGTCAGGAAATCACGCCGAAGAACATTTTGATGATCGGACCGACCGGCGTCGGCAAAACCGAAATCGCGCGGCGTCTGGCGAAACTGGCCGACGCACCGTTCATCAAGATCGAAGCCACCAAATTCACCGAAGTCGGTTACGTCGGCCGCGACGTGGACAGCATCGTGCGCGATCTGATGGAGATCTCAATCAAGCAGACGCGCGAAACGGAAATGCGCAAAGTGCGGACCAAGGCGGAAGATCAGGCCGAGGACCGCATCCTCGACATTCTGTTGCCTAGCGCCCGGCCGGTGGGTTTCGGCGCGAGCTCGAGCGCCGTCGACACGGCGGACGAAGGCAGCACCACGCGCCAGACCTTCCGCAAGCGTCTGCGCGAAGGCCTGCTCGACGACAAGGAAATCGAACTCGACGTCGAACAGCCGCAAGTGGGTATGGACATCATGGGGCCGCCGGGCATGGAAGACATGACCGAGCAGATCCGTTCGATGTTCGCGAACATCGGCGGCGGCAAGAAAACGCGCCGCAAGCTGAAGGTGAAGGAAGCACTCAAGGTCCTCACCGACGAAGAAGCCGGCAAGATGCTCAACGACGAAGAGGTCAAAGCCAAGGCCGTGCAGAACGTCGAGCAGAACGGCATCGTGTTCCTCGACGAAATCGACAAGATCGCGTCGCGTAACGAAGCGGGCGGTGGCGAAGTGTCGCGTCAGGGCGTGCAGCGCGATCTGCTGCCGCTCGTCGAAGGCACCACAATCAACACCAAGTACGGCATGGTGAAGACCGACCACATTCTGTTCATCGCGAGTGGCGCATTTCATCTGGCCAAGCCGAGCGATCTGATTCCCGAACTGCAAGGCCGCTTCCCGATTCGGGTCGAACTGGATTCGCTGTCGGTGGGTGATTTCGAATCGATCCTCGTCTCGACCGACGCGAGCCTCGTCAAGCAATACCAGGCACTGCTGGCTACGGAAGACGTGCACCTCGAATTCGCCGACGACGGCATTCGCCGTATGGCCGAAATCGCGTACTCGGTCAATGAGAAGACCGAAAACATCGGCGCACGCCGCCTGTACACGGTGATCGAAAAACTGCTCGAAGATGTTTCGTTCGCAGCCGGCAATCACTCGGGCAAGACGGTGCAGATCGACGCGGCGTATGTCGATCGCGCGCTGAACGAAGTGGCGGAAGACGAGGATCTGTCGCGCTACGTGCTGTGATGTCGATGTCGATGTCGATGTCGATGTCGGTGATGATGCCGATGCCGATGCCGATGCCGATGCCGATGCCGATGCCGATGCCGATGCCGCGTTAAAATCGTGCGCCTCGCGCGCGGCCTTCATATGTAACGCGCAAGAAAAAGGGCTGTCTTGTAAAAGACAGCCCTTTTCGCTTTCCGGCCCGCAAGTACGAGCAGGCCTCAGCGCCTACTGCTTCACCGGCCGCTTCGCCAGCTTGCGTTGCAGCGTTCGACGATGCATGTTCAACGCGCGTGCAGTGGCCGAAATATTGCCGCCGTGCTCCGCGAGCACGCGTTGAATATGCTCCCACTCCAGACGCGCCACCGACAACGGCGTGGGATGCTCGATCGCCTCTTCGGCTTGCAGCGCGCTCGCTTCGCTTTGCAGCGCCGACAAGATCGTCTCCACGTTGGCGGGCTTCGCCAGGTAGTTATCAGCACCGTCTTTCACCGCCTGCACGGCCGTTGCGATACTCGCGTAACCGGTCAACACCAGCATGCGCGCGTCAGGCTGCAAATCTCGCAAGGGAGCGACGAGCGTAAGACCGGAGTCGTTGCCGAGGTGCAGGTCGACCGTGATCTGGCTGAACTTCTGCTGGTTCGCCAACTTGATCGCCTCATCCGCGTTGTGCGCTTCGGCCACCGTATAACCGCGTCGCGTCAAACCGCGAGCGAGGATACCGGAGAACACCTCATCGTCATCGATCACCAGAAAATTCATATCGCTCATGCCTGTTTCTCCGTGTTGGATGGCGTCGTGCCCTGACGGCCCGCGCCCGATAATTTGCGCGCTGCGAGCGGCAGTCTCAATACTGCACGCGTGCCACGCGGCTTGATTTCGCTGACATCGGTCAGTTCGATCGATCCCTTCAGACGTGCCGCGGCCGAGAATGCCAGATACAGGCCCACGCCGTGTCCGCCCTGTGTGCTGTTGACCGGCATCGTGCCGATCGACCCGCGCAACGCGGCCGGAATGCCAGGGCCCGCGTCGCATACTTCGAATACGATCTGGTCGCCACGAGCCGCGAGCACGCACGACAGCGTCACATGATCGCGACTCGCACGCGCGGCGTTGTCGAGCAGAATCGTCAAAATCTGACTGACGGCAACCGTATCGTCAAGGCTGACTTCGGCTGGCGGCACGCCGATCCGCTCGAACTTCACATGCGGATGACGCAAGCGCCATTGCTCACAAAACGACTCGATCCATTCGCTGACCAGTTGCCGGTTGCTCGTTGTCGACGCACGTGTGCGCAGCCGCGCAAGCGCGGAAGTACACAGCGTCATTTGCTGTTCGAGCAGCTCCAGATCGGCGCTGTACGGCGCGAGCCCCTTATCGGTTCGCGCAGCGTCGCGCAACTCTTCGGACAACATCGCAATGGTAGACAGCGGCGTGCCGATTTCGTGCGCGACCGTGGCGGCCTGCACGCCGAGCGCGACGGCGCGTTCATCGTGAAGCAAGCGCTGCTGCGCGTCTCCGAGCGCTGCGTCACGTAGTCGCAGAGCGCGTGACATGCGCGCGACGAACCACGCAATCAGGCCGACGCTGACCATGAAGTTCACCCACATGCCGGCGCGAAAGTAGTCGAACAGGTTCGCCGGGTTGTCGAGATTCAGCGGCACGGAATCGAAACCGAGCACGGCATAGCAGGCCACGGCGAACGCGGCGAGCCACGCCATCAAAAACCACGGCAACACGGCCGCGGCAATCGCGAGCGATGGCAGGTACAGCGAAACGAATGGGTTGGTGGTGCCACCGGAAAGGAACAGCAGCGCCGACAAGGCGCCGAGATCGACCCAGATCTGGCCGAACAGTTCGAGATTGGACTCGGGCCGCTGCTGCGAGACACGCCACCACGTGAGTCCGTTGAAGATCACCTCGAGGGCGATCACGAGCAACATGGCAGGCAACGGCAAGTGCACGCCGAAGAAGATCTGCACGAACGCGATCGTCATCAGCTGGCCGATGATGGCGAGGCTGCGTAGCCAGAACAGATGACCGAGGTTGACCCGGCCGGTGTTAGTTATACGATGCATGACTTTAGTTTAACTGTTCGGACTAGTCTGACTGACCTCACGGCGTTGCGCCGGTAGCATGGTATTTTTGCGACAGCGTTGCGCGAGCCGATCGCTCATCATCGGTTCTGGCGCCACCCACACTCAGCCATGCTGCCTATCTCCGATAGCGAGACCCCCGCCTCATCAGCTTTCCTGACTTTCCTGCGACATGCCGCCGCAGCCCGACAAAACGGCACCGCGCAAGCAGAGGCCAACTGGCTCGATGCCGCTGCACAGCGCCATCCGCTCGACGACGAGTCCATCGACTCGCTCGCCATCACTTTGCTCGAGCAACATCGTCATGACGACGCGATCGAACTCGCCGCCATTATTGCCCAACTCGATCCCCATCGCGCCCTTGCACACTTCCGTGTCGGCTACGCGCTGCAGATGGCGCACCGGCATAGCGAGGCAATCGCACCCTATCGTCGTGCACTTGCCATTGATCCGAAACTGCCGCAGTTGCGCAACAATTTCGCTGGCGCACTCTCGCTGACGGGCGGCGACCTGGGCGAACAACTTGCGCTACTGGAAAGCGCAGTCCAGGACGAGCCCGGCGAAGGCGACGGGTGGACCAATCTCA
>NZ_JAQQDU010000152.1:0-13122 GCF_046027825.1 Paraburkholderia sediminicola
CTGTCAGAGAACCAGTTGCGCCGTGCGGTCTTGCGCTCGGTACCCGAGTTGATCAGCACGATCGAGAGTACATCGAAAAGCACAATCGTGATCCAAAACCGTTCATCTGGACCGCTAAAGCTTCCGACATCCTGGCGAAAGTCACGCGCGCCCGCGCCAAGCTGAATAAGATGCAATCCGTTTGACGCGCACCACTAGTTGTATCTCGTTTTCCGCTGGCGCTGTTCGACGTCGGTAGTCCTTCCGAACCACTAATTGAGTTGGCGCGTCGCCGAGGCAAAGCCGATGGCCCCACCACGTCCAAACGAATCCATGAGGTTGCATGATTGACCGTTCCGGCGAGCACGAAGTGCGAGGCGGGAAGCATGACGGCTTTGTCACGAACGCCGAATGTGCGAAAACACAGATTCCAGATGCACCACTATCCCCTCCAAGCCAGGGGACCCGCTTAAGAATTTGCGGTTGGAGCCGCTTTCTCTTGCTTACTTCTCTTTGCGGCCGGCAAAGAGAAGTAAGTGCCCGCCCCGCACAGGGGCGACACTAATAGACCACTAAGAAATCAAGGAAAGGCCAACGCCATAGGCATACAGAGGAAAAAAGCGCCGCGCAGGCAAACAAACCAGGCAAAGCCCAACGCCGCAGGCAAACAGACAAAGCGCCGCGCAGGCAAAAAACCAAAGTCAGTCTTCCTTATTAATAATCCACTCATGCGCAGGATCATTGCGAAAATGCCACACGCGCTGTCCCCCAGCCATAACATTCAAATAATAAGACTCATACCCGTAGGGAACAACCACCGGATGATACCCACGCGGCACCATGACGACGTCATGATCCTCAACGGCCATCGACTCATCGATATCCCGCATATCCGTATACACACGCTGAAAAGCAAACCCCTGCGGCGGATTGAGCCGATGATAATAAGTCTCCTCGAGCGAACTCTCATGAGGCACGTTATCCGTATCGTGCTTATGCGGCGGATAGCTCGACGCATGCCCACCGGGCGTCCGAACCTCAACCACCAGTAAAGACTCCGCAAGCTCAGTCTGCGGAAGAATATCGCATACATATCGCGTATTCAGACCCTTCCCACGCGTAGAGCGCTTCATCGAAGAAGGTTCGATCAACCTCGCCGGATACGTACCCTTGGCAGGCGCACTCGCCACGCCAACCTCCGCATCGCGACAAGCGCGAACCGTCGCTCGCACGCCAGGCGGCAAATACACCGCATACGGTGAGGAATCCTCGAACACGCTATCGCGCGAACCCAGCGAACTCCATTTCGTATCGGCAGTTTCAATATCCACCGCGCCCGTCAGCACCACGATACACACTTCGCGGGACGGCTCGAAAACATGCACGACTTCATCCGCGCCCAGCCGGTAAGCAGCAAATCCCACATACCGCCAGCACGCCGACTCCGGCGTCACCCGCACGATTGTCTGGCCCTCGCGCTGCGCCTTCACCAATAAACTCATGCTGCCTCCTGCCTGGTCTCGCCACCGGCGTCGAGCGGTGCATCGACCAGCGCTCGTAACGTCCGGAATCCCTTCTGCGCATACTCATACGATGGCGCCACCACCGGATCCTGTTCCGCCTCAACCACCAGCCAGCCACGATATCCATGCCGCTTCAATCGGTCGATGATCGCCGGGAAGTTCACCGCGCCATCGCCCGGTACCGTGAACGCACCGTTGATCACAGCCTCAAGAAAACTCCAGTTGCGATTGCGCGCCAGCTTCATCACCGCCGGTCGAACGTCCTTGCAGTGCACGTGACACACGCGGCCGATGTGCTTGTCGAGAACCGCGAGCGGATCGCCGCCGGCAAATGTGATGTGCCCTGCGTCGAATAGCAAACCGACAGCGTCGCTCGTGCGCGACATCAGTTGATCGACGTCAGCCGGCGTTTCGACGTACGCGCCAATGTGATGATGGTACGCCAGCCGCACGCCGCGGCTCAGCGTGTAGCGCGCGAATTCGTCGACGCGCGCTGCATACGCTGCCCACTGCGCGTCGCTGAAAAAACGCGGGCGTTGATACAGCGGTTGCGGTGCGCCCTGGATCGAATCGGCGACTTCGCCGTAGACCATCGCGGTCGCGCCGTTCTGTGCGAGCAGTTCGAGGTGCGGACCGACCGAGGCGATTTCCTCTTCCACGCTGCGTCGCGCGAGTCGCCCGGAGTACCAGCCGGATACCAAGGCCAGGTCGTATTGGGCGAGCAGGGTTTTCAGCGCCTGCGGTTCGCGCGGAAACTTGTTGCCGAGTTCGAAGCCCTGATAGCCGATCTGGCGTCCTTCGGTCAGCGCGACGTCGAGCGGCGTCTCGCCACCGAGCGAAGGCAGGTCATCGTTCATCCACGATAAAGGGTTGATGCCGATACGTACGTCGAAAGTAGTCATGCGGGCGTCCTCATTCGTTGTCGATGTGGCCGATGCGGTCGCTGGGATCGGCAGGCGCGGTGCGTGCGGCGAGTTGCGCGTCGTATTGCAAACGTGCGGCACGCACGGTGTCACGCACCGATACTTCGGGCACGGCGACTTCCCACCACCAGCCACCGTCGGCCGTGGTACGGGCCGGATCGGTGTCGATACTGATCACATAGGTGCGGTCGGCGGCGCGCGCACGTTGCAGCGCGCTTTCAAGTTCAGCGATGTTCGCGACGTGCTCGGCCTGCGCGCCGAGCGCGCGTGCATGGGCGGCGAAATCGATCTTCGGTGCGCCGAGCGGGCCTTGCATGCAGTCGTCGAGCAGGTTATTGAATGGGGCACCGCCGCAGGCTTGCTGCAAGCGGTTGATGCAACCGTAGCCGCGATTGTCGAGCACCACCACGATCAGCTTCGTGCCAATCATCACCGAGGTCGCGATCTCGCTGTTCATCATCAGATAACTGCCGTCGCCGAGCATCACGATGACTTCACGCGCGGGCCGTGCAAGCTTCACGCCGAGGCCGCCGGCGATCTCATAGCCCATGCACGAGTAGCCGTATTCAACGTGATACGCGCCCGGTTTGCCGGCCCGCCATAGCTTGTGCAGTTCGGCCGGCAAGGTTCCTGCCGCGCAGACGACGATGTCGTCCATCGCGGATCGCGCGCTCGAACGCTGTACCGCGCCGATTACGTCACCTTCATACGGCAGCACGGTGTCGCGTTGCGGCGCGTGCGTGAGCGTGCTCACGGTATCGCGCCAGCTCGCCGCGAGTTTGTGCGCGCGCGAGGTCCATGTGCGATCCGCGTGCCAACCTTGCAGGGGCTCGGTGAGCGCATCCAGGGCAAGACGGGCGTCGGCTTCGACTACCAGTGCGCGATGCTTGAGGCCGTCGAATGGATTGGCGTTGATGCCGATCACGTCGGCCTGCGTGAACAGTGTGTTCGATCCAGTGGTGAAGTCCTGCAAGCGTGTGCCAATCGCCAGGACGCAGTCCGCATCATGTGCGAGCGCATTGGCGGCAGGCGAGCCGGTCACACCCAACGCGCCGGCGTTCAACGGATCGTTCCACGCGAGTGAACCCTTGCCAGCCTGCGTTTCCGCCACCGGAATGCCGTGCGTGGTGGCGAAGCGGTGCAGCGCATCGGTTGCGCGGCCATAAAGCACGCCACCGCCCGCGACAATCAGCGGACGCTTGGCTCGGCGCAGATGGGCAACCGCCGCGTCGATATCTTCGGCGCGTGGTGCCGGAGAGTGGAACGTGATGACGCGCGGCGTAAAGAAGTCGACCGGGAAATCCCACGCCTGCGCTTGCACGTCCTGCGGTAACGCAAGCGTGACTGGGCCGCACAACGCAGCGTCGGTGAGCACACGCAAGGCGCGAGGCAATGCATTGAGCAACTGCGCCGGATGCACGATCCGATCGAAGTAGCGCGACACCGGTTTGAACGCGTCGTTGGCGGAGACACCGCCGTCATGGAAATCTTCAACCTGCTGCAACACCGGATCGGGCGCGCGCGAGACGAACACATCACCGGGTAGCAGTAACACGGGTAGACGGTTCACATGGGCGAGCGCGGCAGCGGTGATCAGATTGGTCGCGCCAGGTCCGATCGAAGTCGTGACGGCCATCATACGACGACGGAAATGCGCCTTCGCATAGGCGATCGCACTGTGCGCCATCGCCTGTTCGTTGTGGGCGCGCAGTGTCGGCAACGCTTCGCGGTGCTGATACAACGCTTCGCCCATGCCAGCCACGTTGCCGTGCCCGAAGATCGCGAACACGCCGCCAAAGAGCGGTTCGGTGCCGGTGCCGTCTTCAGTTGTGACGCGAAGCGCCGCGAGGTAGCGAACCAGCGCCTGGGCGGTCGTCAGGCGAACGGTGCCACCCGATGGCGCGTGTGCCTGGGTGGCGTCGTTGGCGGACGCCGCATCGTGATGCAATACGCGCTGGTTCATGCCGCCTGCTCCTGATGTGCGTGGCTCGCGGTGACGGACTGCGCGCCTGTTGCTCCGCGTGTTGCGCGCCATGACGCGATCAGCGTTTCGAACGTCTGGCGCACCCGCACGATCAACTCGTCGTCGCCGATCTCTCCGGCGAGCCACGCATGGCTCGGCTCGTGAAAGATCGTGCGGCCCACGGTAAAGCCCCGGCATGTCGCCGATTGCGCCGCCGCGCGAAAGCCCTCGTCCAGTTGCTCAACACCCGCTGACAAACCGAGCAACACCACGCCCCGGCAGTACGGATCGCGCCCGGCGATCAGCGCATCGACGGCTTGCCATTGCGCGGCGTCCATCGGTTCGAGCTTCCACCATTCCGGATAGATGCCGATGTTGTACAGCCGCTTCAGTGCGCGATAGACGATGTCCGGCGCTTGCGGGAGATGCGCGTGCTTCGCCGGAATCACTTCGAGTAGCAATTCGTGGCCGCTTGCTTGCGTCGCGTCGTAAAGCGCACGCAGTTGCGCTTCCTGTTCGAGGCGTTGTTCGACCGGTTCGTCGGGATGGAATTGCACGAGGCACTTGGCGATGTGTTCCTGCGGCCACGTGGTCAGCGTTGTGCCGATCGAGCGGCCGTGATCGAACACGAGTGGCACGGAGCCGGGCAGTTCAACCGGTCGGCCGATCCACCAGCCGCGGCCGGTGGCGGCGTTCAATGCGTCCTGACCGTAGCGGTCGTCGCTCAAGATGCCGATGCGGCCCTGCAACCCCAAGGCGGTTTCCGTCTGCGCGACGGCTTCGACGAACAAACCCTTCAGTTGCGCGATGCGCGCTTCGTCGGCGCCGGTCTGCTGCGCCAGTTCGAAGAACTGGTTGCGGTGATCGAACGCGAAGCCGAGTACTTCGTCCCATTGTTTGCGGGCAGGGGAGACGCGATGTAGTCGCGCGAGCGTCGCGTCGCGGTCGGGGCGGCGCATGCGTTGCGGATCGGCCTTTGCTTCGTGCAGGAAGTAGTCGAGTTCGGCGGGCGTCGGCATCGCGGGCGCACAGCCGTGGCGCGAGACGACCAGCGCGCCGCTCGCATTCGCCGCGCGTGCGCACGCTTCGAGTGGTTGATCGCGCAACCATCCGGAGAGAAAACCCGAGGCAAATGCATCGCCCGCGCCGAGCACGTTCAACACTTCCACCTCAACGCCGCCATGAACCGGAATATCGTCAAGCGTTGCGGGTACTTTGCCGTCGATGATCTGGCAGCCCATCGGCCCACGCTTCAGAACCAGCGTGGCCGGCGTCACGGCGCGCACCATCGCGAGTGCGTCGACGAGCTCGGTCTTGCCACCGGCGATGCGAAACTCCTCCTCGGTGCCGATCACCAGGTCGAACAAAGGCAGGATGCGCTGCAAGTGCGCGGTCACGCCTTCGCTGGCGACGAAACGGGTTTCGCCATCCGCTTTGCCCGTGAGACCCCACAACACCGGGCGATAATCGATATCGAGCACGGTGCGCACGTTGTTGCGTCGCGCGTAATCGAGCGCACGGCGGCTCGCGCGATTCACCTGCTCGGTCGAAAAGTGCGTGCCGGTAATCAGCAGTGCTTTCGACGACGCGATGTACGCCTCGTCGAAGTCCGCTTCATCCACGGCCATATCCGCGCAGTTCTCACGATAGAAGATCAGCGGGAACGTATCGCGATCTTTCAGACCAAGCAGAACGAGCGCGGTCAGACGCTCCTGATCGACGCGTACATGACTGACGTCGCAGCCTTCCTTCGTCAAGGTCTCGGTCAGAAAGCGGCCCATGTGATCGTTGCCGACGCGCGCCAGCATCGCCGAGGCAAGCCCGAGCCGCGCGCAACCGAACGCGATATTCGCCGACGAACCGCCGAGATACTTCGCGAAGCTCGACACGTCTTCGAGCCGTGCGCCGACCTGCTGCGCGTATAGATCGACGGCCAGACGGCCGAGGCAGACGATATCGCGGCTGCGGCCCGGCGCGAAACGGCTGACCGTGGCCGCAGAAACGGACGTGGGCCCAATGCCGTTCACGTCCGCGTTGGCGATCCCGGTCCCGCTGGATGTGCTGGAATGATCCATGAATAATCCTGAATAGCTGAGCGCGGGTGCCAGACGCGGCAAGCGCCAGACACCCGCGTGAATGAATCAGATCGTCGCGCCTTCGAGTTCGCCGATCATCTTCTGCATCTCGGCGCCGCCGGCCATCATGTCGAGCACTTCATTCTTGCTGATGGTTTCCTTCGTGAAGGTGCCGAGCGATTTGCCGCGATTGAGCAGCGTGAACGAATCGCCGATTGGATACGCGTGATGCACGTTGTGCGTGATGAAGATCACCGAGATGCCTTTCGCGCGCGCCGTGTGGATCAGCTTCAGCACGTTGAAGCTCTGCTTGACGCCGAGCGCGGCAGTCGGCTCATCGAGAATCAGCACGCGCGCGCCGAAATGAATCGCCCGCGCAATCGCCAGACATTGCTTCTCACCGCCGGACATGGTGCCGATCGGCTGATGCGGATCGCGCACGTTGATGCCCATTTCCGCGAGTTTGTCGCGCGCGGTGGTCGCGCAGGTGTCAAGGTCCATCACGCTCAGAAAGCCGAACAGTTTCTTTTGCGGCTCGCGGCCCATGAAGAAGTTGCGTGCCACGGAGAGCAACGGCACCAGCGCCAGATCCTGATAGACCGTGGCAATGCCGAGATCGAGCGCGTCTTTCGGCGACTCGAACAGCACGGGTTTGCCGTCGACCAGATATTGGCCGGAAGAGGGTTGATGCACACCGGCCAACGTTTTGATCAGCGTCGATTTGCCCGCGCCGTTGTCGCCGAGCAGGCAATGCACTTCACCGCGCTTCAGGCGCAAGGTCACGCCGCTCAGCGCGATGACCTGGCCGAAGTACTTGCTGACGTCTTCGAGCGCGAGGATCACGTCGTCCTGCGGGTCAGCCGCAGTGTTCACGGTATTCATATCGGACATGGTCGTCTCCTCGTTACGACTGCGCGACGCGGCGGCGCACGTAGTGATTGAACAGCACGGCGATCAGCAGCATCACGCCGAGGAACACGCGGAACCAGTCCGAGTCGACATTCGTATAGGTGATGCCGATCTGCACGACGCCGAAGATCAGCGCGCCGAAGCAGGCGCCGATCACCGAGCCGTAGCCGCCCGTCAGGAGCGTGCCGCCGATCACCGCTGCGATGATGGCTTCAAATTCGGCCTGCAGCCCGCGGTCGGCCGCGGCGGACCCGATGTCGCACACTTGCAGCACAGCGAACAGGCACGCGCAGAACGCGGTCAGCACGAACAGCGAGATCTTCACGCGCCGCACCGGCACACCGACGTTCTTTGCCGCGTTGGCGTCGCCGCCAACCGCGAAAATCCAGTTGCCGAAGCGGGTCTTGGCGAGGGTGAACGCGCAGACCGCGGCAAGCCCGAACCACCAGAGCAGGACTTTCGGAATGCCCGGCACGAGTGGATTGCCGTTGTCGAGCAGCTTCACAACACCCATGTGGCCGAGCCAGATGAACAGGCCTTTGAACGCCACACCCTGGAACAGGGTATGCGCGAACCAGTCGTGAGCGGCAACGTCGCCCACGCCGGAGATGATCGTGCGGTCGGCGAACATGACCGACAGGGCCAGTGTGAGCCCACGCAGAATGAATAGAAACGCCAGCGTTACGATGAATGACGGCAGGCGCGTGCGCATCACCAGATAGCCGTTGAGCGCGCCGAGCAGCATCGATCCGGCAAACGCAAACAGGATCGACAAGGCAATCGGCCAATGGAAGTACATCGTGGGCAGCGCGACCATCATGCCCGAAAAGCCGATCATCGAACCGATCGACAGATCGAATTCGCCGGCAATCATCAGCAGGCACGCGCCGACTGCGATCAGACCAAGATACGCGGCCACCTGCGACCAGTTCATCACACCGTCGAGGTTGAACATGCCGGAGTTGCCGGCCGCAATCCCAAACACGAGGAACACCATCACGGTGCCGGCGAGGGCGGCGAATTCCGGACGATTCAGTAGATGCCGGAACCACGATTCCTGGCGCACACGCTCATCGGCCGACGCGGGCGCACCGCTGGACGTCGACGCCGTCCCAGTGCTGGAAGGGGGCTGCTTGCGGGGATGAGGGTGGAAGGGGTTGGCTACGCCCATTGAAGCTCTCCTTGATGCGCCTGGGGGATAGCAGTCGCGTACTGACCGCAATCGGACCGCATGGCGCGTGATGCACGTAAAACGTGACGATCGCAGGCGTGGGGCGGCCTGGCCGGTTGCGACCGGCCGCATCCACTTTCTTCATACCTGCCGGAACGGTTCTCCCGTATCCGCACTTCCAGCGAAATGCGTTAGCGATACTGCCCGGCGTACTTGACCACCTTGTCGATATTGGCCTTGGTGATGAAGCCCGGGCCGGAACCGATATTGCGCGGCCCATAGGCGGGTGCCAGGCCGTAGGTGGCGAGGCGTTGCTGGAACTTCGGATTGGCCTCCAGGATCTTGCGGATCTTCGCCGGATCAGTGGTGTGTTCCTTCTTCACGATGGCCAGTACGGCGACCGGGATATAGCCTTGCAGGTAGGGTTGCTGGTCAATTGCGAACTGGATCGTGCCGTCCTGGATGCCCTTCGCGATGTCACTGTCGAAATCGAACGTCGCGAACCAGATCTTGCCGGCGAGGCCCATCTGCTGCAGCGCCTTGATCGTCGGCGCTGCCGACAGTGGACCCAGGGTCAGCACCGCCTGGGTGTTCGGGTGATTGCGCAGATATGCGCTCACTTTCGATTGCACACCGGTCGGGTCCTGGCCGGCGTCGAGCGTGGAGGACTTGAAGTCGACGCCGATCGCGTCGGCAAAGCCTCGGCAGCGTTCGAACGAAGCCGGGTTGGTCGCGTAATGGTTGACGCACAGGAACGACTTGATGCCCGCTGCCTTCGCCTTTTCGCCCGCCGCCTTGCCCGCGGCATATTCAGGCTGGCCGACGTGCATGATCGCGCCAAGTTGCGCGCTTTGCTCTTCAGTGCCGGAGTTGATCGTGACGAGCGGGATGTGTTTCTCAGTGACCTTCGAGATCGCACTCTTGAGTACGTCGAAGTCGGCGATCGAGACGATCACGCCGTCGTAGTTGCGTGCGGCGGCCTGTTCGATCAGACGCGCCATATCGGCGATGTCGCCGTTCGGCGGATTGCGGTAGTCGGTCTCGACGTTGAAATCCTCGTCGGCCTGTTTGATGGCGTTCTTGATGGTGTTCCACCACGAATCCGAATCCGGCGCGTGGCTGATCAGCACGAAATGAGCGTCAGCCGCGCGGGCGGCCGACGCCGCACCGAATCCCGTCGCCAACGTCAATGCCGTCACCAGAATCCTGAGCGCAGCCTTGCCCTTGCAAAGTCTCATTGTCTCCACCTTTCTCGGTCTGTCGTTATTGAAGGGAGCGTCTGGCGGGCGGCCTTCCGGTTGCGTGCGTTGCGGCATGCGTCAGCCGATGCACCATCGCTCACGACCAAGATTAGGCCATCTTCCGACGCGTTGCAATGAAAATTTCATGACAAATAAAAATGGAAAATACATTCCATTTGATGGGGCGCCTGCCTATAATCGGCAGCGTCAGGACGCTGTGTGAGAGACGCTGAATAGCGTTTGCGCACTGCAATAAAGCAACGAAGAGAGAGCCATGGCGGAAGAGAGCACCGAAGACTTGCCGAGCGTCGAAGAATTGATGCAGCGCATCGCTGAAAACTATGAAGCGTTGCCGCGTCAATTGAAGAACGTGGCGACGTATATCGAGCAGCATCGCTCGAGCGTGATGGTGGATCGCACCAGCGATATCGCCGCGAGTTGCGGCGTGCATCCATCCGCCGTGGTGCGCTTTGCGCAGCGCTTCGGCTTTTCCGGCTTCTCCGATCTGCAGGCGGTGTTTCGTCAGGCGTATACGGGGCAGGGCACGTCCTCGCCGAGTTATCAGCAGAGGATTCGCAAGCTGATCGACGAGAAGCCCGGCGCGTTATCCGGGGGCGCCGTGGCGCGCGAATTTATCGCGGCGTCACGTGGCGGACTCGAAGAACTTGAAGCAGGGCTCGATGACACGCAGTTCGATGCCGCCGTGAAGATGCTGCAGCAGGCCGACAACATCTATGTGATCGGCGTGCGGCGTTCGTTTCCGGTGGCGAGCTATATCGTCTACGCGTTGCAGCACACCCCAAAGCGCGTGCATCTGGTGTCCGGTTTTGGCGGGATGTATCGCGAGCAGATTCGCAGCGTGAAGAAGGGCGACGTGGTGATCGCGATCAGCTTCGCGCCCTATGGCAAGGAAACGCAGTATTGCCTGCGTGTCGCGCATCATCACCAGGCGAAGACACTGGTTATTACGGATAGCCAACTTTCTCCGTTGGCGCGTTATGCCACCACCCAACTGTATGTGAAAGAGGGCAGCGCGTTTGCGTTCCGCTCGCTCACCAGCACGATCTGTTTGTGCCAGGCGTTGTTCATCGCGCTCGCGTACAAGCTCGAATTGAACGTGGAAGAATCCAAAGACACTGGAGGATACGATGACTGAGGCGGCAAAGACGATCGACGTGGCGGTATTCGGCGCGGGACGCATCGGCAAGATTCATGCGGCGAATCTGGCGCGGCAACCGGGCGTGCGGCTCAAGTATGTGGTCGACGTGAATCGCGAGGCGGCTGCGGCGCTCGCTGCCGAGCACGGCGCGCAGGTTGCGGATATCGACGGTGCGATGGGCGATGCGTCGATCGGCGCGACGGTGATCTGTTCGAGCACGGACACGCACGCGGATCTGATCGTGAAATCGGCTGCGCAGAAGAAGCATGTGTTCTGCGAGAAGCCGGTGGACCTGACCTTGGAACGCGCGCGTGCCTGCGCCGACGCGGTGGAGCGTGCGGGCGTGGTGTGCATGATCGGCTTTCAGCGCCGCTTCGACCCGACATTCTCCGCTTTGAAAGCGCGCATCGATGCGGGCGAGATCGGCACACCGGAAATGCTGGTGGTGACGAGTCGCGATCCGGGCGCGCCGCCGGTCGACTACATCAGGCACTCGGGCGGCATCTTCAAGGACATGCTGATTCACGACTTCGACATCTTCCGCTGGATTCTCGACGACGAGGCCGACACGCTGCACGCCACCGGCAGTTGTCTTTCAGATCCGGCGATTGCCGAAGCGGGCGACATCGATTCGACCGCGGTCACGATACGCACGAAGCGCGGCCGCCTGTGCCAGATCAACACCGCGCGGCGCGCGGCCTATGGGTACGACCAGCGCTTCGAAGTGCTCGGCAGCACCGGCATGCTGCAGGCGGGCAATGTTCGGCCCACCGAGGTCACTGCGTACTCGAGAACCGAAGTGTCGAGCGACGTGCCTGAGGCGTTTTTCCTCGAGCGGTATCGCGCGGCGTACGCATTGGAAATTGCGCATTTCTTTGACGCGGTCACGCGCGGCAAGCCGGTGCGTACGACCGTTGCGGACGGCCTGAAAGCGCTGGAACTCGCGGACGCCGCCACACGTTCGTGGCGTGAAGGCCGAGCGGTGAAACTCGGCGAGGCATCCTGATGAGCGCGGCGACTGGGCGGCTTCGTTTGGGTGTGGTTGGATTGGGGCGCTTGGGCAAACGCCACGCGAAGAATCTGGCGTATCGCGTGCCGGGTGCGTCGCTCGTGGCCGCTTGCAGTCCGCTGGAGGAGGAGCGGGCGTGGGCGCGCGAAACGTTGCCCGAACCGCGTCTCTACCACGACTATGCGGACCTGCTCGCTGATCGCGAGGTGGATGCGGTGTGGCTTGTCACGCCGTCGTCGTTGCACGCCCAGCAGATTGTCGATGCGTTGCGTGCTGGCAAGCATGTGTTCTGTGAGAAGCCTTTGTCGCTGGATCTTGCCGAGTGCGAGCGCGTACTGGCCGAGGCTGCGCGTTATCCGCATCTGCAGGCGACGATCGGCTTCATGCGGCGTTTTGATCCTAGCTACAAGGACGCGTTTGACAGGATCCAGGCCGGTGCGATTGGCCGGCCTTTTCTGGTGCGCTCGCAGACCACTGACAAGAATGATAACGACGGCTTCTTTGTGCGTTTCGGGGCGACCTCCGGTGGCATCTTTCTGGATTGCACCGTGCACGATATCGACGTCGCCCGTTGGCTGCTTGGTAAGCCGCGGGCCAAGCGCGTGTTTGCGGCGGGTGCGGTTGCGTTGCACGAGGGTTTGCGTGAATTCGGCGATGTCGATAACGGCGTGGCGATCTGCGAATTCGAGGACGGCAAGCTCGCCATGTTTTACGCGTCGCGGACGCAGGCGCATGGAAATGATACGCATAGCGAAGTGATTGGTAC
This sequence comes from Paraburkholderia sediminicola, assembly GCF_046027825.1. GTDB lineage: Bacteria > Pseudomonadota > Gammaproteobacteria > Burkholderiales > Burkholderiaceae > Paraburkholderia > Paraburkholderia sediminicola_D. The sequence goes on from NZ_JAQQDU010000152.1 coordinate 12,719, forward strand.
CGCCGGTGCGCTTGCCATTGGGCATAATCCGCGTGCGAATCGCGTTGAGATTTATGATGCCACGGGCATTCGTAGTGAATGTACGCCGAGTTTCTTTGATCGGTTCGAGGATGCGTTTTTGCACGAGGCGCGGGCGTTTGTTGCCGCTGTGAACGGTGGGGTTGGGGTTGGCTCTGGCGCGCAAGCCGGGGCCACGCTGGCCGATGCGCTTGAGGCGACGCGGATCGGCGTCGCGTTGAGGGAGTCGCTGCAGAGCGGGGAGGCTGTTGTTTTGTAGTAGGAGCTTTGGTTGCCTGCGCGGCGCTTTTTGTCTGTATGCCTGTGGTGTTGGCCTTTCCTTGATTTGTTATTGGTCTATTAGCGTCGCCCCTGTGCGGGGCGGGCACTTACTTCTCTTTGCCGCC
>NZ_JAQQDU010000153.1:0-13100 GCF_046027825.1 Paraburkholderia sediminicola
TAATAGACCACGAAGAAAACAAGGATAGGCCAACGCCACAGGAAAACAGACGAACAGGGCGCCGAGCAGGCAAACAACTCAAGGAAAGCCCAACGCCGTAGGCAACCAGACAAACAAACCAAGCGCCGAGCAGGCCCAAACCTTCACTTCCCTTCCGACAACCCACGCTCCAACGCCGCCACGCCAGCCGGCAACTCAACCTTAACGCCCAGATCCACCATCGTCCGCCCAAGCGCATGCAACGTCCGAAACAGGTTGTGCTCCCGGCACTGCTCACCCATCTGCCCGATCCGCACGATCGGCAACCCGAACGAACCCGAGATTTCCACCTGGTGCTGCCGCGAGATGTGCCCGCAGATATCGCCAGGACTCAATCCTTCCGGCACCTCGATGCCGACCACCGAATTAAGGCGGCACGCCTGCGGGGTGTACAGATTCAGGCCCAACGCAGTGATGCCTTCCTGCAACGCGACCGAACACTTCAGATGCCGCGCAAAACGTTTCTCCAGTGTCTCAGCGCAAACCAGCCGCAAAGCCTCATGCAATGCCAATACACCCGACACAGGCGCCGTATAGTGGTACCCCGCGTTATGCCAGAAATTCTCAGCCAGCGACGCATCCAGACACCAATGCGCATTCGGCGCCGTGCGCCCCTTCACCCGCGCCCAGGCCGCATCGGAAAACGCGATCAGCGACACGCCCGGGATCGACGACAAGCCCTTCTGCCCACCCGTAATCACCGCATCGATACCCCACGCGTCCATCTCCAAAGGCATCGTGCTCAACGTACACACCGCGTCGACGATGACCAGCGCGCCCGCGGCCTTCGCCAATGCGGCAATGTCCTTCAGGTGGTAATTCCACACGGTGTTCGAGGTCTCGCCCTGCACCACCGTCACGATTTCCGGCCGCTCGCGGCGGATCGCCTCGGCAATCTGATCGAGGCTGGCGACCGACCGGTCGTCGACGTCGAGCGTGGCAACCTGCGCACCGACGCGCCGGCCCATCTCCGCCATCCGTTCGCTGAAAAACCCGTTCTTGATGCTCAGCACTTTCGTGCCTTCCCACGCGAGGTTGGAGATCGCCATTTCCATCGCGGCAGAACCCGGCCCGGCGACCCCGAGCACCCACTTCGAGTTCGTCTGGAATACATAGCGCGCCATGGTCTTCACCTGGCCAATCACCTTCACCATCGTGCTGCCCAGGTGATTGATCACCACCGTATTGGCCTTGGCGACCGCCGCGGGAATCGGCACGGGGCCGGCGCCCATCATCAGTAACGGCTCTTCCGGAAGAATGGCGTCGAGCGATTCGACAACCGGACAAGGCACTGCATAGGCAACGGGTGCGGTAGATGTGGATGAAGTCGGCATGATCGGTACGTGAATGTCAGAACGCAAAGGGACAAGCGGCCCCGCCAGCAATGACACTGGCGGGGCCGCTTGTCCGATCATTCACCGATCCGCGCGATTGTGCAAGGTTTTTGTCTATGCCTGACTATGCCTGAGCGCGCTCAAAGCTGACTTCGAGCGCGAATCGAGCACACATCAAGCGTGAATCAGAACCTCAACCCACGCTCACTTCACCGTGGTCTTATCGAGCTTCTTACCGGTTGCCGCGTTATAGCGCTCGACATACTCCTCGATCAGCTTGCGCATCGCGCGGCCAATCTGCCGATAGTCCGACTCGTTCAGATTCGCCAGCGACACCCGTCCGGACGGATGCTGCGTACCGAAGCCGCGTCCCGGCAACAGCACCACGCGCGCTTCGCGTGCGAGGCGGAACAGCAACTCGGACGGTTCGGTGTTCTTCAGCAGCCACTCGACGAACTCACGCCCGAACATCCGCTCGCCAAGGAACTCGATGTCGAGAATCGTGTAGTAATCGACCTGGTTCGGGTCGTCGTCTTCGAACGAGATGCCGACCTCTTCGTACAGCGCCTGCTTGCGCTTGCGGATCAGGCGCTTCAACGCGTTCTTGTACGCATCGGGCGTGTCCATCAGCGCGAACAACGAGAACAACACCATCTGCACCTGCTGCGGCGTCGACAAACCCGCCGTGTGATTCAGCGCGACAGTGCGGCTGTCAGCAACCAGCCGATCGATGAACTTGAGATTTTCCGGTTCGGTCGTGATCGACTCATAACGCTCGTGCAACTGCTTCTTCTGGTCCTTCGGCAGCTCGGCGATCAGCTTGTCGAGCACGTTGTCGCGATGCGTCGCAATCGTACCGAGGCGCCAGCCGGTCGCGCCGAAATACTTCGAGTACGAATACACGAGGATCGTGTTCTTCGGCGCGAGCGCAAACAGCGAGACGAAGTCGTCGGCGAAGGTGCCGTACACGTCGTCGGTCAGCAGGATCAGATCCGGGCGTTCCTTGACGATGTCGGCGATGTATTGAAGGCTCTCGTCATCGATCTTCACCGAAGGCGGGTTGCTCGGATTCACGAGGAAGAACGCCTTCACCTTCGGATCGCGCAGCTTGTCGAGTTCCTTCTTCGAATACTGCCAGCCGCTTTCAACCGTGGCTTCGAGATTGACAACGTTCAGCTGATAGTCGTTGAGGCGCGGAATTTCGATGTACGGTGTGAAGATCGGCAGGCCGAGCGCAATCGTGTCACCCGGCTTGATCAGGTGATTCTCGCGCATCGTGTTGAAGATGTACGTCATCGCCGCCGTGCCGCCTTCCACTGCGAATACGTCGAATTCGCCGACAAACGGATGGTTGCCGATCATCTCCTTGCGCAGGTACTGCCCGACAATCAGTTCGGACAACTTGAGCATCCGGTCCGGCACCGGGTAGTTCGACGCGAGAATCCCCTCGCACATTTCATAGAGGAAGTCGCCCGCGGAAAGGCCGAGCTGATCGCGCACATACGACACGGCGCCACGCAGAAAGTCGATGCCGGGCACGCCCTTGTTTTCGCGCAGGAACAGATCGAAGCGCTCCGTGAGGCCTTCGCGGCGCGGGAAGCCGCCAACGCCCTCGGGCATGAACGCAAACGAACGCTCCGATTCGCGCATCGCAAAGAGACCGAGCTGCCAGAAGCCGTGGCGCGGAATCGTCGCTAGGAAGTTCGGGTTGCCGCGGCCGGCGTTGAGCATCGATGCGTTGGCGGCACGCTCTACCGCGCCGCCACCGGCGGCCTTGATCAGTTCGTCCTTGAGTTCGAACGGGCTGAGCGCCGCGAAGCCGGCTTGAGCCATGTCGCCTTGTTTCTTGCCGCCTTTCTCTTTTGCCATGATGCGTTCTCCATTGTGCAAGTGAATAACGCCGGCGTCGCGAGGGATACGTTCAGTTGACGCCGGCGTAAGAGAGATCGATAAATGCGTGTGCTAAACCAGGCTAAACCAGTCCGACCACGAGCGGGCCGAGCAACGTCAACGCGACGTTCGCAATCGCATAGGTGATCGCGAACGGCACGGTCGGCACGGCGCTTTCCGCCTTGTCGAGCACGCCGCCGAATGCCGGGTTGGCGCTACGCGAGCCAGACAGCGCGCCGGCCAGAATCGCCGCGTTCTTGTAGCCCAGCACGTAGCGGCCGAACAGCATGGTCAGCAGCAGCGGGAACAACGTGACGAACACGCCGAGCAGGAAGATCGTCATGCCGCTCTGCTTGACCGTCACGACCGCCTGCAAGCCGGAATTCAAGCCGACCACCGCAACGAATGCCGCGAGACCGAAGTCCTTCAGCAACTGCGAAGCCGCCGTCGGCATCGCGCCGTACATCGGATGCTTGCCGCGCATCCAGCCGAACAGCAAACCGGCCAGCAGACAGCCGCCACCCGAACCGAGTGTGAGCGGAATGCCGCCCACGTTGAGGACGATCAGCCCGATCAGCAGGCCGAGCACGAGGCCGACGCCCATGTAGATGAAGTCGGTTTTGTTGCTGTACGGGAGTTCGTAGCCGGCTGCATCGACAGCACGCTTGGTGTCTTTCGGCGAACCGTAGAAGGTGATGACGTCGCCGTGCTCGAGCTTGGTTTCGGGCAGGATCGGCAGCGGCTGGCCGGCACGCGTGGCGCTCTGGATATAGACGCCGTGGCGCATGTCGCGATCCACGACTTCGCGCGCAGCGGCGATCGTCGTGTGGTTCATGCCTTTGCGTGTGAACACGCCATCGCGCGTCTGCATCACGACGCCAATGTCCTCGACGTCGGCGATCTCGTTGCCGTTCGCCCCGAATGCGACCACCGCCTCACGGCGGCCCACCACCAGCACTTCGTCGTTGAGTTGCAAGGTCAGATCGGGTGTCGGCTCGAGGGCCTTACCGTCACGCTTGATCTTCTCGATCGTCAACATGTCCTGATGCAGGGTCTCGACTGCCTTGACCGTTTTCCCTGCGCTGACATCGATCCTGTACGCACGCCCCACCAGTTCGGGCAACGCGCGAATTTGCCCCGCGCCGAGTGACGTCGAACCTGAAGAGAGCTCCTTCTCCGCTTCGATCGACGCCTCTCGCAACCCTTGCCCCATGAACTTTGGCAGGATGTTCACGCAGACGATGATCGCGCCGAGCGAGCCGAACACGTAGGTGACCGCATAGGCAATCGCCACATCGGACTGCAGCGACTTGACCTGATCAGCAGGCAGACCGAGACGCGCGATGGCGTCGCCGGCCGTGCCGATGATCGCCGACTGCGTCAGCGCGCCGCCCGCGAGTCCGGCGGCAAGCCCCTTGTTCAGATGGAACAGCTTCGCGCAGACCACTACGGTGACCAGTGCGGAGACGGCGAGAAAGATCGCCATCGCGATCTCACGCAGCGTCTTGCGATTCAGCGAATTGAAGAAGCCCGGCCCGGAGTCGTAGCCGACGGCGTAAATGAACACGGCGAACATCACCGATTTCACGCCGTTGTCGATCGTCACACCCGCCTGACTGATCACGACCGCAGCGAGCAATGAACCGCCTACGCCGCCTAACTGGAATTTACCGAAGTTGATCTGCCCGATGAAGTAGCCGACTGCGAGCGATAAAAACAGCGCAATCTCGGGTGATTTCTGAAAAATGTGATGTAGCCAGTCCATCGTGCCCTCGCTGGATAGTTTTCGATACTGAGTACTGGGTGCTGCATATGCATACGGACCTCACGGCATCCGCATGCGGTCGGCTGCGCGCCACGCCGCGCGCAACCCATCTGCCCGCCTAGCCGAATTTCCCGGCGAGGCCGACCACGACCGGCCCCATCAACGGCAACAGAATGTTCGAGAGTGCATAGGTGATCGTGTAGCCGATCACCGGCGTCGAATTGCCGGTCACGCCGACCAGCGCGCTAATCGCAGGTGTACTGCATTGCTGACCGGCAATGGCGCCGAGCAGCATGGGCGCTTCGAGCTTGAGAAACACGCGGCCGATCCAGAGCGACAGCAAACCGGGCACGAGCACCATCAGGATGCCGACGACAGGCAGCGCCAGACCGTATTCGCGCACCAGCTTGATGGCATCGGGTCCCGCTGACAGCCCGACAGCGGCAATGAAGGTGGCAAGGCCGAAGTCTTTGAGAATTTGCGCGGCAGCCGAGGGCAGCGAGCCGACTAACGGATGGCGCGAACGAATCCAGCCGAACAGCAGGCCTGACAGCAGGCAGCCGCCGCCCGTGCCGAGCGCGATCGACACGCCGCCGATACGCCCGCCGAGATGACCGATCGCCATGCCGAGCAGTACGCCCAGGCCGAGGTAGACAAAGTCGGTTTTCTGGGTCGCGGGCAGCACATAGCCCAGTCGCCGCGCGCCGCGTTCAACGTTGGCCTTCGCGCCCACCAGCGTCAGCACGTCGCCGCGGTTGAGTTCGGTGCCGGGCAGCGCGGGCACCGTGGTTTCGAGCCGCGTGACTGCCGCGATATAAACGCCGCGCCCTTCTTCCGGCTTCGCCCGTTCACGCAACTGCGCAATCGTCAGACCGTTTGCGTCGCTGCGCGTCAGTACGACGTCCAGCTTGTCCGCAAAGACCTGGTCAAAGCCGGCGTCCACCACTTCTTCGCCGAGGCTGGCAGCCGCGGCCACGATCGCTTCGCGCCGCCCGCCCACAAGAATCAGGTCACCAGCGGCCAACGTCAGTTGCGGCTCAACCGGCACGTCGGCTCCGGTGCGCCGAACCTGTTCAATAGTCAGGTTGAAGCCGTAGGTCTGTTCGAACGCGCAAACCGTCCCGCCGGCCGCCGCCGTGCCGACCCGGAACGCGCGGCCGACGAGTGCCGGCGCCGCGGCCCGCTGCCCCTCGCCGAACGCACCGTCGCCGCCGAGTTTGTGCCACACGCGCTCGGCTTCTTCGCGCAAATTGACGCGTAACAGCAGCGGCGCGAACTGGCTGGTAAACAGGACAATGGTGATCAGGCCGAACAGGTAGCTCACGCTGTACGCGGTCACGATGTTGGCCTGCAGACGCAGCGTCTCTGCGTCGCTGAAGCCAAGCTTGGCAATCGCCTCGGAAGCGGTGCCGATCACGGCCGACTCCGTCGCGGCGCCGGCCAGCAAGCCGGCCGCCGTGCCCGCGTCGAGCCGCATCGCAAAGACGGCGATCATGATCAGCACCAGCACCGACACGATCTCGACCACCGACAGCAAGCCGTAGCGCCAGCCCCGGCCGATGTTGGCAAAGAACTGCGGGCCGCCGGTGAAGCCGAGCGCGAAGATGAACAGCGCGAATGCGATGTTCTTCAGATCGGGGGCAAGCCGCGCGCCCGTCTGACCCAGTATCAGGGCCACGATCAACGTGCCGCAGACGCCCCCGAGCTGGATTGGCCCCACGCGAAACGAACCAATGAAGTATCCGATTGCAAGGCTTGCGAACAGCGCGATCTCCGGTTGAGATCTCAGCAATTCACCGATCATATTGGGTCGCCGATTGACGGTTTATTAGCAGAAAGTTGAAAAAAACTCTCTGGATTTTGAAGCGAATTCGATCCGGGCTGCCATGACTCAGGAATGACGCATCCGGCATAACCGGATTCCATTGAATGGAAACTTTATGGCAATGGCATGACGCTCTTGGCGTCAAAAAAGACATGCCGCAATGCAGCGAAGATAGTGCAATTCTTTTCAGCAAGCTCGACAGTCACGCATTCCTCGCGAAGTTGTCTAGGACATTGAAAAAGGCAAGCCCTGCTGATGGCCCGTTTTCAGCACGATTTGTTCATGCATTTTTGAGACTTCTTTTTTTATAATTATTGTAGTTCGGTAGCGCTGTCAATATGATTTTCAATTGCGACCGGTTTCCCTTCGCAAAAGATGATCTTTAGTAAAGGTTCAAATCGTTTTCGGACCGCGCATCGCAAGCGGTGATCATTACCATAAAGGGCCGATATACTGAGCTGCCCGCATGCCGCGCCGTTAGCCGATATTCACCGCGCCGGCACGTTTTCTTCGGAGCCATTCATGCGCATGATCCTGTTCAGCAGCCATCAGTACGACAAAGACACGTTCGCCGAGGCGAACGGTGCGCATCGCTATGAGCTGCACTTCCAGGAATCGCACCTCGATGTCGAAACCGCGGTTCTCGCCCGGGGCTATGAAGTGGTCTGCCCGTTCGTCAACGACAACGTCGACGCGGCCGTCCTGGAGTATCTCCATGCCGGCGGCACGCGCATGATCGCGCTGCGCTCAGCGGGCTTCAATCACGTCGACCTGACCGCGGCCGAACGTCTTGGCATGACGGTTGCCCGGGTGCCGGCCTACTCGCCGTACGCGGTTGCCGAACATGCCGTCGGTCTGATTCTGGCGCTGAACCGGCGCTTGCCGCGCGCGGTCGCGCGCACCCGTGAAGGCGATTTCTCGTTGCATGGGCTGCTCGGCTTCGACCTGCACGGCAAGACGGTGGGCGTGATCGGCACCGGCATGATCGGCCGCGTGTTCGGCCGCATCATGGCGGGTTTCGGCATGCAGGTGCTCGCCTATGATCCTGGCACGCCGGCCGACGACCTGCTCGCGCTCGGCGCACGCTACGTGCCGCTCGACACGCTGCTGGCTGAAAGCGACATCGTCAGCCTGCATTGTCCGCTGGTGCCCGACACGTACCATCTGATCGACGAGCCCGCGCTCGCGAAGATGAAGCGGGGCGCGATGCTGATCAATACCGGGCGCGGCGGCCTTGTCGAAAGCAATGCATTGATCGGCGCGTTGAAAGACGGCCAGCTCGGCCATCTCGGGCTCGACGTGTACGAGGAAGAAGGCGGCCTCTTTTTCGAGGACCATTCGAACCTGCCGTTGCAGGACGACGTGCTGGCACGTCTGCTGATGTTCCCGAACGTGATCGTCACCGCGCATCAGGCATTCTTCACGCGCGAGGCGATGAACGAGATCGCGCAGACCACGCTCGATAACGTCGCGGCATGGCAGGCCGGCACGCCGCGCAATGTCGTGCAGGCGCGAAGTTAGGGGTTGCCGCCGCCATCCACCGTGGTCGGGCGGATCGCTGTGCGGGCGTCGTCCGCTGCGCCGCACAGCTCGCGCAATAAGGCCACCTCGCGCTCGTGCACTTCCACCGGAAACCAGCGCGCGCCCGCATCGGCCAGATAGCGCGCGCGATGCTGGCCATTGCGAAACGCCACCACGCCCTCGCGCTCGAGACCGACCCAGCCGAGGAGCCCCGGCGCGCGACGCGTCGAGATCGTCACATACGGCATCTGCGGGATGCGCGGATTGTCCGGATCGAGAAATTCGCGGATGCCACGCACCTTGCCCGCATGCCACTCGGCGACCGGCTTCAACACGTAATCCGTGTTGTCGCGATCCGCGCATTCGAGCAGCTTGCGTGCATCGACCATGACCACTTGATGGCGCGTGCCGTCAGTCACGAAGACGCGTTTCAGGCGCACATGGTCGTACCATGTATGGTCATGTTCATATAGAGGCACGATCCAGACCGTCTCGGCGGAGGCCGGCGTGGCTGCGGGCGATGAATTGGACAAAGGCAAAGGCAGGCTCGATGAGTTAGTCAAAAAACGTCAGCGCGTCAAAAGAGCGCTAACGCTACGAGCCGATTGTGAAAGATGCATGACAACCAACGGTATTAATCACACGGCATGAGCACACGGCATGAGCAGCCGAACGCGAACCTTTACGGACACAACGATGATAACCCCGCAGCATTTGAATGAATACGTGCGCATCGAAGTCAACGAAGACACCGGCGTCGCCACCATCGTGCTCGACCGGCCCATGCGTCGCAATGCCGTCGACCGTCCTACCGCGGAAGCGCTCAGCGCCGCCTTTCGCCGCTTCGAAGCGGAGCCGGCATGGCGTGCGGCCGTGCTGTTCGGTGCGGGCGGCACCTTCTGCGCCGGCGCGGATCTCACCGCACTCGCCGACGAGACCCGCCGCAATGAACTGCACGTCGACGGCAGCGGTCCCGGTCCAATGGGACCGACGCGCATGAGCTTCAGCAAACCGGTGATCGCCGCGATTGCCGGCTATGCCGTCGCGGGCGGCCTGGAACTGGCCGCGATGTGCGATCTGCGAGTCGTCGAAGAAGATGCCGTGCTGGGTGTGTTCTGCCGCCGTGTCGGAATCCCGCTAATCGATGGCGGCACGATCCGTTTGCCGCGACTGATCGGGCTGTCGCGTGCGCTCGATCTGATTCTGACCGGCCGCGCGGTGGACGCGCAGGAAGCGCTCGGCTTCGGTCTCGCCAACCGTGTCGTGCGCAAGGGCGAGGCACGCGCGGCGGCGGAACAGTTGGCTGCTGAACTGGCGGCCTTTCCGCAGGCGGCGCTGCTCGCGGATCGCCGCTCTGCATTGGAAAACAGCACGCTCGAGGATCTCGCCCTGGCGCTGCGGCGCGAAGGTGCCGGCGGCTATCAGGCGGTATTCGACGAGGGCGTGACAGGCGCCGCACGTTTCGCCGAAGGGGCCGGCCGTCACGGCAATACCTTCAAATCGGACGACAGTACGTCATAAAACAACGCCACTCTCGCCGGCGAATACACGTCAAAGCGCGCCAACGCGCGCGCCAAGGCAGCTTTCAGCAAAAAACAACAGCCGGCTTGACGCTCAGCAAGGCTGTTTTGACTTAGGTAGAATCCCCTACTGATTTCCCCTCGCACGGCGCATGCGTTCTCGTCCCGAAAAATGCGCGCCTGCCGCACGACGTATCCCGTCGCGCCGATTCACGCTCCGTCACCATGCCTTTGCCCCTCCTCGCCCTTGCCGTTGCCGCTTTTGGAATCGGTACCACTGAATTCGTGATCATGGGGCTGCTGCCCGATGTCGCGCGCGATCTATCCGTGTCGATCCCGGCCGCCGGCATGCTGGTGTCGGCGTATGCGCTCGGTGTCACCATCGGCGCGCCGATCGTCGCGATCGCCGTGGCCAACATGCCGCGCAAGAAGGCGTTAATGAGCCTGATCGGCGTCTTCATCGTCGGCAATCTGCTGTGCGCGATCGCGCCGGGCTACGCGGTACTGATGGCCGCGCGCATCGTCACGGCGTTTTGCCATGGCGCCTTCTTCGGTATCGGTTCGGTGGTCGCTGCCGGTCTGGTCGCGCCGAACCGCCGCGCGCAAGCCATCGCGCTGATGTTCACGGGCTTGACGCTCGCCAACGTCCTCGGCGTGCCGCTCGGCACAGCGCTCGGCCAGGCAGTGGGCTGGCGTGCGACCTTCTGGGCGGTCACGGGCATCGGCATTCTCGCTGCGGGCGCGCTCGCGGTATGCCTGCCGGCGAAGATCGAAATGCAAAAGGCCAGCCTCGTCCGCGAATTCAGCGTGCTGAAGAACCCGCAAGTGCTGATGGTGCTCGGCATTAGCGTGCTCGCGTCGGCCAGCTTGTTTTCCACCTTCACCTACATCACGCCGATTCTCGAAGACGTGAGCGGTTTCACGCCGCATGCGGTTACGTTCGTGTTGTTGCTGTTCGGCCTCGGCTTGACGGTGGGCAGCACCCTCGGCGGCAAGCTCGCGGACTGGCGGCTGATGCCCTCGCTGGTTGCGTTCCTGTTGGCGATTGTCGTGATCCTGACCATTTTCGCCGGCACGATGCACGCTGAGATCCCGGCGATGATCACGATCTTCGTGTGGGGCATTCTGGCCTTCGCGATTGTGCCGCCGCTGCAAATGCTGATCGTCGACCGCGCGAGCCATGCGCCGAATCTGGCATCGACCCTGAATCAAGGCGCGTTCAACCTCGGCAATGCAACGGGCGCGTGGCTCGGCGGTATGGCGATCGGCGCGGGCGCGCCGCTCACCACGCTGCCGTGGGTCGGGGTGGCGACCTCGATCGGTGCGCTGGCGCTGACGCTGTGGTCGGTGTCGATCGACCGGCGTGCGCAACGGATGGCGGTGGCCGGGTAACCGAGGCACGACCGCGCCGGCCGCGCGGACGGCTCCAGCCAGGACAAGGTTTGCATCACCGCCGCCGGCCAACGGGGCTGGCTGCGTGCCGTCACCGATCGGGTACCGGGCATCACCTCGACAGCAAGCGAACGCGGTCCTCACCCGCGTTCATGCAATCCGCACAAAGGTGCGAATGACCCGCAGCCGTAGTAGCATCTCGGCCGATGAAAGTCATCTTCACTCGCGATTTCCTCGCTCTGATCCTGAGTGTTGCCGTCGTCGGACTCGGCAGCGGCGCCACGCTTCCCCTCACGGCCCTCGCGCTGACGCAAGCAGGCTATGGCACCGACGTGGTCGGCCTGTTGACGGCTGCGCAAGCGGGCGGCGGCCTCATTGTCGTGCCGGTCGCCGGTTGGGTCGCGGCGCGTTTCGGCGGCCGCCAGGTGATCGTCGGCGCGGTGCTGGTGGTGGCGCTCGCCACCGCGCTGATGCAGCTCACCTCGAACCTGTGGCTATGGGCCGTGTTGCGCGTCCTCTGCGGCGCCGCGCTGATGCTGCTCTTCACAATCAGCGAAGCATGGGTCAACCAGCTCGCCGACGACGCCACGCGCGGCCGCGTCATTGCGATCTACGCCACCAACTTCACGCTGTTCCAGATGTCGGGCCCGGTGCTGGTGAGTCAGATCGCCGACTACACGCACTGGCGCTTCATGATTTGCGGCGCGATCTTTTTGCTGGCTTTGCCGGCGCTCGCCAGCATCCGCAAGACGCCGCACGCGGCGGAGGATGAGCACGCGGCGCATGGCAGTTGGCGCCATGTGCTGCCGCAGATGCCGGCGCTCGTGATTGGTACGGGGTTTTTTGCGTTGTTCGATACGATCGCGCTGTCGTTACTGCCGCTTTTCGCCATGGCGCATGGTATTACGAGCGAGGTGGCTGTGCTGTTTGCGTCGGCGTTGCTGCTTGGTGACACGACCATGCAGTTTCCGATTGGCTGGCTCGCTGATCGGCTCGGGCGCGAGCGCGTGCATATCGGTTGTGGTGTGATTGTTGTGGTGTTGCTGCCGTTTTTGCCTTGGGCGGTTACGTCGCCGTGGCTGTGTTGGCCTCTGCTTTTTGTGCTTGGTGCTACGGCTGGGGCGGTTTATACGCTGTCGCTTGTTGCCTGCGGCGAGCGGTTTCGGGGTGTCGCGCTTGTGTCGGCCAGTTCGCTGGTCGGGGCTTCGTGGAGCGCGGCTAGTTTTGGTGGGCCGTTGGTGGCCGGGGCGTTGATGAAGGGCGTCGGCAATGATGCGATGGTCGGCGTGCTGCTGGTTGCTGCGCTTGCGTTTCTTGGGGCTGTTTGGTGGGAAAGGCGGCGGGCGATGGTGCAGGTTGTTGGATCGTGAGTGTTTTTTGCCGCCTGCTGCGGTGGCCTTTCCTTGATCTGGGTTTTTGGGCTTTTGGCCTTTTCTTGAATTCTTAGTGGTCTATCAGCGTTGCCCCTGTGCGGGGCGGCACTTACTTTCTTTGCCGCCGCAAAGAAAGATAAGCAAAGAAAGCGGCTCAACCCGCTAATTCTTAAGCGGGTCCCTCGCGCAGTCGCGGTAGTGGTGCATCTGGAATCCGTGCTCTTGCACCTTCAGCGTCAGTGACAAAGCGCTCATCAGCTCCCACTCCGCACTGCGTGCGTCGCGGATGGGTATGCATGGGAAACCAGGGGCGCGCTTACGGCTCGTGAGGAACCGTCCCTTTGACTCGGTGAGAAGCCCTAGCCGCACCTCCGGTTTGACGCCGTGCCGTGCCGTGCCGTGCCGTGCCGTGCCGTGCCGTGCCGTGCCGTGCCGTGCCGT
>NZ_JAQQDU010000154.1:0-12715 GCF_046027825.1 Paraburkholderia sediminicola
CGAAACGTGCGACTTTCGCCGCATTTCGCTCAAGCCTTTCTAAGCCCATTTGTCATGAGCCGGTTTCACCACCGAGAGTCCGAGAGCACGCGCAGTCCGATGACATTCCGGATGCAACATGACCAGGTTTCGGTTCGTGTCCTTACCGCCATCGATCGTTCGTTCCACGTGGTAGAGCCGCCAACCACTGGTTTTCGTGATCATCTGCCGACAGACCGGACACGACCGTCGCTGGTCAAGCCATAACCGGATCAACCGCACCCGACCTTTGAGCGAGTCCAGCATCGCGAATCCCAAACGCTCCTCGAAATAGCTTTCCCACTGCACATCAAACGGGTTTGCGGCCGCCTTGAGTTTCCGGTGTCGCCGGATCGGCGTGCCTGCGATGTCATATAGCATCAGGAGTTCCGGCTTTCCTGTGCTGAGCGTATTGCCAGTCTCCGTGCCAAAGACCCAATGCTGGAATCCTACTATCCGGAAGTACTTCTGCCGGACCCAGCGCGAGCTCTTGTTCGGATGCCGGCGCTTCGTCCAGCGCCACAAACATCGCCAGATTTCGTGACTGACTCTGCCAAAGGTGTGCTTCGCCACGACATGCTGGTAGTAGTTCGCCCATCCGCGAAGCAATGGATTGAGTTCACGTATCAGTTGATCATGTCGTACCGTCGCACTGTTCTTCACGGTTTCCCGCAGCTTGCGCAGGAAGCGCTGAACGCTTGCTCTGGCAGGCTTGATCAGCAGCTTGCCGCCATATTTGCGCACGTTCATGCCGAGGAAATCGAACCCTTCGTCGATATGCGTGATCCGGGTCTTTTCTGAAGAAAGCGATAAACCGCGCTCCGCCAGAAACAGCTCGACCGTCGGACGAACGTCATCAGCCAGCACTTCACGCGTTGCGCCGGTAATGATAAAGTCATCCGCATAACGAACGATGTTGACCTTCGACGGATTGTTACTACCTTTGCGATACTTTGCACGTAGCATTTTTTCCAGCCCGTCGAGAGTCATGTTCATCAACGTAGGCGAAATTATTCCCCCTTGCGGTGTACCCGCCTGCGTTGAGTGAAAGACACGGTTGTGAAGGTAGCCAGCCTCCAACCATCTTCGCAGAATCGCTTTGTCCGTGGGGATGTGGGCGACCAGCCAGTCATGTGAAATTTCGTCAAAGCAGCTGCGGATATCGGCCTCAAGAATCCACGTTGCAGAATCGGTTTGTGCCAATGCCCGGAAGCATTGTTCGATTGCGTCGGCCGTGGAACGGGCGGACCGGAACCCATACGAGTTCGGGTCAGCCATAGTTTCGGCGACCGGCTCCAGAGCGAGCAGGTACAGCGCCTGCTGAGCCCTGTCGACCATACAAGGAATTCCAAGGGGCCGCATTTTTGTCCCGTTGGCCTTCGGGATATATATCCGTCTCAGTGGACGCGGCCGATAGCCGCGCCGTTTGAGTGACGACACTGCGTTGATTTTGGACTTCGGTGTGGACCAGGTGACACCATCCACGCCCGGCGTCCGTCTGCCCTGATTCTCAGTCACCCGTCTGACGGCGAGTGCCTTGCCGCTGAACGAATGGGTCAGCAGCCACTGCAGGGCTTTCATCTTGCCATGTTTGCCATCCTGTATTGCCTTCACTATTCTTGCCTGCAGCCTTCGAACCTCACGATGACACCCGGCCCAGTTAATGCCGTGCCAGTGTCTCGCGCGATCGGAGGACGCACCCGCGCCTGGTTGCTGCACAGTCATCTGCTTCTCCTCCTTGAAAGGTTGTTCAAGCTATCTAGTGACGAAAGACCATACGGAAGTCTGCCCGCTTTCGCGTGAGATGATGTTGTCTCGCGACGCAATCCCTATCTGCCCGATTACAGGGCAGCGTTCGCTTTCTCCGCTTTCCTCTACCCGCTGCACCCTCAGCTTCCCTTGCGGGTCGCCTGCCATTCCTGGCGGCACATCGGGCTTACCATGTTCCACGTATGCAACACGAATAGGGTAGGTCCTGCCTATCCACCGGCGGTCTGCATGTCCGTGTGTTTCCTAAACCAGGGGAAACATCCGACCGCGTACCATTTTGGTTCAAGCCACCAGCGTTTTGGGCTTGCTCAGGCTAACGATGTCTGTGGCAGTTCACTTATGCTGACCATACTATCCAGCCTTGCAGCTCACCCGCATCAACGCTCGCAGGCGTTACCTCTCCTCACGGAGACAGCTAGGCCAGAGGCCAGCCACGTTGTCCCGGTGGCTTCACACGTCGTCGTTGCCAACAACGCATGCACCGGTAGGCTACGGTCGACGGAACGACCGGTTTCCTGACCAGCCTTTCGGCTGGTTAAAACAATTGCATACGCAACTTCATGTCGCACTGGTTCAAGCCTGTCAGCACGTTTGGCTTGTTAAAGCTCACGACGTTTAGCGGAAGTTCACATATGTTGGTCGTATCCACTCATCCCTTGCTCCTCTCCGCCTTCGTGCTGGCAGATTCCGCCTTGCCTCGCGGCTCGGCGTACCGGATACCCGGCGGCTACGTTGTCCCCGAAGCTTCACACCGAGCTGTTACCAACTCCGCATGTCCGGGTAGGGAACGGTTGATGGAACAACCGGTTTCATCAGGTCATACCTGCACCTGTGAAACAGAAACTCACGCGACTTGCAGGTCGCACGAACACGTTC
The DNA here is from genome assembly GCF_046027825.1 of Paraburkholderia sediminicola. Taxonomy (GTDB): domain Bacteria; phylum Pseudomonadota; class Gammaproteobacteria; order Burkholderiales; family Burkholderiaceae; genus Paraburkholderia; species Paraburkholderia sediminicola_D. The sequence goes on from NZ_JAQQDU010000154.1 coordinate 2,665, forward strand.
TTTGCCAGGTCGATACCGACAGTTGTAACCTTCATGGTGACGTCCCCTCGGTTCAAGTGGTTGCTAGACACTTCCACTTTGGCACATCCATGCCGTGACGGGTGGGGGCGTCCATCCCATTGGGTAAGAACGCACTCCTTCACTGCACAACCGCCGGATCTACGTCACCGCCCCTTGATCACGAGAGCTTTGCGGTTTCTTGCCCGCTCGCCCTGATCGGTGCCGCCTTCTATCCGGTTCTTGTTCATCGGCTCGCAGTTTCGCTCCACGCTTCCTCCCCACACTCGCTCACCCTCATGCAGTTGCGCTTCGCTTCGCTCGCTGTGATCAACTTGCGGTGGGACTTGCACCCACAAGACTGCGCCCATGCTGGGCGCACAAAAAAAAAGGCGTCACGTTGCCGTGACGCCTTAAAAAGTTCTAGCCATTCCGAGGGCCGTGCTAGAACCTGAGAGACGGTATTCGAAAGTTGGACCGGCGCGCCATGTTAGACGCGGGACTTGAGATAGACGCTGCGTGGACTGTTACGGGAGACTATTAAAGACACTCGACCGGACACTCCGCGGGCCACGGTTGGTTCGAAACTTCAAAATGCAGAACCTGAAACCGTCTTTCGAAATGAGGTTCCATTTTTTATGGTTATGCTGACTAAGTCAAGCAAAATATAAAGAGGCTTCATTCGCCCCGGAAAAATATTCCGATACAATGAATCTTCAGATGAAAAATGAATCTTATGCCCCATTTTGGGGCCTTCGCCCAGCCTGTTCGGAACGGTTGCCGCCAGGTACGCGAACAAAAAATTGAAATATAGTTCCAAAAAAGACGACATGAACCGACCGATGTCCTCCCGAACTGTCACCGCCCCAGCCAAAGAGAAAGACGGCTCGGGCGACGAAGTCACCGCACTGGCACGCGGGTTGACCGTGCTGCGCTCGATCGCCGCAGCCGACGCGCCGCTCAGCAACCGCGAGTTGGCCGAGCTGACCGGCATCCCGAAGCCCACCGTCTCGCGGATCACCGCCACGCTCGTCGGCGCAGGTTTCCTGTTCCGCTTGCCTGACAGCGAGCGATTCGTGCTGACCTCGTCGGTACTGGAGTTGAGCAACGGCTTTCTGCGCAACTTCGACATCCGGGCCCGGGCGCGGCCCTTCCTCATCGAACTCGCTGAACGCACCGCGTTGTCCGTGCATCTGGCCGTACGCGACCGCCTCGACATGGTGGTGATCGACGCGATCCGGCCGCGTTCGGCGGTGCTGGTGTCGCGCCTCGAAGTCGGCTCGCGCATGAACCTCAGCCGCACCGCAGTCGGCCGCGCCTATCTGTCGGCACTCGCCGAACCGGAGCGGGAAAAATTGCTGATCGGCTTACAGGCCGCCGAAGGCGACGACTGGGGCCATGTCAGCAGCCGCCTGACAAGCGCATTACGGGAAACCGCGGAGCAAGGCTTCGCAATCGCCACGGGCGAATGGTACAACGGCCTGAATGCCATCGCGTCAGGATTCATCGGCCCCTCCGGCGAGCGCTATGCCGTCAATTGCGGTGGCGCCGCGGATCAGTGCCCACGCGAATGGCTGATGTCGCGCGCGGCGCCGGCCCTGCTCGAATGCATCAGTAAGATTGTTCTCGAGATAGGCGGCACGCCTGGGCGCCGTCTCGATAACTGAACGCGCGGACGCTCGCCGGTCGGCGCCCACCGCATTCCCGCCCCTCCTCACCTCATCCTGTAACTTTCGTAATCAATAGAAAAATAGATGGGTGGACTGTTACGGAGCCCGCGACGTAGGATCATGCCTTCCTGTCGCGGGGCGCTCGCCCGGCTTGCCGTTATTCCCCTTCGATAACGTCCCGGCCGACTTGTCACGATCGCGCAGTGGGTTAACATCTTTGTCCCGCGCATCGGGTAGCATCCGCGCTGAACATTCGCGGCGCGTCCGCTGTCGAAACCGCCTGTCATGCCGCCTGCGTGCCGGTCCGCCGAACTGTCGAAGCGGCACGATCGCACGAGCAGCTCACATCAAAGCCAGCCACCTGACCGAACCGATGGACGAACAACAACAGTATTCGGAAACCACACGCCCTGCCGCTCCGGCTTCCCAACGCGGTTCGCAACCGTCCTCCAGCGGGGGGCCTGCTGGCGGTCCAGGGAACGCACCGGATCCAGCCAAACGCCATCGCGGCCGCAACATCGCACTGATCGTGGCGGCGCTGGTCATCCTTGGGGTTGTGTTGTGGCGCTGGCATCCGTGGGGCGGGCCCAGCAGCGGCGCGAACGCAGCCGGTGCGAGTGGCGCGAGCAGCGGCCGCGCGGGCCGAGGCGGAGCCGGTGCGTTCGCCAACATGGCGCAGCCTGTCCACGTGGCGACCGCCACACAGGGTGAGATGCCGGTCGTGCTGACCGCGCTCGGCACGGTCACGCCGCTCGCCAACGTCACCGTGCTGCCGCAGTTGAGCGGCACGCTGCAGGACGTGTTCTTCAAGGAAGGCCAGATGGTCAAGAAGGGCGATGTGCTGGCCCAGATCGATCCGCGCCCCTATCAGATTTCGCTGGAAAACGCGCAAGGCACCCTGGCGCGCGACCAGGCGCTCCTGCAAACCGCCCGTCTTGACCTGAAGCGTTACCAGACGTTGCTCGCGCAAGACTCGATCGCCAGCCAGCAGGTCGATACGCAAGCCTCGCTCGTCAAGCAATACGAAGGCACGGTCAAGTCCGATCAGGCAAACATCGATACCTATAAGCTCGACCTCGTCTATGCGCGCATCACCGCGCCGGTATCGGGGCGTGTCGGTTTGCGCCAGGTCGATCCGGGCAACTACGTGACGCCGGGCCTCGCCAACGGCATCGTCGTGATTACGCAGTTGCAGCCGATCAGCGTGATCTTCACGACCTCCGAAGACAACCTGCAGCAGATCCTGCAGCAGACTCAAACCGGCGCGAAGCTCTCGGTCACCGCATACGACCGCAGCAATACGACGTCGCTCGAAGGCGGCACGCTCGAAACGCTGGATAACCAAATCGACACCACCACCGGCACGGTCAAGCTGCGCGCGATCTTCCAGAACCCGAAGAACCTGTTGTTCCCGAATCAGTTCGTGAATACGCGCCTGCTGGTCGATACGATCAAGGACGCGGTAATCGTGCCGACCACGGCTGTGCTGAACGGCTCGATGGGCCAGTTCGTGTATGTCGTGAAACCAGACAACACGGTGACGGTGCGCCCGGTCAAGGCCGGTCCGGTCGATGGCGAACGCACCAGCATCAAATCCGGCCTGCAAGCCGGCGAGCGCGTCGTGATCGACGGGTCGGACCGGCTGAAGGAAGGCGCGAAGATCACGATTCCGGCCGACCGGCCGCGCGGCGCTTCGGGCGCGCGTGGTGCAAGCGGCGCGATGGGGGCATCCGGCGCACACGGACATCACGGCAAACACGCGGCGCAAGCCTCGCAATAAGGGCACGGCAACTACCGCATGAATCCATCCCGCGCCTTTATTCTGCGCCCCGTCGGCACCGCGCTGCTGATGGCGGCGATCATGCTGGTCGGTCTCGTCGCGCTGCGCTTTCTACCGCTCTCCGCGCTGCCCGAGGTCGACTATCCGACGATCCAGGTGCAGACCTTCTATCCGGGCGCGAGCCCGGATGTGATGACCTCCTCGGTCACCGCGCCGCTCGAACGTCAGTTCGGGCAAATGCCGTCGTTGAATCAGATGTCGTCGCAAAGCTCGGCCGGCTCGTCGATCATCACGCTGCAGTTCAGCCTCGATCTGCCGCTCGATATTGCCGAGCAGGAAGTCCAGGCGGCGATCAACGCCGCGGGCAACCTGCTGCCGTCCGACCTGCCCGCGCCGCCGATCTACGCGAAAGTCAATCCCGCCGACGCGCCGATCATCACGCTCGCGATCACCTCGAAGACGATGCCGCTCACGCAGGTGCAGGATCTGGCCGACACGCGTCTCGCGCAGAAGATTTCGCAGGTGGCGGGTGTGGGTCTCGTGAGCCTGTCAGGCGGTCAACGCCCGGCCGTGCGGATTCAGGCAAACCCGCGCGCGCTCGCCGCCTACGGTCTGAATCTGGACGACTTGCGCACCACGATTTCGAACCTGAACGTCAACACGCCGAAGGGTAACTTCGACGGCCCGACGCGCAATTACACGATCAACGCGAACGACCAGTTGACCGACGCCGACGCGTACAAAAGCGCGGTGATCGCCTACAAGAATGGCCGCGCGGTGATGCTGACGGACGTCGCCACCATTGTGCAAGGCGCTGAGAACACCAAGCTCGGCGCGTGGGTGAACAACACGCCGGCCATTGTCCTGAACGTGCAGCGCCAGCCGGGCGCGAACGTGATCCAGGTGGTGGACAGCATCAAGGCGCTGCTGCCGCAATTGCAACAGTCGCTGCCCGCGGCGCTCGACGTGCAGATCGTCACCGACCGCACCACCACGATCCGCGCTTCCGTGCGCGACGTGCAGTTCGAATTGCTGATGTCGGTCGTGCTGGTGGTGCTGGTGATGTACCTGTTCCTCGCCAACGTCTACGCGACCATCATTCCGAGCCTGTCGGTACCGCTGTCGCTGATCGGCACGCTTGCCGTGATGTACCTGTGCGGCTTCTCGCTGGATAACCTGTCGCTGATGGCGTTGACCATCGCGACCGGCTTCGTGGTCGACGATGCGATCGTGATGATCGAGAACATCGCGCGCTATGTCGAAGAAGGCGAATCGCCGATGGAAGCCGCGCTGAAGGGCTCGAAGCAGATCGGCTTCACGATCATTTCGCTGACGGTTTCGCTGATCGCCGTGCTGATTCCACTGCTCTTCATGGGCGACGTAGTCGGGCGTCTCTTCCACGAATTCGCGATCACGCTGGCCGTGACGATTGTGATTTCGGCAGTCGTCTCGCTCACCCTTGTGCCGATGATGTGCGCGAAGCTTTTGCGCCACACGCCGCCGCATGAAAGCCACCGTTTCGAAGCGAAGGCCCACAGGTTCATCGACTGGGTGATCGCCCGCTATGCGGTCGCGCTGACCTGGGTGTTGAACCGGCAACGCGCCACGCTGTTCGTCGCGGTGCTGACGCTGGTACTCACCGGCGTACTGTACGTGTTCATTCCGAAGGGCTTCTTCCCGGTGCAGGACACCGGCGTGATCCAGGCGATCACGCAGGCGCCGCAGTCGGTGTCGTATGCGTCGATGGCCGAGCGTCAGCAGGAACTCGCCGCGCAGATCCTGAAGAACCCGGACGTGGAAAGCCTCACCTCGTTCATCGGCGTGGACGGCAGCAACATCACGCTGAACAGCGGCCGCATGCTAATCAACCTGAAGCCGCGCGACGATCGCAGCAACACCGCGAGCGACGTGATCCGCCAATTGCAGCATGACGTCGCGCATATTCCCGGCGCCTCGCTGTACATGCAACCGGTGCAGGATCTGACAATCGATTCCACGGTCAGCCCGACGCAGTACCAGTTCATGCTGACCGACCCGAACATCAGCGAATTCACCACGTGGGTGCCGAAGCTGGTCGACCGGTTGAAGCAATCGCCGGAACTGGCGGACGTAGCCACCGACTTGCAAGACAACGGCCAGTCGGTCTACATCGAAATCGACCGCGCTACGGCGTCGCGCTACGGCATCACGCCGGCTACCGTGGATAGCGCACTGTATGACGCGTTCGGCCAGCGCATCATCTCGACCATCTTCACACAGTCGAACCAGTACCGCGTGATTCTGGAAGCGCAGCCGTCAATGCAGCACTACACCGAGTCGCTGAACTCGATCTATCTGCCCTCCTCCACGTCGACGGGTGGCCAGGTGCCGCTGTCGTCGATCGCGAAGTTCATCGAGCAACCCGCGCCGCTGCTGGTCACGCACTTGAGCCAGTTCCCGGCCACAACCGTCTCGTTCAACCTCGCGCCCGGCTCGTCGCTCGGCGCGGCGGTGAAAGCGATCAATCAGGCGGAGCAGGATATCGGCTTGCCGGCGTCGTTCCAGACGCGCTTCCAGGGCGCGGCGCTGGCATTCCAGGCTTCGCTGTCGAACGAACTGTTCCTGATTCTGGCGGCGATCGTCACGATGTATATCGTGCTCGGCGTGCTGTACGAGAGCTTCATCCACCCGATCACGATTCTGTCGACACTGCCGTCGGCGGGCGTCGGCGCCTTGCTGGCGCTGCTGATCACCGGGCACGATCTCGACATCATCGGCATCATCGGTATCGTGCTGCTGATCGGTATCGTGAAGAAGAACGCCATCATGATGATCGACTTCGCGCTCTACGCCGAGCGCGAGGAAGGCAAGGCGCCGCGCGAAGCCATCTATCAGGCGTGTCTGCTGCGCTTCCGGCCGATCCTGATGACCACGCTCGCCGCCCTGCTCGGCGCCCTGCCGCTGATGCTCGGCACCGGCGCCGGTTCGGAGTTGCGCCGCCCGCTCGGTATCGCGATTGCCGGCGGTTTGATCGTGAGCCAGTTGCTCACGCTGTTCACCACGCCGGTGATTTACCTGGCATTCGATTCGCTCGCCCGCCGTACGCGTGAGCGCTTCAATCGCGGCAAGCCCACGTCGCCCGCCACCGATGCAGGAAACTGAGCGATGAACCTGTCGCGTCCGTTTATCTCCCGCCCGGTCGCCACCACGCTGTTGGCGATCGGCATCGCGATGGCCGGGATTTTTGCGTTCACCAAGCTGCCGGTCGCGCCGCTGCCGCAGGTCGATTTCCCGACCATTTCGGTGCAGGCCACCTTGCCGGGCGCAAGCCCGGACACCGTGGCGACGAGCGTCGCCAGCCCGCTCGAACGGCATCTCGGTTCGATCGCCGACGTCACCGAGATGACCTCGCAGAGTTCGGTCGGATCGACGCGTATCACGATGCAGTTCGGCCTGAATCGCGACATCGACGGCGCCGCGCGCGACGTGCAGGCCGCCATCAATGCCGCCCGCGCCGACCTGCCGGCAAGCTTGCGCAGCAACCCGACGTACCACAAGGTCAATCCCGCTGACGCGCCGATCCTGATTCTGGCGCTCACGTCGAAGACGCTGACCGCCGGCCAGTTGTACGACTCGGCGGCCACGGTGCTGCAGCAGTCGCTGTCGCAGGTGGACGGCGTCGGCGAAGTCGATGTGAGCGGCTCGGCCAATCCGGCCGTGCGTGTCGAGCTGGAACCGCAGGCGCTGTTCCACTACGGCATCGGTCTGGAAGACGTGCGCGCGGCGCTCGCCGCCGCCAATGCGAACAGCCCGAAGGGCTCGATCGAGTTCGGCGCGAACCGCGTGCAGATCTACACCAACGACCAGGCGAGCAAGGCGTCGCAATACAAGGATCTGGTCATCGCCTATCGCAACGGCGCCGCGGTGAAGCTCTCCGATGTGGCCGAAGTCGTCGACTCGGTCGAAGACCTGCGTAACCTCGGCCTCTTCAACGGCAAGCGCTCGGTGCTGGTGATTCTGTACCGGCAACCGGGTGCGAACATCATCGACACCATCGACCGCGTGATGGCGATGCTGCCGCAGTTGCATGCCTCGCTGCCCGCCGACGTCGACATCGCGCCGGCCGCCGACCGCTCCACGACGATCCGCGCATCGCTGAAAGACACCGAGCGTACGCTGCTGATCGCGGTGGCGCTGGTGGTGATGGTGGTGTTCCTGTTCCTGCGCAACTGGCGCGCCACGCTGATTCCGAGCGTGGCCGTGCCGATCTCGATCATCGGCACGTTCGGCGCGATGTATATGCTGGGCTTTTCGATCGACAACCTGTCGCTGATGGCGTTGACGATCGCGACCGGCTTCGTGGTCGACGATGCGATCGTGGTGCTGGAAAACATCTCGCGGCATATAGAAAACGGCGTGCCGCGCATGAAGGCCGCGTTCCTCGGCGCGCGCGAGGTCGGCTTCACGGTGCTCTCCATCAGTATCTCGCTGGTCGCCGTGTTCCTGCCGATTCTGCTGATGGGCGGTATTGTCGGCCGGTTGTTCCGCGAATTCGCGCTCACGCTGTCGCTCGCGATCGGCGTGTCGCTCATCGTCTCGCTGACGTTGACACCCATGATGTGTTCGCGCCTTTTGCGCGAGCCGCACGAGAAGCAGGAAGAAGGACGCTTTGGGCGTTGGCTCGAAAGTGGTTTCTCGTGGATGCATCGCGGCTATGAGCGCACGCTCGGCTGGGCACTGCGGCATCCGCGCCTGATCGTGACGATCCTGCTGCTGACGATCGGACTGAATATCTGGCTGTACATCATCGTGCCGAAGGGTTTCTTTCCGCAGCAGGACACCGGGCGCTTGATCGGCGGCATCCAGGCCGATCAGAGCACTTCATTCCAGGCGATGAAGGGCAAGTTTGCGGAGATGATGGAAATCGTCGGCAAGAATCCGGCGGTGGAAAGCGTGGCCGGGTTCACCGGCGGCCGGCAGACCAACTCCGGCTTCATGTTCGTCTCGCTGAAACCGAAGAGCGAGCGCAAGTTATCCGCCGACGAGGTGATCCAGCAACTGCGCGCCCCGCTCGGCGACGTGGCCGGCGTGCGGACGTTCCTGCAGGCTGTGCAGGACATTCGCGTCGGCGGACGGCAATCGAACGCGCAGTACCAGTTCACGCTGCTGGCCGATTCGACGCCGGACCTGTACCTGTGGGGACCAAAGCTCACTGAGGCGCTGCAGGCCCGTCCCGAACTCGCCGACGTGAATTCCGACCAGCAACAAGGCGGCCTCGAATCAATGGTGACGATCGACCGCGCGAGCGCGTCGCGTCTCGGCATCCAGCCGGCGCAGATCGACAACACCTTGTACGACGCCTTCGGCCAGCGCCAGGTTTCGACGATTTACAACCCGCTGAACCAGTACCACGTCGTGATGGAAGTGGCGCCGAAGTACTGGCAGAGCCCGGATATGCTGAACCAGATTTACATCAGCACATCGGGCGGCAGCGCGAGCGGCGCGCAGACCACCAATGCGCCGGCAGGCACGGTGACGTCGAAAGCGACGACGGAGAGTTCAACTTCGACGAGTGCGTCGACGGGCGGCACGGCGGGCACGACCGCCTCAAGCGCGGCGAGCATCGCCTCCGATTCCGCGCGTAATCAGGCGATCAATTCGATCGCCGCGAGCGGCAAGTCGAGTGCTTCGTCGGGCGCGGCGGTGTCGACGTCGAAGGAGACGATGGTGCCGTTGTCGGCGATCGCGAAGTTCGGGCCGGGCAATACGCCGTTGTCAGTGAATCACCAGAGCCAGTTCGTGGCCTCGACGATTTCGTTCAATCTGCCGCCGGGCGTGTCGTTGTCGACCGCGACGCAGGCGATTTACGACACGATGGCGCAGATCGGCATGCCGGGGACGATCCACGGCAGCTTCCAGGGGACGGCTCAGGCGTTCCAGCAGTCGATGTCTGATCAGCCGATCCTGATTCTGGCCGCGTTGGCGGCGGTGTATATCGTGCTTGGGATGTTGTATGAGAGCTATATCCACCCGCTGACGATTTTGTCCACGCTGCCCTCCGCGGGCGTGGGGGCGTTGCTGGCTTTGCTGCTGTTCAAGACGGAGTTCAGCATCATTGCGCTGATTGGGGTGATCTTGCTGATCGGCATCGTGAAGAAGAACGCGATCATGATGGTGGACTTTGCTATTGAGGCCTCCCGGCAGGGGTTGTCGTCGCGGGATGCGATTTATCAGGCTTGTTTGCTGCGGTTCCGGCCGATCATGATGACGACTTTTGCCGCCCTGCTTGGGGCGTTGCCGCTGGCCTTCGGGCGTGGGGACGGGGCGGAGCTGCGGGCTCCGCTGGGGATTGCTATTGTGGGTGGGTTGATTGTTAGTCAGATGCTGACGCTGTATACCACGCCGGTGGTGTATCTCTATATGGATCGGATTCGGGTGCGGTGGGAGTCGCGGAAGGGGCGCGGGGCGCGTATCGCGCCGTCTGCTTGATTTTTTTTGCCTGCGGGGCGGTTTGTCTTTTTGCCTACGGCGTTGGGCCTTGCCTGGATTGTTTGCCTGGGCGGCGCTTGTTCGTCTGTTTGCCTACGGCGTTGGCCTTTCCTTGAATTCTTATTGGTTTATTAGT
>NZ_JAQQDU010000155.1:0-12481 GCF_046027825.1 Paraburkholderia sediminicola
CGAGATCGGCGAATTCCGTATCAGCGACACCTATACCGATCATGTCGTGATCGAACGCACCGTCGCCCGCATTTCGCGCGATAGCGCGCGCGGCATCGGTTTTACCTTTTTCCTGGACGGTGAAGCGCATGCCGCAACAACGCTCGCCAGGAAGCCTGAGTACCTCCTGGGCGGGGGCAGCGTACTTGCCAACGACCTTGAACAACCCCTACGCCTGCGGCGGCAGGCGTGCCGGTACATCACGCTCGTTGTGCCCTCCAACCTGCTGCAACACGTGTTCTCTGACCCGGGCGCCATACACGGACGCATGCTCGACCCGAGCAGGCCCGCCACGCGGCTTATCGTCGAGCGCGCCAGGGCGCTTGTCGAGAGCGTCCGGACCATGCCGTTAGAGGAGGGTCGTCGCAAGCTCGCCGGCCTCATTGACCTGGTCGTCGCCGCATTTGGGGAAGAGGCGGGTTTGAGTGGCGGCAAGCGCGCCGTCGGCCGCGCGCTCATGTTTGAACATACGCGGCGCTACGTTCGCACAAATTTGCAGGAATGCGAACTATCGCCTGACAGCGTGATTGAATCGTTGGGGCTCCCGCGCAGCACGATTTATCGGCTATTCGAACATGAGGGCGAACTTGGTGCTTATATCCGCCACCTTCGCTTGCGCGTCGCCGCAGACGAGCTTGTTCGATTTCCGGGCGTTCCGATCAAGGACGTTGGCTATTCAGTCGGCTTCAAAAGTGCATCCGACTTTACGCGTGCCTTCCGGCGCGCCTACGAGATGACACCTCAAGAAATGCGCCTGAACGACTACCGATATCTTCACGCTGAACAGCGGTAGCCAGCCGGGTCGTGTCGTCCGCTACGTTGAGCATTGCTTGTGACTTCGCTCACGCGTCGCTCGTGAGGTGAGCGACGCGTCGTCCGAAAGACTCAGATCAGAACTTATCCCACCCGTCATGCGCACCCACAGTCGCCGTGGCAAGCGCAGCAGCCGGCGCGACTGCCGCCACCCGCGCATCCCGCTTCGGGGCAACTGCAACAACCGCCGCCTCGCGTCGCGGCGTCCCCCGCCGGGCAGGTGCGGTCGCTCCCGTAGGCGCAGCATCCTTCACCTGAAAGAACGCCACGGCTTCATTCAACTGTTGCCCCTGATCTTCCATCGAGCGCGAAGCCGCCGCAGCCTCTTCCACCAAAGCTGCATTCTGCTGGGTGACGTTGTCCATCTGCGTAATCGCAACATTGACCTGCTCGATCCCGCGGCTCTGTTCAATGGACGCCGCTGCGATCTCCGACATGATGTCGGTCACTCGCGCGACCGCCTGAGTCACATCGGCCATCGTCTTGCCCGCCTCGCCGGCAAGCGCCGAGCCGTCGCGGATTTTTTCCACAGAGTTGGCGATCAGATCCTTGATCTCCTTTGCCGCGCTCGATGAACGTTGAGCCAGGCTTCTGACTTCGCTTGCGACCACCGCGAAGCCCCGCCCTTGTTCGCCCGCCCGCGCGGCTTCAACGGCCGCGTTCAGCGCGAGGATGTTGGTCTGGAACGCAATGCCTTCGATGATGCCCGTGATGTCCGCGATCTTGGTCGAACTATCGCTGATGTCATGCATCGTGCTCACGACCTGGCCGACGACCTCGCTACCCTTTTGCGCCACCGACGAAGCATTCGCCGCCAGCATGCTGCCTTGCTGCGCGTTGTCGGCGTTCTGCTTAACCGTGGAGGTGAGTTCTTCCATGCTGGAAGCGGTTTCCTGCAGCGATGCAGCTTGCTGCTCGGTGCGCTGGCTCAGGTCCATATTGCCCGCTGCGATTTGACGCGCCGCGCCCGCGATACTGGTGCTGCTGTCGCGCACCCGCCCGACGATCGCCGTCAGCCGTTCGTTCATTTCGCGCAGGGCGCCCAGCAGTTTGCTGGTTTCGTCGTGGCCGTCGACCGTGATGCGCGTGCGCAGATCGCCTTCCGACACGGTCCGCGCGACGTCAATCGCAAAACGCAGGGGGCCAGTTATCGCGCGCGTGATCACCACGCACGCGCTGACTGCAAGTGCCAACGCGATGAGGCAAATTGCGATCAGCAGATTGCGCTGGTTTTCATAGTGCGCCGTGTACTCGTTGACCAGTTGATCCTGGCGTGTGCGCGTGTAGTCGGCGTACGCGTCGGTCGCGCGAATCAGCGCGGCGAGCAGTGGCCGGCATTGTTCGTCCATCTTGACGATCGCGTCGTCACGCTTGTTGGTGAGCGCGGAATTGACGATGTCGAGGGCGACCGGACCATAGGCCGCCTCGACCCGATTGATCTCGGCGACGAGGCTGCGCGCTTTCTCCGACGTATCGCTCGAGTTCGCCGTCATGTCGTTGAGCTTTTTCAGGTCGGCTTGCACGTCTTCGTGTGCGCGCGTCACGTCGGCTTTCTCTATTTCGAGGTCCTGAGGTTTGGTTACGAGCACGAGGTTGCGTGCTGCGATCGCCCGGCGGTCGACTGCGGTTCGAACCTGCACCACCATGTCGGCGCGTGCATTGTTGCCATGTACGTAGTTGGAAAACCCATCGGTCGAATCGCTCAGCGCCTTCAGGGACAGGCCGGAAATCACGACGACAATGAGGGACAGCAGGCCAAAACCGACAATCAGTTTGGTCTTGATGGTGAGATGCTTAAGTGTCACGATTTTTTTCTCCAATAACGAATCGTTAGAGCGTTCGCAATGGACTCTCAGGTCCGGGCATGGGAGCGTCTATCTGGCGGCCGGTCATCGTGGCAGCCCCGCGCGGTTTACCCTTCGTGCCTTCCATCAGACGCATCGCTGAAGCGCATCGAACGTCAGGCAACAAATGGGTATCCCATCTATTGGTTATCGGATTGGATTCTCGCGGACTTAAGGCATAGCGGGTATTTCTCTACCAAGCTTGCACACGATGCGCGAAGAACGCATCATTTTCTGTTGATTTGGATGGTTTTAGGCATCTGATGAAAACATTTTATTACATTTCCATTTCATTTTTCGACGTGCACCAGCGCACATGACCTACTGGCGAGCCTCAGGCAAAAAATGGCTTGAACAAGTGGGCATCCGCGGATATGATTGAGCAATCACTCATTTATTGTTGGAAGTCGAAGCGAACCGTATGGCCCGTCCGAAAAGCGAAGACAAGCGCAACGCCATCCTTGCCGCCGCCGCAGAGGTGATCGCCGAGCAGGGCCTGGGTGCGCCCACGGCACGCATCGCAAAACTGGCGGGCGTGGCTGAGGGAACGCTGTTCACGTACTTCGACAATAAAGACGAACTGCTGAACCAGCTCTACCTGGACATCAAGGCGGAGCTGCGCGAAGTGATGATGACGACTTACCCGAAGCAAGCCAGCGTGCGCGATCGCGCACAGCACGTATGGGACAAGTTTGTCGACTGGGGCGTGGCGCAGCCGCAAAAACGCCGGGCGATGGCGCAATTGTCCGTTTCTGAGCGCCTGACCGACTGCACGCGCGCGACCGGCATGGAGTCCTTCGCGGACATCAACGCGATGATTCAGGCGAGCGTGGCGAGCGGCGCGTTGCGTGATCATCCGCCGGCGTTCCTGTCGGCGATCATGGCGGCGCTGGCGGAAACCACCATGGATTTCATCGCTCGCGAACCGAACAATGCCGACCGTTATCGTAAGGCCGGCTTTGAAGCGTTCTGGCACGCGATTGCCCAGAACTAATTTTTTTGTCGAGTTAATGAGTGATTGCTCGCTCAATTAAATGCAAGGAGCGCATTATGTCGAAGGTCTGGTTGGTTACGGGAAGTGTCCGCGGGCTTGGGCGCGAAATTGTCGAAGCAGCGTTGCGCGCCGGCGAGCGCGTCGTGGCTACCGCGCGCGATCCGCGTCAGTTGGCGGATCTGCTGACGCGCTATGGCGAGCAGGTTCGGGCGGTTGCGCTGGACGTCACGGATCCGGCGGCGGCACGCAATGCGGTACAGGCCGCAGTCGACGCATTCGGCCGGCTCGATGTGGTCGTCAACAACGCTGGCTTCGGTCATCTGGCGCCGTTCGAGCAAACCACCGAGGACGATTTTCGCACGCAGATCGACACCAACTTCTATGGGGTGGTCAACGTGACACGCGCGGCGCTTCCGGTATTGCGGAAACAGCGAGCCGGCCACGTGATCCAGATTTCGTCGGTCGGCGGCCGTATCGGGATCGCAGGATTGAGCGCGTATCAGGCTGCAAAGTGGGCGGTCGGCGGGTTCACCGAGGTGATCAGCCAGGAGCTTGCGCCGTTCGGCGTTCACGTCACCGCGCTCGAGCCGGGCGGCATGAAAACAGACTGGGGCACGGAGGCGAGTGGCGCGATGCCGGATTTGCTGCCAGATTATGTGCCGTCGGTCGGCGCCATCGCGGATATGCTGTCCCAGTATGTCGGCCGTGAAACCGGCGATCCCGCGAAGGTTGCGCAAGTGGTGCTGAAGCTCGCCTATCACGATGCATTGCCGCAACATCTCTTGCTGGGCAGTGACGCGTTGCATTACGCCGGCGAAGGCGACAAGGCGCGCGCTGCGAGCGCCGAGGCGTGGCAGGCGGTCAGTGCCGCCACCGATTTCTCTGCGCCAACGCCGCTACCGGATTTTCCGGGCGCACCGGCGAAAGCTTGAGGACGCACCCGGGCAAGCGGGCAACAGGCAATATTGGGGCGAACGGCATGGCAAATTGGACCATTTCGGACCTTCCGCGCCAGACCGGCCGCCCCGCGCAAAAAGGGCAGGTCGCGCTCGATGCGGTCCGTCCACGGTATCCGGCCGCCGCCCGTCTGTGGGACATATCCGTAGGACTCACCAACGCGCGCTGGCCGGGCGCGACCATGGAGCATGCATCATGAAGGTTCTGATATTCGGCGCGACCGGCATGGTCGGGCAGGGCGTATTGCGCGAATGCCTGCGCGCGCCCGACGTCGAGGCGGTCCAGACGGTTGGCCGCACGCGCGCTGGCCAGCTCGATCCGCGCCTCGTCGAACTGATCCTGCCGGATCTGATGGACTACCGCGCGGTGGAAGCATCGTTGAAGGGTTTCGACGCATGCTTTTTCTGTTTGGGCGTCTCATCCGCAGGCATGTCGGAGGCAGACTACACGCGCCTCACCTATGACCTGACGCTGGCGGCCGCTCAGACACTCGCCGGTCTCAATCCCCAGATGACGTTCGTCTACGTGTCCGGCGCGAGTACCGACAGCACCGAACGTGGCCGCAGCATGTGGGCGCGGGTCAAGGGCAAGACCGAGAACGCGCTGCAACGGTTGCCATTCAAGGCGGTCTACCTGTTTCGTCCCGGCGCGATCGAGCCGCTCAACGGCGCTCGTTCGAAGACCCGGGCGTACCGGCTGTTCTACACGGTGGCCAAGCCTTTCCTGTCGACCCTGCGCGCGCTATTCCCCAACCACATTCTGAGTACCGAAGACATCGGCCAGGCGATGCTGGAGGCCGCGCGCCATGGCGCCCCCAAAGCGGTCCTCGAGGTCGCCGATATCCGGGCGCTCAGCCGCACCGCGTCCGGGCCGGCGCTTGATTTGCACGTCGGCTGAGCGTCTGGGCGGGCGCATTCTCGGCGCCCCCTACCGCTCTAAAAACAGGATGCCGGCGCCAGCGCCTGTGGCTTGAGGCACGCCTTCGTCGAAGTTTTCGCCTGAGCCGCCAAAAACCCGCCTTTTTCTGCGTTTGACGTGCCTCAGCCTCTGGTACGCTACCGGTTCACGGGCCGCGCCTTCCGGCTGCGTCCCACTTCTTCACGCGCGTAGGTCAGCGCATGCTCGAATCAGAACCTCATGGTGACGCGCCGACCGAACATCGTGATTGCGATCAGTATCGTGCTGGCCAGCGCGATACTCGCGATCGCGGTGTGGGTTTTGGCGCAGATGCGCGATGACGCGCTGCGGCGCGCGCAGGATTCCGTCTTCAACGTCTCGCTGCTGGTCGAACGTGACGTGTCGCGCAATCTCGAGATCTACGATCTGTCGCTGCGGGCGGTTATCGACGGCCTGAAACAGCCCGGCGTGCTGGACCTGCCGCCGGCGATCCGCCAGATGGTGCTGTTCGACGGCTCCACCAGCGCCAAAGACCTGGGTTCGATGTTCGTCCTCGACCCAGCCGGCAACGTCGTGTTCGATTCACAAGCCACTCCTCCGCGCCGAATCAATCTCGCCGACCGTGACTACTTCCAGGTTCAACGCGACTCGCCCAATGTCGGCCTGTATGTCAGCCACCCGTTCATACCGAAGGTGAACAGCAACGATGTGAGCATTGCGTTGAGCCGGCGCATATCGCGACCGGACGGCAGCTTCGGCGGCGTGGTGGTCGGCACGATGCGACTCACTTACTTCAGGCGCCTGTTCGCGGGCATGAATCTCGGCCCGGGCGGTTCGATGGCGCTGATGCTGAACGACGGCACGATGCTGATGCGGCGCCCATACGATCCGAACATCATCGGCCGGGGGCTGGCCGGCACCTCGAACTATTCGCGCTTCCTCCAGGAACCGAGCGGGGACTTCTTCGGCACGGCGGCGATCGACGGTGTCGAGCGCTGGTACGCCTTCCGTCATATCGATATGTATCCGCTGATTCTCGATGTCGCGCTCTCGACGCATGACATCTACGTGGAATGGCGGCGTCGCGCGTGGATCATCGGCACCCTGATTGCAGCGCTCGATGTGGCGATCATCGCGCTCGCCATGCTGTTCTCGCAGCAACTGCGGCAGCGCCGTGCTGCCGAAGAAGAACTGCGCGTGCTGGCGCGCACTGACGGGCTGACTGGTCTGAACAATCGCCGCACCTTCGAGGAACAGGCGGAGGAGGAATGGCGCCGCGCGCAACGCAACGGTTGGCCGTTGTCGATGTTGCTGATCGACGTCGACTCGTTCAAGGGCTTCAACGATCTATACGGCCATTCGGCCGGCGACGATGCGCTCATCGCCGTGGCGCGCTGCATTGGGCAGAGCGTGCGGCGCCCGGGCGATACCGCGGCGCGCTACGGCGGCGAAGAATTCGCCGTGCTGCTTCCCGATACCGACGAAGCCGGGGCGGCGACCATTGCCGAGAAAATTCGCGCCGCGGTTCAGGCGCTCGAGCTTCGCCATGTTGCGAGCTCGCACCATGTGCTGACCATCAGCATCGGTATTGCGTGCACTCGGCGTCAGGTATTCGCGACGAGCCGCGCACTCGTCAACGCGGCGGACGAGGCACTCTACGAGGCCAAGGACGCTGGCCGCAACCGCGTGCTGTGTTATCCGGTGGCGGCGCGGGCGGATCGGCTGAGCGTCGTGACATCGCCTGCGCGCTGAGGTAGGTTAATTTAACCCGGGTAATATATTGCGCTTAATTTATACCCGGGTATAATTCGACAAATTCATCTTTCTGGAGTTTGTCATGACCGACCATCCTGTTACCTGTTCCGCCTTCGAGGGGCACCGCCGTATCGCCTCGGGCACCTTGTCCGAGGTGGCGCTCGCTGTCCGCGAGGTGCTGAAGCGCGGCG
The DNA here is from genome assembly GCF_046027825.1 of Paraburkholderia sediminicola. Classification (GTDB taxonomy): domain Bacteria; phylum Pseudomonadota; class Gammaproteobacteria; order Burkholderiales; family Burkholderiaceae; genus Paraburkholderia; species Paraburkholderia sediminicola_D. The sequence goes on from NZ_JAQQDU010000155.1 coordinate 7,491, forward strand.
AACAGGCGCCTGTGCTGATTTTCGACGACGTCACGAGCCGTCCGGTTGAGTTTGATTTGCGCGGCACGCCTGAAGAGATTCTGGCGCGGCTGGCAAGCGAGGTGCCCGGCGCGCAACCCGAATCAACTGCAGACACCGGGCAAGACGACACCCCGCGTGGCCGGGGCCGGCCCAAACTCGGCGTGGTGGCAAGGGAGGTCACGCTACTGCCGCGTCATTGGGATTGGCTCAACGGGCAATCGGGAGGCGCTTCGGTCGCGCTGCGCAAACTGGTCGAAGCGGCGCGGCTGGCGGGCGAGGACAAAGACCGCAAACGCACCGCGCAAGAAGCCGTGTATCGTTTCATGGCCGCACTCGCCGGCAATCTGTCTGATTATGAAGACGCAACGCGCGCGCTCTACGCCGACGATCGGGCGCGGTTTGCCAACATCGTTGCGGCATGGCCAGAGGACGTGCGCAGCCACACGCTGCGCCTTGCCGAAGGTGTGTTCGTCACGCATCCATAGAGTCGGCCGCGCCTGGGCGAGTGCCGGGCTCACGAAACGTAGGGGCAAAAAAAAGCCGCTCACGCCGGGGAGCGTGAGCGGTAAGTCGGAGAGTTACAACAACATCGCGTGCGCTCATGGGGGCGAACGCAGCAAACAAAGTCTAAGAGTTCGGCCCGTCCCCATATATCAGACAAATCCCAATCACTGCGCCGACGTGCGAAGCACATTGACGTAGCGATCCGGCCCCGTGAGCCGGAGCGTTGCTTTCATTATCCTGTCCCGGTTATCACCATCATTTATTGCTTCAAGTCCCTGTTTTAGCCGCCGTAAAAGAGGCTGGAGCGCCGCTACGTATCTGACACATCGCGAAGGTTTTCGCGGGAGTGCGGCGGCGCGAGCGTTCCCACGGGACTTTTGAAGGATGGTGAGATGAAGTGGTTCGACCGCATGACCGTATTCAGGAAGCTGTTGTTGGCATTTGCCATTGTGATCGGCTTCTGCGTCGTAATCGGCGGGACTTCGCTGAAGACGCTGTCGTCGATGCATGACATTACCGACGCCATCAGCGACCGGCAGATGAATGGTCTCTACTGGATGGAAGAGGCGAACCGTCACAAGATCGACTCCGATCTTGCCGCCGCGAATCTCGGCTACGCAACCGACGACGCCAGCCGTCAAAAGTTGAAGGACAGTATCGTCGCCTCGCTCAAGGACATGCACGGCGCCTACGACCAGTATCGCGCGACCATCGTGACCAGCAAGGGTCAGCAGATGTTCGAAGCCGTGCTGGGCAAGTCAGCAGTGTGGGAGGGCATCGTGCATCAGCAGATCGGTCTCGAACCGATTCCGGCCGGCGTCGACAACAACGAACTCGTGCGCCGCGCGATTGCGTCGAGCGAGACGCTGCGCGATCGCATCACGGCGCTGATCGACTATCGCCGTCAGCAAGCCACCGACGCCCAACAGGAGGCGAGCGCCGACTATCAGCACATGCGCATCGTGATGCTCGCGCTGGTGCTGGGTGCGATCGCGGTGGGCACGCTGCTCGCGATGGTGATTGCGCGGCGTCTCGCGCGTCAACTTGGCGGCGAACCGGATTACGCGATGCATATCGCCAACCGTATTGCCGATGGCGACCTGAGCGTGCGCGTCGAGACGCGTGCGGGCGACGCCGACAGCATGTTGTTCGCGCTGCGCAATATGCGCGAACGGCTGGCGGGCATCGTGTCGGGCATCAGCGAGTCGAGCGAATCGATCCTGATGGCTTCGGGCGAGATCGCGCAGGGCAACACCGATCTGTCGCAACGCACCGAAGAGCAGGCCGCCGCGTTGCAGGAAACTGCGTCGAGCATGCAGGAATTGACCTCGACGGTGAAGATGAATGCCGAAAATGCGCAGCAGGCCGGCGGTGTTGCGCATGGCGCGTCGGAAGTGGCGGCGCGCGGCAGCAGCCTGGTTGGCGATGTGGTCGAGACGATGCGCGAGTTGGCGGCCGGCTCGAAGCGCATGACCGACATCATCGCGGTGATCGAAGGGATCGCGTTCCAGACCAACATCCTCGCGCTGAACGCCGCGGTGGAAGCGGCGCGCGCCGGTGAACAGGGCCGCGGCTTTGCGGTGGTGGCTGGCGAAGTGCGTTCGCTGGCGCAGCGCAGTGCGGTGTCGGCCAAGGAGATCAAGGAACTGATCGAAAGCTCGACGGCGCGCGTGGGCAGCGGGGCCGAACTGGCCGAACGGGCCGGTCAGACGATGGCGGAAGTCACCCATGCGGTGAAACGCGTGACCGACATCATGGGTGAGATTTCGTCGGCGTCGCGGGAGCAGAGCACCGGCATCGAGGAAGTGAACCGCGCCGTCGCGCAGATGGACGACGTGACCCAGCAGAACGCGGCGCTGGTCGAGCAGGCGGCCGCCGCGGCGGCGTCGATGGCGGACCAGGCGAGGCAGTTGCAGGCGGCGGTCACGGTGTTCTCGCTGGACGCGCGGCACGGCTGATCGAGGCGGTGACCGTTGGAGGTGTGACCTTTATGTCCCGCACAGCCCACGCCACGCCGTGCTTGTCAGGCGCGGGCGTGGTGCTTGTCATGCGCTCAGCGCGGTTCTGGGCGCATGCTTTGCTGTCCGCGTTGTTGCCCGTTTTGTTACCCATTTTGTCGCCCTTGCCAGGCCTGGTGGGTCTCCGTACACTCGCGCGTAATTCCCAGACGGCGCCGTTTCGCTGCGCCGTTCACTAAAACGCCGACAGAGGAGAACCCCCGCCATGGCTGATTCCTATTTCCCACGCTGGCGCGCCCAGCCGAACGCTGCCGAGGGCCGGATTGTCGGTACCGACGAGCGGCTCGCCTGGCCGCAGATGTTTGCAATGGGCATTCAGCACGTCGTCGCGATGTTCGGTTCGACCGTGCTTGCGCCGTTGCTGATGGGCTTCGATCCGAACCTGTGCATCTTCATGTCGGGGATCGGCACGCTGTTGTTCTTCGTGCTGGTCGGTGGGCGCGTACCGAGCTATCTCGGCTCGAGCTTCGCGTTCATCGGCCTTGTGATCGCGGTGACGGGGTATGGCGGGCACGGTCCGAACCTGAACATTCCGGTGGCGTTGGGCGGGATCATTGCGTGCGGGGTGGTGTACGCGATCATCGGCCTGATCGTTTCGGCGGTGGGCACCAAATGGATCGAAACGCTGATGCCGCCGGTTGTGACCGGCGCGATCGTCTGCGTGATCGGGTTGAATCTTGCGCCGATCGCGGTGCATGGCGTGAGCGGCAGCAACTTCGACTCGTGGATGGCGCTGGTAACGGTGCTGTGCGTCGGCGCGGTCGCGGTGTTTGCGCGCGGCATGCTGCAGCGGTTGCTGATTCTGGTCGGCTTGCTGATGGCGTACGTGATTTACGCGATCGTCACGAATGGTCTTGGCATGGGTAAGCCGATCGATTTTGCGATTGTGGCGAACGCTGCGTGGTTTGGTATGCCGCACTTCACGGCGCCGGTTTTCAGCATGCAGGCGATGACGTTGCTCGCACCGATTGCGGTGATTCTTGTTGCTGAGAATCTTGGGCACATCAAGGCTGTGAGCGCGATGACGGGGCAGAACCTGGATCGTTACGTCGGCCGTGCGTTTCTTGGCGATGGACTCGCGACGATTGTGTCTGGGTTTGCCGGTGGCACCGGCGTGACGACTTATGCCGAGAACATTGGCGTGATGGCTGTGACCAAGATCTATTCGACGCTGGTGTTTGTGATTGCGGCGGTGATCGCGCTGGTGTTGGGTTTTTCGCCGAAGTTCGGCGCGGTGATTCAGACGATTCCGGGGCCGGTGCTGGGTGGGGTATCGATCGTTGTGTTCGGGTTGATTGCCGTGACGGGGGCGCGGATCTGGGTCGTCAACAAAGTGGATTTTTCTGACAACCGGAACCTGATTGTTGCTGCGGTGACTCTTGTGCTGGGCGCTGGGGATTTTTCGTTGAAGCTTGGTGGATTTGGGCTCGGCGGGATTGGTACTGCGACCTTTGGCGCGATTATTCTTTATGCTCTCCTGAGGAGGAAGCCGGCCCAGGGGCCGGTGGCCTGATCGGCGAGGTTTCGGTTTGAGTTTGGTTTTTGCCTTTGCCTTTGGCAGTGGCATGTTTTTGTGCGCTTGCGGCGTTGGGCTTTGATTGAGTTTGGTTGCCTGCGCGGCGCTTGTTGTCTGTATGCCTACGGCGTTGGCCTTTCCTTGATTTGTTATTGGTTTATTAGCGTCGCCCCTGTGCGGGGCGGGCACTTACTTCTCTTTGCGGCGGTGTATAGACCGGCCGCAAAGAGAAGTAAGCAAGAGAAAGCGGCTCAAACCGCCAATTCTTAAGCGGGTCCCCCGCACAGCCGCGGTAGTGGTGCATCTGGAATCCGTACCCTCGCACATTCAGCGTCAGTGACAAAGGAGTCATCAGCTCCCACTCCGCACTGCGTGCGTCGCGGATGGGTCTGCATGGGAAACCGGGGGATTCGTTCGTGCGCGGTGGGAGCCATCGGCTTCGCCTCGGCGTGAGCGGATCTGCCCAGGAAGCCAGGAGCTTCGTTCAAGGGCGGTGGGAGCCGTCGGCTTCGTCTCGGTGCGGACGGGTCTGCCAGGGAAACCAGGGGTTCGTTTGGAGGCGGTGGGAGCCATCGGCTTCGCCTCGGCACGGACGGGGATTGCCAGGGAAACCAGGGGCTTCGTTTGGGGGCGGTGGGAGCCATCGGCTTCGCCTCGGCGCGGACGGGGCTACCAAGGAAACCATAGGTTTCGTTTGCGCGGTGGGGGTCATCGGCTTTGCCTCGACGGGGTGACGAAAAATATATATCTGTTTCGGGAAGTACCGCTCTGTACTCCGAATTGAAGACAAGTCGAGTCAGCGCGTGCAGGCGTGAATTCGCACTTCGAATGAAGCGCCAGCGCATGGCAGGAAGGTTGGTGACGCAACGGCGAGCCACGGCGCCGAGTGAGGCCCACGCGCAAAACGACCAGATGGTTCTGTGAAATACGCG
>NZ_JAQQDU010000156.1:0-12362 GCF_046027825.1 Paraburkholderia sediminicola
TCAGTGCTATCAATGGTGATTCAGAAGTCGGAGCAAGGGCGTTCCAATCAAAAACAAAGCTATGCATCCTATGACGGACCACAAGAATAGAAAATGTATCCGGGTGATAAATCTGGACCTTTGAAGCACGCCTGGATTCTTGCGCACGATGCGATTAATGAACATACCGCTAAGTCCCGTGAGCATGCCAAAAATAAACATTCCAGTGAATCTGTGGCTAGCAAGCGAAATCAGGACGCCGAGGGCCCCGACGGCCTGCAAAACGTAAAGGCTGAACCCCATTTTTCTTTGAGCTGTTGTCATCAGCCTTTTCCTTTTTTAGATCAAACCATTCTACCGCGCGCCTAGATATCGGCAGCCACCACGCACTCCGTTATCCCCACCGAAAAAAATGTGCACGGAAACGGCATACCGGGTCATTCAATTCGCTTAGCGTTGCACAAGCTGTGATCTTAATCGTTGAGGGCATAGAAACGCGTGGCGAATGTCCGCTGCCAGGACGCTTGAACGTCCTTTGTGGATCGAAAACCCCCGTTCATTGACGTCGGCAGCAGACGTTCGTCACGGCCATCGGCAAATGCCAGCGCAGGCTGCTATAGGGCCTGCTAACCATAGTTGGATGGGACGATTTCTATTTTGCATGGCCGTCCTGTGAGCAGGTATCGCCCTGATGGGAGATCGGAGTCACGGCGGTGCCATCGCACGTGTCCGGCACGCACATGCTGCTTCCATCATGGAAGCGGGACACCTTTAACGGCTGGCTGCATACGTGAGTCAGCGCGCCCGGTGGCACATGCGGGTGAGCGCGCCTACTCCCATCCCTGATATCCGGCTGGTTGCGCCGGATTGCCGTAACCGGCGGGGTACGGCCGCCGCAGTTCAGGCGGCGCGTACGTCGCGTTATATGCCGGATAGGCAGGCGGGCGGGCCACTATGATGACCTGCTGCGCCGCCGCTTGAGTGGGCGGCCGAGGTACGTAGGCGGACTGCGCGTCAGCTTGTTGGTACCGAGCGGGTGGATACGGAGCGGGCGCGTACTGGTTAGCCCGAACGGTTCGAGGCGGCGGCGCGTATTCCCGCCCGGCGTACCCGCCTGACTCCTGATACTCGGTTGACATCTGGTTATAGGCCGGCGCCGCCGCGTATTGCTCGGGCTGCTGGTTCTGATATTGCCGGTTGCGCGCTGCTTGAGTCGGTGGAACCGGTTGAGTTCCTTGCTCCACGGCGTATTGCGATTCCTCATCAGCCTGCCGATATTGCGGCACCGCCCGCTGAGCGTTCTGGAAATCGCGTCTCTGCGTCACCTGCGCGTCGTCGTCATTGTTTGATTTTGGTTCCGGCAATGCCGTCACGGCTTGCGTCGGAATCAGTATCGGAGGCTCGGACTCGGTGGCAAACAGCTTCGGCGAAGTAGTTCGCGTAGCAAGCTGCTTCAGAGGCACAGGTTGCATTTCAGCCCGCTTAGGCGGCGTAACCCGCACTGAAGCCTGCTTCAACGACGCGACCGGTGCAGAGACCCGCCTCGGCGGCGCAGACGCGACTTCCGCGGGACCGTGCTTCAGCGGCACAGGCTTGGCCTGCGCGACGACTTGCCTGGACGGCGTGGCTCGCGCAGCAGCATCCCGCTTCGGCGATGTGACCGGCGCGGATACTTGCCTCAGCGAAGCGGCTTGCGCTACGACCCGCCTCGGGGGTGCAACCCGCTCGGCAACCGGCTTCGGCGATGCGGGCATGGCCGGCGCATCAAGCTGTGTTTGCCGGTGCTTCACCTCGTCGCCCAAGGTCGCATAGGATTTCGAGTCTTCCCTGGCGCGCGCGTTATAGCCGATGAAATACGCATAGCGCAGGTCTGCCAGGCGCGCCTGAATGTCTGCTTCGGCGGAGACGCGTTTTTCGCCGGGATCGAGCGATGCGTCGACGGTCGAATCGTCGAAGGCCGAGGTTGCGGCATCAGCGGCACGGGCGGATTCGGGATGCAGCGCGCCCACAGAAGACATAAGCGCAGCGGCTACCGCGACGAGCACTTTTTTTTCCATACTTTCACCTCGGAATTCCGTGCGACAGACCGCGTGGGATTCTCCAATCTCCGGACCGGACTTTCAGTCTCGCTTCCGGGATATCGACTATTTTTAGCACGTCCTTAAGGCCCCAGGATAGTGTTTCCGGGTATAACCTGGGCGAAAGACTATCTGCCGAACAACCTTAGCAATACCAACGGTGTCGGCCCGGAAATTTTTGCCTGCTCCGGCGGCCATGGCGCGCATCAGTTCGCATCGCCGTCGGTGGAGAAGTCCGGCCTCGAGAATGTTCGCAGTCGCGCGCCGCGCATCTCGTGCCGAACGTGATGCATCAGCACGTCAGTCCATGTCGTTAGAGATCGTCGGTCGAAAGCGTTATCCGCTCGCCAGTACCTGGCAACGCTTTCTGCTCCAGCCTGCGAAAGCCGGTGCTTACCAAGCTCGAAGGCAAGCATCAATTGTTTGGGAGCCTCAGCGGCGAGTCACTCGCGGGTGCCGCTATCGGCCAGGTTGACCAGCGCCTGACGCCCATCCGTGCGGGCGGCGTCCTCAACCGGGAAGGTTCTCTCACTGAAAGCAATGAGCTTGAATCCGCTCCCCCTTGCACGCGGGACGGTAATGCCCCAATGCCAGCCTCCGGTTTGTTCGAAGACATGCAATACAGGGGCGGTTGGCGTGTAAGCCTGAGAAGTCATCAAAGCGAATCTCCCAGTCATATCGCGACTGCGGACGCACGATTGCAGACGCTTTACTTTTAGTCTACAGACATCTTGCTGCGCGGCAGTGTGCCGACCGTGGTAAAAATGTCAAATCATGGCGTGTCACAATTTTGAAAAGATTCGCCTGGTGTGAAGATGTGCGAACATGAGTTGACGAGATTTTTGATCTGACGTGATTCACGGGGGCTCAATGGCTAGCCATTCGCTTTTCTGGGCAGCGGTGCCGCACAATGGTGACGGTGTTGTCTTCCAGGTTCGTATTGTCCGCGGACTTCAACGTTTCCACGTAACGCGCCGCGTGCTCGAAGAAGTGTTCGACCTCGAACCCGCAGCTTCGGACGCGAGACAACTCGAACACTTCTATGTGTATCTGAATCGCATTCTGGCTCGAGCCAACAAGAAGCGCTCGATCGCCAGTTCCGACACGGTTCCACTTCAGGCATCAGATTTCACTTCGGCGAGCAAGGAGCAACGCGGGTCAAGTCTGCATGCAGTGGCGCGAAGTGCTGGCTAAGCGGCGGCATTGAAAAGGCGGGGCAGCCAGATGTCATCTAGGTCCGGCGATCGCGGTCGAGCAACCCATACAACGCACTATCCGACACCTGATCGCCAACCATCCAGCGATCACGCAGCAGCCCTTCCCGGACAAATCCGAGCCGTTCGAGAAGACGCGCCGAGGCTACATTGCGCGGGTCGATATCCGCCTCAATCCGGCGTAAGTTCAGCGTGCCGAACGCGTGCTCGATCAGCGCTGAGGCGGCCTCACTCATATATCCACCTCCCCAGTGATTGCGTTGCAGACTAAAACCTATCTCCGCACGTCGGCATTGCTCGTCGGCATGAAAGAGAGCGCAATCCCCAAGTACCTCGCCGGTTGCCCGCAGTTCGAGCACAAAAATGAGATCTTGGCCGTTAGCGGACGTCTTCAATTTACGCACGACGCGATCCGTAGCTTGATCAAAACAAGTCATCGCTGGAAACGAAAAATAGCGCATCGCGTCCGCGTCCGACCAGATGGCGAACAGCGCTTGCGCGTCTTCATCACGAAGCGGCCGCAGGATGAGGCGAGGGGTAGTCAGCGTGACGGGCTCAAACAATGGCATGACGGCGGGCAGGCGCAGAATGTAGAGACCCGATTAAAGCATGTGAACCGGGTACCAACAACCGCATGTATCGAACCGCATGGCGGCGCAACGTCTGAGCGACCGCTTTCGGGATTTGAAGCTGTCTCTTCCGGGTCCAAGAACGGAGCCGGTCGTTGCTGGGTTGGGTTCGGCCACGAGCGATCGTTCGACCGCCGTCGCTAAATCGCCAACAATTTGCGACGCTGGCGGACGGTCGCTACGATACTAACCTCGCCGCCGATGCGAGATATAGCGGCGATGGGGCGCGTCGGTCCTCGCAAAGGCATGCGTATGTCATCTTGATCACGTGATCGTCGTCCGAGGTGACCGCCATTCTGCACACGTCGTTCCAGTCAACAGCGAGATCCGGGATGGTTGCTTCTGCGTCAGGCAGCCTGCCGACCGTTGCATAAGCGGCGCATAGCGCAATCCACAGGCTCGGCAGCAATTGCTTGACCAGGCCGTCGTGAAGCTGGGCAAAGACGATTCGCGCAGCGCGCGTTGCGGTAACCGTATGGAGCAATGTGAAGTCCGGCTTACGCCAGTAAGCGCCAATTGTCGCCCGCGCCAGATCGTCCAGCAACTCCACGTCCGCTGGAGGCACGGGAACGGCCCGGCCAAATCGCACATCGGTTGCAACAGCACGCAAGCGCGACGTGATCGAGGTGCCCTGGAAAACCGCGCCGCTCAATGCCTGGGTAACCTGATCGAATCCCGCATCGACGCTCTCCGCCGTGCGATTTTCTTCCAGACTAACGTCCATAGGCAAATGCGACGAGATTAACGATGCCAGGCCCGCGGCAATCTCGCCGGTATGCCCGGCCTCAATGCCGTAAGCGAGCCGGATCAGCGAGTGGAAGGCTTGCGTAGCGGGAGCGAAAGGAACCTCTTGCAGCACGGTCGTGATCACGGGAACGGGCCCGGCGTCGGCGATCCAGTCGTGAAAGCAAAGTCGCAAAGCGCCGAATGCGGCACGTTCGCCTAAATGTCGTGCCCATTCGTGACGAGGGATAACCGCGTCGATCGGCGGTGCACTCAAAGCGTACTCGCGCTGCCACATGTCGAAAAACGCCTGCAGTCGAGCTGGCGAAGCACCCATTTCGGCCAATGCAACAAGCGCCATCGGGCAATGGTTGGTTGTACCTCTAGCAGCAAGGTCAAAGCGTACGTTTGCATCCAGAAGCTCGCTCAACTTGATGTGAACGGAGTCTTTGCGCATGTTGCCGTCTCTCAATCCAACGGAAGAAAGTCTCATTGTGAAAGTTCAAGTAAAGTTGAAGTCAAGAGAAAACACCTGGGAACGTCATGAACGAGACGGCAATAACAATTGGTGAACTTGCGAAGCGCTCGGGCGTGGCGACGAGTGCGATCCGTTTCTATGAGGAAGAAGGGCTGATCAGTAGCACTCGAACAGAAGGCGGTCAACGCCAGTATCGAAGGGAGGCGCTGCGCCGGGTCGGGTTCATCCGTGCGGCACAGGCTGTCGGATTGAACCTTTCAGAGATTCGATCCGCACTCGAAACGTTGCCCGGGCAGCGCACGCCGACCAAACAGGACTGGGCGCGTCTCTCACGCGCGTGGCAGCCTCTGCTTCAAGAGCGCATAGATGGGCTCATTGCATTGCGCGATCAGCTTGCGTCCTGTGTGGGCTGCGGGTGCCTGTCGCTGAAATCTTGCAAACTTTACAATCCGAAAGACGTTGCCCGTCGGCGCGGGAGCGGTGCCCGATATTTGCAAGGCGATACGTCGCGCGCGGTATTGGCTGAACATATGCCGGATAAGCAGAAAGAGTGATACAGCGGCCCTGCACCCAGTGGCAATGGCAACCGTCCTCAATGTCTTCTACCGTCGGGCGTTGTGAATCGTTCGCCCCGGCGCGAGATGTTTGGGCGTAGATGGAGGATACTTGCGTAGCAGCACGCTAATGCATACAGCCAGGATCCTTCACATGAAGCCCCTTTTTCTAGTGACTTTTTGCGCAGCGTTGCTCTCGTTTGGCGGTGCGGCGTACGCGCAAGTCGACCAATCGGAGCCGCAGGTTCTGATCAAGACCGCGACGCAGCAGATACTCGACGAGGTGCGTACCCGGGCGATCGAGCCGGAGGATATTCCCCGCATCATGGATATCGTGAACCGCGACATTATTCCTTACACCGATTTTCGCCGTACCACGTCGCTCGCGATGGGCCACTACTGGCGAACGGCAACGCCGGCCCAGCAGCAGCAACTGGTCGAACAGTTCAAGATGCTCCTGATCCACACCTATTCGGGCGCTATCGGTCAACTCCAACCTGATCAACGGATCGAGTACCCGCCGATACACATCGCGCCAACCGATACGGACGTGGTGGTGCGCACGATTGCAACCAGAAACGGCGAGCCAGCGGAGATCGATTACCGGTTGTACAGCACGCCGCAGGGCTGGCGCCTGTATGACCTGAACGTACTCGGCGTCTGGCTAGTCCAGACATATCGGCAGCAGTTCAGCGACAAGATCCAGCAAAGCGGGGTGGACGGTCTGATCCGGTTTCTCGCCGAACGCAATGAGCAGCTTGCTTCGGGCAAGCAGTAAGTGACCGTTGGGTAAGATGGCGATGGACGTTTATAGCAGTATCGTCTGCGTTTTACCGCGGTAGGTCGCCGACTCGACCAACCGGTTGGGCGTTGCTGGCGATCGGCGCTTCCAGAAGACAACCAAACTCGCGGGCAAAGTCGACAGAGACGCGCGCGTGGACGGCGCCCTGCTTGTCAAAGAACCGCTGTGTCCCGCTAAGCGTGAACACACCTTCATGCCAGATGTTTGGATGGATGTAGAGACCTTGCTGTCCATCGAAGCGAAAGCACACGAACTTCTCTGGCGCGATATCGTCCCCAGGCAATGCCAATGGAACGTAGAAGGGCAGAGGGTCGAGAGGAAAGAACAGTTGTCCACCGTCCGGGTGGTAGTTCGCGTGCCAAAGCAACATGCGTTCCGGTGCACGGGCGTTGTCGTCGCGGGCTGCTTCAGGCTCCTTTGCGTACCCAAGGATGTAGTGGCCGCCCACCGCCTCGTTCCGACCGTAGAGAATATCACCGCGCCATTCGCTTACAAATGTGCCTTCGGTTGTGCCGGCCTCATCACCGGTTCCAGGATCGATGGGCCTTGTCCCCACCGCCGGCCACTGCACGATCTCGATCGGGCACTCTCCCGGGTCCGCTACAAGCCTGCCAAATCCCTCAAGCGTGGTAGGGGTCGCGTCGACCACGGGCATCGACACGCGCCGGAGGCCAGGAGGAAGGGCGGGGTTGAGGTAGTCGATTTCTTGGGACATCGGCACAGTCTACACGAGTCGAATGTACTGACCGCGGATGCTCGAAAAGGCGTTCTTCGATCGATCTAGGTTGAACTCGGGGCCGCCGTTGTGTAGACGTAGTGGCAATAGCCATGTTCGTCGTGTGTATAGATAAAGTCCGATTTTTCGTAGAGATGGCGCGCCGGATTGTCTGCCTTCACGCCAAGCGTCAGTTTGCGAAAACCGTGCGCATGGGCATCGGCGATGAACCGCGCAAGCAGTTGTCGACCGAGTCCGCTGCCACGTCGATCCGACGTAACATGAATCGATGCAAGCACCGCGGCTTCGTCGTGGATTTCCCAGAAACAGTAGCCTGCTTGAGTCCCATCACATTCGGCGATGAACATGCGGTCGATACCGTTTGTCCATTGCTTCAGATGGAAGTGCATCCCGTCCCTCCAGCGTGCTTCGTTCTCCGGCTCGATTTGCCGGATGTAGTCGAGTTCGCCGAGATATATCGCCGGCAGATCGGTGGCGCGGGCACGGCGAATCGAGTAGAGGGGTTTCATCGTAGACAGGATGCATATCAAGTGGTGGCGACGAAGCATAGCATCGCCCTGCCGAACGAAGCCTCGGTACGTCTGCATCGGAACGCGGGCTTTGCCGAAGTGGGGGCGTTCGCTGAGTGTGCTGTCAAACACCGTCGCTACGTGAATTCGGTCTGGATGCAGCGCGCACTTAGCGCGAAAGCGCAGTACTGTTCTGTTGACGTGCTCTGTACTTTTAATCATTATCTTCGCCCAACGCTCGAATTAATTACCCGGCGATATCAGCGACGCCTGAGAGGTGCTGTGACTCGCCGGTATGCTGGATCGCCCGCCGAAGGTTTCGGCGGCCGGCTACGTAACCTGGACGAATTGGATGGAAGCATCGACCATGCAAATGCCTGAACGCCTGGCCGCTCATCGGGCGCATGCTCTGATCGTCGAAGCATGGATAACCGGGTGGGCGCTATCGCGAAGAACGGCCGCCCCGACGGTCTTACCATTTGGCTTTCTGGTCGACGTCGGACTAGCTCAACAAAAAGCACGCTACGTGCTGCCGGAATTTCGACCAGAAGTCGTTACGGACCTGGCGTCCCGCATCCATACACCATGGACTTTCATCAAGGTTTGCGCCGAACCTCGAATCGTGGCTGAGGTCCTTCCGCAAACCTGGACCGTGGAGGCGCCTGTGTTCATGATGACGGCAGCGTTGGTTGACAATGAACGTTCGCCTTGCAAGCTCGTTCTTCCGAAAGGGTATGCCGCACGCGTATTTGACGAGGGGTCAATTATCCGGGCACAAGTCGAGGACGCTGCGGGTGATATAGCCGCGAGCGGTCAGTGCGCCCTGGACGGAGAGTCGTGCATATTTGACCAGATCATCACGCACGAATCACATCGCAGACGTGGCCTGGGAAGCGCGATCATGAAGTTATTGAACGGCGAGGCCGTGGCACGGGGAAAGAAGCAAGGCGTTCTGGTGGCGACGACCGACGGCGTTGCGCTGTACGGTGCCATCGGATGGACTGTCCATTCACCGGTCACCTCTGCCGTGATCATTCCCGCTTCGGAGAACACAGCCGGGTGATAGTTCTTCGGTCGCGGCCGTGAAAACGTCCCCGCTCCGGGCGAAGCTCCATTCATAAGCTAGGTGCTCGTGAACAGCTGCTTGAGAGCGACGTATTTGTCCCTTATGGGTCGGCGGGGGAAGTCCGCGTCGGAGGAGGGGCACGCGACTGGCGACTGGACGCCGAACTTCCCGGACCGTCGAATTCTGGCCGCTCGCCGGCTAAGGCGCGACCTTCTCGATTTCTTCATAAATGCGGTTGAGCCAGACCTTGACTCGCTGGCGCTCGAGCATGCCAAGACCGGTGCTCGCGCGATCCGGATGATGTGCCGCGGCCCAGAAGCTCAAATTTTTCTGGTCGATTTTCTGCATCGTCGTGTCGGGAAGATGACGCAGCGAAACGACGTTCGCACCAAGCGCTTCCGCGCGCTGACGTTGGCCTGAGGTCTCCAGCAATTCGAAGCGCTCGCCTCGGATTTCGTTCAGCACGATCACGAGGCGCAACTTGCCACCGAACTGATCGAGCCATTGCCGCAACAGGTCGACCGAATCGTGGCCCGCGTCCATGACCTGCCACCACGTGAGTGCAATAGCGTTTTCCTGCGCAATACCGAGCACGTCGGAGTCGTCGAACCACTTGGAGACCGATTGCTGGGTCTGTGCCGCGAGATCGACAAGGATGCGTCGGTCGGGTTGTTCGAGAGCATGCTCGATAACCGGGTCGAGACTGTCGTGGTCGTCGAGCGCGGCTGGCGCGGTGAAATCGGCGTAGTAGCGCAGCAGCGCTCCGTGTGAGCGGTCAGTGTCGAAGCCAAGAAACGGCAAATTGCGGTCGATGAAGTACTGCGCCAGAACGCGGGCGACGAGCGATTTGCCCACCCCGCCTTTTTCCCCGCCGATAAAGTGCACGAAGCTCATGTGCTCGATTCCTTGTTGTCCCAGTGGATCTGCGATGCAAGCGCGCGGCGCGGTTTGCACACAGGTTATCTTGGCAAAATTCGCGGAGGCGGTTTTTTGCCCGGCCTGGGCGCAGTTCGCGCCGAACAGGCGACCATGCATCATGCCAGACGACTATGACAGGATGATCAAATCGACACCGTCGGGATCAAACTCGACTCGAGGGCCTGGTAGGACAACTCGTAGACTGAAGCGGATCGGCCACGGAGGTTTGCCGTCGGGTCACGTCCGGCCACAAGTGGTCGTTCGACAGAAGCGACTCGGTCATTGAGAATCCCGGCATGTTGAGCAGATTCCGTACCGCGATCGATCGGGGAAGCGACACAATCATCTCGCAGAAGGCGCAGGTATCAAAGGGCGGAAAACCTGCGCCCACGCTCGCGCTTGCCCCCTCTCATGAAAGCGCTATAGCGAGCAAGCTTGAATCCATCCTGGACGCGACTAGCGAAAGCCGTAGACCACGACCTTTTTCCCCTCAAATCTTTCTTGCACACCTTGCTGGCAATAGGGTGGACACGTTATGCCGTCCGGGGTCGCGCCTGACACAGTGATCGCCTTGGAGACAACCGATTCGATGAGCGTTCCGTCGTCAGCGACGACGATTTCCAGGTCAGTCTCGACGCCGGCCGGCACGGGGCCGGCGCTATAGACGATGTTCATGGTGCCGGTGCAATCGGAGTTCACCGTGTAGGTGCCGCTCTGGTTCGGATTGAATGTAGTCTGCCCCCCTTTCGGCAGCCCGCCGATAACCCCGTAGTCGGTGCGTAAAAAATGGCCCGCGCCGTCGAACGTCACCAGGGCGACGTCATCGAGGATCGACGGAGCGGCGAACGGATGCAGCACATTATTTGCATCCAGCAATCCAAGAATTTCTCCGTGACCGCTAAACCCGTACGGTCCCTTTAGCGTTGCGTTCGAGCACACGCCAGCGGCCTGTGCGGCACCACTGAGTGAGAGAAGTGTAACGGCTGTTGCCGACAGAACGCTTAAATGCTTGATCTTCACGATTATCTCCTCGTCACCGAATCAGGCGCTTGCAGTATCTCAACGCCCTCCTTGTGTCGAATCATGCTGCATTATTCCGGCGTGTAACCACGTCAGTTGTAGCCAGGTCGGTTATTTGATGTTCGGTACTAAATGTTCCTTTATCGACGAACAAATGTTCGGTATCGCTTTGCTAATATTCGTTAAATTCTGCAGCCCTATCAGATCGCATCCGCTCTTTTGCCGGTATCTCGGGCTCAAGCTCGAGCTGACGAACCTTGCAGCGCAGGCGCGTGAGTTCCTCGCGCTCGCTCGTGGTCAGGCCATCGTGCCGCAACCGGCGTCGCGATCGGTCTGCGCAGCAAGGGTCTGTTGAGCCATCGGCGGTCAGTTACCGAAGAACAGGTTGCAGTAACTTGCGGGGCCGACGCACGGCGATGGCGAGGGCTTCGGCAGATGCACGGAACTGCCGGCGGCCGAGGTACCGTTCGTCGTGCCTCCAACGGCGTTGTTGGCCGCCTGCTGATTGTCCTGTGCAGCGATCTTCGCTTCAGCTGCCTGAATTTGGGTGGGATACGTCGTGTGGTCGCCGTCGCCGACGTGATAGCCGGCCTGCTCGAGGCGGATCAGTTCCGCGCGCACCTGCGCGCGGGTGACGGGCTCGGTGCTCTGAGCGAAGCTGACGACCGGGCTGGCAAACGCACCCATGGCGAGGACGAGGCATGCAAGGGTTTTCATGATGGAGCTCCTTGAGTCGGTTGAACGGGAACGTCGTGTTACGACGGCTCGAATGCTGATCAGTTTGCCGAATGGCTCGTTGCTGCCGAGGCGCGCAGACAGACCAGATGTTGGGGTGATATGGGGTGTGGAGTGGTCGGTCACTCAGTTGGCTAAACTCGGGTGCGTATTGCGGATCCTGGCAATCTCCTTGAAAGTGAGGTGAAAAACGTCGCACATGGAGCCTATACGGGCGCGCGCCGATCAAGCTGTGATTGCTCGGAAAACCGACGATGCCTATGTATGCACTGCGTGTTCAACACCGGCCGGTTATAGTGCCGTACTCGTATCAGGCATGCGAGAAGAGAAGAATATGAGTCATCGTGCGGTGAACTACGCCTTCCTTGTATCGAATTATGCTGCGTTATTCCGCCGTGAAATCACCTCAGTTGTAGTTAGGTCGATTGTTTGATGTTCGGTATTAAATGTTCCTTTATGGGCGAATAAATGCTCGGTGTCGCTTTGCGATTATTCGTTACAGTTACTTCCTGAGAGTACGGCGCGCACGCCGGCTTACCGATGCAGATTGGCCTCGCGCTTACCCTGCGCCCGGCAGCCTCGACGGTTTTCCAGCAGATGCTCGGCACAGCGGGCGCAAATCTCAAGAAGGGTTCAACTCGGTGGGCCACGAACTTTTGTTCGGCAAGTAACGGAACACTTGTTCATCGACTTGCTGGCGGACCGGTAGCACAATGGAGCGCATGCTGCAGCTGATCCTGGAGGCCTCCCATGGCGTCCTGTACTCAAACACGAGGTGATTCCGACGCGGACGAAAAGCCTGGGGCCAGAACATCACTGAGTGTGAGTGAAACGGTTCAGAAAATCGAGCGCCGCAGATTCGCTGAATTTGTGAATCTTTTTCTGGGACCGGTTGCAGCACTCAGTACCCAGCAGAATCTG
>NZ_JAQQDU010000157.1:0-12007 GCF_046027825.1 Paraburkholderia sediminicola
CCCCCCCCCCACGCCCGGCCCCACGCAGACCCAAGGCGCGACACCGATCGCACCGACGCTGACGGGCGGCGGTGAAGGCGGCTTGACCGTGCGCGTCGCCAACAACGGCACGATCTTTTTCCCGCGCGTGGGCCGCGTCAAGGTGCTCGGCATGACCGCGCAGCAGGTTCAGGAGTCGCTGTCGAAAGGGCTCTCGAAGACGATTCGCAATCCTCAGCTCGATGTGCGTGTGTCGGGATTCAATAGCCAGTCAGTGCAAGTGACCGGCAATCTGCGCACACCCGCCTCCGAAGCGATCACCGATTCGCCGCTGACCGTGCTCGATGCGATCAATCGCGCAGGCGGCGCGCTGCCCGACGCGGATCTGCAGAACGTGGGCGTGACCCGCGACGGCAAGCGCTACACGGTCGACGTCGCCTCCCTGCTTGAAACCGGCGATCCGCAGCAGAACGTGCTGCTGAAAGACGGCGACATCATCGACGTGCCGGATCGCTCGAACAGCCGTGTCTTCGTGCTCGGCGAAGTGAACAAGCCGACCTCGCTGCCGATGAACCGCGGCCGCCTGACGCTCGCCGATGCGCTGACGGGCGCCGGCAGCCTCGACGTCAAAACCGGCGACCCGCGCTTCGTCTACGTGGTGCGTGGCGCCGACAAGACGCTCACACCCGACGTCTATCAGCTCGACATGACTCAGGTCGATGCGTTGATGCTGATGACCAAGTTCGAACTTCAGCCGAAGGATGTGGTGTACGTGCAGGTCTCGAGCGCAGCACGCTTTAATCGCGCCCTCGAACAGATCACGCCGACCCTGCAAGACCTGTTCTACACGGTTGAACTGGGCAGATAAATCGCACGCAACGGAGTATCCCTATGAGTACGTACGACATGCTGGATCACGGACCGGCGCCCAGCAGCGACGAAGATGCAGTGATGCGCGATTTGCTGCGCATGATCATGGATCAGATCTGGTGGGTGATCGGCATTGCCGGCTGCGTGATTCTCGCTGCGGTGATCTACACGAAGCTCGCCACGCCGATCTATTCCGCCGACGCCCTGCTCCAGGTCGACACGCAGCCCAACAACAACGGTTCGCAAAGTCAGAGCACGCCGTCGCTTGTGCCGTCGGTCGGCCCGATGCGCACCGACGCGGAAATCGAAATCATCAAGAGCCGCGCGGTGGTCGAACCGGTCGTCGAGCAGTTCAAACTGAACTTCAGCACGGCAGCCAAAACGATGCCGGTACTCGGCAAGATCTCGTCGTGGTTCGCGCATCCGGGCCGCCCGCTCGGCGCGGCCTTCGGCATGGACTCGTATGCGTGGGGCGGTGAGCAATTCGAGGTCGCGTCGATCACGGTGCCGAAATCACTGGAAGGCGCACGCCTGACACTGCGCGTGCTCGATTACGGCCGCTATGAATTGACCGACTCGTTCGGGCAGAAAATCCTCACCGGGGTGGCGGGTCAGGAAGCAAGCGGCAACGACGTCACGCTGTTCGTCAAAACGCTGGTGGCCCGTCCCGGCACCGAGTTCTACGTGACGCGCTTTAACCAGTTGGACGCGGTCGCCGGGCTCTCGTCCGGGTTACAGGTGAGCGAAAAAGGACGGGACACCGGCGTCGTGCAACTGTCGTACATGGGCACCGATCCGCACGCGATCACCGAGATCACCAATGCGGTGGCGGCGTCGTATCTGGCGCAACGCACCGAACGCGCGCAGGAAGAGGCGAGCCACATGCTGAGCTTCCTCAACAGTGAATTGCCGCGCCTGCGTGCCGAAGTGAAAAAGACCGAGACCGCGTTGTCGGAGTATCAGTCGAAGGCCGGTTCGTTCCAGCCGACCCAGGAAGCCGGGGTCTACCTCGCCGGTGGTCTGGACTACGAAAAGCAGATTGCAACGCTGCGCATCCAGCGCGCGCAACTGCTGCAGCGCTTCACTGAGGAAAGCCCGGAAGTGCAGCAGGTAGACGCCCAACTGGCAGCGATGTCGCGCGAAAAGGACCGCTTCGAAGATCATTTCAGCACGCTGCCCAGCTCTGAACGCAACGCCCTCTCCTTGCAACGCGACGCGAAGGTTGCCGAGGAAATTTATGTCACGTTGCTGAACAAGACCCAGGAGCTGTCGATCTCGCGGGCCGGCACGATCGGCAACGTGCATATCATCGATCAGGCTTTGCTGCCGTCCCAGCCGGTACGGCCGAAGTCGGCGCTGATCATTTCGGCGGGCACGCTGCTCGGCATCATCGGCGGCATTCTGTTCGCGTTCTGCCGCCGCACGTTCTTTACCGGCGTGGCCGATCCCGAGTTCGTCGAGCGGCGCTTCCAGCTGCCGATCTTCGGCTCGATCGCCTTCAGCCCGGAACAGGCGCGCAATGACCGGCAATTGAGCGCCGCGCGGACTGCGGCCCTGCCCGGCCCCAGGTCGAGGCCAACCGAAGTGCTAGCGGAGCCGTCGGGCGTGATGCGAATGTTTCGGCCGGGTTCGGCGGCGGGCCGCCAAGGCAAGGTACCGGTCGGCACGCAAACCGTCATTGCGTCGAGTAAGACGCCCATGCGGCCGCTGCTGGCGAAGACCCATCCGTACGACGCAACGGTGGAGGGCCTGCGTGGCCTGCGCGCCACGCTGCAGTTCGGCTTGATCGACGCACCCAACCGCATCGTGGCGATCACGAGCCCCGCGCCCTCGGACGGCAAGAGTTTTCTGTGCGCGAACCTCGCTGCACTGATCGCGGAATCGGGCAAGCGCGTGTTATTGATCGATGCCGATCTGCGGCGTGGACGCCTCGCGCAGTATCTCGGCCGCTCGCCCCACGGTGGTTTGACTGAACTGCTGACAGGTCAGGTCGATCTTGAGGTGGCTGCGCGCGCCACGGGCGTGGAGGGTTTGCACTTCATCGCGGCGGGCGCCTATCCGCCGAATCCGTCGGAGATTCTGACGTCGTCGCGCTTCGGTGAAATCCTCGCACGCTTCGAACAGGAGTTCGATCTGGTGATCGTCGATACGCCGCCACTGCTGGCGGTGGCCGATGCGGCGGTAATTGCGCATCTCGCCGGTTCGACCGTGCTTGTGATGCGGGCCGGCGCGCACACCGAGGGCCACGTGGCCGACGCGCTGAAGAAGCTGCGCCGCGCGCGCGCCCGGGTGGTAGGCGGCGTGATGAACGCGGTGCCGCTCAAGAGCCACAACAAGAACGGCACGTACGACTACGCGTATGCGTACACCTACTCCGCCAGCGATCCGCTCGATACTCACGGATCACGCTAGATCGGATTAAAGGCTGGTGAGCGAAGGGGCTGCGCTGAATCGAGGCGCAGCCCTTTTTACGTTGAGCACAGCGCTCAGCACAAGGCCGGCGCTGCGCCGCGCTTACAGAAACGCGCTGACGTCGGTATGAAAACGCACGGCTAGCGCCTTCGCCACCTTTTTGCTGATGGCGCGCCGGCCCGCGAGAATATCGCTCACCACGGTAGGCGACGCGATACCGATCAGATCCTTCTGCTTGAGCCCGTGCGTCTCCAGCAGATGCCGCAACACCTCGCGCGGCTCCGCTTTCGGGATCGTCACGTTGCTCGCTTCCCAGCTTTCGATCAGGTCGGTGACGATCGCGAACAGATCAGCCAGCGGATTTTCCCCGCTACCGTTCAGGTGATCGGCGAGCGCGTTGGCGAGCCGCACCATCGTCTGATAGTCCTGCTCGTTGCGAATGGGTGTAATCGGCAACTGGGCTTGCAGTGCAACCCAGGTTTGAGCGATGTCGGGAAAGGCTCCCGGAAGGCGATCGGCATTCATGAGTTTAAATTCTTCCTCGTCCAAAGGTCGTATTCCGCATGCGTCAGTACGTGACGAACGAACAACGACTGCCTGTTGTAGTGAATCGCCGCGATGATCCGGAACCGGTTGCCGCCCACATCGAAAACGGTGTATTGCGGCGGCACGTAGTCCACGCCCGCGAACGTCTGCTTCAGGTCGTTATAGCCATACGCGAGGCACGCCTGCGCCAGTGAATACCACGTCAACAGCGCACTGTGCGCCTCCGGATGTCTCTTTATGAAGTCCAACAACGCTTTCTTTGAAATGACCCGCATCGACTTTCCTCGCATGTATTCGCGCACTGAATATGCACGCTCTACCTGCAAGGCTAATGAGACGGAATCGACACCGATAGTCAGCCGGACGGCATAGACCGAACAGCCAGCTATGGCTTATTGCAGTACGACAAGAGCATTTTATTCGCATATGGCGAAGTTCGCAATATGCGAATAAAGAGATATTCAGCCTCGGCTGCACTCGGGCTCGCCCGCGTCAGCCTCAGCGTCCCCAACTGCTTCCCTGCGCGCGCTCGCCAGGCCATGCGAGATCCTCGGTGGCCAGATCGGATTCGATCCGCTCCGCCGCCGCCACCCGCAGACGCCAGCCCGACGCCGCGATCGTGCGCGTCACTTCGGCCATGAAAGCGCGCCGGAAAACCGCCACCGAGAAACGTTCGGCATTCGCGCGGCATGCCGCCGGGGTGATCTGTTCACTCTGCCGTTCGAAGCGGTCAATCGCGTCGAGCATCGATACAACCGTTTGGCGTGCGAAATACACGCCGGTAGGACGCGCCTCACCGATCGGCACCACTGTTTCGAGCGCCCCGCCCTTGCCGAACGCAATGACCGGTGTGCCACACGCCTGCGCTTCGAGCGGGACGATGCCGAAGTCTTCTTCGGCGGCGAACACGAAGGCACGCGCGCGTTGCAGATGATCCTTCAGAACTTTGAACGGCTGATAGCCGAGGATCGTCACATTCGGACCGGCCTTGGCGCGAATCGCCGCCATTTCCGGCCCGTCGCCGATCACGATCAGCTTGCGATGCGGCGTCGCAGTGAAGGTCTCGACGATCAGATCAATGCGCTTGTAAGGCACCATCCGCGAGGCGGTCAAATAGAAGTCTTCCTTGTGTGTGCACAGTTCGAACTTGTGCACATCGACGGGAGGCGGAATCACCGCCGCGTCGCGCCGGTAAGTTTTCATCACGCGCCGCGCGACGAATTGCGAATTCGCGATCAGGCGGTCAACGCTGTTCGCCGAGTGCGAATCCCAGCCGCGCAGATAATGAAGCAACGCACGTGCGGCCCATGACTTCGGCCCGCGTGTCAGATTCGCTTCGCGCAAGTATTGATGTTGCAGATCCCACGCGTAGCGCATCGGCGAATGCACGTAGCTCACGTGCGTCTGATCGGGGCCGACCAGCACACCCTTCGCGACCGCATAGGAACTCGTGATGACGAGGTCATAACCCGAGAGATCGAACTGCTCGATGGCCAGCGGCATCAACGGTAAATACGCGCGATAGCGCCGCCGCGCAAATGGCATCCCCTGGATGAATGAAGTCGTAACGGGTTTGCCGCCGAGCGGTCTGCGGTCTTCGAGGAAATCGACGAGACTGAAAAGATCGGCATCGGGAAAACACGCAATGATCTGCTCGAGCACCTTCTCGG
The DNA here is from genome assembly GCF_046027825.1 of Paraburkholderia sediminicola. Classification (GTDB taxonomy): domain Bacteria; phylum Pseudomonadota; class Gammaproteobacteria; order Burkholderiales; family Burkholderiaceae; genus Paraburkholderia; species Paraburkholderia sediminicola_D. The sequence goes on from NZ_JAQQDU010000157.1 coordinate 5,478, forward strand.
CGCCGCCGGGTGCGACGAGCCAGTCGTGCACGATCGCCACTTTCATGATCTCCCCACCTATTAATAAACCACCTTTGGTCTTAGCAACGAGTGTATGTGCCGCATCATTTACTGTGCGTGCGTATGCCCACATTCGGGGCGCGACAGTCCGCGAATAATGAAGACTCGCCATTCGCCTCTTGCGAACGACGCGTTCAATCACTTCGCCCGACTTTGCAATTTATGCGCCCTCCGATCGACGCTTCTCCACTCATCCAATCCTTACCGCTGATTCAGCCTGCCCCGCTCGATCCATCTGCCGCGCCATCGTCATCGGTATCGACAGCAGCATCGGCAACGCGCTCGTCGACGCAACCGACTGTGTTATTCGTCGATCAGAGCGGCCAACTTGGCGGCGCTGAATTCGCACTCCTGCAACTGGCTGGAAGCTGCACTGCGCGCAGCGAAGTCGTGCTGCTGTCCGACGGCCCATTTCGCGCGCGCCTCGAAGCGCTCGGCGCACACGTGCAGGTGCTGAACGACGCGCGCGTGTCAGGCATCGTGCGGCAAGCTTCCGGATTGAACTGTCTGCGCGTTGTGCCCGGCATCCTGCGTCAGGTTCGCGCCATCGCGGCGCGCGCAAACGCGTTCGACGTTCTGTTTCTCAACACACAAAAAGCACTCGTGCTCGGCGCGCTCGGCAAACCGCTGCATCGCAAGCCGGTGATCTGGTATCAGCACGACATCCTCACGCGCCAGCATTTTGGGCGTGTGCAGTTGCACGTCATCAAGTGGCTGGTGCGCTTCGCGGTTGATCAGGTGGTGTCAAATTCGCAGGCATCGAAGCGATCGCTGATAGCGCTGACAGGTATCGCGGCCGACACGGTGCCAGTCATCTACAACGGTATCGACGCTGGCGCGTTCAAACGCATCGACGGTCGCGATAAGGGCGCGCTGCGCAGGCGTCTGGGCTTGCCCGAGCATGCGTGGCTCGCGGGCTTGTTCGGCCGTCTTGCGCCGTGGAAAGGTCAGCACATTGCGCTCGAGGCCATGGCGCGGCTACCCGACGTGCACCTGGTGCTGGTCGGTGCGCCGCTATTCGGTGAGGATGCCTACGCGCAGCGCCTGCATGAGCAGGCCGCGGCACTGGGCGTAGCGGATCGCGTGCATGTCGCGGGCTTTCAGGACGACGTACCCGCGTGGATGAAGGCGATGGATGTGATCTTGCACACGTCGACCGAGCCGGAGCCGTTCGGGCGGGTGATCGTCGAAGGCATGGCGGCAGCACGCCCGGTGATCGCAGCGGCCGCGGGTGGCGTGACTGAGATCGTGCGGCATCAGCACAATGGCTGGCTCGTGAAACCGGGTGACGTGGCCGCACTGGCTGATGCGATCGGCGCCTTGCGGGCCGATCCGGCCATGGCGCAGCGCCTCGCGAATCAGGCGCTTGCCGATGTGCAAACCGAGTTTTCGGTGGATCAGTATTTGCAGCGGATGATGCAGGCGATCGGGCAAGCCGCGCGCTAGTGCGGGATGATGCAGGAAAGCGAGCCCGCTAAAGCAGGCCCGCGTACAACGGCAAAAGCGCGGCAATCAGCTCTTGCTATATTCGATCGTCTCGACGCCCGTATCCGTGCCAAGCATGCACAGATTCGCGCCACGGCCCGCGAAGAGGCCCACCGTCACCACGCCCGGCCATGCGTTGACATGCATTTCCAGCGTGCGCGGGTCGCTGATGCGCAGCCCCTTGACGTCGATGATCTCGTTGCCGTTATCGGTAATGAACGGCACGCCTTCCTTCGTCACGCGCACCACCGGCACGCCGCCGAGCGCCGTGATACGGCGGCCGATCGCGGTACGCGCCATCGGCACGACTTCGATCGGCAGCGGGAAGTTGCCGAGCGTATCGACCAGCTTGCTCGCATCGGCGATGCAGACAAACACGTCCGACACCGACGCGACGATTTTCTCGCGCGTCAACGCGCCGCCGCCGCCCTTGATCATCGCGCCGCTGTGGTCGATCTCATCGGCGCCGTCCACATACACCGGCAGTGAATCGATTTCGTTCAGATCGAGCACCTTGAAACCGCGCGATTGCAGACGCGCGGTGGTGGCGAGCGAGCTCGACACCGCGCCGCGATAACGGGTCTTGCTGGCGGCCAGCGCGTCGATGAAACAGTTCGCGGTGGAGCCGGTGCCGACGCCGATCACGGAGCCTTCCGGCACGTTGGCGTTCACATAGTCGGCGGCGGCCTGGCCGACCAGTTGCTTGAGTTCGTCTTGGGTCATGGGGAATGCAGGCAAGCAGTAAAAACGATGAGTTTACCGGAGTGGCGAGCGAGCGCCGGATTTACCCGACACGGCGGCCGCAAAAAATGGCCGCCGCGCGCGCCGGAACGCTATTTCTGCTGGCGACATGCGAGCCGGCCCTGCCATGAGCATTGATAGCTCAGCGAACGGACCGGCGCCGAATGATCAGGAGATTTACTTCTTCACCGAGCGCTGACGCACGGCTTCAAACAGGCACACGCCGCTCGCCACCGAAACGTTCAGGCTCTCGACCGTACCCGCCATCGGAATCTGCATGATCACGTCGCAGGTTTCGCGCGTGAGACGCCGCATGCCCTCGCCTTCGGCGCCCATCACCAATGCGACCGGACCGTCGAGTTCGGTCTCGTAGAGGCTCTTGGTGGCTTCTTCGGCGGTACCGATCACCCACACGCCGGCGTCCTTCAACTCACGCAACGCGCGCGCCAGATTCGTGACGGTGATGTACGGCACGGTGTCGGCTGCGCCGCTCGCCACCTTCGCGGCTGTCGCGTTCAAACCCACCGCGCGGTCACGCGGCACGATCACCGCGTGCGCGCCGGCCGCATCGGCCACGCGCAGGCAGGCGCCAAGATTGTGCGGATCGGTCACGCCGTCCAGCACCAGAATCAACGGCGAACCGTTGATGCCGTCGAGCAGTTCGGCCAGATTCTGCGCGAGCGGCATGTCGGTCGCACGTGCGACCACGCCCTGGTGGCGCTCGGTATGCGCGAGACCCCACAGACGCGTTTCGTCGGCGGCAATCAGACGCACGCCGGCTTCTTTCGCCGCGTGCAGGAATTCGGTCATGCGACGGTCTTTGCGCGTCGCGTCGTAATAAACCTCTTCGACCGTCGACGCGTCGTGCCGCATACGCGCGGTCACTGCGTGGAAACCGTATAGAACCTTGAGACGTGACATGACTGACAAACCTTTGATTGAGCGCGCCATGAACGCGCGCTGCTGTGATGAATACGAGCCTGCTTACTGTGCCTGGTATTTGCTGAGTACCGGCTCCAGTACTTGACTACGATGAAACGAAGACCGCGCGCATCGGATACGTCTTAACGTACCCGATGCGCGCGGTTCAAGCCGTCATGCGACTTCAGCGCTTCTTGCGGGCCTGCGGTTTCGATGCCGACTTCGCCGGAGCGCCGCCGTGCTTCTTCGCCGCGCCGCGTGCCGCGCGCGCTTCCTTGACGGCCGCGGTTTGGGCCGGCGCCGCCTTCTTGCGCCGTCCACCCGCGCCTGCCGGCGCGCCGCCTACCCCACCGTCCACCGGCGGCAACGAACGCACGCGTGCACCGCTGCTTTCGCCGGATGCCTTATCGGCCAGCGCCGGACGACTCGTCGGCGGCTTGATCGGCGTGTCGCGCACGAGGCGGAAGTCGATCTTGCGCGCATCGAGATCGACGCGGCTTACCTGCACCCGCACACGATCCGACAGGCGGTAGCGAATGCCGGTGCGCTCGCCGCGCAACTCGTTCTTGATCTCGTCGTACTGGAAGTAATCCGAGCCCAGTTCGGTGACGTGCACGAGGCCTTCGATAAAGAGCGAGTCGAGCTGCACGAAAATGCCGAACGACGTCACGCCGTTCACCATGCCGCCGTACTCTTCGCCGAGCTTGTCGCGCATGAAGTAGCACTTGAGCCAGGCTTCGACGTCGCGCGAGGCTTCGTCGGCGCGGCGTTCATTGGCCGAGCAATGCAGACCGAGTTCTTCCCAGATCGCCACATTGTTGCCACGCTGGCGGCCGCGCTTCTCGTCGTCGGCTTGCTGCATCGCGCGGGCGCGCGGCGACAGCGCCGTATTCAACTCGACGCCCTGCGGCGGCTCCGGCTGATACTTGCGGCCTTGCAAGACCGCGTAGATCGCGCGGTGCGTGAGCAGGTCGGGATAGCGGCGAATCGGACTCGTGAAGTGCGCGTACGCCTCATACGCGAGACCGAAGTGGCCGATGTTGTCCGGACTGTAGACGGCCTGTTGCATCGAGCGCAGCAACATGGTCTGCAACATCTGCGCGTCAGGACGCTCGCGGATCTGCGCCATCAGCGCGGCGTAATCGCTGGCATGCGGCTTGTCGCCGCCGGCGAGCGTGAGGCCCATGCCGCGCAGGAAGGTGCGCAGATTTTCGAGCTTCTCGGCGGTCGGCCCGGCGTGCACGCGGTACAGACCCGGGTGCTTGTTGCGCTTGAGGAAGTCGGCCGCGCAGACGTTCGCGGCCAGCATGCATTCCTCGATCAGCTTGTGTGCGTCGTTGCGGGTGCGCGGGATGATCTGTTCGATCTTGCCCTGCGCATTGCAGACGATGTACGTCTCGGTCGTATCGAAGTCGATCGCGCCGCGCTTCTGGCGCGCGGCGAACAGCGACTTGTAGACGCCATACAGATTCTGCAGCTGCGGCAGCAAGGCGGCGCGACGCGTGGCCTCCGGACCCTTGGTGTTCTTCAGTACCGCGGCCACTTCCGTGTAGGTGAGGCGCGCGGCCGAGTTGATCACGCCCGGATAGAACTGATACGCCTTCACTTCGCCACGCGAGGTGATGATCATGTCGCACACCAGCACGCAACGATCGACGTTCGGGTTCAACGAGCACAACCCGTTCGACAGCTTCTCCGGCAGCATCGGAATCACGCGGCGCGGGAAGTACACCGAGGTGCTGCGCTCGAGCGCGTCGGCGTCGAGAGCGCTCTTCGGATGCACGTAGTGCGAGACGTCCGCAATCGCGACGATCAGGCGGAAGCCTTCACCGCGACCGACCTGAACCGGCTCGCAATAGACTGCGTCGTCGAAGTCGCGGGCATCTTCACCGTCGATCGTGACGAGCGGCACGTCGCGCAAATCGATGCGATGACGCGCGTCGACCGGGCGGACTTCGTCGGGCAGTTTGGCAGCTTCGTCGAGCGCGGCCAGGCTGAATTCGTGAGGTACGCCGTACTTGCGCACCGCGATTTCGATTTCCATGCCGGGGTCGTCGATATCGCCGAGCACTTCCACCACGCGGCCGAGCGGCTGCGAGTGACGGCTCGGGAATTCGGTCAACTCGACCACCACCACCTGCCCGACCTTGGCCTTCTTGGTGTTCTGCGTGATCAGAATGTCGTGACCGATACGCTTGTCTTCAGGCGCGACGATCAGCGCGCCGTTCTCGTTGAGCAGACGGCCGATCACGCGCTTGTTGGCGCGATCCGTGACTTCGACGACATGCCCTTCCGGCCGGCCACGGCGGTCATAGCCGACGATGCGCGCGAGCACGCGATCGTTGTGCATGACCTTCTGCATTTCGCCGGTGGGCAGGAACAGATCGTCCTGGCCGTCGTCGCGAATGAGAAAACCGTAGCCGTCGCGATGGCCCTGTACGCGGCCCGCGACGAAGTTCGACGGATGGGTGAGCTGATAGAGATTGCGCTGATCGAGCCGGATCTGGCCGTCGCGCTCCATGGCGCCTAAGCGCTTGAAAAATCCTTCGCGCTCCTGGCGCTTGATCGACAGGGCTTCGGCGATGTCGTTCGCGGCAAGCGGCGCTTCACTCGTGCGCAGGACGCCCAGGATTTCTTCGCGGCTTGGGATCGGATACGGAAATTTGCTCAAGGGCTTGTCGATGATTTTTTCTCGTTGCATGGACGTCGGTCGGCGATGTGGCTCGGCTTAAGAGGCGCTCGGCTTAGAGGCCTTTGGGTTGCGCTTAAGTTGCACTTGCGATTGCACTGGAGATTCTGCTCGGGTCCGGCTCGTTCAAGTCTGAGTCCGACGGGCGTGTGCACCGTGCCAACGAACTACTGCGAGGCATTCTAACACCCGTCTTGCGCGCCACGCGGCCCGTCAATAGTCGCTGTGAGGCGCATGCAGGCTCGCTGCGGCGATGTTTAAGCGACTTTTGAGAAACGCTTGACAGCCCTGAATCTGTCGCTATAATGGCGTTCTTTGCTGTTCATCACCTGCCCAGGTGGCGAAATTGGTAGACGCACTAGGTTCAGGTCCTAGCGGTGGCAACACTGTGGAGGTTCGAGTCCTCTCTTGGGCACCAGATTCAAAAGTAAAGCCGCCTGGCATTTCAAATAGGCGGCTTTACTTTTTGTGTGAGACTAGGTGATCCGATTCCGGTTTTTTTCGGTCGGGTTGCGTAGCTAGCAAGACGGTTGGGGCAACGTGAATTGGCCATTGTTAAGCAGTGGAGTTTTGCTCTGCTGCATGGCACAACGTGACACAACCGGGGCGATTGATGAAGCGATAGTTTGTTTGC
>NZ_JAQQDU010000158.1:0-11838 GCF_046027825.1 Paraburkholderia sediminicola
GACGCCTAGCAAAAATCGCAAGACGTAGAACTGGGTTGGCGTGGTGACGAACAGGGTCGCGGCCGAGATGACCGCCCACGTAATCATGATGCGGCTGATCCACACACGTGCGCCAAAACGGTGCATCAAGACATTACTGGGGACTTCAAAAAAGAAATAACCGATGAAGAAAATACCCGCGCCCAGTCCGTAGACCGTGTCACTGAAGTGTAGGTCGTTGAGCATTTGCAGCTTCGCAAAGCCGACGTTGACGCGGTCGAGATAGGCAGCGACGTAGCAGAGAAATAAAAACGGCAGGAGGCGCCAGGTGACTTTGGCGTAAGCGAGGGATTCCAGTTTGTCCCGGTCGGCGGCAGGATTCAGCGTTGTAGCGTTCATGTGTCTCTAATTGCTGTGGGATTTTTCAACGCACGCCGGCCGTTACCACGGAGGTTGCCAGGCCGGCGCGCGATTGACAGCATACTGAAAGAATCGACTTTGCGCTGCTAAACTTCGTCGCACATGCAACGGCCGATGCCCGTGGTTGACCGTCCTGGTACACATCCTTGTGGCGCCGGGAATTAAGTCATCGTAGTGTCACGAGGGTGCAAGACCGGGCTGGCAGAATGACACAGAGAGATAAAAAAACACGTGTACGGGGTGAGCGTGACCAGAAAATACAAGGTGCTGTTTCTCTGCCGAGAGAATTCAGCACGCAGCATCATGGCCGAAGCTTTACTGCGAGAACTGGCTGGACACCGGTTCGACGCATTTAGCGCGGGGCCGGAGCCGGCCGCGCGGGTTCATCCCATTGCGGTCGCGCAATTGCGGCCCGGTATTTCGGACCTCGGGGCGCTCAGTCCGAAAAGCTGGCTGGAGTTCACGGGCGAATGGGCACCGCGGATGGATCTCGTCATCGCGCTCGACGCGTGCGTTGCCGGGCATCATGCGCCACTCTTTCCGGGGGAGCCTTCGTTGTGTCATTGGACATTTGCCGATCCGCTCGCCGACGACATGCCCGAGCCGGAGCGTGTCCGTTTGTTCGATAAAGTGTTCTGGCAAATCGTGCGGCAGGTCAGCACCTTCATCGAATTGCCGCAGTATGCGGCGGCGCGGGAGGTTGCCGCGCGCGTCGAGTCGCCGGCTTGTGTGAGCGACGTGTTGTGAGCATCCCCGGCGTTTCATCCGGCTGAGCGACGCCAGACGCGAAACGCGGGGCTGCGTTTTCACTGCGCGGTTTTCGGCGGAGTCATCGGATCGTTGGGCGACATCGCGTGCATGCCGGTGTCGCCCGAGTCCATCATTTTCGATGTGTTCCCGGGCCACATTGCTAGCGGGCTGGTGGCCGGGTCGCCGTGATACGTCATACCTGCCGTAGCGGCGCCGTGGGCGTTACCCCCACCGGTGCCACCCTGGCCGTTGCCGCCCCCTTGTGCGTAGGCTCCACCGCAAGCCATTGAAAGAGCGGCGGTAGCGAGCATGATATTAAGCGTGGAATTGCGCATGATATTTCTCCTTGCGAACTCATCGGGCATTGGGGTCGCTGCCCGTTATTTCGGCATCAGCACTTTGTCGACCACCATGATGACGCCGTTGCTTTGATAGACGTCGTAGGTGGAGATGTCCGCGGTGTGGCCCGCCGCGTCGGCGACGACGATATTGCGCGGTCCGTTTTCCGTGAAGGTGAGCATCTCGCCGTTGACGGTCTTGATCGACGCCTTACCGCCGCCAGCCCTGATTGCCGAGTCCAGCTTGCTGAAGTCGTAACGGCCGGGGAGTACGTGATAGGTGAGAATGCTGGTGAGCGTCGCCTTGTTTTCAGGCTTGACGAGCGTGTCGACCGTGCCGGCGGGCAGCGCCGCAAACGCTTCGTTGGTCGGTGCGAAAACGGTGAACGGACCCGGACTCCTGAGTGTGTCGACGAGACCGGCCGCTTTGACCGCGGCGACGAGCGTGGTGTGATCGGCGGAGTTGACTGCGTTGTCGACGATGTCCTTGCTGGGGAGCATCGCCTGTCCGCCCACCATGACGGTTTCACCTGCAGCGAATACGCTGGAGGCGGCAATCGATAAAGCAGCGGCGGCAAAACCCCATTTCCCTTTCATGACCGGTCTCCTGACGATGCAGCGCGTTATTGCGTTGCTCTGACCGGATATACGGCCGGCTCAGGTGTCTGGATGCAAACCGGCAGGGCACAGCTTGTCTTCGCCAGCGTAAGCGGCGCCAGCACGCTCGCGTCGACGAACGTGCCAAACCTGCTGTTGCCATCAGGAAAGTAAGGGGTGATGCCTTTGTGCTAGCGGCTTAACAATCAGACGGCTTAGCGGTTGTTTTGGCGCGCAAGCGGGCTACCTGCGAACGGGTCGTTGACCCAATCCACCTGTTTTCTCGGCTGCGGGGCGGGTGCCGGCGTGGCCGACAATTCGAAGTGGTCAATTGATTGACCTGCGCTAATTGCCTGTTTAAGCCATTGGGGCATTTCACCCTGGCCGTCCCAGCTATCGCCTGTTGCGCTGCGGTAGCGCGCGTTCTTTTGCCCCTTCGGTTCGGCCGCCAGCACGGCGGCGAGGTCTTCTGGTTTGATGCCAAACTCTTCCATGCGATGGCGGAGATACGCAATCATGCTATCTCGCTTCCTTTCGTCCATAAAATATTCGTCCTTCTAAAGCGTCCGGCGTTCTGTGAATCACAGACTGCAAGGGGAAGCCGCGAAAGCATTGAACCCATGTAAATGGGGCCCGCTCGCGGTGAGGTTATTGATCGAAGGAAATCCTACTGGCAGCGTCAAATAACGATGCCCCATAAATTGTGTTACTGCCTATACCCGGCCAGGCCGCCTAGACGGCTGGCCGCGCCAATCAGTGAATATCCGGGCGCTCCGCCGCGCAGCAGGTATGGCTGGATAAGCCCTACGGCCGCTTTGGAAAAAACGATGATAACGATGCACTGATTGCGAATGGCCGGTCTCATGCCCACGCTCCGTCTCTCGTCGGTGCCTCGCGCGGGTCTGATTTTGTGTGTTATTCCAGCATCATAACGCACTGTTCGAGTAAAGCACGCGCCAGCCGGACTGATTTTGTTGTCGGCGGTCACAGATCGGGCGACGATCGGCGCCGCCAACCCAGCCGCCACCGCCGGGATTGAAATCCTGGGTGGCCGACCTATAACGAAACAGCAGAGCAACACTCTGCGTTTCCAGCCTGGTGGCGACCGCTTCCGGCAAGCCGCGCGTGCGCGCCCGACATCGGTTTCAGGTTTGGCAACTATTTACTCATTTAGTTCGGTGACTCGCCGCAGCAGTCCCGCATAGGCATTCGCCCGTCCCGCCCATCAGGTCAATTGGGTCGCATGACGTTTTTTCGCGGATCAATTCTTTTTCGAGGGGATGAAAGCTGCTGCGCCGGATTCGAGGAGTCTGGACATGAAACTACGTTTGTTGATGGCGCTGGCAAGCGCCGCGCTCTTTCTGGCACCGGGCACAGCCGGCGCACTGGACAGCCAGCAGGATGAAGCGGTGTCGGGCCGGGCGCTGATGCAGCAGAACGCGAACGAATCGGCGCAAGACACGACCGACATGTCGTTTAGTGAAAGTGGGCGCACCATGATGCCGGCCGCTCAACCGGTGCAGAACGTTTCCTATGGGGGTGTGGCTGCAGGCGCGACGGAAGCGGGAGGCCGACAGGAACGGCCGTGCTCTTCCGGGCCGCAATGCAGGGTCTATTTTGGTCAATAGCCAACTGGCCGCTCAGGAGGCGGTGGGGGAGCCGCGCGCACCGCCTCGAATGCATTCGCGCACGGCACCCTGATCGAAATACCCCCACGCCCGACTGCAATTTTACGGAGTGGTCAGCGGGCGTTTTAATACGATGGTAAGGTGTGTTCCGTTCCGGTTTTCACCCACTGTTTGTTCCGATCGCAATCATAAGCAGGCCAATACCGCCTGCTTTTTTATTCGTGATTTGCTGCTCGTGAATTGATTAGTCCGGCGTGACTGCTCCAATCCCACTCGTTGTTTAGTAACTCGCAAACAATACTATGCTGATGGAAGATAATCTGCCGGCGGGCACTGCCTCGCCGGACGATGGCGCCTCGTCGTCCCTACGTTCGTGGCTCGCTGTTGTGGCCGTTGCAATCGGTGCATTCGCATTCGTGACCACGGAGTTTTTGCCCGTTGGACTGCTGCCGCGCATCGCGGCAGATCTGGGCGTACTGCCGGGCACCGCTGGATTGATGGTCACCGTGCCGGGTGTGATTGCCGCCATCTCCGCGCCCGGTTTGATGCTGGTGGCCGGGAGAATGGATCGCCGGCGTGTATTTCTGTTGCTCACAGCCTTGCTGCTGGCGTCGAATCTGATATCCGCCTTTGCGCCTGATTTCCTGTTCATGCTGCTCGGACGCGCGCTGCTCGGCGCGGCTTTGGGCGGATTCTGGACCCTGGCGACGGCGGCATCGGGGCGCCTTGTACAGCCGAAGGATTCGGCCAAGGCCATGGCGACGATCCTGACCGGCGTGACCTGTGCGACGGTGATCGGCGTGCCGCTCGGCACGCTCATTGCCAGCTTCGCGTCATGGCGTGCTTCGTTTATGGCAACCGGCGTACTTGTCGCGATCGCGCTCGTGGCTCAGTTCGTCTTCGTGCCGTCCTTGCCGTCGACAGCCGCATTGCGGCTGCACGATCTGGTGGCGTTGCTGCGCCGGCCGCATCCGCGCAGAAGCATGCTGATGGTGGCGCTCGTATTCGGCGCGCATTTTTCTTCGTACACGTACATCACGCCGTTCCTGCTGCGTAACGCGAGTTTCACGATGTCGACGATTACGTGGTTGCTGCTCGGCTTCGGCATTATTGGTTTCATCTCGAACTTCGCCGTTTCGTCGACGGTCACGCGTAACCTGAAAACGTCGGTGGGCACGATGGTTTCTCTGCTCATGTTCGCGCTGCTAGCCATGCCGCTGTTGCAACGTTCGTCGATCGGTGTGATCGCGCTTGTCCTTGCGTGGGGTATTTCTTTTGGCGCGTTGCCGCTGTGCTTCAGCATCTGGATTCAGCGCGCCACGCCGGATTCGCCGGAAGCGGGCTCGGCGCTGTTTGTCAGCATCATCCAGGTTGCGATCGCACTCGGGTCGCTCATTGGTGGCGTCGTGGTCGACCATGTCGGTATTTCCGCGGACTTTCTCTTCGGCAGCGGTTTGGCGCTGCTTGGGCTCGCGGCGCTCGCGAGTTTTGGGCGCAGCGAGCAGAAGGTGGCCGCCGGATCGATAGCGTGTCCGGCGTGTACTGATTAGCGCTGCGAAATTGACATGCGACCTGCATCGTTGTTAAGTATTTACAGGTATGGCGGACTCCCCGCGGCACATAGGCGCAACCAAAGGGGGCGCATTGGCTTTCGGGGATTTTTCGTTATACGATTGGAATGCGTGGCTAGATAGCGTCCGCAATCATGCCGCCTCGTCAAATCCGCCGGCGAACAGGTATTCGTCACCGACTGTCTCTGCTTATCCTGTCGTATCCGAGGGCGTCCGGAAAATGAACTCTCAGATTCTCGTGTCTGCGACGCAAGGAGCAGGTGTGTCCCCATCGATCGTCGGCGGCGACAGCGGAAGAGCGGATTCGATCACCCGGGCCATGTCGACGGCCGACGCGTTTGCCTGTCTGGCGACGTCCATTTCTGCAGATGCCGCTCGGCGTGCTCATGCATTGCATTTGAAAGCCGACCCTGAAGTACTGCACAAGCTTCGCGTCGCGCTGCGCCGTTTGCGTTCGCTCTGGTGGGCGTATAGGCCACTACTCGATAAGAAGGACTCCGCGCTGCAGCGTGGCGAGTTCAAATCCCTGGCCAACGCCGCAGGTAAAACTCGCGACTGGGATATCCTGCGCGACCTGCTTGCAGCGGACCGGTCGATGCAACACACGTTTGCCGCAGTTCTCGAGTCTGTGGACGAGCATCGTGCCGACGCGCTGTCGTTCAGTCGAAGAACAATCGGGAACGCCGGCGTCGAGCAGATACTCCAGCTCGCACTGACAGGTGCCCGACACCAATTGGATTCTTCGGCCATCCGCCCTGCGCTAGCCTGGTTTGCCGAGGACCGTGTGGTATCCGCCGAGAAAGCACTGAAGAAGCGGGTGAGGCGAGTGATATCGGATAAAGATTCAGGGTACGTTGCGCTGCATGAAGTGCGCATCGCAGGGAAGAGGCTGCGATATCTGCTGGAGTTCTTTACGCCGGTTCTCGATGGCAGTCATCAGGCCACCATCGAGCGCCTGACGTCGGTGCAGGACGAACTCGGGACGCTCAACGACCTCGTCACGAGCGAAACCTTGCTTCGGGAGTATTCGTTCCAGCTCGGTGCGCCAAAGGTGATCAAAGCGGCCGTCGGATATCTGCAGGACCAGAAGAAACATCACATGCACCACGTGCACGAGATATTGCGCACCGCATGGTAGCCGTTCCGCCGCAGCCCCGTCACACCCCCCATTTAGACTTATCTCCTGGCTTTCGAAGAGAGGGGGCGCGCATTCGAATGCAGGCGCTTATAGTGGAGCCATTGGCGCCCGAGGGCGAGCTTCCTGTTCAGTACCGACGCATTTGACGGGGGACGGCAATATGACTGCTAATTCTGGTTTGGCTTACGACCCGCATGGGCAGGCGCCTGGTTCGTTGCTGACGCTGGTCGAATTTCTCGAACTCTCGCTGGATGAGGGCGAGTGCGTTGTCATGATGCGCCGCGATACGAGCGTTTGTGCTGTCTACATCGGCCACCCGGCGGACGAGGACAACGCGTTGACGAGTCATGGAACCATTGCGGTGGACGTGGCTGACGAGATACTCGAGCTGACGCAGGCCGGCGTCAACCGGATAACGGTTGGTGACCAGACGTACCGTTTTGTTCGAAGCTTCACGCACATCGATGACGTTGGCGCCGTGATCTTTTCTCCTGCGTAAGCCTGCGAGCAACCGGTCATCCTGCTTTCGGGGCGCGGAGAGGCGCCGGCGCGAGCCGCACTGTTCGCCTCGTCATGTGTTGCATTGTCACAATCAATTGATATACAGGAGGCGCAATCCGAGCAGGAGGTTGATTTGGACGTTCGAAAGTCAGTGTTACACGTCGAAAGTGCAACGAAGCACCCGTTTGAGCGTTGCTTCGTCGACCTTGGTGGGCATTCTCCGGAACGAGCCCTTACCGTACTCACTGCAGCGGTGCATGCTGCTCAACGCGAAATGAATGCGTTTGTCTGGATTACAGAAGCACTTCCCGGTGCGACTCTGAAGCCCGCCTTGGCATTCGGTACAGTGGGAGAGCTGTATCGGTCATACACCCGACCCGCTGAACTTGGGCGCCTGATAGGCGTCTTGCGTACCTGACCAACGTCTGGCGCGACGTCGTTGAAGCTTACACGCCGTTAACCAGGCAAGGCCTGAGTCCCTCATTGGCTGTCCGTCGTTGCGCGCGTAAGTTTGCGCTCGCAACGCTCAAGAAGTTGCTCTTGCAGGCCGTTATCTTGACGGTCTGACGGACTCGAGGCCATACATGGCAAAGTCGCACCCCAATCGCTCACACAGCGGGCCGCCAAGGCAACGTGAAACCATCACGCTCGCAGGATTGACCTTCAGGCAAGAATTCGCCCGCAAAGCTTTCACTGTAATTTCAGTGGCTTTCATTCTCTCGGCGATCGGCATGAACACGTTTCTGGCTCACCGCCAGACGCACGAGCAGGAGAACTCACTCAGCACGCTGCGGGAATCCGGTCGACTGAAACATGACCTCGACCAGGTTCAGCAGATCATGCTCGACGAACACGGCGAACTCTACACGCTGATTAGCACCCGTCCGTTTTACAAGCGCGCTGCCTACAGCTTTCCGATTTCTACGCTTCTCGAATTGACGGGCGATGCACGCGTCGGCTGTCATGGACGCGGAGATTGCGTCTCGCGCCTGAGCGAACTCGATGAAATGATGCGAAAGCTCGGCGACCGCAGCAATGCATTGGCGAGACAGGTCAACCAGCGTCCTGGAAGCATTGGCCTCGGAGACCCGGCGTTGGGTGAGATCGATGCTTACTTCTATAGCGTTCTCGAGCACGTCGTCGATGTGCGTATGGAAACCGATGCCACGCTCGACTCCGTTGTCAGTCAGTCTTCGTCGGACGCAAAGCGGGTGTCCGCTGCGCTGCTCGCGAGCGGGTTGACGGCTGCGGCGCTGCTGCTTGGTCTGATACGGTGGAACGATCGAATCGCGAGACGGCTTGGAGCGGCGCTACGTCTGGCTGACGGAGCACGTGCCAGGTATCAGCGGTTTTTTGATGAGCATCCGCTGCCAATCTGGATATACGACAATCAGTCGCTGAGCATTGTCGCGGTCAATGGCGCCGCGCAGCGGACCTTTGGGTATCAGGAGGCCGAACTGCTCAAGATGTCGTTGGGCGATGTCCATCCCGCGGACGAATTTATCCGTCTGAAGGAGGTCTTCCAGTCAAAGCCCGGCGCCACATCCGGTGAGACGCAGGCAGTCGGCGTCTGGGTTCATCAGACCCGGTCTGGCGAGCGCAGGTCCATGGACGTTCACCATCTGAATGTTTCGTTTGAAGGTCGCGCTGCCACGATGTCCGTCATGGTGGACGTCACGCTTGAAATGGTCGCCAAAGCCGAACTGTTTGAATCCAAGCAGACGCTTGAGTACGTGCTCGACCACATTCCCCAGGGTATTGCATGGAAGGACGCCAGGCACCGCTACGTTGGCGGCAATGAGATCTATGCGCGCGATGCCGGTTTGCCATCGCGGGACGCCCTGATTGGTTTGAGCGACCACGATTTGCGTTGGGGCGACGATGCGAACGCGGTACAGGTCGAAGATGTCCAGGTCATGTCGCGTGAACTCACCCGACGCCATTTCGAGCGTAGAGCCATAGCCGTGGATGGCACGGAAGTGTGGATTTCCGAAACCAAGCTCCCGTTGGAGGACCAGAACGGAGCGGTCGTCGGCGTACTGATCGCCTACGAGAACATCACAGCCCGGCGCAAAGCCGAACTGGCGCTGCGTCTTCAAGGCAGGGCAATAGACGCGAGTATCAACGGGATTGTGATTGCCGAGGTACGGCAAGACTTGAACGTCGTGATTTTTGCTAACGCAGCGTTTGAGCGTATCACGGGGTATGCGTCCAGCGACGTGATCGGCGTGGAGTGCGATTCGTTGTTCAGGCTGGCGGGTGAACCCCATAAATGGGCTGAAGTTCGACACGCCATGAGCGGCAATACAGAGGCCAATGTCACGCTGCCCTGTACCCGAAAGAACGGTGAACGGTTCTGGAATAACGTGCTGGTAGCGCCCGTGCGTGATGAGCGAGGGCAGGTGACCCACCATGTGGGTGTCATGAGCGACGTGACAGCGCTGGTGGAGTATCAGGCGCGCCTCGAGCACCAGGCGAGATACGATGCGCTGACGGAACTGCCGAATCGCACCTTGCTTGATGAGCGGCTGGTTGAAACCATTAAACGCGCATCCGAGGCTGGCAGTGAAGTATCGGTCATGTTCCTCGACCTTGACCGCTTCAAGGAGGTCAATGACTCCTTGGGCCATCGTGTAGGTGACACCCTCCTGGCGAGCGTAGCCAGGCGGTTGCAGCGACTGGTCCGGTCAAATGACCTGGTGGCGCGTTACGGTGGAGACGAGTTCATCATCGTTGCCGCGCGTTCAGGCAGCGAGCAGTTAATACCCATGCTTGACCGGCTGATTGCCGCCATGACCGAGCCGTTCTATGCCGGCGAGCGGGAGCTGTATGTGGAGGCCAGCATCGGCGTCGCCACATATCCGCAGGACGGCGCTGATGCCGACACGTTGATTCGCAATGCCGACGCGGCGATGTATCTGGCGAAATCGCACGGGCGGAACGGATATCAGTTTTATCGGCCCGAACTGAATCGAGCCGCGGCCGAACGCTTACACCTGTCAACCCGGCTGCGGCGGGCAGTCAAGGCCAAAACGCTTCAGGTGGCTTATCAACCTCAGATCGACATGGTCACCGGGCGTATCTTCGGCGCTGAAGCGTTGCTGCGCTGGCATGATGCCGAACTCGGTGCGGTCTCGCCGGCCGTGTTCATCCCCATTGCCGAAGAAACGGGCCTGATCCAAGGCATCGGTGAATGGGTGCTCCGAACCGCCTGTCTTCAGGTCAGCAGGTGGCGAGAGCAGGGCCTGCCTCCGATTCGTGTTTCCGTGAACGTTTCCCCGCATCAGTTGGAGCGTTCCGACATCATTGGCGTGGTGCGCGGCGCATTGCACGACGCGGCCTGTCCGGCCGAATTGCTCGAGCTGGAAGTGACGGAAGGGGCGCTGATGCGCAATGCCGATGACGTGGCGCGGGTGCTGCGCGACTTGCGCGAACTCGGCGTCAAAGTCTCCATCGATGATTTCGGCACCGGCTATTCGAGCCTGAGTTATCTGAAGCGCTTCAGTATCGACCGCATCAAGATTGACAAGGTCTTTGTGCATGAGATTGGCCGTGGGACAGAGTACGAAGCGCTGACACTCGCCGTCATCGCCATTGCCGAGGCCCTGAAATTCGATGTGATTGCGGAAGGCGTCGAAACGGACGTGCAGAGGGGATTTCTGGTTGAGCACGGGTGTATCGAAGGACAAGGCTTTCTCTACAGCGCCGCTGTTTCGGGAGAAGCCATTGCAAGCATGCTTCGATTGCCGACTTCACCGAGCTTTCGCGACGCTGTCACATGAGGCAGGTGCCGCGCCTCGCGCTAAATCTCACGGCGATGGCGGAACAACACGTTGGGATGCCTCGCTGTTGTCCTGTTGCGTTTGCGTTCTGGTCGCGACCGGTACGCAAATGTCGTCACCCGCAAACGCCTCGCGCCATACGTAGGGAACGTGACAGGTGCCGTCCGGATTTCTACCTCCCGCGGCATCGGCATTGTCTTCAGCCGCTTGCGTTCGCGTTTGCGGTGTCACGCATATATGGTCGTCTGGTCGAGCCTGGCGCCACACAAAACCCGATAAACACCATCCCGGTGCCGGTGACCAGTACGCCATGTTTGACCAGCCTCCGCAATTGGACGGTTGAAACAGGCCGCCGCTGAAACATGCCTGAACTTCGAAGCTGTAATAGGCTCCGGTATCGATGTTTCCTATGGGTACTTGGCCACCTCGCATCCCGTCGGCCGTCGCGTCATATTTTGGTTGTCCCTGAAATGCGCCTTCCTTGTAGATGCGCAGATTCCAGAAGTCGGCACCTTGCGAGACTCGAGGTGGCCAACTCCAGGCAACCTGGATGGAGTCGCCTTGCAGCACAACTCGAAAGATGTCTGGATTGTCCGCGTTTGCCGCGCTAGCGCAAAAGGCCAGGGTCGCGATTAGCACAACGACAGCATGCCGGGCAGCGGGGCGACGCCGGTTCGTAGGCGCCGGAGAATGGTTTGATGACATAGAACACCTCTCATGCAGACGGCCACAACACCTGCGCCTTCGCCACCCATTGCCCTCAGAGCCCGTCGCACGGATTGGGTGGGAAATCTTCGACAGCATGGTCAATCGGGTCGGGCGGGTAAGCGTAAGCCGCGCCGGCACAGCTAATGAACATGCCGGCTCCGACGAGAACGGCCAGAATCAGGCGTTTGAGTTTCATATGTCCTCCGTTTAGGGTTGCTGCACCCCAATACTGAGACCCGGGCGCAGAAGTCGCCATGGAGGCAAAGTGGAGAAACCATTAACTTGAGAGGGCGAGTTTGAGATTTCGCGACCTGGAACTTGATCCGCGGGAGACCGAAGGGGGCGCGGTCAGTATTTAGGGCGGAACGGAGCGCTCGAAACGTAATGTTCGGGGAGAAGGGTTGATTGTGCGTCAGAATCGGTGGG
>NZ_JAQQDU010000159.1:0-11292 GCF_046027825.1 Paraburkholderia sediminicola
GGATTCACATCGCGGGGGTTTTTCTTTGGGCAGGCTGCAGGCGAAGGATTAGACCGCCACTCAGACCGCCATCGGCGCTGTCAGCGGCTCATGGTGCCGGTAACCGACCAGCGAGAAATCCGACGGCTCAATTTTTTCGAGCCATTCCGGCTCATAGACACCGGTTTTCGCATAGTCCGGCACACGGTCGGAGATCGCGAAAGCAGGGCTTTCGTAAGGCTCGCGCGTGAGCTGTTGCTGCAACATATCGAGCTGGTTCTCGTAGATGTGCGCGTCGCCGATGAAGTAGGTGAACCAGCGCGGCGTATAACCCGTCAGGCGGCCGACCAGATGCAGCAACGCCGCGCCTTCGGTCAGGTTGAACGGCGTGCCGAGACCGACATCGTTGCTGCGAATGTACAAACACAGCGAAATTTCGCGTCGCGCAACATTCGGCAGAAACTGATAAAGCAGGTGGCAAGCCGGCAGCGCGATCTGGTCCAGCACGGCCGGGTTCCAGGCATGAAACAAAATCCGCCGGTCGGCGGGGTTCTGCATGATCGTGTCGAGACACTGCCGCAACTGGTCGATCGCCTTGTACAGCAGTACCTTGGCGCTGCCGTCTTCCTCGAATTCCGTCACCACCTGGAAGCCACGCGCCGTGGCGTCGGCCAGTTGCGCGGCGGCGCCTGCGTCCAGCACCTTGTAGGCCGGCCACTGGCGCCACTGCACGCCGTACACGTCGCCGAGATCGTCCGGGCCCTCGCGATACGGATTGGCGAGCCATTGCGGATTCTGGTTGGCGTTCGCGTCCCACACCTTGCAGCCCAGATCGCGGAAATCCGCGGCGCTGCGCGAGGCGCGCAGAAACCCCACCAGTTCGCCCACCGCCGACTTGAACGCCAGCTTTTTCGTGGTGACGGCGGGAAAGCCCTGCTGGAGGTCGAAGCGCAACATGGCGCCCGGCATGCTGATGGTGCGGATGCCGGTGCGGTTCTCCTGCCACGTGCCGGTGTCGAGAATCGTGCGGACGAGGTCGAGGTATTGTTTCATGCGGGTTCCTTCGACGAGGCGCGCACCTGGTCAGGTGCATGCGCCACGGAGATTGAGCGGAAAACCCGATTTTAACAAGCGCAGCCGGACGGCGCCCGGTCCGGGCGCGCCATGGGGAAAATATCGGCGGCTAAGAGGGAGACTAAGTGGGCAACTAAACGGGCGACCAGGCCCGTCAAAGATGCGGCACCGAGGCCGGCAACTCGCCGTGCGGCGTGTTCAGCGGTTCGCCTTCCATATGGCGCATGCCATGCGAGCACAGCAGGCGGTACAGCGTCACGCGCGAAATGCCGAGTTCCTGCGCGGCGTCGCCGAGACGGCCGCGATGACGCAGGAGCGCGAGCTCGATAGCCTGACGTTCGGCCGCTTCGCGCGCCTGCGCGAGCGACACCGGCACAATCTCCACATACTCGGCCAGCTCAAGATCGCGGGCGGTGATCGCGCGCCCTTCCGACATCACGATGGCGCGCCGCACACGATTGATCAGCTCGCGCACGTTGCCCGGCCAGCCGTAGTTATGCAGCGCCGCGATGGCGTCGGGCGCGAAACCGCGCAGACGGCGGCTTGCATCTTTCTTGAAACGTTCCAGCATGTGCCGCGCAAGCAGTTCGATATCCTTACCACGTGCCCGCAACGGGGGCTCGTCGATTTGCAGCACGCACAGACGGTGATACAGGTCGGAGCGGAACCGCCCTTCAATCATCGCGGCCGTCATATCCACGTGCGTCGCCGAGATGATGCGCACGTCGACGTCAATCGACCCGTGACCGCCCAGCCGCTCCACTTTGCGTTCCTGCAGGAAGCGCAGCAGGCTCGCCTGGCTTTCGAGCGGCAGATCGCCGATTTCATCGAGAAACAGCGTGCCACCATTGGCCGCTTCCACGCGGCCGATCTTGCGCTGATTGGCGCCGGTGAACGCGCCGCGCTCATAGCCAAATAGTTCGGATTGCAGCAGATGCGGCGGAATCGCGCCGCAGTTGATCGGCACAAAAGGCGCATTGCGGCGCGCCGAGCGTTCGTGGATCGCGACGGCGGTCAACTCCTTGCCCGTTCCCGATTCGCCTGATATGAACACCGGCGCGTCGGTCATCGCCACTTTGCGGATCGAACGGAACAGCGCGAGCATCGCGTCGCACGAACCGACCATTTCGCCTTCAGCGCCTTGCGAACCGTCGGTCGATGCCGGCTCGCCCAGCGAGATCATGCCGTACGCATGACCGACCGAATCGACAATCCTGTCGCCCGAGTAAGGCACCGTTACATAGTCGAAACAATAGTCCCGCACGAGCCGGCGCAAGGCCGCGTCCTGTAATTGTCCGGGGGTGGTCGCCGCAACCCAGCCGACGTTCGGCATGGTCAGGCAGGACTCGAAGGCGGCGATTTCATGTGGCTGAAAATCGCTAGACAGATCGAGCAAGCCGCCAGCCGCCATTCCGGCGCGAACAGCACGGCGTACATCGCGCGCCGACCCCACGACTTCGACATGCCAGCCGCGCTGATGGAAGCGCGTGTTCAGCTCCGCGCTCGGGTCGCGTGAAACGTAAATCAGTTGCCGCGTTGCGGGTTCCATTATTCAGATCCTCTCGTCAACGAACGTTAAGGATGACGCACGCACCTGAACCGAAGTTCAGACACGCTGACTCGTTCGGGATTCGCGAAATAGCAAAACCCGAACGGCCATTCCATTCCGTGCGGACAGCTGATCCCCAAGAAAGCGGCGTGTGTGTTTGAGACGGCCCGTTAGCGGGCTTTTTTAAATCTGAAGCTCTTTTTCGAGAGCTTACTATACACGCGCCGCTTGGAAAACAATTATGCGAATTTAATCGGAGACCCCTTTCCCAGCAAGGCCTGGCGGCCGATCAAGACTTATTCAGCTTATGAATAAAACCAATGTGGAAGCGCTTTTCCTAGCGTTCACCCTCAGGTAGTTCATACCGTCGGATTTAACGAATTATAGGTATTTTCTGCCTGCCGTTTCAGCGCTGAAACGTTTTTGTCTGATTTCTCCCTCGTTACTCCGACGTAAGCGGGTCCCATCCAGACGCATCAATGGATTGCGACTCATGGCACACGTTTCGCTAAATGCTGTGCACCAAGGAGACACATCATGCGACTCGCTTTCCGCATCGACCTGAGCAGCATTGCACCTTGCGCCGCACTATGCGCCGCCGCGGTCGCTTTGATCGTGCTGCCCGCTGGCGTCAATGCACAGGAATCCACCCAGTCCCAATCCGCCACGATGGCCGAAACCACCGATACCGGCTCCGCCACCCTCGCGAGCTCGACGCTCGCAGCGGTGGCGTCCCGGGACACGGCGGTCACCGGTACGGCGAACACCGCAGCGGTGGACAACAGCGTCGCCGCCACGAACGACAGCACCGCGTCACGCAGCGATCTGGCCGGCAACGCGCTGAGCATTCCCGCCGACGCCGCCTCCGTGGCAGATCTCGTGCTGGACGATCAGGCGCTGTCCCGCCAGCGCGGCGGCTTTAGCGGCATGTTGATGGTCTCCGCGACGCCGCAACTGATGCATGGCGGCAACGGCGTGACGCTGTGGGACGAAATCGCCCCGCCGTCGCAGTTGCCGGTTCCCGTCGACGTCGCCCGCTCCGCACAAGGCAACGTCACGAGCTACCAGAGAAATTAGCACAACGACCTGCTCGCTGCCCAACACCGCACCGACCGATCGTCTGCCCGCAAGGAACTGACATGACCGCCTCAACCCAGAAGCCGAGCAGCAGCCCCTGCGCAGCCCTGCTGTGCGCGCTGCTCGGCGTGCTCGCTGCCGGCGCCACGACGGGCGCGGCCGCGCAGGACTCGACCGCACCGGGCAACCTAATCATCGAGCGTGACATCACGCCACGCGATGCGTTCGTCCCGGTGCCGAAGAACCAGGATCCGATTGCCGTGCAGGTCCAAACCTTCCCGACCGCGGCCTTCGACGGCGCGCTCGGCTCGACCGCCAGCGATCTCGATCTGAACAGCGCGCACGGTACCAGCGGCATCACCGGCAACAGCTTTATGCCGGCGCTGGTCGGCACCAACGGCATCCAGCACATGCTCGCGGGCAACGGCAACTCCGTTCCGGTTGGCGCAGGCGCCAGCTTCGGCGGCGCTGGCGGAATCGGCGGCTCGATCGCCCAGTCGGTCAACGGTGCCCTCGCCCCCCTCGGCGCTGCTTTAGGAGCCATGAAATGAAGACGACGCACGCACCGGCAGCGAAGCGCCTTCCGTCACGCAAGCAGGCACGCTGGCCCCTGATGGTCTGTGCGCTCCTGGGTTTTGCGAGCGTCGCGGCACACGCTCAAACGCCACCCGCGCTCGTCGACGCACAGTCGGTGATCGGTAACGGTGCAGCCAACGGCGCGATCGGCGTCGTCGCCATCAACGAGTCGGCAGGTCTCGACAACGTGCAAGCGAATCAGGGCGTGTTCACCAATGGACAGGTCCCTCTCAATCTGATCGGCAGCTCGCAGAGTGCGTCCACGAACGCCAAAACGACGGCCGCAAAAAGCACGATCAGCAGTAACGCATTTTCAAACACCTCTGGCCTTATCGAAGTGAATCAGTCGGCGGGTGTAGGGAATCTTCAGCGGAACAGCGCCGTAGTCGGTTCTGGACCGCTTGAAGCGGAGATCGTAGCGGATGGGGTGCTATCCGCTACGACCGCCAAGGGCGGTGGCCTGGGAAGGTCTAGCGATAACCACGACGCACGCGAGGTGTCCATCGGTGCGGACGCGCTCAAAAACGTCAGTGGGATCGTCCAGATCAACCAGGCAGCCGGCTCAGGTAACGTCAGTTCAAACAGTTTTGTGCTCCGTCCCCCGGCGGGCACCTTTTTCTAACCAGCCACACTCTTTATCGGAGCGTCATCATGAAGCGCACTATCATTGCAGCGGCTGTCCTGTCGACGATGGCAGTAAGTTCCGCTTACGCAGAATGCACGGCCGGCTGCGATCCAGCTGAGCTCTTTACGGCAACGAACATCTATACCGACATCGGCGAATTCGGCTTCATCACGCTGCGCGGCCATGTCGACGTGTCGAGCAGTTCCGGCGCCACGGTCAACAACACGCAAAACGTGAGCGTCAACGGCGTTGTCATGGCGACGCCGCCGCAGTCCTACACGGCTGGCGCAGTGACCACGACCATCGACACGTCCAAGAGCTGGAACAATGCGAGCGGCAGCGGTGGCGGCTGGGGCGTGAGCCAGTCGTATAGCAGCAACGCCTGGGCCTATAACAAGAGCAACACGCAAACCAACTCGGCCTCGTCGAGCGCTGCCTTTATCGCAGGCGGCGGCTTCGCGACCGGCATCGAAGGCTCGGTCAACGGCTACAACTACGCGAACACGCATACCTCCGCGAACGGCTTCCTCGCAGCGGGCTTTATCGCCGGCCTCGGCGGCGGCCCCGGCGTGCTCTTCGGCGGCGTCGCAGCAGGCTTCGCTGGCGCGCTGAACACCCACGAGTCGAGCAACTTCGGCGCCGGGCTTGAAGCGCAGGCAGCCGGCTACGGTGTGGCATACGGCGGCTACGCGGCAGCTAGCCAGAGCACGGCAACGGAAGGCCGCAGCGGCTATGGCGGCAAGGTTAGCGAAAGCTACTCGGAAGGCAGCCACGCCTACGGATGGGCCAACAA
The DNA here is from genome assembly GCF_046027825.1 of Paraburkholderia sediminicola. Taxonomy (GTDB): domain Bacteria; phylum Pseudomonadota; class Gammaproteobacteria; order Burkholderiales; family Burkholderiaceae; genus Paraburkholderia; species Paraburkholderia sediminicola_D. The sequence goes on from NZ_JAQQDU010000159.1 coordinate 5,674, forward strand.
CTATAGCGACGACAAGGGCACTGTCACGGTCACCGGCTCTGTGACCCAGTACATCAACACCGAAAAGCCGACGACGATGTCCGCCGGCATCGGCAAGGATGCGCTGGATACCGCAAGCGGCAACATCGGCGTCAACATCTCCACCGGCGTAAACAACGCCCAGTCCAACGACGCCGCCCTGTCGAACATGGATGTCGGCCCCGTGTTCGGCTCCGCGCAGATCTACTCGACCCAGGCGTCGAGCGGCTCGGCGACAGTGGGTGACTTCAGCTTCGTCGCCTCTGTCGGCGCAAAAGCACTGTCCAATGCAACGGGCAATATCGGCGTGAACGTGGCCTCGGGTGCGGGCAACGTGCAAAACAACAGCCTCGCAGCATCGGCTACGACCGACAGCAGCACTTCAGGCAAGGGGTATGACAGCAAGCAAGGCGGCGAAGTCATCGCCAGCGACCAGAACTGCCAGACCGCTGGAACTGCTGTCAATGGCACGTTCACCGGGTCGGCAATGCTCGGCGCGGGTGCTCTTAACAACGCTAACGGCAATATCGGTGTGAATATCGCATCGGGCGTAGGCAACCTGCAACACAACGGCCTTGCAGTCGCCAGCGTGTCGCATCAGTAATCAGTAGTCGGTAACTAAAGCTGCATAGCAGGAAGACAACCGGTCAGCCTTCGTGCTGACCGGTTGTCTCCCCAGGGGGGGATAGACCATGTTCGGGGTGAGCAGGGCAAGGCATGGCTTTTTTGCGGCGCTCTTCGCCGGACTCGTGCTGTCACAGACGGGTCATGCGCAGAGTGCCCTTTCCATGAACGCCTCAGCGGGTGTGCCGTTCAACATGAACGTGCGGTCGATCCGCGAGCTACGCTACAACCACATCGTTTCGCAGCGTTTCGACTACAGCTGCGGCTCGGCCGCTCTGGCCACGTTGCTGAAGTACGGCTACGGCATCGACATTCCCGAAACCGAAATGATCCGCCGCATGATGGTGTTTTCGACACCGGAGGTGGTGGTCAAGAACGGCTTCTCGATGCTCGACATGAAGAAGTTCGTCGAAACAATCGGCCTGCGCGGCCGAGGGTTCCGTGTCAACGCCGAAGCGCTTTATCACCTGCAGATTCCCGTGCTCGTGCTGATGAACAGCGACGGCTACGAGCACTTCGTCATCGTCAAACACGCGGAAGACGGCCGCATCTTCATTGCCGACCCCGCCCTCGGCAACCGCATCGTCATGGAAGACGACTTCGTCAAGAAGTGGAACGGCCTCGTATTCGCGGTCGTCGGCAAGCCATTCAAGGAGGATTCTCCGCTCTTGCAAGGCAATGAGTCGCTCGCGCTCAAGCTGCGCGAACGTGCGCTGGAAAACGGTACGGCCGCGACTCCCTTTGTTGAATACGGTTTGATAAAGGCAGAGTTGTTCTGACTCATCATGGACCGAAACTTAATCGCCATTGGCTGTGCGTTGTGTTTCACAACGTGCGGCCTTGCATCAGTCGCGCAGGCTGCCGAGCAGGCGCCGACTGTGTTTGAAGACGCCGGCGCGCTCAGGCTGCAACCCGTCGACGACACCGTCCTCGCCAACCAGACCGGCAAAGGGATTGCCGGGGACATCATCTCGGGCGTCGTCATCGATCTGCTGTCGCAATGGCAGTTGCCCAACGGCGCCACCGCCGTCGCCTCGGGCGCCCTCTCCATCGTCACCAACGCGCTCAACCAGCCGAGCGTGCAGGTCAGTTCATCGGCCTCCGTGACCAGCCCGAACGGATCATCGGGCAGCGGCGCCAACCGTAATGCCAGCGCGAACGGCGGACAGAACGTCAACGTCAACGGCGTCTCGCAGATCACCCAGGTGGCTGGCAACGGCAACCTCGGCACCAACCAGGCGCTGATCGATTTCAACGCCTCACCAGGCAGCCTGAGTGGTGGCACCTATAACAACGCCACCTCGGCTGCCGCAAGCAATGCGAACGGCTCGGTGACCGCCGCCGTCAGTTTCGCCAACGGGGGCATTTCGATTGCGCTGCAAACGCCGGCTGGGCTCGCCACCCAAACCATCACGCCGAGCAGCGCACAACAAGCCGGCATGATCGCCCAACTCTTGCAGATTGCAGGCAATAACCAGCAAGTCGCCAACCAGTTGCAACTGCATCTGCAGACGCAGCAGATGTCGGCCTCGATGCTGCGCCAGATGGGCGTCCTGCAAGCCCTGCAAAACAGCGTAAGGAGATAACACGGGCCGCCACCCGATCAGGACCGAGACCAAGTACCAAAGCAGTACCAAAGCGACCGCGCGAGGCAAAGGAGACATGCGACGCGCAGTCAGAATACCGGGGGAACAAAAATGATCAGATTCTCAAAGACCGGTACGCCACGCATGGCGTTAGCGGCCATTCCGGCCGCAGTCATGCTGTTTGCGCTATCGCAGGGGGCCAGCGCGCAGGCGCTCGCCGATCAATCGGTTGAAGACCGGCTGAACACGCTCATGCGCGTTGTCAGCGAGCAGCAAAAGCAGATCATCTCACTCGAGCGGCAGGTCACGAACCTCGAAATGGAACAGCGCGGCCGCGGCGCGCCGGGTTACGGCGAGCCGACTGGCAACGCCGCGGTCGCCGAGCAACCTGGCGCGGACGGCCTGCCTGTGCCGCTGCCGCCACTGGCCCAGGTGAACCCGGGCACGCCCGCGCCGGGCAGCGGCACGGGCACCGCGACCGGCGTGCCGGTCAATCCGCCGGTGCCGGATAACAGCAGTGGGGGCGGCCTGCCGGCCGCGACCGACGGCAGCGGCGCGGTCGGCCAGACACAGAAGGCCGCGCAACCCGTGCGCACGCAATCGGAAGACGCGGTAGTGCAGAACCAGCAGCACACGCCGCTGTTCGAGCACAAGCTGACCATGGACTGGGGGATCAGCGATACCTACTACGACCGCCGCCAGTTGCAACTGTCCGGCTTCCTCGCGCTCGATGCGATTTTCCTCGGCAACATCAACCTCGGCGAAACCAAGTCGCACCAGGTGATGGCCGACCTCGATACGCGCTACGGTCTGACCGACCGCATCAGCGTCGACCTCGACGTGCCCTATATCTACCGGCACAGCAACTTCATCGTCGGCGGCGCCGGCGGGGCCGCGAATACGGTCTCGGACGCCTCGGCAAATTCGAGCGACGTGGGTGACATCAACTTCGGCATCTACTACGAGATCCTGAAGGAAACCAACAGTCTGCCGGACCTGGTCGGCAGCCTGCGCGTCAAGGCGCCGACCGGTTCGTCGCCGTTCGGCATCAAGCTGCAGCAGGTCGATGCCGACAACACCAACCTGGTCGCCCCCACCAAGCTGCCCACCGGCACCGGCTTCTGGAATATCACGGCGGGTCTGTCGGTGTTGAAGACCTACGATCCGGTCGTGCTGTTCGGCAGCGTTTCGTACACCTATAACATTGCGCGCTCGTTCGCGGACATCTCGTCGGTCGTCGGCCAGACCGAACCGGCGACGGTCAAGATCGGCGACGTCGTGCAGTTCGGCGGCGGCGTAGCGCTGGCGTTCTCGGACAAGGACTCGGCCAGCATTTCGTACACCATGGCGCTGGAACCCGAGTCGCAGACCAAGGCGCCAGGCGGAACCTATTCGAAGGTGCCCGGCAGCGAGACCACCGCTGCCGCACTGACCTTCGGCTTGAATCATGTAGTGAACAAGCACTTGACGATCAACGGTTCGGTGTCTGTGGGCCTTACGCCCGACACGCCGAACTTCGTGATCGGTGTGCGCTTTCCCTACACTTTTTGACGTGCCAACGATACGAGGTTGATCGTGCGCGAATCACCCCATCTGAGCAGCGTTACACCGCCCTCCGGCGCTCATCTGTCGATTGCCCGAGCGCCGGAAGCACCTGTGACACGAGTAACGGACGGCCTCGTGGGGCGTCCGTCGGAAGTCTCTTTGGCACGCCATCAGGAGGCTGCCGTGGAGCGCTTGCACAAACCCTCCGCCGCCCCGAAAGAGACTGGCCTGCCGCACGTGCAGACCGAACGGACGCTGCTGTACGTCGCGCGCACGCCGGACGAGACGCTGACCGCCCATCTGAAGAGCCGCGGCTGGCAAGTGATGGTTGCCCGCTCGGCGCATGAACTCGCGCGCCTGCTCAAACCTGACGTGGTATGTACCGGCATCGTCGACCTGGCCAGCTTTGCGTTGCGCGACCTGGGCGGCCTCGAAACGAGCCTGCGTCAACAGCAGATCGGCTGGATTGCGCTCGCCACGTCGGAACGCCTCACCGACCCCGACGTGCGGCGCCTGATCCGCCACTACTGCTTCGACTACGTCAAGACGCCAGTGGCCAACGCCACGATCGATTACCTCGCCAGTCATGCACTCGGTATGGTGACGTTGTGCGATGCCGATGAGATCCCGCCTGCCGCGCCCGCGGCCGACGATGACGACGAAATGGTCGGCACCTGCGACGCGATGCAGCAGCTCTTTCGCACCATCCGCAAGGTAGCGAACACCGACGTGAGCGTGTTCATTTCCGGCGAGTCGGGCACTGGCAAGGAACTCACCGCGCTCGCGATTCACGAACGCTCGCCACGCCGCAAGGCGCCGTTCATCGCGATCAACTGTGGCGCGATCCCGCATCATCTGTTGCAGTCCGAACTATTCGGCTACGAGCGCGGCGCGTTCACCGGCGCGAATCAGCGCAAGATCGGCCGGGTCGAAGCAGCCGATGGCGGCACGCTGCTGCTTGACGAAATCGGCGATCTGCCACTCGAAAGCCAGGCGAGCCTGCTGCGCTTTTTGCAGGAAGGCAAGATCGAACGTCTCGGCGGTCACGAGTCGATTCCGGTCGACGTACGGATCATTTCGGCGACCCACGTCGACCTTGAAGGCGCGATGCGCGAGGGGCAGTTCCGCGCCGACCTGTTTCACCGCCTGTGCGTGCTGCGGGTGGACGAACCGCCGTTGCGGGCGCGCGGCAAAGATATCGAAATCATCGCGCATCACATCCTGCACAAGTTCAAGACCGATAGCGCACGCAAAATCCGCGGCTTCACGCCGTCGGCGATCGAGGCGCTGCACAACTACAACTGGCCCGGCAATGTGCGCGAGCTGATCAACCGGGTGCGCCGCGCGATCGTGATGGCGGAAAACAAGCTGATTTCCGCCGACGACCTCGATCTCGCGCAATTCACCGCGCAACAGACCGTGACGCTCTCGCAAGCACGCGAAGCCGCCGAGAAGCGCGCGATCGAAGCGGCGCTGCTGCGGCATCGTCATCGGCTGAATGAGGCGGCGGTGGATCTGAATATTTCTCGCGTGACGCTGTACCGGCTGATGGGTCACCACGGACTGCGGGAGCTGAGTGCGGCCGACGAGAAGGCGGCGATTGAAGCATTCGCCGCCGACGAGGCTCCGCACAAATGACGCGCAGCGCCGGCCGGGTTGGCTCGCCCGGCCGGTGGCGGCATTGCCTGCCAGGAGGTGTGGCACGGCCTGCGCGGGGCCGCCTCCGCAGCCCGCCAAGGTATAAGCGCTGGCTGCCCTGCCAGCGCCTTACTGCCCGCCAAACTGGTAGCATCAACCTGGTCAGGCTGGCGCCGGCGTAGCCGCTCATCCGGGCGCCGAGCCGGCC